>NZ_JBTYHF010000002.1:0-802101 GCF_054871425.1 Pseudomonas glycinis | reverse complement strand
CAAACATCACCGCTCTTTCAACTCCTTCCAGGCTTCGATGATCTGAAGCAAGCCGCTGTCGAAAACTGCTTAACTCTTTGATTCTCAAGGAGTTTTCCGTTTCGACTGCGCCGGAAGTGGGGCGAATTATAGACCTCTGGAATCTGCCGTCAACCGTTAATTTCGCTTTTCTTTCAATAACTTGCGAATTGGTTAAAAAACATCCAATCAGATGAGAAAAGAGCGTCTTCTATATAGAAGAAGACTTAAAGGACGCCTTCTTCCTTCAACATAGCCACCGCACCTGCCCCCAGACCCAGCACCCGCTGCAGAACCTCTAACGTGTGCTCACCCAATAAAGGAGGCGCATGACGATATTCAACGGGGGTCTCCGATAATCGAATCGGGCTGGCCACCTGGGGCACCATTCCCGCCAATGCATGAGGCAGCTCGATCGCCAGACCGCGCGCCTTCACCTGTGGATCTTCAAACACCTGCGACAGATCATTGATCGGCCCACAAGGCACACCCGCCTGCTCCAATTGAGCAACCCACTCGGCCGTGGTCTTGAAGACCGTAGCTTGGCGGATCAACGGGATCAGCACCGCGCGGTTCGCTACCCGCAGCTTGTTGGTCGCGAAGCGCGGATCATCCGCCCACTGCGGTTGCCCCGCGACCTCGGCGAACTTGCGGAACTGCCCGTCATTACCCACGGTGAGAATGAAGTCGCCATCCGCCGTAGGAAAGTCCTGATAAGGCACGATATTCGGATGCGCATTGCCCAGGCGCTTCGGCGCATTGCCGGTGGTCAGGTAGTTCATCGCCTGGTTCGCCAGACATGCGACCTGTACATCCAGCAACGCCATATCGATGTGCTGGCCGCCACCGTCGTGATCGCGATGAGCCAATGCCGCGAGGATCGCTACCGTCGAATACAGCCCGGTAAGAATATCCGTTAGCGCCACGCCCACTTTCACCGGGCCAGCGCCTTCATCTCCTTCAGGTCGACCAGTCAGACTCATCAAGCCGCCGAGGCCCTGGATCATGAAGTCATACCCTGCACGCCTGGCGTAAGGGCCGGTCTGGCCGAAGCCGGTAATGGAGCAATAGATCAGATTCGGGTTGAGCGCCTTCAGCGACTCATAGTCCAGACCATAGGCCGCCAGACCACCTACTTTGAAATTCTCAATCAGAATGTCCGACTTTGTCGCCAGGTCGCGCACCAGCTTCTGCCCTTCAGGGCGGGTGAAGTCGATGGTGACCGATTGCTTGTTGCGGTTTGCCGAGAGGTAATAAGCCGCTTCCGACGTGTTCTCGCCGTAAGCGTCTTTAAGGAAGGGCGGCCCCCAGGCGCGGGTGTCATCACCATTGCCCGGGCGCTCGACCTTGATCACTTCGGCGCCAAGGTCGGCGAGGATTTGCCCGGCCCAAGGCCCGGCCAGTACTCGCGATAAATCCAGAACCCGCAGATGCGACAGCGCGCCCATGGTCTGCTCTCCTATTAATAGAACGCCTGCAGACCGGTTTGCGCACGCCCGAGGATCAGCGCGTGAACGTCATGGGTACCTTCATAGGTATTCACCACTTCCAGATTGACCAGATGACGAGCGACACCGAACTCATCGGAGATGCCATTGCCACCGAGCATGTCCCGCGCCATTCGTGCGATATCCAGCGACTTGCCGCAGGAGTTGCGCTTCATGATCGAAGTGATTTCAACGGCGGCGGTACCTTCGTCCTTCATCCGGCCCAAGCGCAGGCAGCCTTGCAGTGCCAGAGTGATCTCGGTCTGCATGTCGGCGAGTTTCTTCTGTACCAGCTGAGTTGCGGCCAGCGGACGACCGAACTGCTGACGATCCAGAGTGTATTGGCGCGCGGTGTGCCAGCAGAATTCGGCCGCGCCCAGCGCGCCCCAGGAAATGCCATAGCGTGCGGAATTGAGGCAGGTGAAAGGGCCTTTCAGGCCACGGACATCCGGGAAGATGTTTTCTTCCGGCACGAACACGTTGTCCATGACGATCTCACCGGTGATCGAAGCGCGCAGGCCGACCTTGCCGTGAATCGCCGGAGCGCTCAGACCTTTCCAGCCTTTCTCCAGAACGAAGCCACGGATATCGCCAGCATCGTCCTTGGCCCAGACCACGAACACGTCAGCGATCGGGCTGTTGGTGATCCACATCTTCGCGCCAGTCAGGCTGTAGCCGCCATCGACTTTGCGCGCCCGGCTTATCATCGCGCCCGGATCGGAACCATGGTTCGGCTCGGTCAGGCCAAAGCAACCGATCCATTCGCCGGATGCCAGCTTCGGCAGATACTTCTGTTTCTGTGCCTCGGTGCCGAATTCGTTAATCGGCACCATCACTAGCGAGGATTGCACGCTCATCATCGAGCGGTAGCCGGAGTCGACGCGCTCGACCTCTCGGGCAATCAGACCGTAGCTGACATAGTTCAGACCGCTGCCACCGTATTGTTCGGGAATGGTCGCACCGAGCAGGCCGACTTCACCCATCTCGCGGAAGATTGCCGGATCGGTCTTCTCATGACGGAAAGCTTCGAGCACACGCGGCGCCAGACTCTGTTGAGCGAACTGCGCGGCGGTGTCGCGGATCATCCGCTCTTCTTCGGTGAGCTGTTGATCCAGCAGCAGGGGATCGATCCAATTGAAACTAGCTTTACCGCCCATGAGTGTGCCCTCGCAATCGGGTGAATTAACGTGGCATTGATCCTAGGCGCGGTTCGCCATCGCGGCAAACGAGGATTTCGCATCCTGTTGTGCTAATTTCTCACTCCGAAACGTCGCGAATAGCCTTTTATGCGGCGCATTAGTGAGGTTGACGTACATGCGCAGGAAGATCCCCAGCACCGCCGCCCTGATCAGTTTCGAAGCTGCCGCCCGCCATGAGAGCTTTACCCGTGCTGCTGAAGAACTGTCGCTCACCCAAGGCGCCATTTGCCGACAGATCGCCAGCCTGGAAGATTTCCTCAGCGTGGAACTGTTCCGACGCTCGCGACGTGGAGTGAAACTGACCGAGGCGGGTCTTTCCTACAGTCGCCGGGTGGCGACTCAGCTCGATGCGGTGGAGCGCGACACCCTTTCGGTGATGGGCCAGCAGGGCACCAACGTCATCGAGCTCGCCGTCGTCCCGACCTTCGGCACGCAATGGCTGCTGCCACGCCTCAAGGATTTCCAGCTCAAGCACCCGGAAGTGACCGTCAACCTGACCAACCGCACCCGGCCGTTCCTGTTTGCCGACACCGAATTCGATGCCGCGATCTACTTCGGCGATGCCGATTGGTCGGGTACCGAATCCCACAGATTGATGGGCGAGAATCCGATGCCGGTGTGCAGCCCCGCCCTACTCGGCGATCGCAAGCAGCTGACAGCGCAAGCCATCGCTGAACTACCGCTGCTGCAGCAAACCACCCGACCTTACGCCTGGCGCCAATGGTTCAACTCGCAACAGCTGAATATTCCGCGCGACATGACCGGCCCACGCTACGAGCTATTCTCCATGCTTGCCCAGGCAGCCATGCACGACATGGGCGTCGCGCTGATTCCGCCGTTTCTGATCCAGCGCGAGCTGGCAGAGAAACGTCTGGTGGTTGCCAACCCTCAAGCGCTCTCCAGCATCAAGGCCTATTACCTGATGATTCCGGAGCGAAAGGTCGAATCGGCATCGCTGAAGGCATTTCGCGACTGGCTGGTAAATCAAGCGCAGAGCTACAGCCTAGAATAATAAAGGCTTTGCGCAATACTTAACCCCGTAGTCAGAAAAACCAAAGCCCTACAGATATAACTATTTGTCGCTTTTGAGCAGACTGTATCCGAAAGTCGTACAGACGTCCCACAAGCTGCCAAACACGTGGCTTTGAGCCTCTAATGGCGACTCATTACTGCCTATTCACGCCACCGATGCGAATTTTTTTCAAATTCAGCCAGAATCCATGCAGGGCACGGCCTGCAAGGGGTTCAACTGGCCATCTGCGACATTCGGTCACGGCATGACTTGTAGTTAATTTTCCGTCACCCGTCATAATCCCTTGAAGGGCATAAAGTTCGCCTGCAAAATGCCGCGCCCCGCCCTGATTCGGCGGGATCGTGCTGATCGGCCGCCCCAGTCGCACCATCCGTAGTGCATGGGTTTACTCAATAAGATCACGCAGGAGATTTGACGTGCACATTGGTGTTCCTCTCGAAACCCAGACCGGTGAAACACGGGTTGCTGCAACCCCGGAAACCATCAAGAAGCTGATCAGCCAAGGCCATAAGGTCACTGTGCAAAGCGGCGCTGGCGTCAAAGCCAGTGTCGTCGACAGTGCCTATGAAGCGGCCGGCGCAAGCATTGGCAGCGCCAATGACGCGTTTGGCGCCGAGCTGATTCTCAAAGTGATCGCGCCAAGCGATGCCGAACTGACGCTGATCAAGCGCGGTGCGGTGCTGGTGGGCATGCTCAACCCATTCAACAACGGGACCATCGCGAAGATGGCCGAGTGCGGCATTACCGCGTTCGCCCTCGAAGCGGCGCCTCGCACCTCGCGGGCGCAGAGTCTTGATGTGTTGTCGTCGCAGGCGAATATCGCCGGCTACAAAGCGGTGTTGCTCGCGGCTCACTATTACCCACGCTTCATGCCGATGCTGATGACTGCTGCGGGCACCGTGAAAGCGGCGCGCGTGCTGATTCTTGGCGCAGGCGTGGCCGGGTTGCAGGCGATTGCCACGGCGAAACGTCTGGGTGCGGTGATCGAAGCGTCTGACGTGCGTCCAGCGGTGAAGGAACAGATCGAATCCCTCGGCGCGAAGTTCGTCGACGTGCCTTACGAGACCGATGAAGAGCGCGAATGCGCCGTCGGTGTCGGCGGTTACGCGCGGCCAATGCCGGCGAGCTGGATGCAGCGTCAGGCCCAGGCTGTGCACGAGCGCGCCAAGCAGGCCGATATCGTCATCACCACCGCGCTGATTCCGGGCCGCAAGGCGCCGACGCTGCTCAGCGCCGAGACCGTGGCAGAGATGAAGCCGGGCTCGGTGGTCATCGACCTCGCCGCCGCCCAGGGTGGCAACTGCCCACTGACCGTCGCCGATCAGGTCGTTGTGGAAAACGGTGTGACCATCGTCGGCCCGACCAACCTCGCCGGTGAAGTCGCTGCCGATGCTTCGGCGCTGTACGCACGCAACCTGCTGGACTTCCTCAAGCTGGTGTTCACCAAGGAAGGCCAGTTCGACGTCAACCTCGAAGACGACATCGTCGCCGCGTGCCTGATGTGCCGCGACGGCCAAGTCATCCGCAAAAACGCCTAAGCAGGGATTCAGACGATGGAAGAGCTTATCTCCCCCGGTATCTACAACCTGATCATCTTCGTGCTGGCGATTTATGTCGGTTACCACGTGGTCTGGAACGTTACGCCTGCGCTGCACACGCCGTTGATGGCGGTGACCAATGCCATTTCCGCGATCGTGATCGTCGGTGCCATGCTCGCCGCTGCGCTGACCGTCACGCCGCTGGGCAAGACCATGGGCACGCTGGCAGTGGCACTGGCGGCGGTCAATGTGTTTGGTGGCTTCCTGGTCACCCGCCGCATGCTTGAGATGTTCAAGAAGAAAGCCCCGAAAGCAAAAGAAGAGGCGCCGAAGTAATGAGCATGAATCTCGTCACGACGCTCTACCTGATCGCGTCGATCTGCTTTATCCAGGCCCTCAAAGGCCTGTCGCACCCGACCACTTCGCGGCGCGGCAACCTGTTCGGCATGCTCGGCATGGCGCTGGCAATCATCACCACGGTCGGCCTCATCTATAAGTTGGGCGCTGAACTGGCCACGGCTGGCATTGGTTATGTGATCGTTGGCTTGCTGGTCGGCGGTACCGCCGGCTCGATCATGGCCAAGCGCGTTGAAATGACCAAGATGCCGGAACTGGTAGCGTTCATGCACAGCATGATCGGCCTCGCGGCGGTGTTCATTGCCATTGCGGCGGTGGTCGAGCCGCAATCGCTGGGTATCGTTAAACAACTGGGCGATGCGATTCCGGCGGGCAACCGTCTGGAGCTGTTCCTCGGTGCGGCGATTGGTGCGATCACCTTCTCCGGTTCGGTGATCGCCTTCGGCAAGCTCTCAGGCAAATACAAGTTCCGTCTGTTCCAGGGCGCACCGGTACAGTTCGCCGGTCAGCACAAGCTCAATGCGGTTCTGGGTCTGGCTACGCTGGTTCTCGGCCTGACCTTCATGTTCACCGGCAACCTCATGGCGTTCGCGCTGATGCTGGCACTGGCGTTCGTGATGGGCGTGCTGATCATCATCCCGATCGGCGGCGCCGACATGCCGGTAGTGGTGTCTATGCTCAACAGCTATTCCGGCTGGGCGGCGGCGGGCATCGGTTTCTCGCTGAACAACTCGATGCTGATCATTGCCGGCTCGCTGGTGGGTTCGAGCGGTGCGATTCTCTCGTACATCATGTGCAAGGCGATGAATCGCTCCTTCTTTAATGTACTGCTCGGCGGTTTCGGCAATACGGCAGATGCAGGCACTGCCGGTGCGCAGGAAGCCCGTCCGGTGAAATCCGGTTCGGCTGATGACGCAACCTTCCTGCTGACCAACGCCGACACCGTGATCATCGTACCGGGCTACGGTCTGGCAGTGGCCCGTGCACAACACGCACTGAAGGAACTGACCGAGAAGCTGACCCATCGCGGCGTGACCGTGAAGTACGCGATTCACCCGGTGGCCGGTCGCATGCCTGGGCACATGAACGTCCTGCTCGCCGAGGCCGAAGTGCCTTACGACCAGGTGTTCGAGATGGAAGACATCAACTCCGAGTTCGGTCAGGCCGACGTGGTGCTGGTGCTCGGCGCAAACGACGTGGTCAACCCGGCCGCGAAGAACGATCCGAAGTCACCGATTGCCGGTATGCCGATTCTCGAAGCGTTCAAGGCCAAGACCATCATCGTCAACAAGCGCTCGATGGCCAGCGGCTACGCCGGTCTGGACAACGAACTGTTCTATCTGGACAAGACCATGATGGTTTTCGGCGACGCGAAGAAAGTCATCGAAGACATGGTCAAAGCGGTCGAGTAATTCACCGCTGCAATAGCCAACGCCCCGACTTGTCGGGGCGTTTTTGTTTGCGCCAGACGCTGGACAATTTGCCGCGTTGTTGCAGATCCGGTAACGGTGTTTTACTGCAAACCCGCGAAATAGAGGCCTCGTTTGCGACCTTGGTAGCGGGACAGGCGCCGGCCAAATTCACTAGACTGCGCATCCTGCTACTCGTTGCCCGAGATAATAATCCATGTACCGTGACCGTATTCGCCTGCCTTCGTTGTTGGACAAAGTGATGAGCGCTGCCGACGCCGCTGCTCTGATTGAGGACGGCATGACCGTCGGCATGAGCGGTTTCACCCGCGCCGGCGAAGCCAAGGCCGTTCCCCACGCACTGGCCGAGCGCGCCAAGGTCACGCCGCTGAAGATCAGCCTGATGACCGGCGCCAGTCTGGGTAACGACCTCGACAAGCAACTGACCGAGGCCGGCGTGCTGTCGCGGCGCATGCCGTTTCAGGTCGACAGCACGTTGCGCAAGGCAATCAACGCCGGCGAAGTGATGTTCATCGACCAGCATCTCTCGGAAACCGTAGAGCAACTGCGCAACCAACAGTTGAAGCTGCCGGACATTGCCGTCATCGAGGCAGTCGCCATCACCGAACAAGGCCATATCGTGCCGACCACTTCGGTGGGCAACTCGGCCAGCTTCGCGATCTTCGCCAAACAAGTGATCGTCGAGATCAACCTGGCCCACAACGCCAACCTCGAAGGCCTGCACGACATCTATATCCCGACGTACCGCCCGACGCGCACGCCAATCCCGCTGGTGAAAGTCGACGATCGCATCGGCAGCACGGCAATTCCGATTCCGCCGGAGAAGATCGTCGCGATTGTCATCACTCAGCAGTCGGACTCGCCGTCCACAGTGTCGGTACCGGACGTTGATACCAACGCTATCGCCGAACACCTGATCACGTTCTTCAAGCAGGAAGTTGCGGCCGGCCGCATGACCAACAAGCTCGGCCCGCTGCAAGCCGGAATTGGCAACATCGCCAACGCGGTGATGTGCGGCTTGATCGACTCGCCGTTCGAAGACCTCACCATGTACTCGGAAGTGCTCCAGGATTCGACTTTCGACCTGATCGATGCCGGCAAGCTGAGCTTCGCCTCGGGCAGTTCGATCACCCTGTCCGAGCGGCGCAACAGCGACGTGTTCGGCAACCTGGAGAAGTACAAGGACAAACTGATTCTGCGGCCGCAGGAGATCTCCAATCACCCGGAAGTGGTGCGCCGTCTGGGCATCATCGGCATCAACACCGCGCTGGAGTTCGATATCTACGGCAACGTCAACTCCACCCATGTCTGCGGCACGCGGATGATGAACGGCATCGGCGGCTCCGGCGACTTCGCGCGCAATGCGCATCTGGCGGTATTCGTGACCAAGTCGATCGCCAAGGGTGGCGCGATTTCCAGCGTGGTGCCGATGGTCAGCCATGTCGACCATACCGAGCATGACGTCGACATCCTGGTGACCGAAGTCGGCCTCGCCGACCTGCGTGGCCTGGCGCCACGGGAGCGTGCACGAGTGATCATCGACAACTGCGTGCATCCGGACTTTCGCCAGGCACTGAATGATTACTTCAGCGCTGCCTGTGCAATCGGCGGTCACACCCCGCATATTCTGCGCGAAGCGCTGAGCTGGCATATGAACCTGGAAGAAACCGGGCGCATGCTGGCGGTGTGATTCTCACAGATATCCATCGACGCAAACACAGTTTTGCGTCGATGGACCTCCGCCAGTAACAGAATCGTCGAAAACTGTACTGCTGTACCGGTGCTTTCCTACAGCAAAGTCCTACTCAATCGCTTAATTCCAGCGAAAATGCACCAATCAAGTGCGGACAGGTACAGTTTGCCCAATTTCGACCCGTACACCATCCATAAACAGTTAACTGCTCACTCACAATACAAATGAACTGTATCTACAGAGACTATCCAAACGAGAGGATCATGGGCACCAGTCAAACCACTACCTGATCCCGCCACAAGCGGAAGGATGTCAACCATGGAACGTACACTCAGTTCCGAACTGTTCTTCGAAGACAAAGCTGTAAACACCCAGGCTTCCCTGCCTTTGCGCGTTATCGCCAACCTGATGTTGTGGCAGCGCCGCATCTCCAGCCGCCACCAATTGGCCCGTCTGGATTCGCGTCTGCTGGCCGATGCCGGTATCAGCGAAGCACAACGCTACGAAGAGCTGAGCAAGCCGTTCTGGCGCTAAGCAGCGTCGCTGGCTCTGGTCGTCAGACCCACCGCCAGCAACCCGAATTGCACAAGCAGAACCCGTCGTGGGAAACCACGACGGGTTTTGTCGTTTCAGGGGCCTTGAATGCTCTAAAACGCATATATAAACGAACACAGGTACAATTTGCGGAATACTCAAATAATACCGGTACAGTTATCCAGAACCTTTGAAGTATCACTGGCCACCACTGGGCGAACCGCATCTGGCAGCCTAATATCCATGCAGAACGTGGCGAACGTTGCGCAACAGGCGTCTGACTCCTCAGATACCGAGCCACCTCTCACTACGGTTTATCCAAAGGAGTTCCATCATGACCCGTCTTCGCCTGCTCAGTGCCGCCGCCCTGCTGGCCGTGGCTGCCAACGCCAGTGCTACCAGTTTCATCGTGACCACCGACTCGATCGTCGGCGCGCTGAAAGCCACTTCCGACGCCACTTCCGATGTGACCTCCTCGTTCCGTGACGACAAGATCGTCCTCGCCGCCCGCGACGATGCCGCCAGCTTCGTGGCCAGCGAAGGCGATATCCGTGGAGTGAAGCTGGAAAGCGCGCTCGATCACATCCGCCATCAGGCGCCACAACTCAATGCCACCGATGCCCAATTGGCTCAGGCCATTCTGACCCTCTGATCGTTTGCGGTATTGCGGGACACGCCAGCCGTGTCCCGATGTTTCAACGCTGGCTCTGGCCCGGGCATTTGCGCTAGCCTTCAGGCTCGTTAACAGTTGTCGAGTCCCATGCGCTTTCTTCCAAACCTGCTCATCTCTTCTGCCTTGTTCAGCGCCTGCTGGGCGATGTCTGCCAATGCCTTCGATGCTTTCAATGCGTCGACCCAAGGCACGGTGGTCAGCGGTTACGCGACCAGCATGGTGTCTTCTGCGCCGTTCGACCGTAAACTGCTGCTCGCCGCCCATGATGATGCGGCCGCCTTTGTTGCCAGTGACGGTGAATGGCGAGGCGCACGGCTGGAATCCGCGCTGCATTACCTGCGCAAAACCCGGCCGAAACTTCATGCCAGCGACCTTGAACTGGCAGAGGCAATTCTCGTCCAATAGTTATCCTTGTCCTTCCGGAGTCGTTCCATGCGTAGCCCGCTGATTGCTGCCGCCCTTGGCCTGTTTGTGTTGGCCGATGTGGCCCAGGCGCACACCCTGGTAGCCACCAGTAACATCATCGTTCGTGCCTCCCAGCGCAGCATCGATTTCACTTCCGATACCACCACATCGATTCGCGATTCGAAAATCATCCGCGAAGCCCACGACGACGCCGCCAGTTTCGTCGCCAGCAACGGCGACATCCGTGGCGCGCACCTCGAAGCCGCCCTCAACACCTTGCGCAATCGCGTGCCGGAAGCGCGCGACGCCAGTGATCAGGTACTCGCCGAAGCCATTCTCGCACTGTGAAGTCCGTTGGCGCCTGGCTGCTGGCCGGGGCGTTGTTGCTGCTTGGCAACAGCGCCCACGCCGGCCTGCAATTGCGGCTCAAGACCGAGGGTCTGAGCCCGGCTCAACAACAGGCCAGTCAGGCGCTGATCGATGAGGCGATGGCGAAACTGCCGCCGAGCTTCATTGAGCGGCTGGATCGGCGCATCGACGTCGGCTGGACCGACGACATGCCTGCCAACGCTTACGGGCAGGCGACGCTGGTTTCCGAGCTCGATCTGAACCGCAAGCTGCTCGCCAGCCTCACCGATGGCAGCGCGGCGAAAGAGAAAACCAATCGCCCCCACGGCACTGTGCGCGAGGAACTGCTGGCCACGGTGCTGCACGAAATTACCCACATTTATGATCGCGCGCGTTTATGGCCGAGCGCCGAGCGCACGTTGATCCAACGCTGCACCCGACGCTTCAACAGCGCCGGGCTGATCGGCATTCCCGATGAGTGTCGCGGGCAGAACGGTCGCCGCTTCACCATCAGCGACGACCCGCGCCTGCTTGACCTGGCCGGGTGGCAGCAGTACGTCGGCCGCCGTGGCGAGCGTGAACAACACAACCGCCAGATCGCCCGCAGTCCGGATCTTTACGAGATCTCCAGTCCCAAGGAATTCGTCGCGGTCAACATGGAGTACTTCCTCCTCGACCCGAGCTACGCCTGCCGCCGCCCGGCGCTGTATCGCTATTACAAGGAACATTTCGGCTGGGCGCCGCCAGCGCAGGACACCTGCAGCAAGAGCTTCGCCTTTCTCAATGCGGGCAATGACTTCGCCAAGCAGCCTCTGGGGCAAGTCGATCCGGAACGGGTCTACGCGGTCGATTACCTGCTGGCCGAGGCCAATCAGAACTGGGTCAGCCGCTGGGGTCACAGCATGCTGCGCCTGGTGATCTGCGCCCCCGGTCGCCCGCGTGGCCCGGATTGCCGCCTCGACCTCGATCAGCACTTGGTGCTGTCCTATCGCGCTTTCGTTGGCGATGTGCAGCTGTCGAGCTGGGACGGACTGGTCGGCAAATACCCGTCGCGGCTGTTCGTGTTGCCGCTGGCACAGGTGATCGACGAATACACCAAGACCGAGCTGCGCAGCCTCGCTTCAGTGCCGCTGAACCTGTCTCGCGAGGAAATCGAAGGCGTGGTCGAACATGCTGCCGAGATGCACTGGAGTTACGACGGCAACTACTTCTTCCTGTCCAACAACTGCGCGGTGGAAGGCTTGAAACTGTTGCGCAGCGGCAGCAATAACAGCCAACTGGTCGGACTCGACAGCATCATGCCCAATGGTTTGCTGGAAGTGCTCAAGGGCCGTGGTCTGGCCGACACCAGTGTGCTCGACAATCCGAAAGAAGCGCTGCGTCTGGGTTACCGCTTCGACTCGTTCCGCGATCGCTATCAAGCGATGTTCGATGTATTGAAGAAGCAGCTGCCGATCAAGCAGACCACTGTCGAAGACTGGCTGTCACTCAGCGCTGAACAACGCCGCGAATGGTTCGACCGCGCCGACCTGCGCACCAGCGCGGCGCTGTTGCTGCTCGAGCAAGCCAGTTTCCGCCGGCAGTTGTTACTGGCGCAGGATGAGGTCAAGCAACGCTACCTCGGCGCCCGCGAGCTGGAAAACGGCGGCATGGACAAGGCCAACGCGACCTTACAGCAGATCCTCGCCAACAGTGGCTTCCTCAGCCGCCCGGCGGAACTGCTCGACTCCAAGGGTTACGGACTGCCCCAGCCGAGCGAGTTCGGCCGACTGGAAGCGGAAAGCAGCCAGCGGCAGAAGAAGCTGCTGGCGCTATCCGGCGACCTCGATACTGAAGTGCGCAAGCTGCTCGAACCCAAGCGCGCCGCCGAGATTGCCGCCAGCGAGGCCAACGTCAAGCAGATTGGCGAGCATTTGCGCAAACTGCACAAAGCTTCGGGCGGACTGCAATTACCCTGAGCACAAAAAAAGGCTTCAGAACGCCTGTTCTGAAGCCTTTTTGTTTTCCCCTGCGGTCTTAGACGCGAGCCTTGCGCACGCCTTGGGACAGCGCCGAACACAGGCTCAACACGCCATCGATGGCCTGTTCAGGCGTATCGGCACTGGCGATGTGATCGATCAACGCCGAGCCCACCACCACACCGTCAGCCAGACGCGCGATGGCCGCGGCCTGCTCCGGTGTACGGATACCGAAACCGATGCTGATCGGCAGGTCGGTATGCCGACGCAGACGTGCAACCGCCTCTTCCACATGTTCCAGAGTCGCTGCACCTGCGCCGGTGACACCCGCGACCGACACGTAGTAGACAAAACCGGAACTGCCGTTGAGCACACGCGGCAGACGTGCGTCGTCGGTGGTCGGCGTGGTCAGGCGGATGAAGTCCAGGCCAGCAGCCTGCGCCGGGTCGCACAGCTCTTCGTTGTGCTCTGGTGGCATGTCGACCACGATCAGGCCGTCAACGCCAGCCTCTTTGGCTTCGGCGATGAAACGCTCGACGCCGAATTTGTGGATCGGATTGAAGTAACCCATCAACACCAGCGGCGTGTCGCTGTTGCCTTCACGGAATTCGCGAACCATTTGCAGGGTTTTCGCCAGATTCTGTTTGGCGCCCAGGGCGCGAATGTTGGCCAACTGGATTGCCGGGCCATCGGCCATCGGATCGGTGAACGGCATGCCCAGCTCGATCACATCGGCACCTGCGGCAGGCAGGCCTTTGAGGATCGCCAGCGAAGTGTCGTAGTCAGGATCACCGGCAGTGACAAAGGTCACCAGCGCCGCGCGGTTCTGTTGCTTGAGGTCGGCAAAGCGGGTTTGCAGGCGGCTCATCAGTGTTTCTCCTGCTGCGACTGTTGCATATGGTGCATCACGGTTTGCATGTCCTTGTCGCCACGGCCCGAGAGGTTGACCACCATCAGGTGATCCTTCGGCAGCTTCGGTGCGCGTTTGAACACTTCGGCCAGGGCGTGGGCGCTTTCCAGGGCAGGAATGATCCCTTCCAGACGGCAGCATTTGTGGAACGCTTCAAGGGCTTCGTCGTCGGTTACCGAGGTGTACTGGACGCGGCCGATGTCGTGCAACCAGGCGTGTTCAGGGCCGATGCCTGGGTAATCGAGGCCAGCGGAAATCGAGTGGGCGTCGATGATCTGGCCATCGTCGTCCTGCAACAGGAAGGTGCGGTTACCGTGCAGCACGCCCGGCACCCCGCCGTTCAGGCTGGCCGCGTGCTTGCCGGTTTCGATGCCGTAACCGGCGGCTTCGACGCCGATGATCTCCACGCTCTTGTCATCGAGGAACGGGTGGAACAGGCCCATGGCGTTGGAACCGCCACCGATGCACGCCACCAGGCTGTCCGGCAGACGACCTTCCTGAGCTTGCAGTTGATCGCGGGTTTCCTTGCCGATGACGGCCTGGAAGTCGCGAACCATTGCTGGATAAGGGTGCGGGCCGGCCACGGTGCCGATCAGGTAAAAGGTGTTGTCGACGTTGGTCACCCAGTCACGCAGGGCTTCGTTCATCGCGTCTTTGAGGGTGCCGGTGCCAGCCACGACCGGAATGACTTCAGCGCCGAGCAGCTTCATGCGGAAGACGTTGGCCTGCTGACGTTCGATGTCGGTGGTGCCCATGTAGATCACGCAGTCCAGACCGAACCGCGCAGCAACGGTGGCCGTGGCCACGCCGTGCATGCCGGCGCCGGTCTCGGCGATGATGCGCTTCTTGCCCATGCGCCGCGCCAGCAGGATCTGGCCGATGCAGTTGTTGATCTTGTGCGCGCCGGTGTGGTTCAGCTCTTCGCGCTTGAGGTAGATCTTCGCGCCGCCGCAGAACTCGGTCAGGCGTTCGGCGAAATACAGCGGGCTCGGACGTCCGACGTAATCACGCTGGAAGTAGGCCAACTCTTCCTTGAATGCCGGATCTTCCTTGGCCGCTTCGTATTCGCGGGCCAGGTCGAGGATCAATGGCATCAGGGTTTCCGCTACATAACGGCCACCGAACGCACCGAACAGGCCGTTGGCGTCAGGGCCGTTACGCAGATCAGAGGTGTTCGAAGTCTGGGTCATGGGTCGCTCCAGGTGAATTCGGTCAGAAGACAATGACGATCACTCTACCCCTGACTTTCCAGGCTGAAAACCGATAAGATCGCCACAACCTGTCAGGAAAACTCACAGATACCATGAGCCATGACCTTCCCCCGCTGAATGCCTTGCGCGCCTTCGAGGCCACCGCCCGTCTGAACAGTGTGAGTCAGGCTGCCGAACAGCTGCACGTCACCCACGGTGCGGTCAGCCGCCAGCTCAAGGTGCTTGAAGAACATCTAGGGGTGAGCCTGTTCGTCAAGGACGGACGCGGCTTGAAACTCACAGATGCCGGAGCGCGTCTGCGCGATGCCAGCGCTGAGGCGTTTGATCGGTTGCGCAGTGTTTGCGCCGAACTTACGCAAAGCACAGCGGATGCGCCGTTCGTGCTGGGTTGTTCCGGGAGCCTGCTGGCGCGCTGGTTTATTCCGCGTCTGGGGCGGCTGAATGCCGATTTGCCTGATCTGCGCTTGCACCTGTCGGCCGGTGAAGGCGATCTCGATCCCCGGCGCCCGGGCCTTGATGCGTTGTTGCTGTTCGCCGAACCACCGTGGCCGGCCGATATGCAGGTCTATGAACTGGCGGCGGAACGCATCGGCCCCGTAATGAGCCCGTTGTATAGCGGTTATCAGAAGCTGCACACCGCTGTGGCCGCAGATCTTTTTGATGAGCCCTTGCTGCACACCACCTCTCGCCCACAAGCCTGGCCCAGCTGGGCGCAGCAAAACCACCTCAATCCCAAGGCGTTGAAGCTCGGGCAAGGTTTTGAGCATTTGTATTATTTGCTGGAGGCGGCTGTTGCAGGTCTCGGCGTGGCAATCGCGCCGGAGCCGCTGGTAACCGAAGATCTGAAGGCGGGTCGCCTGGTTGCGCCGTGGGGCTTTTGCGAAACCCCGGCGCAACTGGCGTTGTGGCTACCCAAGCGCGCCGCAGACGGACGCGCCCGGCAACTGGCGCAATGGCTCAAAAACGAGCTGCGCCAGACTGATCACTCACCGCGCTTGAACAAAAAGTAGGCGGCGAGCAGACCGATTGCACCGACAGCCACGCCGGCTGTGGTCCATGGGTGTTCCTGCGCGTAGTCACGAGTGGCAATGCCGGTCTCGCGGGTTTTCACTTTGACTTCTTCGTACGCGTCGCTGAGCAGATGACGGGAATGTTTCAGCGCACTTTCGGCGTTGCTTTTCAGCGCCTTGAGGGTCTTGCGCGACTCGTCCGAAGCATCGTCTTTCAAGCTTTCCAACGATTTGAGCAGACTCTCGATCTCGGCTTCCATGCTTTGCAACGAGGCTTTACGTAAAGAGGTGTTGGCCATGGTGGCTCTCCTGCATTGGTGATGAGTGGCGTGTGTTGGTTGGGACTTCAGCATGTCGAGAAAGTGCAGAAATTCTGAACTTCGGCAGCGCAGCGGCGCCGAAATCATCAGTGCAATTGCCTGCTAGGCTCAATTTCACACGCCATTCCAACCCAAGGAGAACGCCATGAGTGACCATCACACCTACAAGAAAGTCGAGCTGGTCGGCTCGTCCACTACCAGCATCGAAGACGCCATCAACAATGCATTGGCCGAGGCGAACAAGACCCTGCGCAATCTGGAATGGTTTGAAGTGACCGAAACCCGTGGCCACATCGAAAACGGCCAGGTAGCGCACTTTCAGGTCACGCTGAAAGTCGGCTTCAAGATTGCCGCCAGCTGAGTTTGAGCTAGTCTTCTGAACTTGCGCGCTGGCCGAGTGCCATAGGGAATGGCAAAGCGCTACAAGGTGAGCGCATCGGGTGGATGACTCGATGCCCGCCTCTTTCAATCCGACCAGGGAGTGCGACCGATGAAGAAGTTCATGTTGGCAGTAGGTTTGTTGAGCCTTGCGGGTGGTGCGTTTGCAGCCGGCAAGCCATGTGAAGAGCTGAAAAGCGAAATCGCCGCGAAGCTCGACGCCAAAGGCGTTTCCGGTTATTCGCTGGAGGTTGTCGACAAAGGTGCTGCGGCTGATGGCGACGTCGTCGGCAGTTGCGAAGGCGGCAGCAAGGAAATCGTCTACAAACGCGGTTGATTGCGCCTGAAATACAAAAGCCGACGTGGATGCGTCGGCTTTTTTGTGGGCTCCATGTGCCCGATGTGGGAGCGAGCTTGCTCGCGAAACCGGTGGGTCAGTCGACATATCGAGTGCCTGACACTCCGTCTTCGCGAGCAAGCTCGCTCCCACAAGGTATGTGTGGTGAATCTTAGCCCTTCATCACCTGCGCCAGCAGCTCGTAGGAATGCACGCGATCGGCATGCTCGTACAGGTCCGAGGTGAAAATCAGCTCGTCCGCCTGGGTCTGCTCGATCAACACCTCAAGCTTGGCGCGGATCTTCTGCGGGCCGCCGACCATGGCGAGGCCGAGGAAATCGCCCACCGCCTCACGTTCATGGGGCAGCCACAGACCGTCCATGGTTTTCACCGGCGGACGCTGCACCAGGCTCTGGCCACGCATCAACGCAAGAATGCGCTGGTACACCGACGTCGCCAGGTAATCGGCTTGCTCATCGGTATCCGCTGCCACCTGCGGCACGCCGAGCATCACGTACGGCTTGTCGAGCACCGCCGACGGTTTGAAGTGATTGCGGTAGATGCGGATCGCCTCGTGCATGAAGCGCGGCGCGAAGTGCGAGGCGAAGGCGTAAGGCAAGCCGCGCTCACCCGCCAATTGCGCACTGAACAGACTTGAGCCGAGCAGCCAGATCGGCACGTTGGTGCCGGTGCCGGGCATGGCGATCACGCGTTGCTCCGGGGTGCGCGGGCCGAGGTAGCGCATCAGTTCGGCAACGTCTTCAGGGAAGTCGTCAGCGCTGCCCGAGCGCTCACGGCGCAAGGCGCGGGCGGTCATCTGGTCAGAGCCGGGCGCGCGGCCCAGACCCAAGTCGATGCGTCCCGGGTACAGGCTCTCGAGGGTGCCGAACTGCTCGGCAATCACCAGCGGCGCATGGTTGGGCAGCATCACCCCGCCGGAACCGACGCGGATCGTCGACGTGCCTCCGGCCAGATAGCCGAGCAACACCGAAGTGGCCGAACTGGCGATGCCGTCCATGTTGTGGTGTTCGGCGACCCAGAAGCGCGTGTAGCCGAATTTCTCGGCATGCTGCGCCAGGTCCAGCGAGTTGCGCAGCGATTGCCCCGCGCTGCCGTTTTCGCGCACCGGCACCAGATCGAGGGTGGAAAATTTAACATCGGACAGTTTTTTCATGAACCTGCATCTCCGGGTGGGGAGGCAGGTTTTTCTTGCGAACGAAAACCTGCCAAATCCATAAGCGTGTTTTATGGAATGAGGGCATATACCCGAGATTCAATAGCAGCGACAAAATTTCCTACTAAAAAAGTCAACGATTCAGCCAGGCTGAACTTTGTTCCGCCGTCTATCCTCAGAAGCCTTGCTAGTAAAAACCGCGACGGCGCGGCGTTCCGCGCCATATTTGAGGAGGCAGACATGGCTATCGTGAAAAAGGCATCGGCGCATTGGGAAGGCGATCTGAAAACCGGTCTCGGCTCGATCTCCACCGAAACCGGCGTACTGCGCGAAGCGCCGTACGGCTTCAAGGCGCGCTTTGAAGGCGGCAAAGGCACCAACCCGGAAGAATTGATCGGCGCGGCCCACGCCGGGTGCTTCTCCATGGCGTTTTCGATGATTCTCGGCGATGCCGGCCTGAAGGCAGACAGCATCGACACCAACGCCGAGGTCACCCTCGATCAGGTTGACGGCGGCTTCGCGATCACTGCGGTGAAGCTGATTCTCAAGGCGAAAATCCCGGGCGCAACTCAGCAGCAGTTTGAAGAGCTGAGCAACAAGGCCAAGGAAGGGTGCCCGGTTTCCAAGGTGCTGAATGCGAAGATCACGCTTGAGGCTTCGCTGGTCAGCTGATTCGGCGTTTGCCGGGCTGACGCCTTCGCGAGCAGGGCTCGCTCCCATAGGGGATTTGTGCACGTCGCAGATCCAGTGTGGGAGCGAGCTTGCTCGCGAAGGCAGTCTCGAAACCTGCTCAGCAGCCGGCAATTAATACAAGGTGTGAGCAAAGTCAGAACCCGCTCTGCAGAATTGTGGTCGAATAATCGACAGCAGCTTCAGCGCACACCCGTGCGCGCTGCCTCAAGGAGCTTCATCGATGAAACGTATTGGCTTGGCGATCCTTTGCAGTGCACTGGCCACGTCCGCTATCGCAGCCCCCAAAAAATGTGAGGAGCTTAGAAAGGAGATCGAGATCAAGATCCAGGCGAAGGCGATCCCAACGTACACCCTTGAAATCATCACGGCAGAAGAGGCGAAGCAGCACGACTCGGCCATGATCGTCGGTACTTGCGAGAATGGCACCAAGCGGATCATCTATCAGAGAAACGATAGCTGATTGCCTTTTACGGCACGCAATTGATCTGCCGCTCGTTGGCAACGATCTGCCCCTGACGATTGATCAAGCGTGCACTTGGCGTGAAGGCCAGCGATCGGGCCTCAAGGCGGTAACGCTGCCCGGCCTCGAAGTGTTCATAGGGCACGGTCATGTAACACAGCCGCTCTTGCGGATCGGTATCCATGCCCTGACCACCCCCGAATACTTCGAAGTCAAAGCGCACGGTGAGCTCATGACTACCGGACGTCACCTGAAAAAAGCGTCCGTCGCGCAAGCGCTGTTTATCCAGGCGCTCGGCCATCAGCACTTTGCCGCCGGGGGTAGGCATGGCGAAGTCGACCCAGGCTTTGTCTGGATCGGCCGCCGGCAACGGGCTCTGACAACCGGCAAGCACACTGGCGGCCAGCAATGTCGTCAACTTGCGCATGATCGATATCCTTTGACGGGATTTGCAGCATAGCGCCGATCAACTGCTCTGACAGCCCGCCGGTGTGCCCTGGCCGACAACCTTGCGCTGTTCGTCATAAAGCTTGGCCCAAGGCCGGAAGCCGATGCTGCCCGCCTGCAGCTGATAGCGCTGGCCGGCGTTAAAGTCCTTGAATTTCACGCTCAACTGGCAATCGCGCCACAGCGGTTCGGCGGTCGGGCCGATGTTGGTGGCTTCGACCGGGAATTGGTAGCGCACCTTCAGCTCATGGCTGCCGGGCTGCACTTCGAAATAACGTTTGTCGACAGCCTGTGTGGCATCGACTTGTACGGCTTGCAGCGCCGTGTCGTGTTGGCGAGCGTCAAGATCGATCCAGGCTTGCGAAGGGTCGGGGTCGGGCATTCCGAATCCGGCACAACCGGCCAGCGTCAGCAGGCCTCCTGTCAGCATCAACATGCGCATAGCGGTGCTCCTTGAGGCGGGATAGTCTTGGGGCAGACTTTCCGGGGAATTTCTTATTTTGATCAGGCCGTTTTCCAGCCTTGGGTTACTTGATCGCGTTTTTCCGATTTTGTTTCCGGGTGTGTTGTTTTTGTTGCTCAACGGTTGCACCAGCGTCAGCTATTACAGCCAGTTGGCCAGCGGCCAACTGCAATTACTGCGCGCACGGGAGCCGGTCGAAAAAGTCATTGCCGACCCCAGCCGCGATGCCAGATTGCGCGCGCATCTGGCTCAATCACAAAAGGCCCGCACGTTCGCCAGCGAGCATCTGCACTTGCCGGACAACCAGAGCTATCGTCTGTACGCCGACATCGGTCGCCCGTTCGTGGTGTGGAATGTGTTCGCCACCGCAGAGTTTTCCCTGACGCCGCAGAATCACTGCTTCCCGATTGCCGGCTGCGTGGCCTATCGCGGCTACTACAGCCAGAGCGCCGCCCGTGGCGACGCGGCGCTTCAGCGCTTGCAGGGCATGGACGTGTCGATCGGCGGGGTCGAGGCGTACTCGACGCTCGGCTGGTTCAATGACCCGATTCTCAATTCGATGATGGGCTGGGGCGACGAACGGCTGGCCACGTTGATCTTTCATGAACTGGCGCACCAGAAGTTCTATGTGAAGGACGACACTGAATTCAACGAGTCTTTCGCCACCTTCGTCGAGCAGGAAGGCACGCGGCAATGGCGCGCGTTCCGCGGGCTGCCGGCGGAGTCGGATGCGAGGCTCAAGCAGCGTGACCAGTTCATCGGTCTGGTACTCGACACGCGCTCACGGCTGGAGACGCTGTATGCGCAGCCGCTGTCGGTTGAGCAGATGCGTGAGCGCAAAGCAGCTGAATTCGAGCGCTTGCGCCGGGAGTATCGGGTCATGCGCGACAGTCAGTGGGCTGGGGACAAGCGCTATGACGCCTGGGTCAATGCGCCACTGAACAACGCGCGGTTGTTGCCGTTCGGGCTGTATGACCAGTGGGTGCCGGCGTTTGCGGCGGTGTTCAGGCAGGTGGGTGAGGATTGGTTGAGGTTTTATGCCGAGGTCGAGCGGTTGGGACGGTTGCCGGTTGATGAGCGTAAGGCGGCTTTGAGGGCCTTGGCAGTTCCTGAGTCCTCCAGCGGCTGAACGGGCCTCATCGCTGGCAAGCCAGCTCCCACAGGGACAGCGGTGAGCCTGAAGAATCGCTATCCTGTGGGAGCTGGCTTGCCGGCGATAACCATCTGCTCAGCGCTGCAAAAACGCCTGATGCAACTCGTCCAAGGTTTCAAAGTGATAAGCCGGCGCCTCGGCATTCAGTTCTTCAAAACTGCCGAACCCATAGCCCACCGCCGCCGCATCCAGGCCATTGCTGCGCGCGCCGATCAGGTCGTGCTTGCGATCGCCGATCATCAGGGTCTGCGCGGGGTCCAGGCGTTCTTCCTCAAGCAAGTGCGCAATCAGCTCAACCTTGTTGGTCCGCGTGCCATCCAGTTCGCTGCCGTAGATCACTTTGAAGTGGCGGGCGAAGTCGAAGTGCCGGGCGATCTCGCGGGCGAACACCCACGGTTTGGAGGTGGCGATGTACAACTGCCGCCCCTGCCCGCTCAAGGTTTCCAGCAACGGCGTGACCCCGTCGAACACCCGATTCTCGTAGAGCCCGGTGACCTTGAAGCGCTCGCGATAGAAATTCACCGCTTCCCAGGCCTTGGCCTCGTCGAAGTCGTAGAACTGCATGAACGCTTGCAGCAGCGGCGGGCCGATGAAGTGTTCCAGTTTGCTCAGATCCGGTTCGTCGATGCCGAGATTGGCCAAGGCAAATTGAATTGAGCGGGTGATGCCCTCACGCGGGTCGGTCAGGGTGCCATCGAGGTCGAACAGTACAGTCTGGTAATGCATGGAAATTCCCGAGCAGGTGTAAGGCGATTCAGAGCTGGTCGTAGCCTTCGGCCAGATGCAGGTCCTTGAGCTTGACGTAGTTCGCCGCGCTGTACGTAAAGAAGGCGTTTTCCTTATTGGTCAGCGGGCGCACTTGCTTGACCGGGCTGCCGACATACAGGAAGCCGCTCTGCAGGCGCTTGCCCGGCGGCACCAGGCTGCCGGCGCCGATGATCACGTCGTCCTCGACCACGGCACCGTCCATGACGATGCTGCCCATGCCGATCAACACGCGGCTGCCAACGGTGCAGCCGTGCAGCATGACCTTGTGGGCGATGGTCACGTCATCGCCGATCAGCAATGGAAAACCGTCCGGGTTGAACGGGCCGGCGTGGGTGATGTGCAGCACGCAGCCATCCTGCACGCTGGTGCGCGCACCGATGCGGATGCGGTGCATGTCGCCACGGATCACCGTCAGCGGCCAGACCGAGCTGTCTGCGCCAATTTCGACGTCGCCGATCACCACCGCCGAACCGTCGACGAATGCGCCGTTGCTCAGGCGGGGGGTGTGATTCTGGTATTTGCGAAGGGACACGATTAGTTCTCTCTCTGTCGCCGATAGCTGCGGTGAGTGTCGATTGTAATTAAGATGGGCGCATGTTTCTTCCAGCCAAGGTGCCAACCGTGAGCGTGAACAACCCTCTTTTGCAGTCCTACGACCTGCCGCCGTTCTCCACGATCCGTGCCGAACACGTCCTGCCCGCCATCGAAACCATCCTCGCGGACAACCGCGCCGCCATCGCCGAAATCCTCAAGACCCAGGGCAAGAACCCGACCTGGGCCGGTCTGGTGCTGGCGATGGACGAACTCAATGATCGTCTCGGTGCGGCGTGGAGCCCGGTCAGCCATCTTAACGCCGTGTGCAACAGCGCCGAATTGCGCGAAGCCTACGAGTCGTGCCTGCCGGCCCTGAGCGCCTACTCCACCGAAATGGGCCAGAACCGCGAACTGTTCCAGGCGTATGAAGCGTTGGCCAACAGTCCGGAAGCTGCCAGTTTCGACGTCGCGCAAAAAACCATTCTGGAACACGCCCTGCGCGATTTCCGTCTGTCGGGTATCGATCTGCCGGAAGCCGAGCAGAAACGTTACGCCGAAGTGCAGAGCAAACTGTCCGAGCTCGGAAGCCGCTTCTCCAACCAGTTGCTCGATGCCACGCAGGCGTGGACCAAGCACATTACCGACGAAGCCGCCCTTGCCGGCCTGACCGATTCGGCCAAGGCGCAGATGGCTGCCGCAGCCCAGGCCAAAGGCCTCGACGGCTGGCTGATCACCCTGGAATTCCCCAGCTATTACGCGGTGATGACCTACGCGCAAGACCGTGCGCTGCGCGAAGAAGTCTACGCCGCCTACTGCACCCGTGCCTCGGATCAAGGCCCGAATGCTGGCCAGAACGACAACGGTCCGGTGATGGAAGAGATCCTCGCCCTGCGTCAGGAACTGGCCCGACTGCTGGGTTTCGCCAGTTTCGCCGAACTGAGTCTGGCGACGAAAATGGCCGAATCCAGCGATCAGGTGCTGAGCTTCCTGCGCGATCTGGCCCAACGCAGCAAGCCGTTCGCCGCGCAGGATCTGCAACAGCTGCGCGCTTACGCTGCCGAACAGGGCTGCGCCGATCTGCAAAGCTGGGACAGCGGTTTCTACGGTGAAAAACTTCGCGAGCAGCGTTACAGCGTCGCCCAGGAAACCCTGCGAGCCTACTTCCCGATCGACAAAGTCCTGAGCGGCCTGTTCGCCATCGTCCAGCGTTTGTACGGCATCGAGATCGCCGAGCAGAAAGGCTTCGACACCTGGCATCCGGACGTCCGCCTGTTCGAGATCAAGGAAAACGGCCAGCACGTCGGCCGCTTCTTCTTCGACCTGTATGCCCGCGCCAACAAGCGTGGCGGCGCGTGGATGGATGGCGCCCGCGACCGTCGTCGCACCGTCGACGGAGTGCTGCAAAGCCCGGTGGCCAATCTGGTGTGCAACTTCACCCCGGCCGACAGCGGCAAGCCTGCGCTGCTGACCCACGATGAAGTGACCACCCTGTTCCACGAGTTCGGCCACGGCCTGCATCACCTGCTGACCCGCGTCGAACACGCTGGCGTATCCGGCATCAACGGCGTGGCCTGGGACGCGGTCGAGCTGCCGAGCCAGTTCATGGAAAACTGGTGCTGGGAGCCGGAAGGCCTGGCGCTGATTTCCGGCCACTACGAGACTGGCGAGCCACTGCCGCAGGACCTGCTGGAAAAAATGCTCGCGGCGAAGAACTTCCAGTCCGGGCTGATGATGGTGCGTCAGCTGGAGTTTTCGCTGTTCGACTTCGAACTGCATGCCACCCATGGCGATGGCCGCAGCGTGGCGCAAGTGCTCGAGGGCGTGCGTGACGAAGTGTCGGTGATGCGTCCACCGGCTTACAACCGCTTCCCCAACAGCTTTGCGCACATCTTCGCTGGTGGTTACGCGGCGGGTTACTACAGCTACAAGTGGGCTGAAGTGCTCTCCGCCGATGCCTTTTCGAAATTCGAGGAAGACGGCGTGCTTAACGCTGAAACCGGTCGTGCATTCCGCGAGGCGATTCTGGCGCGCGGCGGCTCGCAGGCACCGATGGTGCTGTTCGTCGACTTCCGTGGCCGTGAGCCGTCGATCGATGCGCTGCTGCGCCACAGCGGCCTGAGTGAGGACGCGGCAGCATGAGCGACGGCCCTGTGATCACCAAGAAGCGCTTTATCGCCGGGGCGGTCTGCCCGGCGTGCAGCGAGCCGGACAAGTTGATGATGTGGAACGAAGACGGCGTGCCGCACCGCGAATGCGTGGCTTGCGGCTACTCCGACACCCTCAACGAGCAGGGCCTGTCGGTGCCCAAAGAACTGGGCACGCGGGTCAATACCAGTGCGCTGAAGCCTGCCGCCGACAAAAAGGTCCAGGCCGTGCAGTTCTTCCCCAACCCCAAGTTGAAGAAAAAGCCCGACGAGCAACAGTGACAACTACCGCCACCTGCCGATGATCGTCGTCAGGTGGCGGTAACTATCTACCACCTCGCCCCCGCGCTTCGTGATTAGGCTGGTCAATCCAGCCCTCTCTCACGGAAGACGCCATGCCTGACACCAACCCCCTCCTGCAACAATGGCAGTTGCCGCCCTGGTCGGCGATACGCGCCGAACATCTGCTGCCGGCAGTCGAGCGCATCGTTGCCGACAACCTGCTGATCATCGAAAACGTCATCGCCACTCAGGTTGATCATCCCAACTGGGACGACGTGGTCATTGCCATTGATGAAGCCGATGCACGCCTGAATGAAACCATGGCGATTATCGAATTCCTCTCGGTCAGGCATGCCGATGATCCCGAGTGGTTGGCGCAGGAAGCGCTCAGCACCCACGCTGCGCAGCATTACAAGGCTGCGAAGGCCGGCAATCGACAGTTGCTCCAGGTTTATCAACGATTGGCACAGAGCTCCATAGCCGCCAGCTTCAGTGATGCACGCAAAGCCTCGCTGGCGAAAATCCTGCGCAGGTTTCACCTGGCCGGCAGCGAATTGTCGAGTGCGCAGCGCAAGGATCTGACGCGATTGAACGGCGAAATCGATCTGCTGGAAAAGCGCTTCATGAGCAATCTCAGGTCGGTCAACGCTGCATGGAGCAAGGACATCGACGATGCAGCGCTGTTGGCAGGACTGCCGGCCGAAACGCAGGCGCATCTGGCCGCCAATGCCAACAAGGCCGGCCTGCCCGGGTGGCGGCTGACACTCGATCAGAACACTTACGATCAGGTCATGAAGCGGGCGCGGCACCGCGGTTTACGTGAAGAGTGTTTCAAAGCCTGGTGCACCCGCGCTTCGGATCAGGGGCCATACGCCGGCCGCTTCGACAACGGACCGGTGCTGCACAAGCTGCTGGCGGCGCGTCATGCCAAAGCCCGGCTGTTGGGTTTCGACAACTTCGCTCAGCTGCGACTGCTCGATCGCATGGCCGTGGATACTGACCAGGTCCGCCGTTTTCTGCAGCAGCAGATCGCTCTCAATGCAGCGGCGCTTGCGCGCGAAACCGATGACCTGCAAGCCTCTGCACGCCAGTATGGTATTGATCAGATAGAAGCGTGGGATCACGACTTCCTCGCCGAGCAATTGCGCTTGAAGCAGTTGGGCGGCGAGGAGCAGGACCTGCGCCTGTTTTTTCCGCTGGACGCCATACTGCAGAGCCTGTGCCGCTTCAGTGAGCACATGTTCGGCATCAGGATCAGCGAAAATATTCGCCTGGAGACTTTCAACGAAAACGTGCGCCTGTTCGAAGTCAGCGAGCATGAGCAAGCGGTCGGCTTCATCTACATCGACCCGTTCCACCGCGCCGCTGGCGCCGACTACGCCTGGACAGGTGTACTGCGCAACCGACGGATCAATGCGGAAGGCCGGCCATCACTGCCGATAGCCTCGCTTCAATGCAATTACACGGCCGCCGCCGACGGGCTGAATCTGCTGGCACATCAGGATCTGCGCGTGCTGCTACACGAATTCGGCCATTGCCTGCATCACGTGCTGACACGTTCGCCGCACTACAACCTGTCCGGCATTTCGCATCTGAGCCGCGACGCTGCCGAGTTTGTCGGGCAGCTGTTCGAGAAATGGGCGCTATCCGGGCAATTCCTGCGCTGGCTGGGTACGCATCATCAGAGCGGTGAGCGCCTGTCGCAAACGCAGGCCGACGCCGCGTTTTCCACCACCGACATCCAGCGCAGCCGAGAGACGGCGATGCTGCTGCTGAGCGCGCTGTTCGACTTCGAACTGCATTGCAGTCACGGCGACGGTCGCACTGTTCAACAAGTGATGGCGGATGTGCAAAGCGCATTCCCGGGCCTGCATATTCCAGCCTACTGCCGCTTCGCCAACAGCTGCGATTATCTGGTCACCGGTTACGAGGCTTCGCTTTACGCCTACAAATGGTCGGGTGTGCTGGCGAGCGAGGCATTCAAACGCTTCGAACGTGAAGGTCTGTTCAATGAACAGACGGGCCGGGATCTGCGCAAGCACCTGCTGTCGGGAGACAGACAGTCACTCCCCGCCGCGCTGCAAGCGTTCTTGGGTAAACCGATCGACAGCGCGCTGTTTCCTGCACCAGCCGATTGAGCTGATCAACGCTGGACGTGCGCCGAGTCGAACCAGCTCTTCATCGAACACATGGCGAATGCACTGGTGCTGCATTCGCCATTGATCAAGGCTTCGTGCAACCGATCGACATCGGCCTGCATCACGTAACGCACGCTGTCGTGGAAATGCTGACTGTCACCAAAACCGCCCTCGGTCATTTCCTTGAGCGCCTGCTCTTTGCTCCAGCCCTGCACCACCACGCGGTACATCGCCGCCATCAGTCCGGTGCGGTCAGAACCGTGCTTGCAGTGCATGAGCACCGGGCCGTCGGCTTCGGCGGACTGAATCGCGCGCAGAGCCTTGAGCACATCGCTGTCGTCGACGTGATTGGTGCGATACGGCAGTTGCACTTGCTTGATGCCCGGCGCGGAGAGCCAGTCGCTATCAGCATCAGGCAGGAAATTGATTACGGTGACGACATGCAGATCGTTCAATAGCGGCACCGCGCTGAGGCTGGGCAAGGCGCTGCGATACAGCGTCGGTGACATGCGGAACAGGTTGAACTGCGCCTCAACCGGCTGTGCCCACTCGGCCGGGCGAGATGGCGTGGCGTCGGCCGCCCGGGCGGCAATGCCATGCAACAGAGCAACAAGCGAAAAACATAACGCGGGGAAAAAGCGCACTCGAGACATGCTGGGCTGACCGTTTCGGCAATCTTCATTGAAGGAATTGCAGCTTCGCTTTTGAGCGGTCAACGCGCCGTGAGCCGGTCGTCAAAGAAACGTGAATCGTCGCTTCGCCGGGCTTTTTTCCGTGCAAACGGTTTTTCTTGATGCTTAGCCTGCTACCATTTGTCACATGATGTTGCAGACGTGGCGCCCTTTTTCGGGACAGACCCTCGTCATCGCGACGCAAAATTCCTCGAGCTGCTCGCAGAAGCGGCTGACTTCTATGCCTGATGAGGTGCCCCCCATGTCTGATCAAGATCGAGACAACCCGCGGCGTGAGTTCTTGCGCAAATCCCTGACCCTGATTCCGGTGGTCACACTTGCCGGTACCGGCCTGGGCAGCAGCGTGCTGCAAGCCGCACCTGAAAGCACACCGGCGCCTGCCGCAGCAAAACCGGCCGCGGCTGGCGCCGGTGAGTATCAGCCGAGCTTTTTCACCGCCGAAGAATGGGCGTTCATCAACGCTGCCGTCGCCCAGTTGATCCCCAACGATGCGCAGGGCCCGGGCGCGCTTGAAGCCGGCGTGCCGGAATACATCGACCGCCAGATGAACACGCCGTACGCCGCCGGTGCCCTGTGGTACATGCAAGGCCCATTCAATGCCGACGCTGCGCCGGAGATGGGCTGGCAGAGCAAACTGGTACCCAAAGACATCTATCGCCTCGGCATCGCCGCCACGGATCAGTGGGTAAAAGGTCTCAGCGGTAAAACATTTGCCGAGCAAGACAGCGCTACCCGAGACGATTTGCTCAAGCAACTCGAAGCCGGCAAGCCGCAGTTCGATGCGGTGCCGGCGAAGATTTTCTTCAATCTGCTGCTGCAAAACACCAAGGAAGGTTTCTTCTGCGACCCGATCCACGGTGGCAATAAAGGCATGGTCGGCTGGACCATGATCGGTTTCCCCGGCGCCCGCGCCGATTTCATGGATTGGGTGGAACGCAATGAGCAATACCCCTTCCCGGCAGTGTCGATTCGCGGCGAGAGGGCGTAAGCATGGCAACGGTAATGAAGAAGGTTGATGCAGTCATCGTCGGTTTCGGCTGGACCGGGGCCATCATGGCCAAGGAACTCACCGAGGCGGGTCTCAACGTGCTGGCGCTGGAGCGCGGGCCGATGCAGGACACCTACCCCGACGGCAACTATCCGCAGGTGATCGACGAACTCACCTACAGCGTGCGGAAAAAGCTCTTTCAGGACATCTCCAAAGAGACGGTGACCATTCGCCACAGCGTCAACGACATCGCCCTGCCCAACCGCCAGTTGGGCGCGTTCCTGCCGGGGAATGGCGTCGGTGGCGCCGGACTGCATTGGTCGGGCGTGCACTTTCGTGTCGACCCGATCGAGTTGCGCATGCGCAGCCACTACGAAGAACGCTACGGCAAAAGCTTCATCCCCAAAGACATGACCATTCAGGATTTCGGCGTCAGCTATGAAGAGCTGGAACCGTTTTTCGACTTCGCGGAAAAAGTCTTCGGCACCTCCGGCCAGGCCTGGACCGTGAAAGGCCAATTGGTCGGTCAGGGCAAGGGCGGCAACCCCTACGCGCCGGACCGTTCCAACCCGTTCCCGCTTGAAGCGCAGAAGAACACCGTATCCGCTCAGCTGTTCGGCAAAGCGGCTACAGAAGTCGGTTACAAACCCTACAACCTGCCTTCGGCAAATACCTCTGGGCCGTACACCAATCCCTACGGCGCACAAATGGGGCCGTGCAACTTTTGCGGATTCTGCAGCGGCTACGTCTGCTACATGTATTCCAAGGCCTCGCCGAACGTGAACATTCTGCCGGCGCTCAAGCCCCTGCCGAATTTCGAACTGCGGCCCAACTCCCATGTGCTGCGGGTCAATCTCGACAGCAGTAAGTCGAAAGCCACCGGCGTCACCTACATTGACGGCCAGGGCCGCGAGATCGAGCAGCCGGCGGACCTGGTGATCCTCGGCGCGTTCCAGCTGCACAACGTGCGTCTGATGCTGCTCTCCGGGATCGGCAAACCCTACGACGCGATCAGCGGCGAAGGCGTGGTCGGGCGTAACTTCGCCTACCAGAATATGGCGACCATCAAGGCCTTCTTCGACAAGGACACCCACACCAACAACTTCATCGGCGCTGGCGGCAACGGCGTGGCGGTGGACGATTTCAACGCCGATAACTTCGATCACGGCCCGCACGGCTTTGTCGGTGGCTCGCCGATGTGGGTCAACCAGGCTGGCAGTCGACCGATTGCCGGTACTTCCAACCCGCCGGGCACGCCGGCTTGGGGCAGCGCGTGGAAACGCGCCACTGCCGATTACTACACCCACCAGGTGTCGATGGACGCCCACGGCGCGCATCAATCCTACCGTGGCAACTACCTCGATCTCGATCCGGTGTACCGCGATGCCTACGGCCTGCCGCTGCTGCGCATGACCTTCGACTGGCAGGAAAACGACATCAAGATGAACCGCTTCATGGTCGAGAAAATGGGCAAGATCGCCCAAGCCATGGGCCCGAAAGCCATTGCGGTGATCGGCAAGCAGGTCGGCGACCACTTCAACACCGCCTCGTACCAGACCACCCACCTCAACGGTGGCGCGATCATGGGCACCGATCCGAAGACCAGCGCGCTGAACCGCTATTTGCAGAGCTGGGACGTGCACAACGTGTTCGTCCCGGGCGCCTCGGCGTTCCCGCAGGGCCTGGGCTACAACCCGACCGGGCTGGTGGCGGCGCTGACCTACTGGTCGGCAAAAGCAATCCGCGAGCAGTACCTGAAAAACCCCGGCCCGCTGGTGCAGGCTTAAGGAGCGATGACCATGAAAACTTTCGTTATCGCCACCCTCGCCCTGCTCGGCAGCACTGCAATTTATGCGGCCGATGTTGATCAAAATCTGATCAAGCAAGGTGAATACCTCGCCCGCGCCGGTGACTGCGTGGCCTGTCACACCGCCAAGGGCGGCAAGCCGTTCGCCGGCGGCCTGCCGATGGAAACACCGATAGGCACGATCTACTCGACCAACATCACCCCGGATAAAACCGGCTTGGGCGATTACAGTTTCGAGGACTTCGATCAGGCCGTGCGCCACGGCGTGGCCAGAAACGGCAGCACGTTGTACCCGGCGATGCCTTATCCGTCCTACGCGCGGGTCAACCAGGCGGACATGCAAGCGCTGTATGCGTATTTCATGCACGGCGTCGAACCGGTGGCGCAGGAGAACAAGGCCAGCGACATTCCCTGGCCGTTGAGCATGCGCTGGCCGCTGATGGGCTGGCGCTGGCTGTTTGCGCCGAAAGTCGAGGATTACCAGGCCACGTCGGCCGATGCGGTGATTGATCGTGGCGCGTACCTGGTCGAAGGCCTCGGCCACTGCGGCGCCTGTCACACCCCGCGCGCGCTGACCATGCAGGAGAAATCCCTGAGCGCGGCGGACGGCAGCGAATTCCTCGCCGGCAGTGCACCGCTGGAAGGCTGGATCGCCAAGAGCCTGCGCGGCGATCACAAGGATGGCCTCGGCAGCTGGAGCGAAGAACAACTGGTGCAGTTTCTCAAGACCGGGCGCAGTGATCGCAGCGCAGTGTTCGGCGGCATGAGCGATGTGGTCACCCACAGCATGCAATACATGAGCGATGCCGACCTCACCGCGATTGCCCGCTATCTCAAATCGCTACCGGCCAATGATCCGGCGGATCAGCCGCATCAGTACGACGAGAAAGTGGCCAAAGCGCTGTGGAACGGCGACGACAGCCAACGCGGCGCGTCGGTGTACATCGACAACTGCGCAGCCTGCCACCGTACCGATGGCCATGGCTACACCCGGGTGTTCCCGGCGCTGGCGGGCAATCCGGTGCTGCAGACGGATGACCCGACCTCGCTGATTCATATCGTGCTCAAGGGCGGGACTTTACCGGCAACGCACACCGCGCCATCGACCTTCACCATGCCCGGTTTCGCCTGGCGCCTGTCGGATCAGGAAGTCGCGGATGTGGTGAGCTTCATTCGTGGCAGCTGGGGCAACAAGGGTGCGCCGGTGAAAGCTGCCGATGTTGCCGAGTTACGTACGGAGGATATGAAGCAGACCTCCGGTGACGATCTGGGCCAAGTGACGCAACACAACTGACCACTCGCCCGACGGCACTAGCCAGATGAGGATCGCCCCGATACTGTGCGCATATACAGTATCGGGGCGTTTTCATGTCTACTCCATTGCCACCTCGCGGTCGCGGCACCGCAACCAACCCGCACAACCGCTTTGCGCCGAGTCGTTCGGTGGTCGAGGACGATGGCTGGTATCAGGAAGTGCCAGAGACGCAAAACACCGAAGTGATCATCGAGAAGGCCAAATCGATCATCAGCCGCAACACCTCGCCGGATCTGCCCTTCGACCGTTCGCTCAATCCTTATCGCGGCTGCGAACACGGCTGCATCTATTGCTACGCACGGCCCAGCCACGCCTACTGGGACATGTCGCCGGGCCTGGATTTCGAAACCCGGCTGATTGCCAAGACCAATGCCGCCCAGGTCCTCGAGGAACAACTGAGCAAACCCGGCTATCAATGTGCGCCGATCAATCTCGGCTCCAATACCGACCCGTATCAGCCCATCGAGCGCGAATACAAAATCACCCGTCAGACCCTGGAAGTGCTGCTGCGCTATCGCCACCCGGTGACCATCGTCACCAAAGGTTCGCTGATTCTACGCGATCTCGATTTGCTCACGGAGCTGGCGCAGCAACGGCTGGTAACGGTGATGATCAGCCTGACCACGCTGGATGATGAACTCAAACGCATCCTCGAACCGCGCGCCGCTGCGCCCAAGGCACGCCTGCGCGCGATCCGGGTCATGCGTGAAGCAGGCATTCCGGTCGGCGTGCTGTGTTCGCCGATGATTCCGATGATCAATGACAGCGAAATCGAAAGCCTGCTCACCGAGGCCCACGCTGCCGGTGCGCAAAGCGCTGCCTACATGATGCTGCGCCTGCCGCTGGAAGTCGCGCCGCTGTTCGAGGAGTGGTTGCAGGCGCACTATCCGCAACGTGCCGCCCATGTGCTGAGCCTGATCCGCCAGAGTCGCGGCGGTGAACTCTACGACAGCCGTTTCGGCGCGCGGATGCATGGTGAAGGGCCGTTTGCCGACCTGCTCGCACAAAGATTTGCCAAGGCCATCAAAAAGCTTGGCCTGAACAAACGCGAGGGCTATAACCTCGACTGCTCGGCCTTCTGTCCGCCGGGTCGCCAGATGTCGTTGATTTAGCGACAATTGGCTTTGGGTTGACGGGTTGGAATCCTTCCGCCGAAACACGCCGGTCACGTTTTTTGTGACCTGGAACACACGTTCTAGAGCGTTTGATTCAGTTTCAGTTAAGTTTCGGCGGCTACCTTGTTCATCGAGTGACTGACGGGTCGGGATGACCCGGATGGTTTAAACAGCCACTGGCTTCATACCGGAATACCGGGGAAGACTCCCTGAATCCGCACAAGAGGATGAATCATGAGTGACAAGGATAAACAGTCGTTGGCTGCCTCGGCGCAAAGCCCTGAAGCACAATCCGCCGATGCAGCACTGCGACAGATCGTTGATGGCTTTTTACGCTTTCACCATGACGTTTTTCCGCAGCAGGAAGAACTGTTCAAGAAGCTCGCCACCGCTCAGGCGCCCAAGGCGATGTTCATCACCTGCGCCGACTCGCGCATCGTTCCCGAGCTGATCACCCAGAGCTCACCGGGCGATCTGTTCGTTACCCGTAACGTCGGCAACGTAGTGCCGCCCTACGGTCAGATGAACGGCGGCGTCTCCACCGCGATCGAATACGCGGTACTGGCGCTGGGCGTGCAGCACATCATCATTTGCGGCCACTCCGATTGCGGCGCCATGCGCGCGGTACTCAACCCCGACAGTCTGGAAAAAATGCCGACGGTCAAAGCCTGGCTGCGCCATGCTGAAGTCGCGAAAACCATGGTGCACGACAACTGCAACTGCACCGACGAAAAAGACAGCATGCCGATCCTCACCGAGGAAAACGTCATCGCCCAACTGCAGCACTTGCGTACCCATCCTTCGGTAGCCTCGCGCATGGCGAACGGTCATCTGTTCATCCATGGCTGGGTCTACAACATCGAAACCAGCGAAATCAAAGCTTACGACGCGGACCAGGGTCGTTTCCTGCCTCTCGACGGCAGCCATCCGATTCCTGTGGCGACGCCCAAAGCGCGCTTCTAAATCTTCCCAACAATCTGTGTGGTATGACGCCGGCCGCTGATTCAGCGGCCCGGCCTCGCCACGCCTGAAGAAAACTTCGGGAGAATCGCCATGCGTGCGGCTCAATTGAAAGCTGTGTTGCCACGGGAGCTGCTCGCCTCCGTGGTTGTGTTTCTGGTCGCCCTGCCGCTGTGCATGGGCATCGCGATTGCCTCAGGGCTGCCGCCGGCCAAGGGTCTGATCACCGGCATCATCGGCGGCCTGGTGGTCGGTTGGCTGGCGGGCTCGCCGTTGCAGGTCAGCGGTCCGGCGGCGGGTCTGGCGGTGCTGGTTTTCGAGCTGGTGCGCCAGCATGGCGTCGAGATGCTCGGGCCGATCCTGCTGCTCGCCGGTTTTCTGCAACTGGTCGCCGGGCGGCTGAAGCTCGGCTGCTGGTTTCGCGTCACGGCGCCAGCGGTGGTCTACGGCATGCTCGCGGGCATTGGCGTGTTGATTGTGCTTTCGCAAATCCATGTGATGCTCGATGCCAAGCCGCAGCCTTCCGGGCTCGACAACCTCACGGCGTTTCCGGCGGCCGTAGCGCAAGCCTTGCCGTCGTTCGGCTGGCAGGCGGGTCTGCTCGGCTTGTCGACGATTACGGTGATGTGGCTGTGGGAAAAATTCCGCCCGCATTCGCTGCGCTTCATTCCCGGCGCATTGCTCGGTGTAGGTCTGGCGACGGTGGCGAGCCTGATGCTGGCGTTGCAGGTCAAGCGCGTCGAGGTACCGGCGAACCTGGCCGAGGCGATCGATTGGCTCAAGCCAGCCGACCTGATGAATCTGGCCGACCCGACGCTGCTGATAGCCGCGTTCGCCGTGGCGTTTATCGCCAGTGCCGAAACCCTGTTGTCGGCGGCAGCGGTGGATCGCATGCACAGCGGCGTGCGTTCGGACTTCGATCGTGAACTGTCGGCGCAAGGTGTCGGCAACATGCTCTGCGGTCTGGTCGGCGCGCTGCCGATGACCGGGGTGATCGTGCGCAGTTCGGCCAACGTCCAGGCTGGTGCGACCACACGCTACTCGACGATTTTCCATGGCCTGTGGCTGCTGGCATTCGTGCTGTTGCTGTCGAGCGTGCTGCAAAGCATTCCGGTGGCGAGTCTGGCGGGGGTGCTGGTGTATACCGGCTTCAAACTGGTCGACCTGAAAGCTTTCCGTGGTCTGGGTCGGTACGGGCGGATGCCGATGTTCACCTACGCCGCTACAGCGTTGGCGATCATCTTCACTGACCTGCTCACCGGTGTGCTGATCGGCTTCGGTCTGACGATGTTGAAGCTGGCATTCAAGGCTTCGCGCCTGAAGATCAGCCTGATCGACTTGCCGCAGGACGGCGAGATGGAACTGCGTCTGGTTGGTGCAGCGACGTTCCTCAAAGTGCCGGCGCTGACTCAAGTGCTGGGCAGCATTCCCCACGGTACGACGGTACATGTGCCGCTGAACAACCTCAGCTACATCGACCATTCGTGTCTGGAGTTGCTTGAGGAATGGGGCCGGGCGAATGCGGCGAAGGGTTCGAAGCTGTTGATCGAGTCGCGTGGGTTGAAGCGCAGGCTGGAAGGCCGCGTGCGGACCAATACCGGGATTGGTGCGGCGGGTTAGAACTCGACCTCAAAACGCAAACCCTGTGGGAGCGAGCCTGCTCGCGAAAGCGGTGTATCAGCCAACAGAGATGTTGAATGATCGACCGCATTCGCGAGCAGGCTCGCTCCCACATTGCATCTAGGGTGTATGAGGGTTATGCAGCAGGCTGGTCGAGTTCCAGACCCACCCCCAACCGGCGGCCCATGCACGGCCAGCGTTTCCAAGCCGCGCCAGTGTCCGGACTGCTGAGTTTTTCGCGGTAGGCTTCGACCGACTCCAAAGCAAAACTCTCTTCGTTGAGCATCTCGTCGATCGCGTGATGCACCGCTTCGTCCAGTTGGTTGGCGAATTCCTCACCGATCAATTGGTGAGCAATCAGGTTGGCGACCGTCATGTCCAAGGGGATCAATGGCTGGCCGAAATGCTTGATGTACAGGTCGTTGACCTCTTCGACAAAGCGGTGTGCCAGATAGGCCTCGTCGAGCAGGCTGTCCAGGCCGACATGTCCGGCCATGATCGCCGGCGGCTGGAGGAAATACTGTTCGGCGATCTTCAGCACCGGTTTGATCTGCGATTCGATTCCCGCTTCCCTGGCGACTTCATTGGCTGCATCCAGCAGGTCCGGTACTTCATCGATGTAGGCGGCGACAAAACGCGTCAGCACGCCCTGGGCGTCGGCTTCCGGTAACTGGATGGCCGGGTGCAGGTGAGGCAGCTTGCTTTCCAGCTGACGGGTCAGCAGGCCGGTGTCTTTTTCGTGCTGTTGGGCTTTTTGGATCTGCTCGCGCAATGCGGCGGTGTTCATGAAAACTCCAGGAAACAAGGCAATGAAATAGGGAAGACATAACTTAGCTGGCTTACGAAAAACGCTAAGACGCATTTGTCATAATTATTTCATCCTTGATGCAGCTGCGTTATATCCATTCGCCACCACTCGTCTGCATCCTTCTCCATTCGGGCACTTGAACGCAAGCGCCGGGTGTTTCAGCTCATTTACGTGCCGGGTTGCAATTCCCGGGCGCTGTCTATACTCGCCAATGAATGGAGTTAGCTGATGACGCCCGACTGCACCCGCAGCAAGGCCCGGCGATTCAAGTTCGTAGTCTGATGCAGCCGCTCCCTTGCCGCAGGCGATACGCCGGCGGGATAACAAGAACGATAAGGGGAACCCGCAATGATGCGACATCCACATGTCTGGATGGGCCTCCTGTTGTGGTCGATTTTCAGCCCGGCCAACGCGGCATGGACTGTGAATATGGCGCCTGGAGCGACTGAAATCAGTCACGCAGTATTCGACCTGCACATGACCATTTTCTGGATCTGTGTGGTGATCGGGATCATCGTCTTCGGCGCCATGTTCTGGTCGATGATGGTGCACCGCCGCTCTACTGGCCAGGTCGCGGCCAAATTCCACGAAAGCACAGGCGTCGAGATCATGTGGACCATCGTGCCGCTGCTGATCCTGGTGGCCATGGCCGTGCCGGCCACCGCGACGCTGATCAAGATGTACGACACCAGCGAGCCGGACATCGATATCCAGATCACCGGTTATCAGTGGAAGTGGCACTACAAATACTTGGGCCAGGACGTCGAGTTCTTCAGCAACCTGGCCACCCCCGCCGAGCAGATCCACAACAAAGAAGCCAAGGGCGAGCACTACCTGCTCGAAGTCGACAAGCCGCTGGTGCTGCCGATCGGCGCCAAGGTGCGCTTTCTGGTGACCTCGGCTGACGTCATTCACTCATGGTGGGTGCCGGCGTTTGCGGTCAAGCGCGATGCGATTCCCGGGTTCGTCAATGAGGCCTGGACACGCATCGACAAGCCTGGCCTCTACCGTGGCCAGTGCGCCGAATTGTGCGGCAAGGATCACGGCTTCATGCCGATCGTGGTCGAGGTCAAGGAACAGGCCGACTACGAAAAATGGCTCGCCGAGCGCAAGGCCGAGGCCGCGCAGCTCAAAGAACTGACCAGCAAGGAATGGACCCTCGACGAGCTCAAGGAGCGCGGCGACAAGGTCTATCACACCACTTGCGTGGCCTGTCACCAGGCCGAAGGCCAGGGCCTGCCGCCGATGTTCCCGGCACTCAAGGGCTCGAAAATCGCCACCGGGCCGATCAAGGATCACCTGAGCATCGTCTACCACGGCAAACCCGGCACCGCCATGGCGGCGTTCGGCAAACAGCTGTCGGAAGTCGATATCGCAGCGGTCGTGACTTACGAACGTAACGCCTGGGGCAACAACAAGGGCGACATGGTCACGCCAAAAGAAGTGCTGGAGCTGAAACAGGCGGAAAGCAAATGAGCCGGTCAATTGCGTATTCAGTGAACCGGTCGGGGCAGCGCGCCCCGGCCTGCCCCGTCCACTTTCGTGAAGGAGACCGGCCATGAGCGCTGTCATCGATGACCACGGTCACGCCGACCACGCCCACGGCCCCGCCAAAGGCCTGATGCGCTGGGTGCTGACCACCAACCACAAGGACATCGGCACGCTGTACCTGTGGTTTGCCTTCTGCATGTTCCTGCTCGGCGGCTCGTTCGCCATGGTCATTCGCGCCGAGCTGTTCCAGCCCGGCCTGCAGATCGTCCAGCCGGAATTCTTCAACCAGATGACCACCATGCACGGTCTGGTCATGGTGTTCGGTGCAGTGATGCCGGCCTTCGTCGGCCTCGCCAACTGGATGATCCCGCTGATGGTCGGGGCGCCCGACATGGCCCTGCCACGGATGAACAACTTCAGTTTCTGGCTGTTGCCGGCGGCGTTTCTGCTGCTGGTCTCGACGCTGTTCACCCCGGGCGGCGGACCGAATTTCGGCTGGACCTTCTACGCGCCGCTGTCGACGACCTACGCACCGGAAAGCGTGACGTTCTTCATCTTCGCCATCCACTTGATGGGCATCAGTTCGATCATGGGCGCGATCAACGTGGTCGCGACCATCCTCAACCTGCGCGCGCCCGGCATGACCCTGATGAAAATGCCGCTGTTCGTCTGGACCTGGCTGATCACCGCGTTTCTGCTGATCGCAGTGATGCCGGTGCTGGCCGGCTGCGTGACGATGATGCTCATGGATATTCACTTCGGCACCAGTTTCTTCAGTGCTGCCGGCGGGGGTGACCCGGTGCTGTTCCAGCATGTGTTCTGGTTCTTCGGCCACCCCGAGGTATACATCATGATCCTGCCGGCGTTCGGCGCGGTCAGCCAGATCATCCCGACCTTCGCGCGCAAGCCGCTGTTCGGCTACACCTCGATGGTCTACGCCACGGCGAGCATCGCGTTCCTGTCGTTCATTGTCTGGGCGCACCACATGTTCGTGGTCGGCATTCCGCTGGTGGGAGAATTGTTCTTCATGTACGCGACCATGCTGATCGCCGTGCCAACCGGGGTGAAAGTGTTCAACTGGGCGAGCACCATGTGGCAAGGCTCGATGACCTTCGAGACGCCGATGCTGTTTGCCGTGGCGTTCGTCATCCTGTTCTCTATCGGTGGTTTTTCCGGGCTAATGCTGGCGATCGCCCCGGCGGACTTCCAGTATCAGGACACCTACTTTGTCGTCGCGCACTTCCACTATGTGCTGGTGCCCGGGGCGATCTTCGGCATCTTCGCCTCGGCCTATTACTGGCTGCCGAAGTGGACCGGGCACATGTACGACGAAACCCTCGGCAAGCTGCACTTCTGGCTGTCGTTCGTCGGCATGAACCTGACCTTCTTCCCGATGCACTTCGTCGGCCTTGCGGGGATGCCGCGACGGATTCCGGACTACAACCTGCAGTTCGCCGACTTCAACATGGTCTCGTCGATCGGCGCATTCATGTTCGGCGCCACGCAGATCTTCTTCCTGTTCATCGTCATCAAGACCATCCGTGGCGGCGCACCGGCCCCGGCGAAACCGTGGGACGGTGCCGAAGGGCTGGAGTGGAGCGTGCCGTCGCCAGCGCCGTACCACACCTTCACCACGCCGCCGGAAGTGAAATGAACACCTGCTGTTTTTTGCAATGTGTGCAGAGGCACAGATCCCCAGTGGATGCTCACAGATCTCCTGTGGATGTACACAGATCCCTTGTGGGGAGGGGATTTATCCCCTCACCACACAGGTATTGCCGGGCAAAAATGATTACCGGGGAGGCATGAATCATGGCTGACTCGATCTCGCTGAAGAAGCTCGTCACCCGTCTGCTGCTGGTGGTAGTGGCGATGTTCGTCTTCGGTTTCGCCCTGGTGCCGATCTATGACGTGATGTGCAAAGCCTTCGGCATCAACGGCAAGACCGGCGGCCAGTACGCGGGCGAGCAAGTGGTCGACACCTCGCGCCAGGTGCGCGTGCAGTTTCTCTCGACCAACACCGCCGACATGCCGTGGGACTTTTACCCGAAACACGACGAGCTGACCGCCAATCCCGGCGCGGTGAACGAGATGGTCTTCATCGCACGCAATCCCACCGACAAACCGATGAGCGCGCAAGCGGTGCCGAGCATCGCGCCGAGCAACGCGGCGGCGTTTTTCCACAAGACCGAATGCTTTTGCTTTACCCAGCAGGTGCTGCAACCCGGTGAACAGATCGAGATGCCGGTGCGTTTCATCGTTGACCGCGACATGCCCAAGGAAGTGAAGCACCTGACGCTGTCCTACACGCTGTTCGATATCACCGCCCGACATCCGCCGGTGGCTGTTAACACTGGCGGTTGAGCGTGGCCGATAAGGAGAACAATAAATGGCAACTCATGAGCATTATTACGTCCCGGCCCAGAGCAAATGGCCGATCATCGCCACGCTCGGGATGTTCGTCACCGTCTACGGCCTCGCCACCTGGTTCAACGATCTGAAGGCCGCACGCCCGGATTCCCATGGCCCGCTGATCTTTTTCGTCGGCGGCCTGCTGCTGGCGTACATGCTGTTCGGCTGGTTCGGTGCGGTGGTCAAGGAAAGTCGCGCGGGGCTATACAGCCCGCAGCTGGACCGTTCGTTCCGCTGGGGCATGAGCTGGTTCATCTTTTCCGAGGTGATGTTTTTCGTCGCCTTCTTCGGCGCGCTCTTCTATATCCGCGTCGTTTCCGCGCCCGGGCTGGCCGGCGAAGGCAGCAAGGGCCTGTCGGAAATGCTCTGGCCGAACTTCGAATATGTCTGGCCGTTGCTGAACAACCCCGACCCGAAACTGTTCCCACCGCCCAAGGATGTCATCAGCCCTTGGGGCCTGCCGCTGCTCAACACGATCCTGCTGGTCAGCTCCAGCGTAACCATCACCATCGCCCACCATGCGCTGAAGAAAGGCCATCGCGGCGCGCTGAAACTTTGGCTGGCGATCACCGTGCTGCTGGGCATCGCGTTCCTCGGTTTCCAGGCCGAGGAATACATCCACGCCTACCAAGAGCTGGGCCTGACCCTCGGCTCGGGCATCTACGGCGCGACGTTCTTCATGCTTACCGGGTTCCACGGCGCCCACGTGACCATCGGCACGATCATCCTGTTCGTGATGCTGATGCGCATCATGAAAGGCCATTTCGACAACGAGCACCAGTTCGGTTTCGAAGCGGCGAGCTGGTACTGGCACTTCGTCGATGTGGTGTGGATCGGTTTGTTCTTCTTCGTTTATGTGCTCTGAAAACAGCTGCAAGTTGCTAGCTGCAAGCTTCAAGTAAAAGCGGTAAGGCTTCTAACTCGCAGCTTGCAGCTCAACGCTTGCAGCTACCACGGCACGTGGGACACCAACTGGCCGCTGTAGAAACCCCAGGCCATCAGGCCGACGGTGACCACGGCCAGTGCCACCCGAACACTCAAGGCGATGACCAGCCGATTGGAGCTGCTGTCGTCCTTGACCAGGAAAAACAGGCCGCTGAACAGGCTGACGACCGTGGCAATCAGCATCAGGACGATCGCTGCTTTGAACATGGCAAGACTCCGGGGGACAGGCGATGCAATTGAGTATAGCGATCGCGATCACTGACTTTATGGCGCGCCCATGAAGCGCTTTCGCCCGGGCGTGATTCCTACTGTCGTGGTGGCGCTGTTGCTGCCGCTGATGGTTGCGCTGGGCTTCTGGCAACTGGGCCGGGGCGCGGAGAAAACCGCGCTGTTGGCCAGTTATACCGAACGTCGCGTGGCCGAACCGCTGGCCAGCAGTGAACTGCTCGGCAACGCCGACCCGGCATACCGCCGCGTGCGCCTGCACGGCCAGTTCGACCCCGCCCACACGCTGTTGCTGGACAACCGCCAGCGTGGCGGCAAGGTCGGCGTGGAATTGCTGCAACCGTTTCAGGACCAACGCAGCGGCCGCTGGCTGCTGGTCAATCGCGGCTGGCTGCCATGGCCCGATCGGCGCGTGCCGCCGCAATTCACGACACCGGCCGAGGCGCTGACGCTCGACGCCTGGGTCTATGTCGCCCCCGGTGCAACGTTCCAGTTGCACGCCGATCCGGTCAGCAGTGTCTGGCCGCAGACCATCACCGCCGTCGAGCCGGGCAAATTGTGGCAAACCCTGGAGCGCGACGGCTTCGCCTACGAATTACGCGCCGAACCCGGGCCGGCGAGCTACCAGACCGATTGGCCGGTAGTCGCGATGGGCCCGGAAAAACACCTCGGCTACGCCGTGCAATGGTTCGCCATGGCCACGGCGTTGCTCGGGCTCTACCTCTATTTGGGCTGGCACAACGCAAAGGAGAAACGCCATGGGAAGCGCCATGAATCCACCCAGCATGTCTGAGGCCAAACCCGTTCCCAGCCGCCGGCGTGGGCGCATTCAGCTGCTGCTGATTGTGCTTGGCGTGGTCGGGCCGATGCTGCTCGCCACCGGCATGTACAAATTGCAGTTCTGGGTGCCGGAAGGACGCAGCTACCACGGCGAGCTGATCGGCAACGGCCAGACCCGCGCCGACCTAGGCGTGCAGGCCGATGAGCAGCGCTGGCAGATTTTGGTCACCGCGCCAAAGGACTGCGCAGTCGATTGCCAGCAACTGGTTTATCTGGCGCGGCAGATCCAGATCAGCCTCGGCCGCGAAGCCGGGCGCGCCAGCCACGCCCTCGCCGCCGCGCAACCACTGAGCGCTGATTACGCCGCAAAACTCGACCGTGAATATCCGCAGTTGCAGCGCTATCCGCTGGATGCCGGGGTGTTCGTCAGGACCACCGGCGACAAAGCCGTGCCGCAGCTGTGGATCGTCGACCCGCACGGCAATCTGGTGCTGCGTTACGAGCCGAATGTGAAGGGCAAGGATCTGCTTAACGACCTGCGGCATCTGCTGAAACTGTCGAACATCGGATGAGGGCATCGTCATGGCCAAACCTGGATTTCGCCTCGCGCTGTTTGCCACCCTGCTGGCACTGATTGTCGTGCTGCTCGGCGCCTATACGCGCCTGACCCACGCCGGCCTCGGCTGCCCGGACTGGCCAGGCTGCTACGGCTTTATCAGCGTGCCGAAAAGCGAGGCGCAACTGGCCCATGCCGAACTGCATTTCCCTGACGCGCCAGTGGAGGCGCACAAGGGCTGGAACGAGATGATCCACCGCTACTTCGCCGGCACCCTCGGCTTGCTGATTTCAGTGCTGGCGGGGCGCGCCTGGGCCAACCGGCGCCATCCGGGCCAGCCGGTGAAACTGCCGCTGTTTCTGCTGGCGGTGGTCATCGCCCAAGCGGCGTTCGGTATGTGGACGGTGACGCTCAAGCTCTGGCCGCAAGTGGTCACCGGGCATTTGCTCGGCGGCTTTGCCACATTGAGTCTGCTGTTCCTGCTGACGCTGAGGTTGTCCGGCGTGCTGCCGGCGCTGACCGTACCCAAGCGCCTGCAATACTGGGCGACGGCGGGTCTGCTGCTGGTGATCGGCCAGATCGCCTTGGGCGGCTGGGTCAGTTCCAACTACGCAGCGGTGGCCTGCATCGACTTCCCCACCTGCCACGGCCAATGGCTGCCGCAGGCGGACTTCGCCAATGGCTTTCACCTGACCCAGCACATCGGTCCGAATTATCTCGGCGGACAACTCGATAGCGATGCGCGCACGGCGATTCATCTGACTCACCGCATCGGCGCTTTGCTGGTGACGGTCGTACTGCTCGGTCTGGCCTGGCAGTTGAAAGCGGTAGGCATGACCCGACTGGCCGGGTTGCTGCTGATCGCCCTTGCCGCGCAGATCACCCTCGGCATCAGCAACGTGCTGTTTCATCTACCGCTGCCAGTGGCCGTCGCCCATAACGCCGGCGGTGCGGCGCTGTTACTGACGCTGGTGCTGGTCAATTATCACGCGCGCACCAGCCTGCTGCGGGTGAGCCAACCGGTGCTGGCGCGCTGGCGCTTGAGTGCGCACAAACCTGTCGTCGCGCCCATCGCATTGAAAGGAGAAACGCCATGGCGAGTCTGATCGGCCAGCGTGCAGCGCAAGCGCTGTGGCGCGATTATCTGGAGCTGACCAAGCCGAAAGTCGTGGTGCTGATGCTGATCACCTCGCTGGTCGGCATGTTCCTCGCTACCCGCGCCGGCGTGCCGTGGACAGTGCTGGTGTTTGGCAATCTGGGCATTGCCTTGTGCGCCGGCGGTGCGGCGGCGGTCAATCATGTGGTCGATCGGCGCATTGATGCGGTAATGGCGCGCACGCACAAACGGCCGCTGGCCGAAGGCCGGGTTTCACCTGCGGCGGCGCTGACCTTCGCCTTGGTGCTGGCATTGCTCGGCCAGGCGCTGCTGCTGACCTTCACCAATCAGCTGACCGCTTGGCTGACTCTCGCCTCGCTGCTCGGTTACGCGGTGGTCTACACCGGTTTCCTCAAACGCGCTACGCCGCAGAATATAGTCATCGGCGGCCTCGCCGGTGCCGCGCCGCCGCTGCTGGGCTGGACCGCCGCCACCGGCCATGTCAGCGCCGAACCGCTGTTGCTGGTGCTGATCATCTTCGCCTGGACCCCGCCGCACTTCTGGGCACTGGCGATTCATCGCAAGGAGGAATACGCCAAGGCCGACATTCCGATGCTGCCGGTGACCCATGGCGAGCACTACACCAAAGTGCACATTCTGCTCTACACCTTCGCGCTGCTGGCGGTGAGTCTGCTGCCGTACGTGATTCACATGAGCGGCGTGCTGTATCTGGTCTGTGCGCTGGTGTTGGGCGCAAGGTTTCTGCAATGGGCCGTGGTGCTGTACCGTGGCACTCGGCCGCACGCGGCGATCAACACCTTCAAGTACTCTATTTATTACTTGTTCCTGTTGTTCATCGCCCTGCTCGTAGACCACTACTTACTGTTGAACCTATGACCCGAACCCAGAAAACCGTCTTCATCCTCGTCGCCGTGATCGCGCTGATCCTCGGGCTTACCGTGAATAAAGTGCTGAACGGCAAAGGCCAGGGCGATCCGACTGCGCTGATCGACGCCGGGATCATCCTGCTGCCGCAGAGCCGCAACCTGCCGGACGTGACCATGACCGATCAGGACGGCAAACCAGTTGCCATCGACGAGTTGAAAGGCAAGTGGAGTCTGTTGTTCTTCGGTTATACCTTCTGCCCGGACATCTGCCCGACCACCCTGGCGCAACTGCGGCAGATCAAGAGTGAATTGCCGAAAGAGGCTGTGGATAAATTGCAGATCGTGCTGGTCAGCGTTGACCCCAACCGCGACACACCGAAGCAGTTGAAGCAGTACTTGGGCTACTTCGATCCGCAGTTCATTGGCCTGACGCCTTCATCTATCCAGGACCTGCAGAAGGTGGCGAACGCCGTGAGCATTCCGTTCATTCCCGCCGATACCAGCAAGCCGAACTACACCGTGGATCACAGCGGCAATCTCGCCGTGATCGGCCCGGACGGCACACAGCGCGGGTTTATCCGCGCGCCGTTGAACAATGCCAAGCTGGTGGCGCAGTTGCCGGCGATGCTTGAGCGCAATTGACAGTTCAAAAGCTAAAAAGCCCCTCACCCTAACCCTCTCCCAGAGGGAGAGGGGACAGACCGAGGTGCTTATTCGAAGTGCGCCGACCTGCAATTGTGAGTCGAACTCAGGCTCGAAAAGCGTGAAGGTCGGCCCCCTCTCCCTCGGGAGAGGGCTGGGGTGAGGGGAAGCTTCAAGGCGGGTCGCAAGCCAGGCACCAGACACAAAAAAGGGGACGCCATTGGCGTCCCCTTTTTCATTGCAGCAACCTGAATCAGAACGCCGGCAACACCGCGCCTTTGTACTTCTCGGTAATGAACTGCTTCACTTCCGGGCTGTGCAGCGCCGCCGCCAGTTTCTTCATCGCATCGCTGTCCTTGTTGTCCGCGCGGGACACGAGGATGTTCACGTATGGCGAGTCGTTGCCTTCGATCACCAGCGCATCCTTGGACGGATCAAGCTTGGCTTCCAGCGCGTAGTTGGTGTTGATCAGCGCCAGATCAACCTGAGTCAGCACGCGCGGGATGGTCGCGGCTTCCAGTTCACGGATCTTCAGGTCTTTCGGATTCTCGGCGATGTCTTTGACGGTCGACAGGATGTTTTTCGAATCCTTGAGCTTGATCACGCCAGCCTTGTCCAGCAGCAACAGCGCACGGCCGCCGTTGGTGGCGTCGTTCGGGATCACCACGTTGGCACCACCGGGCAGGTCCTTCAGATCCTTGAGCTTGCTCGAATAAGCACCCAGCGGCTCCAGGTGCACGCCGGTCACGGCGACGAGGCTGGTGCCCTTGGCCTTGTTGAACTCATCGAGGTACGGCTGGTGCTGGAAGAAGTTGGCGTCCAGACGCTTTTCCGCGACCTGTACGTTCGGCTGAATGTAGTCGGTGAAGACCTTGACCTTCAGATCCACGCCTTCCTTGGCCAGGGCCGGTTTGACGAATTCGAGGATTTCCGCGTGCGGCACCGGGGTGGCGGCAACGGTCAGGGTCTCGGCGTGGGCCGAAAACGCCGCAACAGCGGCGAAAGCAGCGATCAGTTTTTTCATTCAGCTAACTCCTTGTGAGGGCGCCCGCCAGCGAATGGCCCGCGCCTCTTGATTAAAAAACCGCTTATTTGCGCGAGAAATGCACGACCAGGCGGTCGCCAACCATTTGCAGCACTTGCACCAGAATCAACAGCAGCACCACGGTGACGATCATCACGTCGGTCTGGAAACGCTGGTAGCCGAAACGGATCGCCAGGTCGCCCAGACCACCGGCGCCGACCACACCGGCCATCGCCGTGTAGGACACCAGTGTAATCGCTGTCACCGTAATCGCTGCGAAGATGCCCGGACGGGCTTCCGGCAGCAAGGCGTTCATGATGATCTGCCGCGTGGTCGCGCCCATCGACTGGGTCGCTTCGATGATGCCGCGATCGACTTCGCGCAGCGCGGTTTCCACCAGACGCGCGAAGAACGGCGTGGCGCCCACCACCAGCGGCGGGATCGCCCCGGCCACACCCAGCGAGGTGCCGGTGATCAGCACGGTGAACGGGATCATCACGATCAGCAGAATGATGAACGGCAGCGAACGCAAGATGTTCACCACCAGCGACAGCACGGCGTAGAGGCCACGGTTTTCCAGCAACTGACGCGGGCTGCAGAGAAACAGCAGCACGCCCAGCGGCAGGCCGAGCAGCACGGTGAACAGCAGCGAACCGCCGAGCATCAGCATGGTGTCGCCAGTCGCCAGCCAGATTTCGTACCAGTCGATATTGGCGAAGAAACTCATCAGGTCAGCCATTAGCGCAACACCTCCATGTGAACGTCAGCGGCGGTGAAGCGGGCAAACGCCGCCTCCATGTCGCCACCGGTGACAGCGAGGGTCAGTTGCCCGTACGGAATGTCTTTGATGCGGTCGATGCGACCGGCGAGGATGCTGTAGTCGACGCCGGTTTCCCGGGCGACGGTGCCGAGCAACGGCGCGTAGGTCGCTTCGCCCTGGAAGGTCAGACGCACGATACGCCCCGGCACGTGGGCGAAATCGTCACGCTGTTCGCTCTCGTCGATCTGCTCGCTTTCCTGGACGAAACGCTTGGTGGTCGGGTGCTGCGGATGCAGGAACACATCGGCCACCGGACCCTGCTCGACGATCACGCCGGCGTCCATCACCGCGACCTGATCGCAGACGCGCCGGATCACGTCCATCTCGTGGGTGATCAGGACGATGGTCAGTTTCAGTTCGCGATTGATTTCCGCCAGCAGTTGCAGAACCGATGCGGTGGTCTGCGGGTCGAGGGCACTGGTGGCCTCGTCGCACAGCAGAATCTTCGGCTTGGTCGCCAGCGCACGGGCAATGCCGACGCGTTGCTTCTGACCGCCGGACAATTGCGCCGGGTACTTTTTCGCGTGGTCGGACAGACCGACCCGCGCCAGCAACTCGGCCACCCGTTGATTGATTTCACTGCTCGACAGCTCACCGGCCAAGGTCAGCGGCAAGGCCACGTTATCGGCGACAGTCTTGGAGGCGAGCAGGTTGAAGTGCTGGAAGATCATCCCGACCTGCTGGCGGAAACGGCGCAGGCCGTTGGCGTCCAGTGCGGTGACTTCTTCGCCGTCGACGATGATCTTGCCGCCACTGGAATCTTCCAGGCGATTGATCAGCCGCAGCAGGGTACTTTTGCCCGCACCGGAATGGCCAATCAGGCCGAACACCTGGCCGTTCTCGATGGCGAGACTGGTCGGGTGCAGCGCGGGAATATCCTTACCGGCAACGCGGTAAGTCTTGTGGACGTTTTGAAACTCGATCACGTAGCGAACCTTGTGGGGCGCGTTGGAAAAGGATCAGCGGTTAGCCGGGCGCGCATTTTAGCCTGTCCGTATAGAGGTTCTTAGCATTTATTTCGCAATTAACCTTCAATTTGGCAATAACGCGATCAAAGGTCAGATAAACGGAACGGCTGAAACGCTCATCAGTCACTAAGTAAGCGACTTGAAACCCTGGGTGCCGTGCCCGGGAATCACTCAAGGGTCTGCGGAAGGCATCCGGGGCCAAACGAGGAGTTTACGTCTGATGAGCATCAAAAAGCCTGCACCCGATAAAAGCGAGATGGCCGGAACCGACACCCCGGATCGCGCCAACACCAACGCCAAGCTCGACAGCCTGGAAGAATTCCGTTCGGACGCCACCGGTCAGGCACTGCGCACCAATCAGGGCGTGAAGATCGCCGACAACCAGAACACCCTCAAAGCCGGGCCGCGCGGGCCTTCGCTGCTGGAAGACTTCATCATGCGTGAAAAAATCACGCACTTTGACCATGAGCGGATTCCGGAGCGCATTGTCCATGCGCGCGGCACCGGCGCGCACGGTTTCTTTCAGACCTACGAGAACCATGCAGCGCTGACCAAGGCCGGTTTCCTACAGGATCCGGGCAAGAAAACCCCGGTGTTCGTGCGTTTTTCCACGGTGCAGGGGCCACGGGGTTCCGGCGATACCGTGCGTGACGTGCGCGGCTTTGCGGTGAAATTTTTTACCGATGAAGGCAACTTCGACCTGGTCGGCAACAACATGCCGGTGTTCTTCATTCAGGACGCGATCAAGTTCCCGGATTTCGTCCACGCGGTGAAACCCGAGCCGCACAACGAAATCCCCACCGGCGGCTCGGCTCACGATACGTTCTGGGACTTCGTCTCGCTGGTGCCGGAATCGGCGCACATGGTCATCTGGGCGATGTCCGACCGGGCCATCCCGAAAAGCCTGCGCAGCATGCAGGGCTTCGGTGTGCACACCTTCCGCCTGATCAACGCCGAGGGCAAATCACGCTTCGTCAAATTCCACTGGCGCCCTACCGCCGGCACCTGCTCGCTGGTGTGGGACGAGGCGCAGAAGCTCGCCGGTAAAGACACCGACTACCACCGTCGCGACCTGTGGGAAGCGATCGAAATGGGCGACTACCCGGAGTGGGAACTGGGCGTACAGATCGTCGAAGAAGAGAACGAACACGACTTTGATTTCGACATTCTCGACCCGACCAAGATCATCCCCGAAGAAATCGTCCCGATCACGCCGCTGGGCAAAATGACCCTGAACCGCAACCCGGACAACTTCTTCGCCGAAACCGAGCAGGTCGCTTTCTGCCCGGGCCATATCGTGCCAGGCATCGACTTCTCCAATGACCCGCTGCTGCAAGGTCGACTGTTCTCCTACACCGACACGCAGATCAGCCGACTCGGCGGGCCGAACTTCCATGAGCTGCCGATCAACCGTCCGGTGGCGCCGTTCCACAACGGCCAGCGTGACGCACAGCACCGCACCACCATCGATAAGGGTCGTGCCTCGTACGAGCCAAACTCGATCGACGGCGGCTGGCCGAAAGAAACCCCGCCGGCGGCACAGGACGGTGGTTTCGAGAGCTACCCGGAGCGCATCGACGCCGCGAAGATCCGTCAACGCAGCGAGTCGTTCAGCGATCACTTCTCCCAGGCCCGCTTGTTCTTCAACAGCATGAGCGACCACGAGAAAGAGCACATCATCGCTGCCTACAGCTTCGAGCTGGGCAAGGTCGAGCGTGAGTTCATCCGTGCCCGTGAAGTGAACGAGATCCTTGCCAATATCGACCTGACCCTGGCCAAACGCGTGGCGGAAAACCTCGGCTTGCCGGCGCCAGCCAAAGGCACGGTCGAAGTGCGCAAGACCTCGCTGGAGCAATCGCCAGCGCTGAGCCAGGCCAACCTGCTACCAGGCAATATCAAAACGCGCAAAGTGGCGATCCTTGCTGCCAATGGTGTTGACGCTGCGGCCATCGATGCGATGAAGAAAGCGCTGGAAGCCGAAGGCGCCCACGCGAAACTGGTCGGCCCAACCTCGGCGCCAGTCAAGACTGCTGACGGCAAGGCATTGCCGGTGGATGCGTCGATGGAAGGCATGCCTTCAATTGCGTTCGATGCGGTGTTCGTACCGGGTGGCGCGGCGTCGATTACTGCGTTGAGCGGTGATGGAGTGGCGTTGCATTACCTGCTGGAAGCGTACAAGCACCTGAAGGCGATCGCGCTGCACGGCGAGGCCAAGCAATTGCAGGACTTGCTGAAGCTCGACGCGGATGCGGGGCTGTTGCAGGGCGCGGATGTGGGTGCGTTGACCAAACCGTTCTTCGCCGCGATTGGCGAGCATCGGGTCTGGGCGCGGGAGCCTAAGGCCAAGGCGATTCCGGCTTAAGATCTTTATTGGCTGAGCGGACGCTTTCGCGAGCAGGCTCGCTCCCACAGGTACGCTGTTGCACCTGTGGGAGCGAGCCTGCTCCGGGCGGCGTTCCGACGAAGCTTTTTATGGTTTACGCGGGCTTAAAACCATCTGCGCCGGCACTGTGCGCAAGATCTGCTTCTCGATCTGCAGATCAAAATCAGGATCGAGCTTCTTGACTCGCTTGCTCAGCAACGTCGCCAGCCACGGGTAATCCGCGGTGCGCGGCGCCTGAATGCTGACGGCGCATTCGTAATTCACCACATCGGCGGCGATCGCATCGAGTTGTCGTTGCAGCTTGTGAATATCGCCGATGTTCAACGCAACGGTGGTGCTCTCGGCGGTCGGGTCGATGACCTTGGCTTTCGGCCTGGCTTCGGCAGCCAGCAGCGCGGCCTCAGCCTTTTCCAGCTCGGCCTTGCGCGCTTCGGTGATCGCGCCGTTGACGCCGCCGGTCAGCGCCGGCGCCTTGGGCATCAGAGCACGGGCGCGGCTGAGCGCGGTGGCGGCAGCGTTGACATCGCCTTTCTGCAGGACGATCTGGCTGCGGCGCAAATACGCCTCGGCCAGCTGCCGCTGGTACTGCTCAAGGGATTGATCATTGGGGGTTGCGGCCTGCAACGCGGCCAACTGGTCTTCGGCGGTGGCCAGTTCGCTGCTGGCCAGGCTTTGCTCCAGCTGTGCGATGGCCGTAGCCCGCGCATCCGGGACTTCAGCCACCGGCGGCGTGCTTTGGCAGGCGCCCAGCAGCACTGAAAATGCGACAAGGAGCAGATAACGGGAGGCGAACGGCTTCATTCCTGCGACTCTCTAATTGCGCAAAAAGCGGCCAAGTCTACACCCCACGACGGGGCAGAACAAAACTCAACAGAAACAGCGCGGCTGCCGTCACCACGATAGACGGCCCCGCCGGGGTGTCCTTGAACCACGACAACGCCAGCCCGCCGCACACTGCGAGCATGCCCAGCAGGCTCGCGCCCAAGGCCATCTGCTCCGGCGAACGGGCGTGACGCTGTGCCGCAGCCGCAGGGATGATCAGCAGCGAAGTGATCAGCAGCACCCCGACGATTTTCATCGCCACGGCGATCACCACCGCGATCAACAGCATCAGCGCCAAGCGCAAACCCGCCACCGGCAAGCCTTCGACCCGCGCCAGTTCTTCGTGCACGGTGACCGCCAGCAGCGGCCGCCACAGCGTCACCAGCAACACCAGCACCGCCGCAGTGCCGCCGAGAATCCACGCCAGGTCGCTCGGACTGATTGCCAGCAAGTCGCCGAACAGATAGGCCATCAGGTCGATCCGCACTTCATGCATGAAGCTTAGTACCACCAGGCCGAGAGAGAGCGTGCTTGGCGCAAGAATTCCCAACAGCGTGTCGGACGCCAGCGGCTGGCGCTGTTGCAGCGTCACCAAGAGCACCGCCAGCAGCAGGCAACCGACCGTCACCGCCACCGTCGGGCTGACGTCCAGCAGAAAGCCCAGCGCCACGCCAAGCAACGCAGCGTGGGACAGCGTATCGCCGAAATAGGCCATGCGCCGCCACACCACAAACGAGCCGAGCGGTCCGGCCACCAGCGCCAGGGCCAGACCTGCAAGCAGGGCATACAAAAGAAAATCAGCCATGCTTGCAGCCGTCTCCATGAACATGAGGTTGCCCGCCGAGCGGGCCTTTGACCACCGAACCGTGCAGGTCGTGGGCGTGGTCGTGATGGTGGTGATAGATCGCCAGACTCGGCGCGTTCTTGCCGAACAGTTCGACGAATGCCGGATCGCCGCTGACCTGCTCGGGGTGCCCGGAGCAGCAGACGTGGCGGTTCAGGCAGACCACCTGATCGGTGGTGCTCATCACCAGATGCAAATCGTGGGACACCATCAGCACGCCGCAACCGTGGCGGTCGCGCAGCCGGGTAATCAGGCTGTACAACTCGGCCTGCCCGGCCACGTCGACGCCCTGCACCGGCTCATCGAGCACCAGCAGCTCTGGCTCACGCAGCAGTGCCCGAGCCAGCAGCACGCGCTGCATTTCGCCGCCGGAAACGCTCTGCACCGGGCTGTCGATCACATGTTCGGCACCGACTTCCTTCAACGCGGCCAGGGCACGCGAACGATCGACGCCGGGCACCAGGCGCAGGAAGCGCAGCACTGACAGCGGCAGGGTCGGGTCGACATGCAGTTTCTGCGGCATGTAGCCGACGCGCAGTTTCGGTTTGCGCCAGACGCTGCCACTGTTCGGCTTCAACAGCCCGAGCACGGCGCGTACCAGCGTGGTCTTGCCGGCGCCGTTGGGGCCGATCAGGGTGACGATCTGCCCCGGCTCGACGCTCAGCTCGATGTTGTCCAGCACGGTCTGCCCGGCAAACGTGACGGCGACCTGCTCCAGACGGATCAGCGCGTTGCTCATCAGGCCCCCTGGCAACCGGCGCACAGACCAACCACTTCGACCGTCTGCGCTTCGACGATGAAACCGACGTCTCTGGCGCTGCTGATGATCGCGTCGCTGATTACTTTTTGTTCAAGTTCGATCGCGGCGTGGCACTCGCGGCAGATCAGGAACTGGCCCTGATGCGCGTGTTCAGGATGCACGCAGCCAACGAAGGCGTTGAGCGACGAGATGCGATGGACCAGGCCGTTTTCCAGCAGGAAATCCAGTGCGCGGTACACCGTAGGCGGCGCGGCGCGGCGGCCGTCCTGCTCGCTGAGCACCGCGAGGATGTCATAGGCACCCAGTGGCTTGTGGCTTTGCCAGACCAGTTCCAGCACGCGGCGGCGCAGGGCAGTCAGACGCAAACCTTTCTGCGCGCACAAGGTATCGGCCTCGGACAAAGCGCTGTGCACGCAATGGGAGTGGTCGTGGGGACGGCTGGCAATCGGGGTAATAGGCATGAGCGGCGACGAGATTTGCTGGAGACGTTATTATGTTACCCGTTCTCGCTTCCTTGAGTGGTCATCGTGTCCCGACTTTTTTCTGTTTTTGTGGCTTTTGTTGCCAGTTTTCTGCTGATCGGTACGGCTCAGGCCGAGGTCAAAGTGCTCACCAGCATCAAACCGTTGCAGTTGATTGCCGCTGCCGTGCAGGACGGCGTGGCGATTCCCGAGGTGCTGCTGCCACCGGGTGCCTCGCCGCACAATTACGCCCTGCGCCCGTCCGACGTACGGAAGGTGCAGTCGGTCGATCTGCTCTACTGGATCGGCCCGGACATAGAAGGTTTCCTGCCGCGGGTACTCGGCGGTCGCAGCCTGCCGAGCGTCGCGGTGCAGGATCTGCCAGGCCTGAAGCTGAGGCATTTTGGCGCGGACAACCATTCCCATGCCGAAGAAGCCGACGAGCATGATCACGATCATCGCCCCGGCTCGCTGGATGCACATTTGTGGCTGTCACCGGTCAATGCGCGGGTGATCGCCGACAAAATGGCCGCCGACCTCAGCGCCGCCGACCCGGCCAATGCCCAGCGTTATCAGAGCAATGCCAAAGCCTTTGATGAACGTCTGGATGCGCTCGATCAGCGTTTGAAGAAGCGCCTGGCCAATGTCGAAGGCAAGCCGTACTTCGTCTTTCACGAGGCCTTTGATTATTTCGAAGACGCTTACGGCCTGAAGCACGCCGGAGTGTTCGCCGTCGCTGCTGAAGTGCAGCCCGGTGCCCAGCATGTGGCGGCGATGCGCAAGCGCTTGCAGGAAGTAGGCAAGACCTGTGTGTTCAGCGAACCGCCATTGCGTCCGCGCCTGGCGGAAACGCTGGTGGCCGGTTTGCCAGTGAAACTGGCCGAGCTGGATGCGTTGGGCGGGTACACCCCGGCGACGGCTCAGGGCTATGAGCAGGTGCTGGAAAAACTCGGCAATGATCTGGCCGGGTGCCTGGAGTCGCTGTAACAACACAAACCCTGTGGGAGCGAGCCTGCTCGCGAAAGCGGTGGGTCAGTCAGCAAAAATGCTGAACGGGCCGCCGCCTTCGCGAGCAGGCTCGCTTCCACAGGTTCATGTTTGCTTGGCGAATCTACTCAGAGGGCGAAAGGCAACGGTGTGCTCACCTTCTGCCGCTGCGCCAGGCGCTGCTCGAATTCCTGCGGATCGTGAATCAACACATCCTGCCCGGCGAACTGCTCGGCGGCGATCAAGCGTGACAGCCAGAACCGCACACAGGCCACACGCAACATCGTTGGCCAGAGCTCAGCCTCCGCCGCCGTGAACGGCCGCAGCGCCGCATAGGCACCGAGAAACGCACGCGCACGCGGGCCATCGATCACGCCCTCCTCGTCAGAACACCAGTCATTCAAGGCAATTGCCACGTCGTACAGCATCGGCCCCGAGCAGGCGTTGTAGAAGTCGATCAGCCCGGTCAGGTGGGTGCCTTCGAACATGGCGTTGTCGCGGAACAGGTCGGCGTGAATGTTCGCCCGAGGCAGTGCAAGGATCTTGTCTTTGCGCTCGGTGATCTCATCCAGCGCCTTTTGCAGCAAGGCACGCGGCTCATCGCTCAGGTGCGAGAGAAATTCAGTGCCCTCCTCCAGCATCCAGTCCAGACCACGATCGGTCTTGCGCTTGATCATGCGCTCGCCTTGGGTCGCCAGGTGCAGATGCGCCTGCAACTCGCCGACCTGGGCGCAGTGCTGGGCGTTAGCGACTTTGATGTGCTTGCCGGACAGGCGCGGTTGCAGCAGCGCCGGTTTGCCTTTGAGCTCACGCAGGGCCAAGCCGTCGGTGGTGCGCAGGGCGTAAGGCACCGGCAGTTCGGCTTCGTGCAGCACGTCGAGCAGGTCGATGAAGAACGGCATCTCCTGCACCGGGCCGCGCTCGACCAGGGTCAGGACAAACTCGCCCTGCTCCAGACTGATGAAGAAATTGGTGTTTTCGCTGCCGGCGGCGATCCCCTGGAAATCAAGCAGGCGGCCGAGCCCGTAAGGGGCGAGAAAGGTTTCCAGCTCGGGCCGAGCCAGGGGAGTGAACACAGACATTGAAAACTGCTCAGTTTTGGCGCCGCAGTCAGGCGACGCCGATTAAAAATCGGGAAGCTTACTTCCAGGTAAAGATTTCCCACGACGGAATCAGCATATCCGGCTGGTCGGATCTGATGTAATTGGCGTCCGAACCATCGGCGCGCACCAGGAAATACGGTTTGCCCTTCTTGGGCGTGACCTTGATCGCATAGACGAAGCCATTCCGGCTGTACTCCTGAATGGTTTTGTCCCCCTCCGTGTGAATGGTGACCTCGGGGTCGCCGCCCGGCGCATCATCCGCCGCCATCGCGGCCAGTGGTGAGACAGCGATCAACCCGACCAGCAGCAAGCGATTTAACGTACGCATGATAACCTTGTCCCTTTGTCGTCAACGGTCCCGCTATTCTAGCCCCGGACCCGCCGAAAAGGTTGATCCTGCTCATGAGCCAAGCCCCCCTCGTCCTGGTGGACGGTTCGTCTTACCTGTACCGCGCCTTTCATGCACTGCCGCCACTGACCACGTCCAAAGGCCTGCCGACCGGTGCGGTCAAAGGCGTGCTGAACATGCTCAAGAGTCTGCGCAAGCAGTACCCGGACAGCCCCTTCGCCGTAGTGTTCGACGCCAAGGGCGGGACATTTCGCGATGAGATGTACGCCGAATACAAGGCCAACCGGCCGAGCATGCCCGATGACATGCGCGTGCAGATCGAGCCGCTGCACCAGAGCGTGATCGCCCTCGGCTTCCCGCTGCTGTGCGTGGACGGCGTCGAGGCCGACGATGTGATCGGCACCCTGGCCCGCAGCAGCGCGGCGGCCGATCGCCCGGTGATCATCTCCACCGGCGACAAGGACATGGCGCAACTGGTCGACGGCCACATTACCTTGGTCAACACCATGTCCGGTAGCTCGATGGATGTGGAAGGCGTTAAGGAGAAATTTGGCGTCGCACCGGAGCAGATCATCGATTACCTGGCGCTGATGGGCGATTCCTCCGACAACATTCCGGGCGTGCCGGGCATCGGCCCGAAGACGGCGTCCGGGCTGCTGGTCGGCGTCAACGGCGGTCTGACCGAGCTGTACGCCAACCTCGACATCGTGCCGACCCTGCCGATCCGTGGCGCAAAAACCTTGCCGGCCAAGCTCGAAGAACACCGGGAGATGGCTTTCCTGTCCTATCAACTGGCGACCATCAAGGTCGATGTGCCGCTGGATATCGGTCTCGATGATCTGCAGATGGGCCAGGAGGATCCGGCCAAACTCTACGAGCTGTACACCCTGCTGGAATTCAAGAGCTGGCTCAATGATCTGGATCGCGATGCCAAGCGTCTGGAACTGAGCGCGGCGGCCGAACCTGCGCCGGCGGGCGATCTGTTCAGCGCCCCGCAAGCCGAGGCACCTGTTGCTCCTGTCGAGGCCGCATACGAAACCATCCTCGATCAGGTCCGCTTCGACGTCTGGCTGGAAAAACTGCGCAACGCCAAACTGATCGCCTTCGACACCGAGACCACCGGCATCGACGCGCAGCAGGCGCAACTGGTTGGCCTGTCGTTCGCCGTACAGGCCAACGAAGCCGCGTACATCCCGCTGACCCACTCCTACATCGGCGTGCCGGAGCAGCTGGATCGCGACACCGTGCTGCGCGCACTCAAGCCTATTCTGGAAGACCCGAACAAACTCAAGGTCGGCCAGCACGCCAAGTTCGACATGAACATTCTGGCCAACTGCGCCATTGGCGGCGATCAGAGTGAAGGCATCAGCGTGCGCGGCATCGCCTTCGACACCATGCTCGAGTCCTACGTACTCAATTCCACCGCGACCCGTCACGACATGGACAGCCTCGCGCAGAAGTACCTTGACCACACCACGGTGAGCTTCCAGGACATCGCCGGCAAAGGTGCCAAGCAACTGACCTTCGACCAGATCGCCCTGGAACAGGCCGGGCCGTACGCCGCCGAAGACGCCGACATCACCCTGCGCCTGCACCAGACCCTGTTCGACAAGCTCAGCGCGATTCCGAGCCTGGCCAGCGTGCTGACCGACATTGAGATCCCGCTGGTGCCAGTGCTGGCGCGCATCGAACGCCAGGGTGCGTTCGTCGATGCCGAGTTGCTGGGCATTCAGAGCATCGAGCTGGGCAACAAAATGGTCGCGCTGGAGCGTGAAGCCTTCGAAATCGCCGGGGAAGAATTCAACCTCGGCTCGCCGAAGCAGCTGGGCGTGATTCTTTATGAAAAGCTCGGCCTGCCGGTGCTGAAGAAAACCGCCAAAGGCCAGCCGTCCACCGCTGAAGAAGTGTTGGCGAAACTCGCCGAAGACGATCACCGCTTGCCGAAGGTGCTGATGGAGCACCGCTCGATGAGCAAGCTGAAAAGCACCTACACCGATCGCCTGCCGGAGCAGATCAACCCGCGCACCGGGCGCATCCACACCTCGTATCACCAGGCTGTGGCTTCGACCGGGCGCCTGTCCTCCAGTGACCCGAACCTGCAGAACATTCCGGTGCGCACCGCCGAAGGCCGACGCATTCGTCAGGCGTTCGTCGCACCCAAAGGCTACAAACTGCTGGCGGCGGACTATTCGCAGATCGAACTGCGGATCATGGCCCACCTGTCCCGTGACGAAGGCCTGATGAACGCCTTCCGCAACAATCTCGACGTGCACACTGCAACCGCTGCCGAAGTATTCAAGGTCGAGCTTGATCAAGTGACCTCAGACCAGCGCCGCAGCGCCAAGGCGATCAACTTCGGTCTGATCTACGGCATGGGCGCGCAGAAGCTCGGCAAGGACATCGGCGTCGACACCAAGACCGCCAAGGCTTACATCGACACTTACTTCGCTCGTTATCCAGGCGTGCGCGAATACATGGAGCGCACCCGCGCGCAGGCGGCGGATCAGGGTTACGTCGAAACTTTCTTCGGCCGTCGCCTGTACCTACCGGAGATCAACTCGAACAAGCCGCAGGAACGCGCCGCCGCTGAACGCACGGCGATCAACGCGCCGATGCAGGGCACGGCAGCGGACATCATCAAGAAAGCCATGGTGGCTGTGGATAACTGGCTGACCACGTCGGGTCTGGACGCGCGGGTCATCCTGCAAGTACACGACGAACTGGTGCTGGAGGTTCGCGAGGATCTGGTCGAGCAGGTCAGCGCCGAGATTCGTACGCACATGAGCGAAGCGGCGAAACTGGATGTGCCGCTGCTGGTGGAAGTTGGCGTGGGCAACAACTGGGATGAGGCGCACTGAATATTGGCAAAGTTGCCGCGACGCGCCGTCGCGGCAAGCCCCGGGAACCGGGCTTAGACCGATAAATGCTTGAGGCTATTCCAAAGCTTTTTGAAAAAAATCTGAACTAATCTGTCGATCGAACACTCAGAGGTACTGAATGGCTGGTGAAGCCCTTCGATGCTCCTATGTTGTGTTAAGTGTTGGCAGATATCTGAACCCCGCCCTAGCGGTTCGGACCTTGAACCCCGGAACTTCTCCCTCCCCAATGAAGTCCGGGGCTTTTTTTGCCCCAAAACTGGCTGTGATGCCGTCATGCTGCGTTAAAAGCACCGCTAAAAATGCTCATTTAGGTACCCTAAACTCCGCTTTTTAGCGGTGCTTTCGCCTTGCCTGACAGCACCACAGTCAGTTTTGAAATTGTCTTACTCGGCTGCCGCCTCGGCGCCTTTGTCTGCCAGTTCCATCCAGTCGGCCAGTACAGTGTAGGCCTCTTCCAGGCCCATGCGTTTTGGTGCGGAGAACAACTGGATGGTGATCGAGTCGCCCCAGCCTTTGCGGATTTCCGACTGTACTTTCAGCAGGGTGTTCTTGGCTGCGCCGTAGGTGAGTTTGTCGGCTTTGGTCAGCAGGATGTGCATCGGCATGCCGGCGGCGACGGCCCAGTCGAGCATCAGCAGGTCGAAGTCGGTCATCGGATGGCGGATGTCCATCATCAGGATCAGACCTTTCAAACTCTCCCGACCACCGAGGTAAGCCTCGAGGTGGCGCTGCCAGTGTTGCTTGAGCGGGATCGGTACTTTTGCATAACCGTACCCCGGCAGGTCGACCAGACGGCGATCATCGTCTAGCTTGAAGAAGTTCAACAGCTGTGTGCGACCCGGAGTTTTCGAGGTGCGCGCCAGGCTGGCGTGAGTCAGGGTGTTCAGCGCGCTGGATTTGCCAGCGTTGGAACGACCGGCAAACGCCACTTCGAAGCCTTCGTCGTCTGGGCATTGATCGACTTTGGCGGCACTGAGCATGAACGTGGACTGTTGGCACAGGCCGAGGATGGGATTCTTGAGTTGCATGGGATTTCCGATGTGGGCGGCGCCGGGATTGGGCGCGGAACGCGGTGTCGCTTCCGTTTCAGTGACGCCAGTATATAATGCCGCAGATTTTGTGTGTGCTTTGTCCCAGCGAAGGATGAAGTTCACGAGAGCGACAGACTTTGATTGCGCATTAGAACGCAGAACGCTCTCAACCCTGAAAAGGTCGTTTTATGACGAAATGGCTGCTGGCTGCCGGAGTCTTGATGCCGCTTTACAGCGCACAGGCTACACAGGAACCGGAAGCTGTGTACAACCGTGTTTGTGGTGCCTGTCATTCCGGCCAACTACCCATGGCGCCCGCAAGAGGCGATCAGGAAGCTTGGACGCCGAGGTTGGCGAAAGGTATGGGGACGCTGGTGCAACACGTGACCCAGGGTTTCAAGGCGATGCCGCCGCGTGGTTTGTGCATGGACTGCAGTGCCGAGGATTACCAGGCCATCATCCTGTGGATGAGCGAGAGTAAGCCCGGTCCATAACTTAACCCTTAGCCGTAGTTGGATTAGCTGATGAACAAATTGATCGTGAGTCTGCTGTTGACCGTGGGAATTTCAGGTGTCGCCCATGCTGCCGGCGATGCCGCAGCAGGCCAGGCCAAAGCTGCCGTGTGCGGAGCCTGCCATGGCCCGGACGGCAACAGCATGGCGCCAAACTTTCCGAAACTGGCAGGTCAAGGTGAACGCTACCTCGACAAGCAATTGCACGACATCAAGTCGGGCAAGCGCGTGGTGCTGGAAATGACCGGGCTGCTGACCAACCTGAATGACCAGGATCTGGCCGACATCGCTGCGTACTTCGCCAGCCAGAAAGGCAGCGTCGGCGCCGCCGATCCGAAGATCGTCGCTCGCGGTGAAGCGCTGTTCCGTGGCGGCAACCTGGAAAAAGGTCTGCCAGCCTGCACCGGCTGCCACTCGCCGAACGGCTCCGGCAATGCCGCCGCAGGCTTCCCACACTTGGGTGGCCAGCATGCGCAATACATCGCCAAGCAACTGACCGATTTCCGCAAGGAAGAAGGCGGTCGCGCCAACGACGGCGACGCGATGACCATGCGCACCATCGCACGCAAGCTGAGCGACGAAGACATCGCTGCGGTTTCCAGCTACATCCAGGGCCTGCACTGAGGCCCTGAATCGAGGGCTGAGCGAGGCGCGCAGCGCCGGTCACGTTAACGCTCGATTAATCCTTCGCAGCAAGTATAAAAAGGGTGGCTTTGGCCGCCCTTTTTTGTGGCCGCTGCCGTTACACTACAGCACTCATGCCCGCCAGGATCTGTGTCGCAACAGGTCGAGCGAGGCGACCCAAATTGTTCAGGAGTAAAGCATGCGTAATCTGATCATCAGCGCCGCCCTCGTCGCTGCCAGCCTGTTCGGCGTCACCGCCCAGGCCGCTGAAGCCCCTGCCGCCCCTTACGTCGAACTGGCCAACCCGGTGCCGGTGGCAAAGCCTGGCAAGATCGAAGTGGTCGAGCTGTTCTGGTACGGCTGCCCGCATTGCTACGCTTTTGAGCCAGTGATCAATCCATGGGTTGAAAAACTGCCGTCCGACGTCAACTTCGTGCGCATTCCCGCCATGTTCGGCGGCCCATGGGATGCTCACGGCCAGATGTTCCTGACTCTGGAAGCCATGGGTGTCGAGCATCAGGTGCACAACGCCGTGTTCAACGCGATCCAGAAAGAACACAAGAAGCTCACCGACAAGAACGACATGGCTGACTTCCTCGCCACTCAAGGCGTGGACAAGGACAAGTTCCTCGCCACTTTCGACTCGTTCGCTATCAAAGGCCAGATCGTCAAGGCCCGTGAGCTGGCGAAGAAGTACGAAATCACTGGCGTGCCAACCATGATCGTCAATGGTAAATACCGCTTCGACATCGGCTCTGCCGGTGGTGCCGAGCAAGCATTGAAGCTGGCTGACGATCTGGTCGCCAAAGAGCGAGCGGCGAACAAGGCTGCTGCCAACTAAGCGCGGCATTCGTCATGCACCGCTGGAAGTCCGAACGCATCGTTGGCCTGCATGATCCGCAGGTCAACGAGCATCATCTGGCGTCTACGGGCCTGCCCGCAGACCAGCGTCTGCGCTTGCTCAGCTTCAACATTCAGGTCGGCATCAGCACCGAGCGCTATCGGCATTACCTGACCCGCAGCTGGCAGCATCTGCTGCCCCACACCGGGCGTTCCGGCAATCTGCAGAAGATCGGCGACCTGCTCGGCGACTTCGATCTGGTCGCGCTGCAGGAAGCCGATGGCGGCAGCCTGCGCTCGGGCTACGTCAATCAGGTCGAACACCTGGCCCACCTCGGCGCCTTTCCCTACTGGTATCAACAACTCAATCGCAACCTCGGTCGACTGGCCCAGCACAGCAATGGCGTGCTCAGTCGCCTGAAGCCGTGGGCGATCGAGGATCACCCGCTGCCCGGCCCGAAAGGTCGCGGCGCGATCCTGCTGCGCTTCGGCGAAGGTCCGGAGGCACTGGTGGTGGTGATGATGCATTTGGCCCTCGGCGCGCGGACGCGCAGCCTGCAACTGGCCTACATTCGTGATTTGATCAGCGGGTACAAGCATCAGGTGCTGATGGGCGACATGAATACCCATGCCAGCGACCTGCTCGAACACTCGCCGTTACGCGATCTCGGCCTGCTGGCCCCGCAGGTGGAAGCGACCTTCCCCAGCTGGCGCCCACAGCGTTGCCTTGATCATATTCTGCTCAGCCCGACCCTGACCCTGGAAAAGGTCGAGGTGCTGGCCCAGCCCATTTCCGATCACCTGCCGGTCGCGGTGGAAATTCGTCTGCCGGGTTCGCTCACGGCCGACGCATTGCCCGCGTTGAGCCCTGCCCCTCGCGGAACCTGTGAATGAGCGATGACGCCCAGCGCTGGAAAGAGAAGTACCTCAAGAGCATCGAACAGCAGGACAAGCTCGAGCGCCGCTGGGCCGCGCGACTCGACCTGCTGCGGCGCGGTCTGGTGCGCAGCACGCTGGCGGCCGAGGGCACCGACAAGGTCGTCGATCAGTGCATGAAAGAAATGCGCGAAGTCGTGCGTACCGATGACATGGACGCCGGCCTCGCCGCCCTGCTGCCGCGTCTGGAAAAAGCCGTGCTCGACTCCGAGCAGCGCCGTGAAACGCGCATTGATCAGGTCAGCACCGCGCTGACCGCGCTGGTCACCCAGTTGCAGGCCCTGCCACTGCCGCGCGAAGTCGCGCAACCGCTGAAGAAATTCGCCAAGCAACTGGACAGCCGCGTCGGTCAGGCACGGGAAATGCCGCTGCTGCTGAGCGAACTCAGTGGCTTGCAGGGCAAGGCCTTGAGTCAGTTGGAAACGCCTGCCGAGCCTGGCCGGCCGGGGCTGTTGCAGCGTTTGTTTGGCAGCCGTGACGGTGAGGAAGCTGCTGCACCGGCGGCCGACATACCAGCCACACCAGTGCCGCAACCGGTCGAAGCCCGACAATCTGAACCGGAGCCTGTGCAATCGGCACCGGTGGCCCAAGCTGAGCCAACGATCGCAGCGCCCGAGACCGTCATCGAAACGCCCGCCCAGACACCGCCTGATGAGCCGCAAGTCATTGCGTTCGCTGCGCCTGTGGTCGTCGTTGAAGCCGAGCCAGTGCAGGTTGAACCAGCCCCTGACACCGAGATGACCGTCGCTGCGCCAGCAACCGAGGCGTTCAACCCCGACGAACTGAGCCACCCCGGCGATCCTTTCCCGCTGATTCTCGATAGCCTGCCCTTGCCCGAGCCGATCGCTCAGGCCTTGGCCGCCATCGACCCGGAGCAGTCGGAGCACGACATCCTCTTCGCTCTGCCGGATTCCCCGGAGCCGTCCTACAGCTCCGTGGCCAGACATATCGAAGACACGCTGATCGGCCTGCTCGACGACCTGACCCTGCCCGAGCGCCACCGGCCGCAAGCCGAAGCCATGCGCGAACGGCTCAAACACGGGCTGAACTGGTACGAACTGTTGCCGATCCTCGACGATCTCGCGACTTTGATGCTGGCGATTACCGATAGCGGTCAGCACGAATTCGAAGCCTATCTGCAACAGCTCAACGAACGCCTTGAAGCGTTTCAGAGCAACCTGCAAGCGGCCAGCGAAGGGCATGCCGACAACAGCTCGGCGGCGCGGGCCATGGACACGCAGATTCGCGAGCAGGTCGACGGCTTGCAGAGCAGCGTCCAGCAAGCAGCCGACCTCGATGACCTCAAGCATGTGCTGGAGAATCACTTGGAAGGCCTGCTGGGAACGATGGACCAGCACCAGAAGCAGCGCGACGCCCGCGAACAGGAAGTCGCCGCCAGGTTGAAGAGCCTGTCGGAGCGCGTGGCGCATATGGAGCAGGAAGCCATGGGCTTCCGTGAACACCTTGAAGAGCAGCGGCAGAAAGCCCTGATCGATCCGTTGACCGGCCTGCCCAACCGTGCGGCGTGGAGCGAACGCCTTGAGCATGAAATCCAGCAATGGCAGCAGCACGGCAACACCCTCAGCCTGGCCATGCTCGACCTCGATCACTTCAAGCGGATCAACGACAGCTATGGCCATCTGGCCGGCGACAAAGTGCTGAAGATCATCGCCACGGTATTGCGCAAACGCCTGCGCGGCTCGGATTTCATCGCCCGTTTCGGCGGTGAGGAGTTCGTGCTGTTGCTGCCCGCGACGCCACCAGCGGTGGGCGCGAAACTGCTGGAAACCCTGCGCGCGGCGATCGAAGCCTGCCCGTTTCATTTCAAGGGCGAGCGAGTGACTATCACCATTTCCATGGGACTCGCGTCATTCCGGGCGGGAGAACACAGCGATCTGGTGCTGAAAAGAGCCGATCAGGCGCTGTACCGAGCAAAAAACGCCGGGCGCAACCGAGTCGAGCTCGGCTAAGGCAATTGTTCCATTTTGTTTAAATCCGCCCGCTGGCGGACTCTGAGCAAATCCGTACGTTACACTGTTGCATTATCGTTTTCAGCGTATCGTCCTCTGCCATGAAATTCTTTGCCCTTGTTGCCTCGCTGCTCGTCCTCGCTGGTTGCGCCAGCGGTCCGCGCTATGACACCAGCCACCCTTCGGCCAATTACGACAGCCGCATCCAGTTCGTTGTGGTGCATTACACCTCCGCGTCTCTGGAGCGTTCGCTGCAATTGCTGACCCATGGCGACGTCAGTAGCCATTACCTGATCGGCGATGACAAGAGCGCCACCGTGTACAAGCTGATGGACGAGAACCAGCGCGCCTGGCACGCCGGCGAAAGTCAGTGGCAGGGCCGTACTTGGCTGAACTCCAGTTCCATCGGCATCGAAATCGTCAATCCCGGCTACAAGGACACACCGACCGGGCGCCTGTGGTATCCGTACAGCGAAGCGCAGATCCAGTCGTTGATCACCCTGCTCAAGGACATCAGCAAACGCAACGGCATCAGCCCGCGGCACATCATCGGTCACAGCGACATCGCGCCGTTGCGCAAGCTTGATCCGGGGCCACTGTTCCCCTGGAAACGTCTCGCCGCCGAAGGCCTTGGCCTGTGGCCGAACGAGCAAGCAGTGGCGCGTCAGCAGGCGGTGTTCAGCAGCAACCCGTTGCCGGAGATCGGCTGGTTCCAGGCCCAACTCGCGCGTCTGGGTTACGACACACCGCAGACCGGCGAGCTGGACGTCGCCACGCGGCATGTCCTCGCCGCGTTCCAGATGCATTACCGCCCTGCCCGCTTCGACGGCACGCCGGATGCACAAACCGCGGCACTTCTTCTGGTTCTCAATCAGACAAAATAATGACGCCCGCCCGACGGTCAGGGCGAAATCGCAATCAGCAGCTATAACTCATGGTAATTCTTCGGAAAATCCCTGATGGCTGCGACCCGAGAGACGCTGCGTAGCTGGTTTTATCGCCCTGTTTTTTTGGCGATGATCGCGGCTGTCCTCAGCGCCAGCCTGTTGATCGCCGGCGGTATGTTCGTGGCGATGCGCCAGATGGAAATGCGCGAGAGCCAGGAAATGAACGCCCAGGGCGAACGTTTCCTCGCGCGCCTCGAACAATTGTTCGGCCAGTTGCGCGAAAGTCTCGACGACCTTGAAGCCCAGCCCTTGCGCGGCTGCGACGAAGAAATGATCGCGACCTTGCAGCAAGTCACCTTCAACTACCGCTTCGTCTACGAAGCCGCATATATGGACGCTTCGCGGTTCTGCTCCAACCGTCCGCGCCAAGAAGGTCTGTCGTTGGTGCGCGCGCCGGACATTCAGGGCCCGACCTACAGCTATTGGCTGAACACCACCACCGAACCCGATGAAAACCGCGCGGCGCTGATGCTCGGTCGCGGCAATTTTCGTGTCGCTACCTCGCGTGGACATTTGACCGACATGGTCGATCTGTCGCCCGGCAGCAGCCTGCTGGTGGTACTCGATCACGGCACTCGAGCGATTCCGGTGCTCGGCACCGCACAGACCTGGCCACCGACCGAACCCTGGCCACCGAGGAGCCCTGATGCGCTGCAAGTCACGCAAACGCGGCTGATCTATCGCATGCCCACCGACAACCCGGAATATCAATTGGTGCTGATTACGCCGCGCACGGGCATGCACGTCCCGGCTGTGTGGTGGTGGCTGTTGCCGGTGTGCCTGATCGCCGGGGCTGTTGTAGGTTTTCTGACCTTGCTACTGGTGCGTCAGCGCCAGTCGCTGGATGCCGAGCTGCACGGGGCGATCCGCCGGGGTGAGTTGCAGGTGCTGTATCAGCCGATCTTCGATCTCGACAGCCGCAACTGCGTCGGTGCCGAAGCGCTGCTGCGCTGGCGGCGCCCGGACGGCACGCTGACCAGTCCCGACCTGTTCATTCCCATGGCGGAGAACACCGGACAGATCCGGCAGATGACCGACTTCGTCTTGCAGCGTCTGCTCGAACAACTGGGGCAGTTACTGCGCGCCAACCCGCAGCTGTATATCTCGGTGAACCTCGCAGCCTGCGATGTCATGGTGCCGCGCATCGGCCAGGTCATGGCGCGGCTGCTCGCGCTGCACCGTGTCGCCGCGCGGCAGATAGCCTTCGAAGTCACCGAGCGGGGCCTGATTGATGTGGTGGTGGCGCGGGAAAACCTGCAAGCCTTGCGCGACGTCGGCCATCAGGTGCTGATCGATGATTTCGGCACCGGCTATTGCAGCCTCGCCTATCTGCAGACCTTGCCGGTGGACTGCCTGAAGATCGACAAGGCGTTCATTGATGCGCTGGGCCATGACGCAGCGAGCAGCGGCGTCGCTCCGCACATCATTCGCATGGCGCAGGCGCTGGATCTGAAAGTGATTGCCGAAGGCATCGAGCTGGAATCCCAGGCAGCGCTGCTCAGCAGTGAGGGGGTCAAGTTCGGTCAGGGCTGGCTGTTCGCTCACGCACTGAGCGCCGTGCAATTCATCGAACTGATCACCCGCGGCAGGCGCCTTGCCGCGCGGCGTATGGACGACGAAGCCTAGACGGCCAGCGCCATGTAGAACTGAGTGCCCTGCCCCGGCCGCGAATAAACGCCCATGCGCCCGCCGTGCAGCTGGACGATTTCCTTGCACAGCGCCAGGCCAAGGCCGGCGCCGCCCTTCTTGCGCCCGACCTGCACGAACGGTTCGAAGATCCGCCCCTGCTGGCCGTAGGCAATGCCCTCGCCATTGTCTTCGACGCTGATGATGACCCGCTCGCCATGCCGGCGCGCTTGCAGCCGGATCTGCCCGTCGCGGGCGGTGTGGCGTAAGGCGTTGTCGATCAAGTTGTCGAGGACGCGATCAAGTTGCGCCTGATCAGCCTGCAACCTCGGCAGCGGGCCTTGAATCTCGACGTTCAGCGCAACACCTTTGGCCGCAGCCACGTCGGCAAAGCGCAGCTGCGCCTGCTCCAGCAGGTCCTCAATGGAACATGGCGCCAGAGTGAGTTTCTGTAGGCCGTTCTGGTAGCGCGAGAAATTCAGCAAGTCGTTGATCAACTGCATCAGGCGCTGCATTTCTTCGTTGACCGTATCCAGCAGGTCAGCTTCGCGCGATTCCGCCGGGAATTTCGTCCGCTCGCGGAACAGCCCGAAAGCCATGTGCATGCCTGTGACCGGCGTGCGCAGCTCGTGGGAAGCGCGCAAGACAAACTCACTGCGCACGCGCTCGAACGCGCGTTGCTCGGTGACGTCGTGCAGCACCATCACCGCGCCGAGAATATGCCCCTGGGTATGACTGACCGGCGTCAGGCTGTAGGTCAGCAGGCGCGATTCGCCATCGACTTCGATGCTCAGATCTTCCGGCGCACGCTCCAGCGTGCCGCCGCGCAGGACCAATTGCAGTTGCGCATCCAGCTCCGGACGGCCGAGTGCAGTTCCCAGGCCTTGGCCGAGGCGGTCGTCTTCCCAGCCCAACTGGCGCTGAGCCACGGGGTTGAGGTGTTCGAGCTGGCCCTGGCGATCAATCATCAACAAACCGTCGTCGATACTGTCGAGCACCGCTTGCAAACGCTGCTGACCGGCCAACAGTTCGTCGACATTCATCGCCTGGTGTTCGCGCAGCGCCTCGGCCATCAGGCCGAAGCGTCGCGACAACAGGTTGACTTCCATGGCCGTGGAAATCGGCAGGGTCACGTCATAGTTGCCCTGGCCGATATTGTCGGCAGCCTTGGCCAGCGCTTCGATCGGTGCGCCGAAACGTCGGGCGATGCCCTGGGCGGTGACGAAACCGATGATCAGCACCGCCAGTCCGACCAGGCCAAGCAGCCCGGCAATCAGCAACGCGCGTTCACGGGCAGCGTGCTGGACCGCGTTGATGGTTTCCAGCGCATGTTTGTGCTCAGCGATCAAACCGTTACGGAGAATATTGAAGCGCTCGCGGAAATCCGCGCTGGTGCTCGCGTTCTTCGCCGCTTCGGCGGTCACGTCGAATGAGGCGAGGAAGTTCAGGTAGTCGGCCTTGGCCTGGCGGAAACCGTAAGGCTGGCCATCGCCCTCCTGCTGCTGGGCGATGCCTTGGTCGAGCAACTCGAAGTAGTGCTGCTTGGACGCTTCGAACGCAACGGGATCGGGTTTTTCGGCGAGCATGATGATCAATTGATCACCGAGGGTCTGGCGCAGCTTGAGGCCCAGATCCAGGGTGACGAAGTTGCTGCGCACCAGCGCTTCCTGTGACCCGGCCATCTGCATCACGCTGACCAGCCCGAGCAAGAGCCCGAGCAAGGCCACGGTGATCAACGCAGAAATGCTCAGGAACAGGCGCGTGCGCAGCTTGATCGCCAGTTTCATCGCGCAGTGCTCACAGGTTGTACTGCTTGCGTTTGCGATACAGGGTCGAGGCGTCGATGCCGAGGGTTTTCGCCGCTTGGTCCAGGGTGCCGGCGGTGGCCAGCACCGCGCCGATGTGCGCTTTCTCCAGCTCGTCCAGGCTCAGTGCCGCGCCGACCCGTGGCGCGTTGTTGGCCGGTTGTTCGGCCATGCCCAGGTGGCTGATTTCCACGCGTTCCTGCGGGCAGATGATACTGGCCCGCTCGACCACGTTGCGCAGTTCGCGAATATTGCCCGGCCAGCGATAACCGAGCAGCGCTTCGCGCGCCTCATCGCTGAAGCCGCGCGCCGGACGCGCGTACTCTTTGACGAAACGTGCGAGGAAGCGATCGGCAAGGGTCAGGATGTCTTCGGCGCGCTCGCGCAACGGCGGCAGATGCAGGGTGATGACGTTGAGACGATAGAGCAGGTCTTCGCGGAAACGGCCGTCGCGGACCATGTCTTCGAGGTTGAGGTTGGTCGCAGCGAGGATGCGCACATCGGCGCGGCGAGTGACCGGGTCGCCTACCCGCTCGTATTCCTTGTCCTGGATGAAGCGCAGCAACTTGGGTTGCAAAGTCAGCGGAAAGTCGCCGATCTCGTCGAGAAACAGCGTGCCGCCGTCCGCCTGGTTGACTCGACCCAGCGTGCTTTCGCTGGCGCCGGTAAACGCGCCACGGCTATGGCCAAACAGCTCGCTTTCCATCAGCTCGGCAGTCAGCGACGGGCAGTTGATAGTGACGCAGGATTTCTTCTCGCGCTTGCTCCAGCCGTGGATCGCACGGGCCAGTTCACCTTTACCCGTGCCGGACTCGCCAAGGATAAGAATGTTGGCGTCGGTACTTGCGACCTGCCGGGCCGTTTCCAGCACGACTTTCATCGCCGGGCTGTGGGAATCGAGACCGTCTTTCGGTTTGCGGATCTCGCCTTCCAGCGCTTCAAGGCGCGCGGAGAGCTGGCGCACTTCCAGCTGCTTGGCGGTGGCCAGGCGCAGTTGATCAGGGCTGCACGGCTTGACCAGATAATCGGCGGCGCCAGCCTGGATGGCATCAACCGCGGTGTCGACCGCCGAATGGGCGGTGACGATCACTACGCGCATCCACGGCGCCTGAATGCGCATCTGCGCGAGGACGTCGAGACCGTTGTCCTCGCCGAGGCGCAAATCAAGGAAGCACAGATCGAAGACCTGACGTTGCAGCAAAGCATCGGCCTGGGCCGCGCTATTGGCGGTGGCTACCGTATAGCCTTCGTCTTCGAGGCAATAACGAAACGTACGCAGGATGGCGGATTCATCGTCCACCAGCAGAATGCGGCCTTGTTGCTCAGTGGCAGATTCCATTTTTCCTACGCTCCATAGTGATTAGTCTTGGGTTAGTCCCGGAAAAATCGGGCAAGTTGCATGGTTGATTCTGAACGATACCAGCCATAGGAGGGTAGCTCTCTACTGCCATAACGGCCAATTCATTGATTTCGTTGAGTTTTAAAACATTCTGCGTTTTGCAGGGCAGATCCTGCGTCCTCTTCTGACATCTGCGTACCGGTAGCAATTCCATATCATCGAAATTTCCCACGAAATAATCGTGCATTGCGCACGACCGCAGAAGAGCCATCGTGCAGGATGCGTCTTAGGAAATTTCTCAATCACGTATAACTCCTTGTTTTCATTGGTTTTTTCACAGATGAAAAAACTGGCATGCAGGCTGCAATACCTCACTCAGCCCGGGCAGAACAGCACTGCCCCAACCGAACAAGCGTGAGGAACACAGGATGACTCGCCCAATCGCCGCCCAAGTACGTATTTCGCCACTGCAGATCCAGCAAGGTCTGTTCGGTGTACTGGCGTTGCTGATCACCCTGATCGTTTGCCAGCAGTACATGAGCTGGGAAAACAGCCGCAAACCCGAGCCACTGATTTCGATGCAGCACAGCACTCAAACGCACTTCAGTGCCGTGAGCAGCAGCCAGGTTGAAAACGCTTCGATGCACATGATCGATGTCGACCAGGCGCAACCGCTGGATCAATTGCCACGGGAAGAGCGCTGGGTTTTCTAAGCCTTTGAACACATTCAGGCGCGTAGCGCCGGAAACCGGAAACACCCCTAAATAGAGAAGTAAGGAGAATCACCATGTTGAGCTGGGCAATTACATTCTTGATCATTGCCATCATCGCCGCCGTTCTGGGCTTCGGTGGTATCGCGGGCACCGCCACGGGTATCGCCAAGATTCTCTTTGTCGTGTTCCTGGTGATGTTCATCGCTTCTTTCTTCTTTGGCCGTCGCGGCCGAGGTTAACGATGATCGGTCTCAAGACATTGGCCGCCGCCCTGCTTCTGGGCGGCAGTGCCATGGCCATGGCGGCCAATGACGGCCAAACCCGGGTCAACGAACTGCTCGCCTCCGACGCGCAGTACCGTGAAACCTGGGAAGGCGTGATCAAAAAGGAAGAGCGCGTACCGGAATGGGTGATCAACCTGTCCGGCACCTCCGAACAACAGATGCATGCCGTTACGGAAGATGGCGATCAGTATCTGGTCGGCCCGCTCTGCGAGAGTCAGGACAAGTGTCTGAATCACCGTTTGATCGTGGCCTTCAGCTTCGACAAGGATGACGCCTACGCCATGCTGGTCGATGTGCCGGAAGGTCTGCCGCAGGACAAGTCGCCGACGCGACACGCGACTTATCGCTTCTTCGGCAAACCTGATCAGGGCATGCAGGATCTGCTGATGGAAACCCTGAAGAAAGATCCGAAGTGGTACTGACGCAGGACGCGCAAAGGTTTCGAACACGAAAGCAGCGCCCCGCTGCTTTCCATTGCGCCGCCCGATGAGGGTCGGTGCATGACCAGGGGGCCGGGATGTTCTGACTGATACGGGGTCGGAGTGACCTACGGGTACAGGGAGTACCTGCGCAAGGGCCGGGTCAGGGTAAAAGCTGCGCCGCAGGTTCGTCGACCCGGTGGTCTGACGAATCTGCGCTGGGCTTTGAATCCGCTAAAACATTGATCCAGCAAGCCAAATTCCTTTTTCAATCGTCGACACTGCGAGGAAAACATTTCGCGGTGTTTCCTGGCGACCGTATATCGACAAAGATCGCGCTCGTTCCGTGTGACTTCTAGTCTTGCGATTCAGACTTTTTCCGGAAATTTCCGCCGGTTTTTCCTGTGCAAAATCTAACCAGCCTACGCTGTAACGGCCGGTTCACGGCACTTATGCCGGCATAAATGTCACAATCGAACCGCTTGGGACGCCAGTTTCAAATGAAAAAGCTCATGCCGATTAGGCATAGGGTAGGCGTTTACGGCATTAGACGGCGCCACCTTGCATCGGAATAGTTGCGCCTTTTTTCGCCTGCCGAAGAGCCGTAAACACGCGCTTCGGGGCACCTTATACGGAGGCAGATGCACAGACTTTTCCGCTGATGAGCGTTCCAGTTCCTGCATGTGCCTGAGTCAAACGCAAGTAAGGGTAAAGATAATGAAGAAGGCAAAAATCAGCCTCGCCTGGCAGATCCTCATCGGTCTGATTCTGGGGATTGCAATTGGTGCGTTGCTCAACCACTTCAGCGCTGAAAAGGCCTGGTGGATCAGCAACGTCCTGCAACCGGCAGGCGATATCTTTATCCGTCTGATCAAGATGATCGTGATCCCGATCGTCATTTCCTCGCTGATCGTCGGCATCGCTGGCGTCGGCGACGCCAAGAAACTCGGGCGTATCGGCCTGAAGACCATCATCTATTTCGAGATCGTCACCACCATCGCCATCGTTGTCGGTCTGGTGCTGGCCAACGTGTTCCATCCGGGCACCGGCATCGACATGAGCACCCTGGGCACGGTGGACATCTCCAAGTACCAGGCGACCGCCGCCGAAGTGCAGCATGAACATGCATTCATCGAAACCATCCTCAACCTGATCCCGTCGAACATCTTCGCGGCCATGGCTCGCGGCGAAATGCTGCCGATCATCTTCTTCTCCGTGCTGTTCGGTCTCGGCCTGTCGAGCCTGCAGTCGGACCTGCGCGAGCCGCTGGTGAAGATGTTCCAGGGCGTTTCGGAAAGCATGTTCAAGGTCACCCACATGATCATGAACTACGCCCCGATCGGCGTGTTCGCACTGATCGCGGTGACCGTGGCCAACTTCGGCTTCGCCTCGCTGCTGCCGCTGGCGAAACTGGTGATCCTGGTTTACGTCGCCATCGCCTTCTTCGCCTTCGTCGTGCTGGGCCTGATCGCCAAGCTGTTCGGCTTCTCGGTGCTCAAGCTGATGCGCATCTTCAAGGATGAGCTGGTACTGGCCTACTCCACCGCTTCCTCGGAAACCGTGCTGCCACGCGTGATCGAGAAGATGGAAGCCTACGGCGCGCCGAAAGCCATCTGCAGCTTCGTGGTACCGACCGGTTACTCGTTCAACCTCGATGGCTCGACCCTGTACCAGTCGATCGCGGCGATCTTCATTGCCCAGCTGTATGGCATTGACCTGTCGATCAGCCAGCAACTGCTGCTGGTGTTGACGCTGATGGTCACCTCCAAAGGCATCGCCGGCGTACCGGGCGTGTCCTTTGTAGTGCTGCTGGCGACTCTGGGCAGCGTCGGCATCCCGCTTGAAGGCCTGGCGTTCATCGCCGGTGTCGACCGCATCATGGACATGGCCCGTACCGCACTGAACGTGATCGGTAATGCTCTGGCGGTGCTGGTCATCGCGCGCTGGGAAGGCATGTACGACGACGCCAAGGGCGAGCGCTACTGGAACTCCCTGCCGCATTGGCGCAGCAAGGAAAAACTGCCGGCTGGCGAAATTTCCAAGAACTGATGCAAAACCTGTGGGAGCGGGCCTGCTCGCGATAGCGGTACACCAGACAACAGAGATGTTGAATGGGCCGGCCTCTTCGCGAGCAGGCTCGCTCCCACAGTGATTGATGCAAGCCCCACTAACGAACCCCGGAGCAATCCGGGGTTTGTCGTTTCTGGCGACCCCGCTATCATTCGCCGCATTCTTCGGGGGATTTGACTGATGCTTAATGGCCTGTGGCTTGGCTTCTTCATCGTTGCATCCGTGTCGGCGCTGGCGCAGTGGCTGATCGGCGGCAACGCCGGGATCTTCGCGGCGATGGTGGAAAGCATTTTCGCCATGGCCAAGCTGTCGGTCGAAGTCATGGTGCTGCTGTTCGGCACCCTCACCCTGTGGCTGGGCTTTCTGCGCATCGCCGAAAAGGCCGGGATCGTCGAGTGGCTGGCCAAGGTCCTCGGCCCGCTGTTTCTGCGGCTGATGCCGGAAGTCCCGCCCGGCCACCCTGCCCTTGGCCTGATCACGCTGAATTTCGCCGCCAACGGTCTGGGCCTGGACAACGCCGCCACGCCGATCGGCCTGAAAGCCATGAAAGCGCTGCAGGAGCTGAACCCCAGCGCCACCATCGCCAGCAACGCGCAGATTCTGTTTCTGGTGCTCAATGCCTCGTCGTTGACCCTGCTGCCCGTGACCATCTTCATGTACCGCGCCCAGCAAGGCGCGCCGGATCCGACGCTGGTGTTCCTGCCGATTCTGCTGGCGACCAGTTGCTCGACTATCGTCGGTTTTCTCTCCGTAGCTTTCATGCAACGCCTGCGCATCTGGGACCCGGTGGTGCTCGCCTATCTGCTGCCCGGCGCGCTGATCCTTGGCGGCTTCATGGCGCTGCTCGGCACGCTTTCCGCGACAGCGCTGGCGGGATTGTCGTCGATCCTCGGCAATCTCACGCTGTTCGGCCTGATCATGCTGTTTCTGCTGATCGGCGCGCTGCGCAAGGTCAAGGTGTACGAGGCGTTCGTCGAAGGCGCGAAAGAAGGCTTCGATGTGGCGAAGAACCTCTTGCCGTATCTGGTCGCGATGCTGTGTGCGGTTGGCGTGCTGCGCGCCTCTGGTGCTCTGGATTTCGGCTTGGACGGCATTCGCCATCTGGTCGAATGGGCCGGCTGGGACACGCGCTTCGTCGATGCGCTGCCGACGGCGATGGTCAAACCGTTCTCCGGCAGCGCCGCGCGGGCGATGCTCATCGAGACCATGCAGACTTCCGGCGTCGACAGCTTCCCGGCGCTGGTCGCGGCGACGGTGCAGGGCAGTACCGAAACCACGTTCTATGTGCTGGCGGTATACTTCGGCGCGGTGGGGATTCAACGCGCACGGCACGCGGTGGGGTGTGCGTTGCTGGCGGAGTTTGCCGGAGTGGTGGGCGCTATCGGGGTCTGCTACTGGTTCTTCGGCTGAGCAAAATTCCCATGTGGGAGCGAGCCTGCTCGCGAAGTCGGAGTGTCAGTCAACGCTTAAGTGACTGATACACCGCTTTCGCGAGCAGGCTCGCTCCCACAGGAGCTGTGGTGTGTCAGCGGGGTTGCGGGGCGAGTTTCTGGCCTTGCTCCACGGCCCAGGCCACAACCTTGGCCGTGAGGCGATCACTGGCTTGGCCAAACCCGGCGACCACCGCTGGCACCTGAACATCGCTCAACGGCTGGCGCTCTTCAAAACGGCGGCTGGCGAGGATGCGCTGGTCATAGCCGCGCACCAGCAACGCATCGACCCGCACCACAACGCCGGCCTGGGTGCCCTGATATTCGGTCTGAAACGCCTGCAAACTGCCGCCCAGTTCCAGATCCGCCTGGAAGTTGCTGTCGTCGGTGCTCAGCAACGTCACTCTGCCGTCACGCTGGAATCCATCGAGCAGGCGATTGCGCAGCAGTACCGGCGCCGGATCGCTCCAGCGCGAGCCTTTGTAGCTGCTGATCACATCGCCCTGCGGGATAACGGCAATGCTCGGCCGGTTCAGTGCTTCGCTGGCCTGCAATTTATTCAAGCGCAGCGACCACGACTGCGTCGCCGCCGGGCTGGCCGAGGCGGGCGCTTGCGCGGCGGGCAGGCGGTAGACGTCCGAGGGTTCCGACTTGGGCAAGATCGAGCACGCGCCGATCAGGGTCAGGCCAGCGCCGAGCAGGGCGATTCGAGTCAGCTTCATGGGGTGAATTCCTTGTTCTTGTCGCTGCCCAGCAGGTAGCCGCTGGGGTTGGCCTCAAGGCGTTGGGAAATGGCGCGCAGCGAGGTCAGCGTCTCGCGCAGTTCGCGAATCGCCGGGGCCAGGCCGTTGAGGCCCTGCATGCCGTTATCCAGCGAATTCTGGTTTTTGCTGAGCAAGCCGTTGATGGTCACGCTGCTTTGCTCCAGCGACTTCATCGCCTGTTCGGCGCTGCCCAAGGCCTGCTTGCCCTGATCATTGAGCAGGCCGTTGGCGTTGCGCATCAGCAGTGAGGTCTGCTCGAGCATGCTGCCGGCCTGTTTGCCGACGGTCGCCAGTTGCTGCATGGCTTGTTTGATGTCGCCGCGCTGGTCGTTGATGGTGCCGGTGGTCTGTTCCAGATGGGCAAGGGTCTTGCTCACACGCTCGACGTTTTCCGCGGAGAACATGTGGTTGGCGTTTTGCAGCAGGGCGCTGATGCCGGTCATCAAGTCGCTGCTGTCGTTGAGCAGACGTGAGATAGGCGAGGGCGAGGCGACCAGAGTTGGCAGCTTGCCGTCATGCCCGCGCAGTTTCGGGCTCTCGGGTGTGCCGCCGCTGAGCTGGATGATCGAGGTGCCGGTGATGCCGGTCAGCGCCAGTTTGGCCTGGGTGTCTTCCTTGACCGGCGTGTCGCCCGCCAGACGAATCCGCGCCAGCACCCGGCGCGGGTCCTGCGGGTCGAGGCGCAGGCTGACCACGTCACCGACCTTGATCCCGCTGTACTGCACCGAGCTGCCCTTGGACAGACCGCTAACCGCCTCGTTGAACACCACTTCGTAATCCTTGAACTCAGTGTCGACGCTCGATTTGGCCAAAAACAGGCCGAAGAGCAGGGCGCCGGCCACGACGATCACCGTGAACAGGCCGATCAACACATGATGGGCTCGGGTTTCCATATCAGACCTCGTTGAGCTGTTTGGCGGCGTCCAGCGCCGAGCGGCCGCGCGGGCCGTGGAAGTATTCGTGAATCCACGCGTCGTCGGTTTCCGAGACGTCGTCGATAGGGCCGGCAACCAGCACTTTCTTCTGCGCCAGCACCGCCACGCGATCGGTGATGGTGTACAGCGTGTCGAGGTCGTGGGTGACCAGAAACACACTCAAACCCAACGCATCACGCAGGGTCAGGATCAATTGATCGAACTGCGCCGCGCCGATCGGATCTAGGCCGGCGGTGGGTTCGTCGAGAAACAGAATGTCCGGATCCAGCGCCAGGGCGCGCGCCAGCGCCGCGCGCTTGATCATGCCGCCGGACAGCGACGCCGGGTATTTGTCCGCCGCCGACAACGGCAGCCCGGCCAGCGCCAGTTTCACCGCCGCCAGGTGCTCGGCATCGTGACGGCTGAGGCCGGCGTGTTCGATCAGGGGCAGGGCGACGTTCTCGGTCACGGTCAGCGAGGAAAACAGCGCGCCTTTCTGGAACAACACACCGAAGCGCCTTTCGATCAGCGAGCGTTCATGCTCGGGCAGATTCGGCAGGTTCTGGCCGAAGACTTTGACCATGCCTTCGCTGGGCCGATTCAGCCCGACGATGCTGCGCAGCAGCACCGATTTACCGGTACCGGAGCCACCGACCACGGCGAGGATCTCGCCCTTGTACACGTCCAGATCAAGGTTCTCGTGCACGCTCTGCGGGCCGAAGCGATTGCACAGGCCACGGACTTCGATCACCGCCTCCGAGGGCGCGCGGGGTAGACGACTCACCAGCCCATCTCCATGAAAAACAGCGCAGCCACCGCATCGAGCACGATCACCACGAAAATCGACTGCACCACGCTGGAGGTGGTGTGCGCGCCGACCGATTCGGCGCTGCCGCTGACCTTGAAGCCTTCCAGGCAACCGATCGCCGCGATCAGGAAGGCGAAGATCGGCGCCTTCACCAGCCCGACCAGAAAATGCTGAATGCCGATGTCCGATTGCAGCAGCGAGAGGAACATCGCCGGCGAGATGTCCAGCGACACTGCGCAGACCACGCCGCCGCCGACAATCCCCGAGAGCATCGCCAGAAACGTCAGCATCGGCAGCGCCACCAGCAGGGCCAGCACGCGCGGCACCACCAGCAACTCGATCGGGTCGAGGCCGAGGGTGCGGATCGCGTCGATTTCTTCGTTGGCCTTCATCGAGCCGATCTGTGCAGTGAACGCACTGGCGGTGCGCCCGGCCATCAGGATCGCCGTGAGCAGCACGCCGAATTCGCGCAGGAACGAGAAGCCGACCAGGTCCACGGTAAAAATCGTCGCGCCGAAACTGGCCAGTACCGTGGCGCCAAGAAACGCCACCACCGCGCCGACCAGAAACGTCAGCAGGGCCACGATCGGCGCGGCGTCGAGGCCGGTCTGCTCGATGTGCGCGATCATCGGCGTGATGCGCCAGCGCTTGGGCCGCAACAGACCACGGGCGATGACTTCGAGAATCAGGCCGACGAAGCCGAGCAGTTGCAGCGTGTCGGTCCAGACCTTGTCCACCGCGCGGCCAATGCGCGTCAGCAGTTGCACGCTGACGCTGATTTCCGGCTCCTTGATCGGCACGCAGAAATCACTCAGCGAGCGGTACACGGTTTGCAGCAAGGCGCGGTCGGCAGTTGAAAGGGTGCAATCGGGGTGTTCGGCGGTTTTACCCAAGCGCTCGGAACCGAGCAGCTCGACCAGCAACGAGGCGCCGGCGGTGTCGAGGGCTCCGAGGCCGTTCAGATCGATGGAAGTGTTGGCGTCGTACTGGCCGCGGAGCTTTTCGCTCAGATGCTTGAGCGCGGTGTAGTGGGCGAGCGTCCAGTCGCCGCTGACCCGCAGACGGGCAGGGCTGAGCGCGGTGTCCAGGTGGGCACTGCCGGGGGTTGGGCTGCTGGTCATAAGCTCCGTGCTTGTACGGCCGTTACGAGATCCTACGTAATAGCACGAACCGGATTACTTTTCTTTGGCCGGTGTGCTGTCGGTAATTGCGAAACGCAGCACGCCGATCAACTGGCCATCCTCGGTCAGCACCCGCACCTGCCACTTGCCCGCCGGGCTGCCGGGGAAATTCTGCTTGTGGGTCCACGCCCGGTAGCCTTCCTTGCGCCCGCCATGGATGTCGAGGGCGATGCGGTCGACCTCTTTGCCGTTGAAGGTCCACACGTGATAAATCCGCTCGTCGAGGCCGCGCGGCGCGTTGATCGCGGTGTAGGCGTAGAGCCCGCCGCTGCGGATCTGCTCGGCGCTGACAGTATCGAGGCTGGCGCCGGGGGTGCGATCCTGCAGCTGCGTGCTGATCGCTACGTCGGTCATCCACAGCGTTGCCGGCGGCACCCACGAACGCAGCGCCCAACCGACGCCGCCGATGCCGACTGTGATGAACAGAATCGCCAGGGCATTGCGCACCGTGCGGATCGGGAAGATCGATGCCAGGCTCGGGAACGACAGCAGCACGGCAATCCCCAGCGCCCATTTGAAACTCTGCGCGGTGGTCAGGTGCATGATCACCGGCAGCGCGGTGAGCAGGGCGGCGAACAGGGTCAGGGTGTGCAGCGCGAGAAACGCCCAGCGCCGTGGCGCCAGCCATTTGTAGTACAGCGGATCGACGATAGAGATCAGTGCAGCAACGCTGAGCAGCCCCGTGAAGACAAACTGGCCGCTGTTCCACGTGGTGGTGATGAAGAAGAATGGCAGAACGAAAAACAGGCTTTCCTGATGGATCATCTGCGTCGCGTAGCGCAGCAGCGGCTGGGGAATCTCGCGCTTGAAAATCTGTGTGAACAGCCCGGTCAGGGTGTTTTCCAGCATCAGCCAGATCCAGCTGAGCAGCATGATCACCGTGATCCAGCTGGCTAGCCCCTGTTGGCGATCGACGAGGATGAAACTGCCGACCCCGGAAATGAAACCACCCGCCGCGATCAACCCGGGGTAGCGCTTCATCAGCTCGAGAAGGCGCTGGATAAGGAGGGTCAGTTTTGGCATTTTGGCGGTTCACGACGATATGGGGAAAATCCCGGAAAGGTTAACGCCACAAGTGCTCACTCACCAGAGGATTAATGGCTTCCAGCAATTTTGTGGCGGCGATACACACGCCAGCCGATCAACATCAGCAGCACCAGACCCACCCCACCTGCAGCCAGCCACAACACCTGATCATCACTGATTAAAGGCTTCTCGATCCGGATATACCCCGGCTGCAGCAACAGCTCGCGCATCGCTTTGTTCGCCGCTTCCAGCGTCACCCCTTGCAGCTCCCGCGCGGGATTGGCAAAGCGGCCATCCTGATAGTCGGCCAGCGCGCTCCAGTAATAGTCCGCCAGCGCGCTGTTGCCCTGCACGGCCCAGGCCTGGTGGGCGATGGCGGCTTGTTTGATGCGGGCGAAGGTGCTCGGGTCGAGGCCGTTTTTCAGCAGGTCGGCCTTGAGGTCATCGAGTACCTGGATGGCTTCGTCGACGTCATCGCGATCCAGGTCAGCGTTGAGGCTCATGAAGCCGACACCACCGAACACTTCGCGCTCGGCCCACGGCCCGTACGACAAGCCATGGTTGAGACGAATCTGCCGGTACAGCGCCCAGTCGAGGTAATCCTTGAGAATGTCGAACGTCTGGTCGTACTGATCGTCGAGCACCGGTTCCGGCACCAGCCAGTGCAGCTTGGCGCTGTCGCCGATAAAGCCACGGGTAAGGGTGCGTTCATGGGCGGCGCTGGTGCGGATGTCCGGCAGCGCGCGGTGTTCGGTGGGCTCGACCGGCTCCAGCTCACCCCAGGTACGCTCGAGATAGGCCGGCAGCAGTTTGTCGAGTTCGCCGACGACGATCAGGGTCATGTTGTTCGGCGCGTACCAGGCCTTGCGCACCGTCTCCAATTGCTCTTGGGTCAGATGGCCGACCTCGGCGCGCTGTGGGCATTTCAGACCCAACTCGACAGCCAGCTGATTGCTCGCAGTATGGCCGAGGTCCTGACGGTCGAGGAAACGTTGCAGCCTGGTGTAATGCCCGCCGTCCTCACGCTCGACCACCCGTTTCGCCGCGTTGATTGCGTTGTCGTCGATGCGTGTCTGGGTCAGCAGCGCGAGCAGCAGGTCAAGCACCTTGCGCTGGTTTTTCGCCGGGGCTTCGATGACGAACGTGGTGTCGGCATTGCTGGTGAACGCATTCCAGTCCCCGCCCAGCGCCTGCATGCGTTCTTCCAGACCGCCTTCGCCGGTGGCGTCGATACCGCTGAACAGCAGGTGTTCGAGCAAATGCGGCAGCTCTTTTTCATCGCAGTCGAAGTCATCGAGGCCAACGCCGACCACCAGCCGGATCGCCACATGCCCACGCTCGGTGCCGGGCTTGAGCATCAGTTGCAAACCGTTGGGCAGCGCATAGCCTTCGACCTGAAAGCGATCCAGGGCAAAGGCGGGCAGGGAACCGAGCAACAGACAGGCGAACAACAGGCAACGCATAACAGGCTTCCATACGGCTGATTTGGAGATCCGTGTCGTCAGTCAGGCCCCATCGCTGGCAAGCCAGCTCCCACAAGGATCTGCGGCGCTCACAAAACCCTGTGGGAGCTGGCTTGCCAGCGATGACGGTCTCAAGGCTGAACCACTGTAACTGACTGGCCCCAGCCCCAGACGTTCAAGGCGAATGCGTAATGTCGGCCATGTCATCCACCGCCAGCGCGCCGGTGTCCGCCGTTTCCAGCACGACATAGGCGCTGCTGCAGAACAACGAATTGAGCCGTTTCATGTCGGCGATCAACTCCAGATGCAGCGAGCTGGTCTCAAGGCTCTGCACGATCTTGCGTTGCAAACGGCTGACATGCGCATGGGCCAGACGCCGTTCCTGCGCACGAAAGCGGCGTTTCTCCCGCAACAACTGCCGCGCGCTTTCGCGGTCGCCGCTGAGAAACACCGACAGGCCCAGGCGCAGGTTGGCGATCAGTTGCTGTTGCAGCCCGGCAAGATCTTCCAGGCCCTCTTCGGAAAACGAACGGCGCTGCGACGTCTTCTGCTGCTGGATCTTGCGCAGCATGCGCTCGATCAGGTCGGCGGCGAGTTTCAGGTTGATCGCCAGCTCGATGATCTCGGCCCAGCGCCGACTGTCGTGCTCGCCGAGATCCTCGCGGGGCATCTGCGCCAGATACAGCTTGATCGCGCTGTACAGCGCCTCGACGTCGTCGGTCAGGCGGCGCATTTCCTGGGTGACGGCGGTCTGCTTGCCGCGCAGCACGTCGAGGGAGGCGTCGAGCATGTTGTCGAGCAGATCGCCCATGCGCAGGGTTTCCCGCGCGGCATTGGCCAGCGCCAGGCTCGGCGTGACCAGCGCGGTCGGGTCGAGATGGCGCGGTTTGGCGGCGCCGTTGACCTCCGGCCGCTCCGGCAACAGCCAAGCACAGAGCCGCGCCATCGGCCCGACGCTGGGCAGCAGGATCAGGCAGCGCGCGGTGTTGTAGAGCAGGTGGAAGCCGATGACCATTTCCTGCGGGCTGAAATCAAGGCTGTCGATCCAGTGCACCAGCGGGTCGAGCACCGGGATGATCAGCAGCAAACCGATCAATTTGTACAACAGACTGCCCAGCGCAACCTGGCGGCCGGCGGCGTTCTGCATGCTGGTGCTCATGAAGGCAAGGATGCCGCTGCCGATGTTGGCGCCGATCACCAGACCGATCGCCACCGGCAGGCTGATCACCGCAGCACCGGCCAATGTAGCGGTGAGCAGCACGGCGGCGAGGCTGGAGTAGGAAATCATCGCGAACAGCGCGCCGACCAGGGCGTCGAGAAGAATGTCGCCGGTCAGCGAGGCAAAAATCACCTTCACCCCCTGCGCGTGAGTAATCGGCGCGGCGGCCTCGACGATCAATTGCAGGGCGAGAATGATCAGCCCGAGACCAATCGACACCCGGCCCATCTGCCCGAGCCGCGTCTGTTTGCGCGACAGAAAGAAAATCACCCCGAGGAAAATCAGCAGCGGCGACAGCCACGACAGATCGAGGGTCAGCACCCGCGCCATCAGCGCGGTGCCGACATCGGCGCCGAGCATGGTCGCCAGCGCCGGGGTCAGCGCCATCAGGCCTTGCCCGACAAACGAAGTGACCAGCATCGCCGTAGCGTTGCTGCTCTGCACCATGGCGGTGACGAGAATACCGGCGATGAACGCCAGCCATTTCTTCGACATGTTCTGGCCGATGACATGTCGCAGATTGGTGCCGTAAACCCGCAGGATGCCGGTTCGGACGATGTGCGTGCCCCAGATCAACAGGGCGACGGCGGACAGCAGATTGAGCAGGGTGAGCATGCAGACCCCCTGTAGTAGCAGCGCCCCAGAGGGGCAAGTGGACGGCACCGCGCGGTTTCTACGTTCTTGATACTTAAGCTGTAGTTGGCGAACGGTCTCGGCGCCAGCATTGCACAGCTAAAGAGGGGATTGAAACAAAAGTGTCATGAGAAGCGCTTCATACACTCCCATTTAAATCAACGCCGCCCCTGTGGGAGCTGGCTTGCCAGCGATGGCGTCGGCACAACCAACATTGATGTCGCCTGACATTCCGCTATCGCTGGCAAGCCAGCTCCCACAGGGTCCGCGGTGCCTGAATGCTGCACAAACAAATGTGGGAGCGAGCCTGCTCGCGAAAGCGGTGGGCCAGCCAACATTGTTGTCGACTTGCACTCCATCTTCGCGAGCAGGCTCGCTCCCACAGGGGTGTAGCGTGCTGCCGGGACTACCAGATTATTGGCCCGGCACATCCTTGCGCAGTTTCACCGGATCCTGTTGCTGTCTCTTCTTGGCCATCGCGCCGCGCAGTTTGATGTTGATAGCCTCAACCGCCAGCGAGAACGCCATGGCGAAGTAGACGTAGCCTTTTGGCACGTGCACGTCGAACGATTCGGCGATCAGCACGGTACCGACCACCAGCAGGAAGGACAGGGCGAGCATTTTCAGCGACGGGTGCTTGTCGATGAATTCGCTGATCTTGCCCGACGCCAGCATCATCACCAGCACTGCCACGACGATCGCCGCGACCATGACCGGAACGTGGGAGACCATGCCGACCGCAGTGATCACCGAGTCCAGCGAGAAGACGATATCGATGATCGCAATCTGGATGATGGTGTAGAGGAAGTTGCCGCCCTTGCCCGATGGCGCGTCGTCGCTTTCATCTTCACCTTCCAGCGCGTGGTACATCTCCTGCGAGCTTTTCCACAGCAGGAACAGGCCACCGAAGAACAGGATCAGGTCGCGACCGGAGATGCCCTGGCCGAACACTTCGAAAAGATCGGCAGTGAGGCGCATGACCCAGGTGATCGACAGCAGCAACAGGATCCGCGTGACCATGGCCAGGCCAAGACCGAAGATCCGCGTGCGCTGCTGCATGTGTTTGGGCATGCGGCTGACCAGGATCGAAATCATGATGATGTTATCGATACCGAGGACGATTTCCAGGGCGGTCAGGGTAAAGAAGGCAACCCAGATTTCGGGGTTGGTCAGCCAATCCATGTGTATTCCTTTGAGCAATTGTTGAACCGAAAAAGGTCCGGGCTTCAAACCGCGAAGCCGGGACCCGTAACGGTGAGTCTTGGGCTTATAGAGTGCTGAACATCGGGAAAGTCCCCAACAGCAGTGCAGCAATCAGAATGCAGATGCACACCAGGATCGCCCATTTCAGGGTGAAACGCTGGTGATCACCGAAATCGATGCCGGCCAGCGCCACCAACAGATAGGTCGACGGCACCAACGGGCTCAGCAAGTGGACGGGCTGGCCGACGATCGAGGCACGGGCCATTTCCACCGCAGTGATCCCATAGTGGCTGGCCGCTTCGGTCAGCACCGGCAATACACCGTAATAGAACGCATCGTTGGACATGAAGAAGGTGAACGGCATGCTCACCAGTGCCGTGATCACCGCCAGGTACGGGCCGAGGAAATCCGGAATCACCGCCAACAGGCTCTTCGACATCGCATCGACCATGCCGGTGCCCGACAGGATACCGGTGAAGATACCCGCCGCAAAGATCAGCCCGACCACTGCCAGCACGCTGCCGGAATGCGCCGCGACACGATCTTTCTGCATTTGCAGGCATGGGTAGTTGACGATCATGGCGATACTGAACGCCACCATGAACAGCACCGGCAGCGGCAACAGGCCGCCGATCAGTGTGCACATCAGGCCGAAAGTCAGTGCGGCGTTGAACCAGATCAGCTTCGGACGGCGTGCGTCGGGGAATTGCGAGACGCTGATTTCGCTGTGATCGATCTCGTCGCCGACCAAGTGCAGTTCACCGAGGCGGGCGCGTTCACGCTTGCCGTAGAAGTAGGCAATCACCAGGATCGCCAAGACACCGGCGGCCATGGCCGGGATCATCGGTACGAAAATGTCCGACGGGTCGACATGCAGGGCACTCGCCGCGCGGGCGGTCGGGCCGCCCCATGGGGTCATGTTCATCACGCCACCGGCGAGGATGATCAGACCGGCCATGATCCGCGGGCTCATGCCGATGCGGCTGTACAGCGGCAGCATGGCGGCCACACAGATCATGTAAGTGGTCGCGCCGTCACCATCGAGGGAAACGACGAGCGCCAGAACGGCGGTACCGACCGAAACTTTCAACGGGTCGCCCTTGACCAGTTTGAGGATCTTGCGCACGGCCGGGTCGAACAGGCCGGAGTCGATCATCAGGGCGAAATACAGAATGGCGAACATCAACATCACGCCGGTCGGCGCCAGTTTGGTGATGCCTTCGAGCATCATCGGGCCGATTTTCGGCGCGAAACCACCGAACAGCGCGAACAGGATCGGGATGATGATCAGGGCGATCAGCGCGGACAGGCGCTTGGTCATGATCAGGAACATGAACGTGATGACCATGGCGAAGCCAAGGAAAGTCAGCATGGGAATACTCCAGGCGTAGCGCGGCTAATGGAATGAGCGGATCGGGCGGGATCAGCGCAGAACGGGAGGCGCGAGGCGTACGGGCGGAGTGACCAGCAGGAAGCGGGAGAAACGGCGGGTTGCAGAAGACATCAGAATCACCATTGTTGTTGTTAATTGGGCCGGGCCTGTGGAAAAAACACAGGGCTTGGGCCAACCGGTCTGTTGCCGGGAGTGGGGCGATCCTAATCGGGGAAGCTTTCAGCTACCTTTCGCGAGCGAAAGCGATCAATGAATGATCAACCGGCGGTCGGATGCAACGACAGCCAATGAATACGGGGTTGGTAGCGATGCGGATAAACGGACAGTCAGCGCTGGCTGGCGGTCTGGACACATCCGTTATCAGTTCAGCGCAAGTAACTGGTTAAAAAATCGACAGATTCAGCGGCCGCACCGCGCCCATCCAGATCGCGTGTTCGGTGTGGTCAAGCAAGTCATCGCCAGTCTCCGGATGCAGGAATACCACCAGGCCCTTGCGGTTGAGCGCCAGCCATGGCAGCACTTCGCCGATCAGCTCGGGACCGAAAGCCAGTTGGCAGCTCCACTCGGGATGCGGCCCCACCGGGCGTTCGTGCACGCGACCCATTTTCAGCGCAAACAACTGCGCGGCCTGTTCGCACAAGGCCCGCGCTTGGTCGATGGTTTGCGCGTCGAAATAGACATGGGCGTGATAGCCCTTGATCCCTTGCATCGTGTCGCCTCTCAATCGGTTCGAACCCTTGGCTGTTTCCACCGTCACAGGTCATATAGGACAACTATAAGGAAAACAGCCATGAAAAATGCCGAGACCCCAGTGGTCAAAGTGGTGCTTTATGGTGCCATGGCCAGCTTGGGCGGTGCATTGATGGCTGAATTGCTCCGTCGCCAACACGAAGTCATCGCCATTCTCGACGATCTCACCGCACTCGCGCCGCGTCCGGGGTTGCGCACCAAAACCGGCGATCTGTTCGATGCCGAGCGGGTCAATCAGAGCGTCGCCGGCAGTTCGGCGGTGATCTGCCTGCTGGACGCGCCGGGGTTGCCGTTCAGCAGCGACCACGTTGAGCGCTCGGTGACGCTGGGGCCGGTGGAACAAGTGCTGGCAGTCGACGCCTTGGTCGAAGGTTTGCAACTGGCCAGCGTGCCGCGCCTGTTTCTGGTCGGCAACTTCGGTGTGCTCGACGAGCCAGAAAATGACGAGCGTCTGCAACGTCACGCTGCCGAAGAAATCCTCGAGGCGGTACAAAGCAGCTCACTGCGCTGGACCTTGGTCAATGCGCCGCATGGCGTGGCCGGGTTGACCATCGAGCACTTCAGTCAGGTCGGCGGCAATCTCGAACCGGGACTGGCCGAACCGCTGGAGCGATTGAACCGCGTGGCGGTGGGCATCGCCGACGAGCTGCGGTTGAACCTGCATGTGGGGCAGCATGTGAATTTTGTGGCGGCTTCTGATTCGTAAAAGATCGTCCGAAGGCTCGGGCCGCGATCGGATGATCTTTTGCTCTTCACACCGCAATCGAGGGCAGGGCCAGACCGTTAAGCGATTCGGCACTGCTGGCCTGTTCCGCCATTAACCAATCAACAAATTCCTGAATCAACGCACCCCGACGTTTGCGTTGCGGCAGCACAACGTAATAGCCAAGGCTCGACAGCGTGGTTTCCGCCAGCGGCCGGCACAGCAAACCCTGCACCAGCAAGTTATCCACAAGGTGCCGCCAGCCAATCGCCACGCCTTGTCCGCCAATCGCCGCCTGAATCAGCAAGGTGTAATTGTCGAAGCGCAATTGCCCCGGCGCTGGCGGCGTAGTCAGGCCCAACTGACGAAACAAGCCACTCCAGTCGAACCAGTTGCTGCTGTTTTCCCCACGCAGATGCAACAGCGGAAATTCCAGCAGTGCCTGCGCGGGCAGCGGCAATGAACGCTCCTTGAGCAGCAGCGGACTGCACACCGGGAACACCTCTTCGCTGAACAGCCAGTGGCTCTCGCCCTGCTTGAATCGACCATCGCCAAACAGGATCGCCACGTCGATGTCGGTGCGCAGCATGTTGTGGTTACGCTCGCTGGTGACCAGGCTGACATCGATGTGCGGATTGGCCTCATGGAAGCGGTGCAGGCGCGGCATCAGCCAATAGGCGGCGAAAGCGAAATCCGTGGCCACTTGCAGCACTTCATGTTGCTGCTGAGTGCTGATTGCGCTCAATCCTGCGTCGATATTCTGCAAACCGAGGGTAACTTGCTCGAACAGCAGGGCGCCAACCTCTGTCAACTCGATACCCCGGTAAATCCGGTCGAACAGGCGCGTACCGAGCTGCTCTTCCAGACGTTTCATTTGCTGGCTGATCGCCGGCTGCGTGGTGCCAAGCTCCACCGCAGCAGCGGTAAAACTGCGATGGCGGGCCGCCGCTTCAAAAGCGCGCAGCAGATCGAGGGAGAGGTCACCGAGGGCGTCATACATAAGCTGTACTTATCCTAGTCATTGTCCGGCGCGGGCTTTACCGGAACAGGCATGGAATCCATGCTCGATCGCAGCACTCTCGCATAAATATTCAACATGGAATGCCGCGATCACATGAAGCGCAAGAACATTCTTTTCATCATGGCCGATCAAATGGCCGCGCCAATGTTGCCGTTCTACGGCCCATCGCCGATCAAACTGCCGAATCTATCCCGCCTCGCCGCCCAAGGCGTGGTGTTCGATGCTGCCTATTGCAACAGCCCGCTGTGCGCGCCGTCGCGCTTCACCTTGGTCAGTGGCCAGTTGCCGAGCAAGATCGGCGCCTACGACAACGCGGCTGACTTTCCTGCCGACATTCCGACTTACGCGCATTACCTGCGGCGTCTCGGCTACCGCACCGCGCTGTCGGGCAAGATGCATTTCTGCGGGCCGGACCAGTTGCACGGTTATGAAGAACGCCTGACCAGCGATATTTACCCGGCCGATTACGGTTGGGCGGTGAACTGGGACGAGCCGGACGTGCGGCCGAGCTGGTATCACAATATGTCTTCCGTGCTGCAAGCCGGGCCGTGCGTGCGTACCAATCAGCTGGATTTCGACGAAGAGGTGGTGTTCAAGGCGCAGCAATATCTGTTCGATCACATTCGCGAGGACGGCGAGCAACCGTTCTGCCTGACCGTGTCGATGACCCACCCGCACGATCCGTACACGATTCCCAAGGCTTTTTGGGATCTGTATGACGATGCCGATATCCCGTTGCCTACAGCCTTGAACCAGGACGATCTCGATCCGCACTCGCAACGTCTGCTCAAGGTTTACGACCTGTGGGACAGGCCGCTGCCTGTGGATAAGATCCGCGATGCCCGTCGCGCCTACTTCGGTGCTTGCAGCTATATCGACGCCAATGTCGGCAAACTGCTGCAAACCCTTGAAGAAACCGGGCTGATCGACGACACCGTCATCGTCTTCTCCGGTGACCATGGCGACATGCTCGGCGAGAAGGGCCTCTGGTACAAAATGCACTGGTTCGAGATGGCCGCGCGAGTGCCGCTGCTGATCAGCGCACCAGGACAATTCGAGGCGGGCCGGGTCAGCGCCGCGGTTTCCACCGCCGACCTGCTGCCGACGTTCGTGGATCTGGCCGGTGGCACGCTTGAGCCGGGCTTGCCACTGGACGGTCGTTCGTTGCTGCCGCACCTGCAAGGGCAGGGCGGGCATGACGAGGTGTTCGGCGAATACATGGCCGAAGGCACTGTCAGCCCGCTGATGATGATCCGCCGGGGCGCCTACAAATTTATCTACAGCGAAAGCGACCCGTGCCTACTCTTCGATGTGGATAACGATCCGCGCGAAGAAGAGGAACTGAGCCAATCGCCGCAACATCGTCAGCTGTTCGACGATTTTCTCGCTGAAGCGCGGGCCAAGTGGGACATTCCGGCGATCCACCGGGACGTACTGGCCAGCCAGCGCCGACGCCGTTTCGTCGCCGATGCGTTAACCATCGGCAAGCTGAAGAGCTGGGATCACCAGCCACTGGTCGATGCCAGTCAGCAGTACATGCGCAACCACATCGACCTTGATGATCTGGAGCGCAAGGCCCGTTATCCACAACCCTGCCAAAACCAATAACGTTAAGGGGAAGTCCATGCGCAAGTTATCCACAGCTGTCACCGTTGGCCTGATCGCATTGAGCAGCGCCTCGGCCTTCGCCGAGCAAAGTTGCGAAACCGTGAAGATGGCCGATCCGGGCTGGAGCGACATCGCCGCGACCAATGCCATCACCGGATTTCTGCTGGACGGCATGGGCTACAAGGCCAAGATCGACACCCTCGCGGTGCCGATCACCTTTGGCGGCTTGAAGGATGGCCAGGTGGATGTGTTCCTCGGCAACTGGATGCCGGCGCAGCAGGGCTTCTACGACAAATTCATCGCCACCGGTGATGTGACGCAATTGGCCAAGAACCTCGAAGGCACCGAATTCACCCTCGCCGTCCCCGACTATGTCTGGGAGGCGGGTGTGCATGATTTTGCCGACCTGAACAAATTCGCCGACAAGTTCGACAAGAAGATATACGGCATCGGATCAGGCGCGCCGGCGAACATTTCGTTGCAGGAGATCATCAAGAAGAATGACTTCAACATGGGCCAGTGGAAGCTGATCGAGTCCAGCGAACAGGCGATGCTCGCCGAAGTGTCGCGGGCGGTGAAGAAACAGAAATTCGTCACCTTCCTCGGCTGGACCCCGCACCCGATGAACGTGCAGCTGAAAATGCGTTACCTCAAGGGCGGCGAAAAATACTTCGGCGACACCGGCAACGTTTTCACCCTGACCCGCAAGGGCTACGCCGAGGCCTGCCCGAATGTGGGCAAGTTGCTGACCAATCTGGCGTTCACCCAGGACATGGAGAACAGCATCATGGCCGAGGTGGTGAATAAGAAGATCAGCAATGCCGAGGCAGCGAAAGCGTGGATCAAGGCCAATCCGGCGGTGCTGGACAAGTGGCTGGATGGGGTGAAGACCGTGGATGGCAAGGATGCGTTGGTGGCGGTGAAGGCCAAGCTTTGATCTCAGGGTTGCTGGAATAGCGTTCGGCTGGAGATTTTTTCCCCCTCACCCCAGCCCTCTCCCCCAAGGGGGCGAGGGGGAAAGGGAGCCGATCGCTGTTGAATCAAAACTTGCGTTCAACGCCGAAATCGCAGGTCGGTGAATCTTCAACAAACAGCTCGGTCAGTCCCCTCTCCCTCAGGGAGAGGGCTAGGGTGAGGGGCTTTTACACCTGACACCCTGATAACCTTGAATAAAACCCCAACCGCGAGGACCCATGGCCTTACCCAGCCGCCATTCACTGTTTCCTTTCCTGAGCTGGTTGCCACGGCAATCCCGTGCCAGCGTCGGGCGGGACCTGATCGTCGGCCTCAGCGGTGCGATTCTCGCCTTACCCCAGTCGATTGCCTACGCACTGATTGCCGGGCTGCCACCGGAATACGGGCTGTATGCGGCGATCATCCCGGTGTTGATCGCGTGCCTGTGGGGTTCGTCATGGCATTTGATCTGCGGCCCGACGGCGGCGATTTCCATCGTGCTGTACGCCAGCGTCAGCCCGCTCGCGGTGCCGGCTTCCGAGGACTACATCACCCTGATCCTGCTGCTGACATTCCTCGCCGGGATTTTCCAGTGGCTGCTCGGTTTGCTGCGCTTCGGTGCGCTGGTGAATTTCGTTTCGCATTCGGTGGTGCTCGGCTTCACCCTCGGTGCCGCCGTGGTGATCGCCATCGGGCAATTGCCCAATCTGCTCGGGCTGGAATTGCCGGCCAACACCACAGCGCTCGCCAGCCTGATGGATCTGCTGCGACATCTGGGGGCTGTGGATAAGCCTTCACTGATGCTCGGCGTCGCCACGGTAATCGTCGGCGTGGCCCTGAAAAAGCTTCTGCCGCGCTGGCCGACGCTGTTGCTCACGCTGGTGCTGGCCAGTCTGCTGGTGTGGATCTGGCCGGCGATGTTCGGTCATGTGCATCTGGTCAGCGCTTTCGTCGGACGCCTGCCGCCGCTGAGCGCCTTGCCGCTGGATCTGGAGGTGATCCTGCGCCTGCTGCCAAGCGCGGTGGCGGTGGGCATGCTCGGGCTGGTCACCAGTCTGTCGATCGCCCGTTCGATATCGGCGCGCTCGCAACAGTTGCTCGACGCCAATCAGGAAGTCCGCGCACAGGGTCTGTCGAACATCGTCGGTGCGTTCTTTTCCGGGTCGCTGTCCGCCGGATCGTTTACTCGCTCGGGATTGAGTTATGAGGCGGGTGCCTGCTCGCCGCTGGCCGGGGTATTTTCGGCGCTCTGGGTGGCGCTGTTCGCGGTGTTCGGCGCCGGGCTGATCGCGCACATTCCGATCCCGGCCATGGCCGGCAGCATCCTGTTGATTGCCTGGGGTCTGGTCGATCACCGGGGCATTCGCGCTTTGCTGCGAGTCAGCCGTGCCGAGTTCGTGGTCATGGCCCTGACCTGTCTCGCGACCTTGCTGCTGGAATTGCAGACGGCGATTTACGCCGGGGTGCTGGCGTCGTTGTTCTTTTACCTCAAGCGCACCTCGCAACCACGGGTGCAGCATTTGCGCGACGGTGAGGACGATGTGCTGCGTGTGGGCGGTTCGATCTTTTTCGGCGCCAGCCATTACCTGCAAGTACGCCTGCAACGCCTGCATGGCGCGCGGGTGGTAATCGAGGCACAGCAGATCAACTTCATCGATTATTCAGGGGTAGAGATGCTGCATCAGGAAGCGCGACGCCTGCTGGGCCAGGGTCGCAGCCTGACCTTGCGCCGGGCGCGGCCGCCAGTGGTGGAGGAACTGAGGAAGCTGGAGGGGGCGGAGAAGTGCCCGATCAGGTTTGAGGATTGAGCTGACATTGGTGGTGATGCGATTCGCGAGCAGGCTCGCTCCCACATTGATCGCATTTCAATGTGGGAGCAAAAGTTAAAGGGCCAGCTGGCGGCGCAGCTCGGCAAGTACCGGCGCGGTATCCGGGCGTACGCCCCGCCACAGCCAGAATGCCTCGGCGGCCTGTTCGGCAAGCATGCCCAGACCATCCATCGCCAGCGCCGCGCCGTGCTCAGTGGCCCAGCGACAGAACGCGGTCGGTTCCCTGCCGTACATCATGTCGTAGCACAGCGTCTGGCCCGGCTCGATCAGACTTGGCGCGATCGGCGGCACGTCGCCGGTCAGGCTGGCGGAAGTGGCGTTGATGATCACGTCCACCGGCTCGCGCAGCCAGTCGAAACCACTGGCCGACACCGGCCCCAGATCGCCAAACAACTCGGCGAGCAGTTCTGCCTTGTCCACCGTGCGGTTGGCGATGATCACCGAGGCCGGTTTCTCTGCCAGCAACGGCTCCAGCGCACCGCGCACCGCGCCGCCGGCGCCGAGCAAAAGGATGCGCTTGCCGGTCAGGCTGAACCCGGCATTCACCGTCAGATCACGGACCAGGCCGGCGCCATCGGTGTTGTCGCCGAGCAGCGAACCGTCGTCCAGTTTGCTCAAGGTGTTCACCGCACCGGCGCGCTGCGCGCGGGCGGTCAGTCTGTTGGCCAGACGGTAAGCGTCTTCCTTGAACGGCACCGTCACATTGGCGCCGCGCCCTTCGCGAAAGAACGCCGTGGCGCAGCCGGAAAAATCATCCAGCGGCGCCAGCAGCGTGCTGTAATCGAGGCGCTGGCCGGTCTGTTCGGCAAACAACTGGTGAATCATCGGCGACTTGCTGTGGCCGATCGGATTACCGAAAACGACGTAACGATCCATCACCCGTCCTCAGGCCTCGGCCAGCCAGTCGCGATCCTGCAGGAAATAATCGGTCAGGCGCGCTTCTGCGCTGCCCGGCTCGGCCTTCCAGTCATACCCCCAGCGCACTTGCGGCGGCAGCGACATCAGAATCGATTCGGTACGGCCACCCGACTGCAAGCCGAACAGCGTGCCACGGTCGTAAACCAGGTTGAATTCGACGTAGCGGCCACGACGGAATTCCTGGAATTCGCGCTGCTGAGCAGTGAAGGCGTCGTTCTTGCGCCGCTGCACGATCGGCAGGTAGGCCTCGATGTAGGCATCGCCGATGGCGCGCATGAAGGCGAAACTGGTGTCGAAATCCCACTCGTTCAGATCGTCGAAGAACAGACCGCCAATGCCACGTGGCTCATGACGATGCTTGATATGGAAATAGGTGTCGCACCAGGCCTTGTAGCGCGGGTAGACGTCCGCACCGAACGGCGCACAGGCGTGCTCGGCGACGCGGTGCCAGTGGATGCAGTCTTCTTCAACGCCGTAGTACGGGGTCAGGTCGAAACCGCCGCCGAACCACCAGACCGGTTCTTCGCCTTCTTTTTCAGCAATGAAAAAACGCACATTGGCGTGGGAGGTCGGCACATGCGGGTTGTGCGGGTGGATCACCAGCGACACGCCGAGCGCCTCGAAACCACGCCCGGCCAGTTCCGGCCGATGGGCACTGGCCGACGGCGGCAGGCCGCTGCCGAACACGTGGGAAAAATTGACGCCGCCCTTTTCGATCAGCGTGCCGTTTTCCAGCACGCGGGTGCGCCCGCCACCGCCCGCCGGCCGGGTCCAGGCGTCTTCGACGAAGCATTTGCCGCCGTCTTCGGTTTCCAGTGCAGCGCAGATGCGGTCTTGCAGATCGAGCAGATAGGCCTTTACGGCGTCGGTGCGGGTCGTCATGGCTTCACCTTGAATCGGGCGGCGCCCCGGCAGGCGGGCGGCGCAAATGGGCGCGTAGCATACCATCGCAGACCGGCGCGCCGCAGTTGACGAAGATCAAGCAGGGGAGTTGGATAGAGGGCTTAGCAACGACCCAAGGAGAGCAGGCAGATGGCAAAGCGTATCCAGTTCCGCGCCCACGGCGGTCCCGAAGTGCTCGAATATGTTGACTACGAACCCGCTGCGCCCGGGCCGAATCAGGTGCGCGTGGCCAATCAGGCGATCGGCCTGAACTTCATCGACACTTATTACCGCAGCGGCCTCTATGCGCCACCCGCGTTGCCGTCCGGCCTGGGTTCGGAAGGCGCCGGCACGGTCGAAGCGGTGGGCAGCGAAGTCACCCGGTTCAAGGTCGGCGATCGTGTTGCATACGGCAGCGGCCCGCTCGGCGCCTACAGCCAGCTGCATGTGCTGCCGCAGGACAATCTGGTGCACCTGCCCGATGAAATCAGTTTCGAAACTGCCGCCGGGGTCATGCTCAAGGGCCTGACCGTGCAATACCTGCTGCGCCAGACCTACCAACTGCAGGGCGGCGAAACCATTCTGTTCCACGCCGCAGCCGGTGGCGTCGGCTCGCTGGCCTGTCAATGGGCCAAAGCGCTGGGCGTGAAGCTGATCGGCACCGTCAGCTCGAAGGAGAAAGCCGAGCTGGCCAAAGCCAACGGCGCCTGGGCCACCATCGACTACAGCCATGAAAACGTTGCCGAGCGCGTGCTGGCACTGACTGACGGCAAGAAAGTCCCGGTAGTGTATGACGGCGTCGGCAAGGACACTTGGCTCACATCCCTGGACAGCGTCGCACCTCGGGGCCTGGTCGTGAGTTTCGGCAATGCTTCGGGCGCGGTCGACGGCGTCAATCTGGGCATTCTCGCCGCAAAGGGTTCGCTCTACGTCACCCGGCCTACGCTGGCGACCTACGCCAACAACGCCGAGAACCTGCAACGCATGGCCGACGAGCTGTTCGAGATGATCATCAGCGGCAAGCTGAAGGTCGACATCAGCCAGCGCCATGCACTGGCGGATGCGGCAAAAGCACAAACCGAACTGTCGGCACGGCGCACGACCGGTTCCACAATTCTGCTGCCATAAAGCCTCAAGTTGATACTCGGCGAACTCCTCCATGAGTTCGCCGAGTATCTTTCAGCTATATCAAGTACATCTTGCGGTGAAGTTTCTTCGCCGCAGGCCTACGACCGGCAAACTTCCTGCGCAACTTCTTCGATTCATATACGAGCCATTTCTCAGCCCACTCTTCAATCACTGGCGGATCAATACTGACGGTTAAAAACATCACGATACTCCGGCTGATGCGCGTTCATGTTCACAGGCTGATCCAGGGCCATCAGGATTTGCCGCCATTCGGCGGATAACAGCCAATAATCGCCCCGGGCACGCTGCTCGATATGCATTGCCTGCGAAGCGATCGGTGTCAGGCCGAAGCGCTGATACAGTTGCCGCTGTGGCGATCTGCACAAGGCCGTCACCCCGTGATATCCGCGATCGATCGCCCATTCCGCAGCGGTGGCAAGCAGACCATTGACCGACACCGGCCGGTGCTGCTGGGAATGGGTGATCAGACGGCTGAACTCGACGTGGCGCGCCAATGCCACAGTGGGAGACACATGATGCTGCGCCAGTGAAGCCCATTCGAAGGGCGCCGGAGTTGCCCGCAGCACCGCAATAAGCTGATCACGCTGATACAACAGAAAGTGCGTGCTGCGTGAGGTGATCGCCAGTCGGGTTTCCAGCGCCCGGGCTCTGGAGGTGAGCATGTAATGCTGCAATCGCAGGCGAAACTGTCGATTGATGAAGCGTTCAAATTCCCCGGCATCCGATCCTGCCTCAACAATGGCCACACGATAGTCGGCCTGTTGATTCTTGAGTGTCTCCTGAAAGCCCTGCAGATAATCCTTGAGGTGTAAATCGGTAATATCCATTACTTCTCCGCAGCCATTAATATTTCGAAGTTGCTTCAAGCACATTGAAAGAATGGATGCTTTTGGAAATCTCGCCACTGCACGCGTTCTGAGAATCACGTGGGAAAACTTACAGATATTTCAGACTCAAAGATTCGTCTGACGCATGAAAGAACAATGGCAACGGATAAGTTTTGAACGAATGCAGGAATAAAGTGCGGGCATGCGCAGAACTCCTCGTCGACGCCGAGGAGTCCGCAAAAAAATAAAAAGAATGGCGTCAGTCAGGACGAACGACGCTACCGGTGGCCAGGTCGCGGATCACGCTGGGATTCTTGCGCCCGCCAAGGCTGCCGCCCAGCACCAGATCGACCTGACCACGGAAATACTGCTCGATGCGCAAACGCGTGCGCGCCGGCGGTCGCCCCTGTGGGTTGGCCGATGTGGAAATCAATGGCCCGACCAGCGAGCACAGGTCGCGCACCTGCGGGTGATCGCTGACCCGCAGCGCCACGGTGTCATGCACGCCTGTGACCCATTCCGGCAACAGGTTCTGATGCGGCACCAGCCAGGTGTTCGGCCCCGGCCAGGTACTGGCCATGCGGTCGATCCAGTCCTGGGGGAAGTCCTCGAAGAGGAAATCGAACTGGCGGATGTTGTCGGCGACCAGGATCAGCCCTTTGCTCACCGAGCGATTCTTGATCGCCAGCAAGCGGTCCACCGCGTCTTCATTCCACGGGTCGCAACCCAGCCCCCAGACGGCTTCGGTTGGATAGGCAATCACCGCGCCGGCGCGAACTTCACGCGCGGCTTGTTGCACACGCCAACTGTTGACCATGAAAAAACTCTCCCACAAACAGGTTTCGCGCAGTTTACCGATCTTCCTCGTAAAACCTAGCTCGACCGCGCCAGCCAACGACCGTTTTCGCATACCGCACGGCCTTCGATTTCCAGCTCGGTCAACGTTGCCAGCACCTTCGGCAACGGCCAGCCACAACTCGCGGCCAAGGCCTCGCTGGTGTGCGGCGCCGCGTGCAGCAGCGCCAGCAACGGGTGATCGGCCTGCACCGCCGCTGTGGATAGCAACGGCTGCTGCCAGCCGCGCAGGGCTTCGAGGATATGTTCGATAGTCTCCACCAGCACCGCCCCGTCGCGAATCAATTGGTGACAACCGCGCGCGCCGGGGTGATGGATCGAGCCCGGAATGGCATAAACCTCGCGACCCTGTTCGGCTGCCAGCCGCGCGGTGATCAACGAACCGCTGGCAACACTGGCCTCGACCACCAGCACGCCGAGGGACAACCCGCTGATGATGCGGTTGCGCCGGGGGAAGTTGCTCGGGCTCGGCCCGGCGTCCAACGGAAACTCGGAAAGCACCGCGCTGCCCGAGCCAATCATCGCCTCGGCCAGGCGTTTATTGCGTTGTGGATAAAAATTTTCCAGCCCCGTGCCGAGCACACCCACGGTCAAGCCGCCAACATCCAGAGCAGCCTGGTGGGCAGCGGCATCGATGCCCAGCGCCAGACCACTGTTGATGACAAAACCGGCCCCGGCCAGACTGCGGGAAAACGCCGCCGCCGTGTCCATGCCCGGGCGCGAAGCGCGGCGGCTGCCGACCATCGCCAGTTGCGGCTTTTCCAGAATCGACGGATCGCCCGCGACGAATAACAGCGGCGGCGGATCGGCAATTTGCGCCAGCAACGCTGGATAATCCGCCTGGTCCCACATCAGCAAATATTGACCGGGACGCTCTAGCCAGCGCATGGCGTGGCTGGCGCCGTCGCGCACTGTCGGACAACGCCGTGCTTCGGCACAGGCCGCCGGCAATCCCAGCGAGCGCCAGGCACTGGCCGGCGCGCTGAGGGCTTTCGACGCCGAGCCGAAGGCTTCGAGCAACTTGGCAAAACGCTTGGGGCCGATATCCGGCATGCGGTGCAGGCGCAGACGCGCTTCCAGTTCCGCCGGGGAAATGGCAGTGCTGACAGGCAACATGAATGGATCATCCTTGATCGTTCTATGCTCCGAACCATTCGGAACAAGCTGTGGATAACTCTGTTGGTAACTTGTTAAGCAAGCTTACGGATTTCGCACCTTGTCGAGCACCGCCAGCGAGCGTGAAGCATTGAGGACCAGGCCGTAACTGAGCTTGTCGTAGGTGCGGAACACCATCAGCAGACCGGCGCGTTCATCGGGAATCTTCAGCGGCTGGCCGGTGATCCGGTCGCGCACCGTTTCGCCGGTTTTCATGACCGCCAGAACATTGCCTTCGGCGAGGCCGTCGCGCTTGCCCTTGTTCAGGGTGACCACGTCCATCACACCGATCTGCGTAACGCCGCGCGGCACGTCAATGATCAGGCCGTCGATGGAACGCTTCGGCGCGCTGGGCATGAACGTTGAATTGATCGAACGTTCTTCACCGCCGAACAAGCGGTCACCGAGGCGCACTTCCTGGGTGGTGCGTTGCAAGGCGAGGGTGGCGACGTCGCCTTCGGTGGCAACAATCTCGCCGCCGCCGATATCGTCGGCGTTGATGCCGAGGAATTCCTTGGTCTGCGGATCGGTGTAGACCTTGCCCTGGCGGAAGATGCCGTACACCGGTTGCTCCGGATCGAAATGGCCACGGGCGAAGATGCGGTCACCGGTACCGCTGAGCACCCGTTCGGCATCGCCGGCGACGATGTAGGGGGCCTTGTCGAAGTCTTCGGCCTTGTCGACGATACGGTTGCTCAGCAGAAAGCTGTTGATCGATTTCAGCGGAATGCTCGGAATCGCCTCGGCCACCGGGCTGGTGCGAATCCGGGGCGAGAGCTTGATGGTGCCGCGCGACTCGCCACGATGGACGGTCAGTTGCGGCTGGCCGTTGACGTAGCTGAGGGTCAGTGTGTCGCCGGGATAGATCAGGTTGGGGTTTTCGATCTGCGGATTGGCCCGCCACAGTTGTGGCCACTGCCAGGGCTCGCGCAGGTATTTGCCGGAAATGTCCCAGAGCGTGTCTCCGGAAACCACCGTGTATTGCTGTGGAAAACCATCCCTGAGTTGCACTTGCCCTTGCGCGGCGCCGGCCGAAGCCAGGAGCAGCAGGGCGAGTAGTGTTTTCCTCATGCAGTGAATCCCTTTATCATGTGCATTCGCGTGAATCGTCAGAGCCCCCGTGGCTCGCTTCTGTTTTTCAGAAGCTACGCTTCACAACGGTAGCCTGCATCTTCGGACCCGCCAGGCCATCGACCCGACTTTACTCAACGTGTGCAGCAATCGAAGCCTATGGCCATTTTAAACATCCTCGAATTTCCGGACCCGCGTCTGCGCACTATCGCCAAACCAGTGGCTGTAGTGGACGACGAAGTGCGTCAGTTGGTCGACGACATGTTTGAAACAATGTATGAAGCGCCGGGCATCGGCCTCGCCGCGACCCAGGTCAACGTGCACAAACGTATCGTCGTGATGGACCTGTCCGAAGACCGTACCGAGCCACGGGTGTTCATCAACCCCGAGTTCGAACCGCTGACCGACGAGATGGACCAGTACCAGGAAGGCTGCCTCTCGGTACCGGGCTTCTACGAAAACGTCGACCGCCCGCAGAAGGTCAAAATCAAGGCGCTGGACCGCGACGGCAAGCCTTATGAGCTGATCGCCGAAGGTCTGCTCGCGGTGTGCATCCAGCACGAATGCGACCACCTCAACGGCAAATTGTTCGTCGATTACCTGTCCACGCTCAAACGCGACCGGATCAAGAAGAAGCTGGAAAAGCTGCACCGCCAGAACGCTTGATGCCCCTCTTCAAAGGCTTGCTGCGGCAAGCCTTTTTCTTTTTATGAGACGCCTTTCATGACTGAGCCACTGCGCATTGTTTTTGCCGGTACCCCGGAATTCGCCGCTGAACACCTCAAGGCCCTGCTGAGCAGCCCATACGAGATCGTCGCGGTCTACACCCAGCCGGATCGCCCGGCCGGCCGTGGGCAAAAACTCATGCCGAGCCCGGTCAAACAACTGGCCCTGGAAAATAATATCCAGGTGTTGCAGCCGCCGACCTTGCGCAATGCCGACGCCCAGGCGGAGCTGGCCGCGCTGAAGCCGGATCTGATGGTGGTGGTCGCTTACGGTTTGATCCTGCCGCAAGCGGTGCTGGATATTCCGCGTCTGGGCTGCATCAACAGCCATGCATCGCTGCTGCCACGCTGGCGCGGTGCGGCGCCGATCCAGCGCGCGGTCGAACACGGCGATGCCGAAAGCGGTGTAACGGTGATGCGCATGGAGGCCGGGCTGGATACCGGGCCGATGTTGCTCAAGGTCGTCACGCCGATCAGCGCTGAAGATACCGGCGGCACCCTGCATGATCGCCTCGCCGAGATGGGGCCGCCCGCCGTTGTGCAGGCGATTGCCGGTCTGGCTGCCGGCACCCTGCAAGGTGAGGTGCAGAATGACGAGCTCGCCACTTACGCTCACAAACTGAACAAAGACGAAGCACGCATCGACTGGCGCCGTCCGGCGGTGGAGCTGGAACGTCTGGTCCGCGCCTTCAATCCGTGGCCGATCACCCACAGCACGCTCAATGGCGAAGCGTTGAAAGTGCTGGCCGCGACCGTGGCCGAAGGCACTGGCGCTCCGGGTGAAATCCTCAGCGCCAGCAAGGACGGCCTGATTGTCGCCTGCGGTGCACAAGCGCTGTGCCTGACCCGCCTGCAATTGCCCGGCGGCAAGGCGCTGAACTTCAGCGACCTGTTCAACAGCCGCCGCGAGAAATTCGCCGTTGGCAGCGTCCTCGGCGCAGCGGTGGACTCACAATGAATCCGCGTCTGGCCGCCGCCAAGGCACTCGCTGCCGTACTCAGCGGCAAAGCCTCGCTGAACAGCTCCCTGCCGACGCAACTGGACAAGGTCGAGGATCGCGATCGCGGTTTCACTCAGGATCTGGCCTTCGGCACTGCACGCTGGCAGCCACGCCTGTCGGCACTGGCGGAAAAACTCCTGCAGAAGCCGTTCAAAGCCGCCGACGCTGATGTCGAGGCGTTGCTGCTGGTCGGTCTGTATCAACTGCTCTACACCCGCGTGCCGGCCCACGCCGCCATCGGCGAAACCGTCGGTTGTGCCGACAAGCTGAAAAAGCCTTGGGCCAAAGGTCTGCTCAACGCGGTGCTGCGCAATGCCCAGCGCGAAAGCGAGACGATCTTCGCCGAACTGGAACGCGATCCGGTGGTGCGCACGGCCCACCCGCGCTGGCTGCAAAAATCCCTGAAGGCCTTCTGGCCCGAGCAGTGGGAAGCGATCTGCGCAGCGAATAACGCGCATCCGCCAATGATCCTGCGGGTCAACCGCCGTCATCACAGCCGCGATGCTTATCTTGCGTTGCTGGGCGAAGCCGGGATCGCCGCGAAACCGTGCGTTTACAGCCGCGACGGCATCGTCCTCGAAGCCGCTGCCGACGTGCGCAGCCTGCCGGGTTTCGCCGAAGGCTGGATCAGCGTGCAGGACGAAGCCGCGCAACTGGCTGCCGACCTGCTTGATCTGGCGCCGGGCCAGCGGGTGCTTGACGCCTGCTGCGCCCCTGGCGGCAAGACCTGCCACATCCTCGAAGCCGAACCGGCGCTGGCCGGGGTGGTGGCGGTGGATCTGGAAGCCAAGCGTCTGGTGCGGGTGAAGGAAAACCTCGAGCGCCTCGGCCTCGACGCTGAACTGATCGCCGCCGACGGTCGCGATATCGACAAATGGTGGGACGGCAAACCGTTCCAGCGCATCCTCCTCGATGCGCCATGCTCGGCCACCGGGGTGATCCGCCGCCATCCGGACATCAAACTGACCCGCCAGCCCGACGACATCGTCGCGCTCGCGCAACTTCAAGGCGAACTGCTCGACGCCATGTGGAAAACCCTCGAAGTCGGCGGCATCCTGCTCTACGCCACGTGCTCGACGCTGCCGACCGAGAACACCGAAGTCATCGCCGCGTTCCTCGAGCGCACCCCCGGCGCGCGGGAGCTGGATCTGGCCACCGCGGCCGGCATCAAGCAGCCCCATGGTCGCCAGTTGCTGGCCCAGCAGGGCGGGCATGACGGCTTCTACTACGCCAAGCTGATGAAGATCGCCGCCGCGCGCGGCTAAACGGATTCATGGAGTGACTGGATGAAAATCATCATCCTCGGTGCGGGACAGGTCGGCGGTTCGCTGGCCGAACATCTGGCCAGCGAGGCCAACGACATCACTGTGGTCGACACCGATGGCGAGCGCCTGCGCGACCTCGGCGACCGCCTCGACATCCGCACCGTGCAGGGCCGGGGCTCACTGCCGTCGGTGCTGCGTCAGGCCGGTGCCGACGACGCCGACATGCTGGTCGCGGTGACCAACAGCGACGAGACCAACATGGTCGCCTGCCAGGTCGCCCACACGCTGTTCCACACGCCGACCAAAATCGCCCGGGTGCGCGAAGCGTCGTACCTCAATCGCGAGGAACAACTGTTCCAGAACGAAGCGATTCCGGTCGACGTGCTGATCAGCCCCGAGCAGGTCGTGACCAATTACATCAAGCGCCTGATCCAGCACCCCGGCGCCTTGCAGGTGATCGACTTCGCCGAAGGCGCGGCGCAACTGGTAGCGGTGCGCGCCTATTACGGCGGGCCGCTGGTCGGTCAGCAACTGCGCCAGTTGCGCGAGCACATGCCGAACGTCGAAACCCGCGTGGCGGCGATCTTCCGCCGTGACCGGCCGATCCTGCCCCAGGGCGACACGGTGATCGAAGCCGATGACGAAGTGTTCTTCATCGCCGCCCGCGAAGACATTCGCGCGGTAATGAGCGAAATGCGCCGCCTCGACGAAACCTACAAACGCATCGTCATCGCCGGTGGCGGACAGATCGGCGAGCGCCTGGCCGAGGCCATCGAAAGCCGTTATCAGGTGAAGATCATCGAGATGAGCCCGGCGCGCTGTCGCTACCTCTCCGACACCCTCGACAGCACCGTAGTGTTGCAGGGCAGTGCGTCGGATCGCGATCTGCTGCTGGAAGAGAACATCGCCGACGCCGATATCTTCCTCGCCCTGACCAACGATGACGAAGCCAACATCATGTCGTCGCTGCTGGCCAAACGGCTGGGGGCGAAAAAGGTCATGACGATCATCAACAACCCGGCCTACGTCGATCTGATCCAGGGCGGCGACATCGATATCGCCATCAGCCCGCAACTGGCGACCATCGGCACTTTGCTTGCCCATGTGCGTCGAGGCGATATCGTCAGCGTGCACTCACTGCGACGCGGCGCGGCGGAAGCGATCGAGGCGATTGCCCACGGTGATGCGAAATCGAGCAAGGTCATCGGCAAGCCGATCGAGAAGATCGGCCTGCCGCCCGGCACCACCATCGGCGCGGTGATCCGCAACGAGAAAGTGATCATCGCCCACGACGACACGGTGATCGAAGCGGGCGACCACGTGATTCTGTTCCTTGTGGATAAAAAGCATATTCGCGATGTGGAGAAGCTGTTTCATGTGGGGTTGAGCTTTTTCTGAGGTTGATCGTTCCCACGCTCCGCGTGGGAATGCAGCCCGGGACGCTCTGCGCCCCATAAGCGGACGCAGAGCGTCCATTGAGGCATTCCCACGCGGAGCGTGGGAACGATCACTCAAACGAGGTTGCAAAAAATGCTCGAATCCCTGGAAAAAATGCTCGCCAAGGGTGTGGATAACGCTCTGCTGCGCTTCGGTCTGGGCAAGGGTTATCTGGACTTGGGTGAAAACTCCAAGGCTGCCGAGCATTTTCAGCGTTGTGTCGCTTTCGATCCGAAATACTCAGCGGCGTGGAAGTTGCTGGGCAAGGCGCAGCTGGCGCTGGGCGATCACGCCGCTGCGCGCCAGGCCTGGGAACAGGGCCTGGAAGCGGCCCGCGCCCATGGTGACAAACAGGCCGAGAAGGAGATGACGGTGTTCCTGAAGAAGCTCGAGCGGCAGGCGCCTTGAGCTACCGATTGAGCAAGGCGAGCCGGTCTGCATCAACCGTCACCCCATCGAAGTTGCTCAGTACCAGCGCGCCTCGCCCGGCGGACGCTTCTTGAAGCGCTTCATGCTCCACATGTACTGGCTCGGATACGCCGCAACATAACGTTCCACTACCTTGCTCATCGCCGCGCAGGACTCTGCGGTATCGGTGCTGTACATCGCTTCGGGCGCGGCTTCGAGAATGACTTTGTAGCCCGAGCCGTCAGGCAGGCGCAGGGCATGCAGGAACACACCAACCGCTTTGCCGCCGGCCAGCATGTTCGGGACGAATTTGCTGGTCAGTGCCTGAGTGGCGAAGAACGGCACGAAAATCCCGGCGGATTCGGCCGGTTCCGGGTCGGCGGGAATGCCCACGGCACCGCCCTTGCGCACTTCCTTGATGACGCTGAGAATGCCTTCCTTTGTCGACGCTGCGACCTTGTTGCCCAGCTGCACGCGCTGTTTGCGCAGCAATTCATCCACTGCCTTGAGCTTCGGCGGACGGTAGAAAATGATCGGTTTGCACTGGCTGCAATAGAAGTGGTTGAGCACTTCCCAGTTGCCGAGGTGGCTGGTGATGCCGACCACGCCTTTGCCCGAGGCCAGCGCGTCTTTCAACACATCAAGGCCTTCGACTTCACGGACCAGATCGATCGAGCGCTGCGCCGGCCAGATCCACGCGCAGGCGCTTTCGGTCAGCGACTTGCCGATGTCCTTCAGACTCTGCCCGACCAGACGCTCACGTTCGGCCGCATCCATCTGGGGAAAACACTTGGCGAGGTTGATCCGCACCACGTCGCGGGAACGGTTGGGGGTTTTCCACATGATCCAGCCGATCGCCGAACCCACGGCCTGCACGGCCCGCCATGGCAGCAGGGCAAACAGCCGCAGAGCGCCTACCAGCAAGGCGCCTTTAAACTTTTCCACAGGTCACTCCTGATCTTTGTGCTGTGCGGAGGCGGGCATTCTAACCGGCGTTGGCGAGCTGCGCGTAGCGGTCGCAATCCTGGGTGTGGTCCATGACCATGCCCGAGGCCTGCATCAGCGCGTAGCAAATGGTCGGACCGACGAAGGTGAATCCGGCTTTTTTCAGCGCTTTGCTCATTGCCAGCGCTTCGGGGGTGATCGCCGGGACTTCGCTGCGATCCTTGAAATGATTGATGATCGGTTGGTCGCCCACGAATGACCAGAGCAACGCCACCGGATCCTCCAGCGCCAGCCACGCCTGGGCATTGCGCCGGGCGGCGTTGAGTTTCAGGCGATTGCGGATGATGCCCGGGTCGAGCATGAGCTCGTCGATTTCGGCGTCACTCATCTGCGCCACGCGCTGCACGTCAAAGCCGAACAGCACCTCGCGATAGCGCTCACGTTTGCGCAACACATTGATCCACGACAGCCCGGCCTGGAACCCTTCGAGCAAAAGCAACTCGAACAAACCCTGCGCATCGCGCAGCGGCGTGCCCCACTCCTGATCGTGATAAGCCATGTACAACGGATCTTCGGTACACCAAAAGCAGCGTGGCATAAGGCTCCAGGGGGCGTGCGCAGCAACGAATCGGGTATACTCCCGCTCTTTAAATCGCAGCCCAAGAAACAGGTGAATTTCGTGAGCCAGCCTACGCCAGCCGTGCGTACCTTCCAAGACTTGATCCTCGCGCTCCAGCAATACTGGGCCGAGCAAGGTTGTGTGGTACTTCAGCCCTACGATATGGAAGTAGGCGCCGGCACTTTCCACACCGCGACCTTCCTGCGCGCCATCGGCCCGGAAACCTGGAACGCCGCGTACGTGCAGCCAAGCCGCCGTCCGACTGACGGCCGTTACGGCGAAAACCCGAACCGTCTGCAGCACTACTACCAGTTCCAGGTAGTCCTGAAGCCGAACCCGGACAACTTCCAGGAACTGTACCTGGGCTCGCTCAAGCATGTCGGCCTCGACCCGCTGGTGCACGACATCCGCTTCGTCGAAGACAACTGGGAATCGCCGACCCTCGGCGCCTGGGGTCTGGGCTGGGAAGTCTGGCTCAATGGCATGGAAGTCACCCAGTTCACCTACTTCCAGCAAGCGGGCGGCATCGAGTGCTACCCGGTGACCGGCGAGATCACCTACGGTCTCGAGCGTCTGGCGATGTACCTGCAAGGCGTCGATTCGGTCTACGACCTGGTCTGGGCTGACGGACCGTTCGGCAAAGTCACCTATGGCGATGTGTTCCACCAGAACGAAGTGGAGCAGTCCACCTACAACTTCGAACACGCCAACGTCGACAAACTGTTCGAGTTGTTCGACTTCTATGAAAGCGAAGCCAAGCGCCTGATCGAACTCGACCAGCCGCTGCCGTTGCCGAGCTACGAAATGGTGCTGAAGGCGTCGCACACCTTCAACCTGCTGGATGCGCGCCGGGCGATCTCGGTGACCGCGCGTCAGCAATACATTCTGCGCGTACGCACCCTGGCGCGTTCCGTTGCGCAAGCCTACTTGCTGGCCCGCGCCAAGCTGGGCTTCCCGATGGCGACCCCGGACCTGCGTGACGAAGTACTGGCCAAGCTGGAGGCTGCACAATGAGTGCGCAAGATTTTCTGGTTGAACTGGGCACCGAAGAACTGCCACCCAAAGCCCTGAACACTTTGGCTGATGCGTTCCTCGCCGGTATCGACAAGGGCCTGCAAGCCGCCGGCCTGAGCTACGAAAGCAAAACCGTGTATGCCGCGCCACGTCGTCTGGCCGTGCTGATCACTGCGCTGGCCACTCAGCAGCCGGATCGCAGCATCAACCTCGATGGCCCGCCACGTCAGGCCGCGTTCGACGCTGATGGCAATCCGACTCAGGCCGCCCTGGGCTTCGCCAAGAAGTGCGGCGTCGAGCTGAGCGAAATCGACCAGAGCGGTCCGAAACTGCGCTACAGCCAGAACATCGCCGGCAAGCCGACCGCGAGCCTGCTGCCGACCATCGTCGAAGATTCGCTGAACGACCTGCCGATTCCGAAACGCATGCGTTGGGGTGCGCGCAAGGAAGAGTTCGTGCGTCCGACCCAGTGGCTGGTGATGCTGCTCGGTGACCAGGTCATCGACTGCACGATCCTCGCGCAGAAGGCTGGCCGTGAATCCCGTGGTCACCGTTTCCACCATCCGCAAGCCGTACGCATCGGTTCGCCGTCGAGCTACCTCGCCGACCTGCGCGCCGCTTACGTATTGGCCGATGCCAACGAGCGTCGCGAGATCATCAGCAAGCGCACCGAAGAGCTGGCCACCCGTCAGGAAGGCACGGCGATCGTTCCGCCGGCATTGCTTGACGAAGTGACCGCGCTGGTCGAATGGCCGGTGCCGCTGGTGTGCTCGTTTGAAGAACGCTTCCTCGACGTGCCGCAGGAAGCGCTGATCACCACCATGCAGGACAACCAGAAGTACTTCTGCCTGCTGGATGCCGACGGCAAGTTGCTGCCACGTTTCATTACCGTGGCCAACATCGAAAGCAAAGACCCGCAGCAGATCATCGCCGGTAACGAGAAAGTGGTGCGCCCACGCCTGACCGACGCCGAGTTCTTCTTCAAGCAGGACAAGAAGCAGAAACTCGAAGACTTCAACCTGCGCCTGCAGAACGTGGTGTTCCAGGAAAAACTTGGCAGCGTCTACGACAAGGCCGAGCGCGTATCGAAACTGGCCGCGTACATCGCCGCGCGCATCGGCGGCAACGCCTCGTGGGCTGCCCGTGCGGGCCTGCTGTCGAAGTGCGACCTGGCCACCGAAATGGTCGGCGAGTTCCCGGAGATGCAAGGTGTCGCCGGTTACTACTACGCCCTCAATGACGGCGAGCCACAGGATGTCGCGCTGGCACTGAACGAGCAGTACATGCCACGCGGGGCCGGTGCCGAATTGCCAGCGACCCTGACCGGTGCAGCTGTCGCCATCGCCGACAAGCTCGACACTCTGGTCGGCATCTTCGGTATCGGCATGCTGCCAACGGGCAGCAAAGACCCTTATGCCCTGCGCCGTGCGGCACTGGGCGTGCTGCGGATCCTGATCGAGAAACAACTGGATCTGGACCTGAACGACGCCGTGGCTTTCGCGGTGAATGCGTTCGGCGGCAAGGTCAAGGCGGCCGGTCTCAACGAAGCCGTGCTGGAATTCATCTTCGACCGCCTGCGTGCGCGTTATGAAGACGAAGGCGTCGACGTCGCCACCTACCTGTCGGTACGTGCACTGAAGCCGGGTTCGGCGCTGGACTTCGACCAGCGTGTGCAGGCGGTGCAGGCCTTCCGCAAACTGCCGGAAGCGGCAGCGCTGGCGGCGGTGAACAAGCGTGTGTCGAACCTGTTGAGCAAAGTCGAAGGCTCGGTACCGACCGTGGTCGAAGCCAAGTATTTCGACAACGCCAACGAGTTCTCGCTGTATTCGGCAATCCAGCAAGCGGATCAAGCGGTGCAGCCAATGGCCGCAGCGCGTCAGTACAACGAATCGCTGGCACGCCTGGCGGCACTGCGCGAGCCGGTCGACGCGTTCTTCGACGCGGTGATGGTCAATGCCGACGACGCCAATGTGCGGGCCAACCGTTATGCGCTGCTGGCGCGTCTGCGTGGCTTGTTCCTCGGTGTTGCCGACATTTCGCTGCTGGGTTGAGGGATTGCTGTTGAAACTGCTGATTCTCGATCGTGACGGCGTGATCAATTACGACTCCGATGCCTACATCAAGTCGGTGGAGGAGTGGATTCCGCTGCCCGGCTCGATCGAAGCGATTGCGCAGTTGAGCAAGGCCGGCTGGACGGTGGCGGTGGCCACCAACCAGTCGGGCATTGCTCGCGGCTATTACGACCTCGCCACCCTCGAGGCCATGCACGCGCGCCTGCGCGAGCTGGTCGCGGCGCAGGGCGGCGAAGTCGGTCTGATCGTGTATTGCCCGCACGGCCCGGACGAAGGTTGCGATTGCCGCAAACCGAAACCGGGAATGCTGAAAGCCATTGCCGAGCATTACACGGTGCCGTTGACCAACGTCTGGTTCGTCGGCGACAGCCTCGGTGACCTGGAGGCCGCCAAAGCCGTCGATTCACAGCCAGTTTTGGTGAAGACCGGGAAAGGCGAAAAGACTCAGGGCAAAACCCTGCCGGTTGGCACTCTGATTTTTGACGATCTGGCGGCGATTGCCGCAGAACTTATCCACAACTAGAGTACTTCTGAATTTCCTGGCCAGGGATTGCTCGGGAGTGCGCTTGAACAGTCGGGCATTGCCCCGTAACGGTAACCGTCGCCATGTCGATACTGCGGGCCTTCAGAATCTTTCTTTTCTACCTGCTGCTGGGCACAACAGCGTTGCTGTGGTGCAGCCTGAGCTTTTTCATCGCGCCGTTTCTGTCCTTCAAGGCGCGCTATCGTTTCATCAACGTGTACTGGTGCCGTTGCGCCCTGTGGCTGACCAAGGTGTTCCTTGGCATCCGCTACGAAATCAAAGGCGCGGAGAACGTGCCAGACCGGCCCTGCGTGATTCAATCGAACCACCAGAGCACATGGGAGACGTTCTTTCTCTCCGCTTATTTCTCGCCATTGAGCCAAGTGCTCAAGCGCGAATTGCTTTACGTGCCGTTCTTCGGCTGGGCCATGGCCATGCTGCGCCCGATCGCCATCGACCGCGACAACCCGAAGGCAGCGCTCAAACAGGTCGCGGCTAAAGGCGACGAGCTGCTCAAGGACAACGTCTGGGTGCTGATCTTTCCGGAAGGGACACGAGTCCCGTACGGCACCGTTGGGAAGTTCTCCCGCAGTGGCAGCGCGTTGGCGGTGAATGCGGCGCTTCCGGTGCTGCCTATTGCACACAATGCCGGCAAATTCTGGCCAAAAATCGGCTGGGGCAAACAGGCCGGAGTGATCACAGTGGTCATTGGCGAACCGATGTATGCCGAAGGCAGCGGGCCGCGCGCCATCGCTGATCTGAATGACCGTGTGCAGGCGTGGAACGAGAAGACCCAGCGAGAAATGGGCTCGCTGCCACCGGCGCCACAGGCACCGGCCGCGAGTGACCAACTGGCTGTCTGAATTTTGTGGATAACCTGTGTACGCTTTTGCTTCAAAAGTCCGTGATCGTTTTGTAACTTATTGATTTTCATCGATATTTTTAAATCGATAAGTTGAACGAAATCCGTGCATAAGTTTTATTCGAATGTAAAAAAACCGGTCGTTATAGCCGGTTTTTTTGTGCCTCTTTTTCATTCAGAAATCAGCGGCAAATCGATGCGGAATGTGGTTCCCGCGTCGACCACGCTGCGACACTCGATTGTGCCGCCATGATGATCAATCACGGCTTTGACCATCGACAGACCCAGGCCCACACCGTCGATGCCCTGGGCGGAGGAGAAACGCCGATACTGGCTGAACAGGTCAGGCAATTCATCGGCGGCAATGCCCTTGCCCTGATCGGACAATTCGCAGCGCAGCCACTGCCCATCACAGCTGACCGTCAGTTGCACCGTGCTGTCTGCCGGGCTGTACTTGATCGCGTTTTCCAGCAGATTGAACAGGGCGCGAGTCAGCAATCCCTGATCGGCCAGAATCAGCCGCTCCTGACATTCCTCATCAACTTCGTTGAGCAGCTCGATGCGTTTCTGCTGGGCGATGGGCAGGGCCTGATCGAGGACGTCCAATACCAGCATCGCGAATAATGTCGGGCGGAACTGGTAGGTCTCGGACTCAGCCCGCGCCAACAAGACGAAACCATCGGTCAGATCCAGTGCGCGGCGCACCTGACGCTCAATCTGCTCGAACAACGGCGCATCAGCGCCGGCCTGATGACGATGCACATCCAGCAGGGCGAGGATCGCCGAATGGGGGGCGCGCAGGTCGTGGGAAAGAAAACGCAGCAGGACGCCGCGCTGCTCCTCGGCCGCACGCTCGGCACTCAAATCCGTCAGGCTGAGCAGCCAACCGATCGGCGTATCGCCGTCGACCGGCAGCAGCGCCGCTCTTTCCAGGCGCAGGCTGCGCTCCTTGTGATCGCGAAATTCCAGCAGCGGCAGGGTGGCCAAAGGCGGTCGCGGCGCTGTGGATAATTCCGGATAGCCGAGGCGCGCCAGTTGCTCGAGTACTTCATCGCCCACCAGCGGATCCTCGAACAACTCGCGCGCCTTGCGATTGCCCAGCAGGATCTTGCCCTGCGGATCACTAATCAGCGTCGCCACCGGCAGGTACTCCAAGCCATCGGCAATGAACCGCCGGGTGTCGCGGGTACGGCTCATGGCTTGTTCGAGCGCCATGATCTGGCCCTGCAAACGGTCGGCACCGGTGAAGCGGGTCCGGCGGCGTTCAGGGAAGACTTTCGGTTCGCTGTCCAGACGCGCCAGCTCCCAACCGAAGTAGGTCAGCACCACGCTCAGACGTCGCCAGTTCCAGATCAGGTAACCGAACAACATGCCCAGCGCGGCTGGCGTTGGCGACCACCAGTAGCGGACTTCGGCCAGTAGGGCGCTGGCGATCAGCGCACAGGCCATACCGATCAAGGTGACCCACAGCGCCCAACGCGGCCGCCACAGCAATAATCCCAGCACACCGGCGACCATCGCCACGGACAACAGCGCGCCGGGCGCTGGCGACGGATTGTGCAGATTGATCTGGGCGCGATAAGACAACAAGGCAGTCAGCGGCAACAGCACTAGACTTATCCACAACCACTCGCGCACCAGCCGGCGGAACAGACGCTGGACTTGGCTCGGCTCACGACTTTCACGTCGGCGTTGAGTGTTATGCATGAGGCACAGGGCAGGGCAGTGGGAATGGTTTCATAGGTCTCAGGTCTGAGGCGTAGACCCGAAGAATCATAGCGGACGTCGACCACCGACGGGCTGCTTCTTTCATCGCGGCCGGGGAGTCGCTATTGTCGACATCCCAGCCCCAGCGACAAGGAACACCGCCGATGCGCGTTGCCATTCTGGACGACGAACCTGCCGAACTGCGCCGGGTCGAGCAAACCCTGGAGCAAATGGCCGAAGCTGGCGAACAGCCGTGGTCACTGCACAGCTTCGAGCGCGGCGAAGACTTGTTGCGCCAGTTGCGCCGGGAAACCTTCGACCTGTTGATTCTCGATTGGCAACTTCCTGATCTCACGGGCCTGGCACTGCTGCGCTGGACCCGCGAACACATGGACGCGCCACCGGCAGCGATCATGCTCACCAGCCGCGACGGCGAGAGCGATATCGTTCAAGCCTTGAATGCCGGGGCCGACGATTATGTCAGCAAGCCGTTTCGCCCGAATGAGTTGAAGGCGAGGGTGGCAGCGGTATTGCGTCGGCATAGCCAACCGCGCAGCGCGGCGGGCGAAGTACAGACGTTCCATGATCTGACTTTCGACGACGCCGAACTGACCGTCACCCGTGAAGGCAAACCGATCCTCATGACCGAACGCGAATACCGCCTGGCGCGGTGTCTGTTCAGCAACCTGGGTCGACCGTTGTCGCGGGATTATCTGTATGAGCGCTTCTGGCCGAACGAAGAGACGACTTCCTCGCGGCCGCTCGACACGCATATCTACCGATTGCGCAACAAGCTCGGGCTGACAGCGGATCGGGGTTGGCAGTTGCTGACTATTTATGGGTATGGGTATCGGTTGGAGAGTGTCGGCACTGGGAATGAGTGAGGCAAAAAAAACCCCGGCATTGGCCGGGGTTTTTCATGAGCGGGTAGCAAGCAGGATCAGAAATCCAGGTTGGAAACCGCCAGTGCGTTGCTCTCGATGAAGTCTCGGCGAGGTTCGACCGCATCACCCATCAGGGTGTTGAAGATCTGGTCTGCACCGATGGCGTCTTCGATGGTGACTTTCAGCATGCGTCGCACGCTTGGGTCCATGGTGGTTTCCCACAGCTGATCAGGGTTCATTTCACCCAGACCTTTGTAGCGCTGGATGGTGTGGCGCTTGGTGCTTTCGGCCATCAGCCAGTCGAGGGCTTCCTTGAACTCGGTAACGGCTTTCTTGCGTTCGCCACGCTGGATGTACGCGCCTTCGTCGAGCAGAGTGCTCAGTTGCGCGCCCAGGGTGACCACGGTTTTGTAGTCGTTGCTGCCGAAGAAGTCGCGGTTGAAGGTGACATAGTTCGACAGGCCGTGGGAGATCAGTTCGACCTCTGGCAGCCAGACGCCACGTTCACGGTCTTCGCGCAGGCTGGCCTTGTAGACCAGGCCGGACTTCTCGTTGGTGCGCAGGCGGACTTCGTACTGCGCCAGCCACTCTTGCATCGCTGCATGGTCGCCCAGGGTTTCAAGGCTGACGGCCGGCAGGTAGATGAAGTGCTCGGTCAGCTCCTGTGGGTACAGGCGCGACAGACGCTTGAGGGTTTTCATCACCATGCGGAAGTCATTGACCAGACGTTCCAGCGCTTCACCGGAAATGCCCGGGGCTTCTTCGTTCAGGTGCAGGCTCGCATCTTCCAGGGCCGACTGCGTCATGTACTCTTCCATGGCGTCGTCGTCTTTGATGTATTGCTCTTGCTTGCCTTTCTTGACCTTGTACAGCGGTGGCTGGGCGATGTAGATGTAGCCACGCTCGATCAGCTCCGGCAGCTGACGGAAGAAGAAGGTCAGCAGCAGGGTGCGGATGTGCGAACCGTCGACGTCAGCATCGGTCATGATGATGATGTTGTGATAGCGCAGCTTGTCGATGTTGTACTCTTCGCGACCGATGCCGCAGCCCAGCGCGGTGATCAGCGTGCCCACTTCCTGGGAAGAGATCATCTTGTCGAAACGCGCTTTCTCGACGTTGAGGATCTTGCCCTTCAACGGCAGGATCGCCTGGGTCTTGCGGTTACGTCCCTGCTTGGCAGAACCGCCCGCGGAGTCACCTTCCACCAAGTACAGTTCGGAGAGCGCCGGATCTTTTTCCTGGCAGTCGGCGAGCTTGCCCGGCAGGCCGGCGATGTCCAGCGCGCCTTTGCGGCGGGTCATCTCACGGGCCTTGCGCGCGGCTTCACGGGCGCGGGCGGCGTCGATCATCTTGCCGACCACCAGCTTGGCTTCGTTCGGATTCTCCAGGAGGAAGTCGGAGAAGTATTTGCCCATCTCCTGCTCGACCGCAGTCTTCACTTCGGAAGACACCAGCTTGTCTTTGGTCTGCGAGCTGAACTTCGGATCCGGCACCTTCACCGAAATGATCGCGGTGAGGCCTTCACGGGCATCGTCACCGGTGGTGGCGACTTTGTGCTTCTTCGCCAGACCTTCCTGCTCGATGTAGTTGTTCAGGTTACGCGTCAGTGCCGAACGGAAGCCCACCAGGTGGGTGCCGCCGTCGCGCTGCGGAATGTTGTTGGTGAAGCACAACAGGTTCTCGTTGAAGCTGTCGTTCCACTGCAGGGCGATTTCTACGCCGATGCCGTCTTCACGCTGAATGTTGAAGTGGAACACCTGGTTGACCGCAGTCTTATTGGTGTTCAGGTATTCAACGAACGCACGCAGGCCACCTTCATACTTGAACAGCTCTTCCTTGCCGCTGCGCTCGTCCTTGAGGACGATGCCGACACCGGAGTTGAGGAAGGACAGTTCACGAATGCGCTTGGCCAGAATGTCCCAGCTGAAGTGAATGTTCTTGAAGGTTTCGCTGGAAGCCTTGAAGTGGATCTGGGTGCCGGTGGTTTCGCTGTCGCCAACGATGGCCATCGGTGCCTGAGGCACACCGTGGACGTAGGTCTGTTCCCAGATCTTGCCACTGCGGCGAACAGTCAGGACCAGTTCTTCGGACAGTGCGTTCACTACCGACACACCTACACCGTGCAGACCGCCGGAAACCTTGTAGGAGTTGTCGTCGAACTTACCGCCAGCGTGGAGGACGGTCATGATGACCTCAGCGGCGGAAACGCCTTCCTCTTTATGCACGTCTACCGGGATGCCACGACCGTTGTCTTTAACGGTGATGGACTCGTCCGGGTGGATGATGATGCTGATGTCGTCGCAATGGCCGGCGAGGGCTTCGTCGATCGAATTGTCGACCACCTCGAACACCATGTGGTGCAGACCGCTGCCATCGTCGGTGTCACCAATGTACATACCGGGACGTTTGCGTACGGCATCCAGGCCTTTCAGCACTTTAATGCTCGTTGAGTCGTACGTATTTTCTTCGCTCAATGCCTTCACTCCCGATGGTCGTGGGTCTGGGTGATACGGCCCTGTTCCACGTGGAACAAAGCGACTGGCGTTTCCGTCTGCCAGCCTTCCCTCAGTAATTCGTGATCTACACAGGTGATGAACACCTGGCAGCGTAAGTCTTCCAGCAAGCGGCACAGCGCGCGACGGTGGCTCTCGTCCAGCTCGGACGGCAAGTCATCCACCAGATAAATACACTGTCCGCGGCGGGCCTGGCTGACCAGGTGCCCTTGGGCAATCCGTAGTGCACAGACCACAAGCTTCTGCTGACCCCGGGACAGGATGTCCGCGGCATTGTGTGCGCCCAATCTGAGACGCAAATCAGCTCGTTGCGGTCCGGCCTGGGTGTGCCCCATCTGCTGGTCCCGCTGCACGGAACCGGCAAGCACGGCGCTCAATTCGCGGTCCTTGTCCCAGCCTCGGTAATAGCTGAGCGTCAAACCCTCGAGCTCAACCAGTTCGCTCAAGGTCTGTTCGAAGACCGGTTTCAAGGCTGTGATGTAAGCGCGGCGGTATTCATCGATTTCAGCGCTGGCCTGGCACAGTTCCCTGTCCCAAACCGCTTGCGAAACGGCGTCAAGTGTACCATGCCGCAGCCAGGAGTTTCTCTGGCGCAGCGCCTTCTGCAAACGCTGCCAAGTGGCCATGAAACGCGGCTCGACGTGGAACACACCCCAGTCGAGAAACTGCCGGCGAATCTTCGGCGCGCCTTCCAGCAGACGAAAGCTGTCCGGGTTGATCAACTGCAACGGCAGGATCTCCGCCAGCTGCGCAGCGCTACGGGCGTTCTGGCCATCGATGCGAATCTGGAACTCGCCCTGACGGGCGCGAGAAATCCCCAGCGCACTGTGTCCGCCTTCAGCCAGCTCAACCTGACCAAATACAGTACAGGCGAGCTGTTCGTACTGAATGACCGGCAACAGCCGCGTGCTGCGAAACGAACGGGCAAGCCCCAGCAGATGAATGGCTTCCAGAACACTGGTTTTGCCGCTGCCGTTGGCGCCGTAAAGAATATTGATGCGGGGGGAGGGGGAGAAGGTCACCGGGTGTAGATTACGCACCGCGGTGACCGAAACACGACTTAACGACATTCAGGATCAGCTGATTACAGACGCATCGGCATGACAACGTAAGCCGAGTCGTCATTGTCGGACTCTTGCACCAGCGCACTGCTGTTGGAGTCGGACAGGATCAGGCGAACCTGCTCAGTGGTCATCACGCCCAGCACGTCGAGCAGGTAGCTGACGTTGAAGCCGATCTCCAGCGAGCCGCCGTTGTATTCAACACCCACTTCCTCTTCCGCTTCTTCCTGCTCCGGGTTGTTGGCCTGGATCTTCAACTGACCGCTGGCCAGCTGAAGACGGATACCGCGGTACTTCTCGTTGGACAGAATCGCCGTACGGCTGAAGGCTTCACGCAATGCCTGACGATCGCCGAGTACCAGTTTGTCGCCACCTTTCGGCAGGACGCGCTCGTAATCCGGGAATTTACCGTCGACCAGTTTCGAGGTGAAAGTGAACTCGCCCGTGGTGGCGCGGATGTGATGCTGACCGAGGACGATGCTGACATTGCCGTCCGGCTCGGTGAGCAGACGCGCCAGTTCGAGGATACCTTTGCGCGGTACGATCACCTGATGACGATCCGGCTGACCGATATCGGCCTGCATCGAGCACATCGCCAAACGGTGACCGTCGGTGGCCACGGCGCGGATCACACCAGCGGAAACTTCCAGCAACATGCCGTTGAGGTAATAACGCACGTCCTGCTGGGCCATGGCGAAGCTGGTGCGTTCGATCAAGCGACGCAGTTTGCTCTGCTCCAGGCTGCACGTCAGCGAGCCCGGGCCTTCTTCAACAGTCGGGAAGTCGTTGGCCGGCAGGGTCGACAGGGTGAAGCGGCTACGGCCGGCCTTCACCACCAGCTTCTGCTCGTCGACCTTGATGTCGATGAGCGCGTCGTTGGGCAGGCTCTTGCAGATGTCCATCAGTTTGCGCGCCGGCACGGTGATCGAGCCCGTTTCGGCCGGCTCTTCGAGTTGCACACGACCGACCAGCTCGACTTCCAGGTCGGTACCGGTCAGCGACAGTTGCTGGCCTTCGACGACCAACAGCACGTTGGACAGTACCGGCAAGGTCTGTCGGCGCTCGACGACGCCTGCGACCAGTTGCAGGGGTTTCAACAGGGCTTCGCGTTGAATGGTGAAATGCATGGTCTAGTCCCTTGCCTTAATAAGCTGCGCTGGTGTTCATCAAGTGGTCAGTGTACGCAGCAGGTTCTTGTAGTCCTCGCGGATGTCCGCGTCGGATTCCTTAAGTTCGTTGATCTTGCGGCAGGCGTGCAACACGGTGGTGTGGTCGCGGCCGCCAAACACATCGCCGATTTCCGGCAGGCTGTGGTTGGTCAGTTCCTTGGACAACGCCATGGCCACCTGACGCGGACGAGCCACCGAGCGCGAACGGCGCTTGGACAGCAGGTCGGAAATCTTGATCTTGTAATACTCGGCGACGGTGCGCTGAATGTTATCCACAGAGACCAGTTTGTCCTGCAACGCCAGCAAGTCTTTCAGGGATTCGCGGATCAGCTCGATGGTGATGTCGCGGCCCATGAAGTGCGAGTGGGCGATTACGCGTTTCAGCGCACCTTCCAGCTCACGGACGTTGGAGCGAATGCGCTGGGCAATGAAGAACGCGGCATCGTGAGGCAACTCGACTTTGGCCTGATCGGCCTTCTTCATCAGGATCGCCACGCGGGTTTCCAGTTCCGGCGGCTCGACAGCAACCGTCAGGCCCCAACCGAAGCGGGATTTGAGGCGTTCTTCAAGGCCTTCGATTTCTTTCGGGTAGCGGTCACTGGTGAGAATGACCTGCTGACCACCTTCAAGCAACGCGTTGAAGGTGTGGAAAAACTCTTCCTGGGAACGCTCCTTGCGAGCGAAGAACTGAATATCGTCGATCAGCAAGGCGTCCACCGACCGGTAGAAACGCTTGAATTCGTTGATGGCGTTCAGTTGCAACGCCTTGACCATGTCGGCCACAAAGCGCTCGGAATGCAGGTACACGACCTTGGCATTCGGATTCTTCTTCAATAGATGGTTGCCCACCGCGTGCATCAAGTGGGTTTTACCCAGGCCGACGCCACCATAAAGGAAGAGCGGGTTGTAACCGTGCTTGGGATTGTCCGCCACCTGCCAGGCCGCCGCACGGGCGAGCTGGTTGGATTTACCTTCAACGAAGTTTTCGAAGGTGAACGTGCGATTCAGGTAACTGGTGTGCTTGAGCGCACCTTCTACCTGCACGGTGCGCTGCTCCGCGCGAACCGGAGCCTGCTGCGAAGCAGCGCCCGCCATCGGGTCGAAGCTGTCGCGGGAAGGCTCCTCACTGACTTCAGCGGTCTTTTGTGTGGAACGCTTGGCCGGAGCAGGGGCTGGCGTCGGTGCCGGATTGCTCGCTGGCACATTGTTGGCCTGCGCCTGAGCAACCTGCGCGGCCGCCAGTGGCGCATTCGGCGCGGCACGCGGTGCCGAGCTGCGTTTGCTGCCTATTAACAAGGACAGCGCCGGCGTCGAGCCATTGCCGTGCTCATCCAGCAGTTCAAGGACGCGGCCCAGGTACTTTTCGTTGACCCAGTCCAACACGAAACGATTCGGTGCGTAGACGCGCAACTCGTCGCCTTCGGCTTCGACCTGTAGTGGACGGATCCAGGTGTTGAATTGTTGGGCAGGCAGCTCTTCGCGCAAAAGCTCCACGCACTGCTGCCAAAGTTCCACTGACACGGATATCCCCTAAGTTGAAAGCCGGTGAGGCAAAAACAAGCGGCCATTGTAGCGGCGAGCGATTCACTTATCCACATGCAGGTAGGTTCGTCACCATCATTTATCAACGCGTTAACGCATTAAAAGGCGACCAACGGCATGTGAATAAGCCCTGTGGATAAACGCCTCTGTGGGCACTGGACAACTGGGGGCTAAACCCGGTGGATAACCAGCCTGTGGATAACCAGCCATTTCACGCACAGCTTATCCGATAGCGCAGCACAGGCTGAACACGGTTTTCCACTATAGTTGTCATTCTCTGTACATCCCGTGGAATAAGGCTTCATGGCAGTTATCCACAGAAGATGGCGTGTCTAGCTTTTACAAGCTTTACAGAAAAGCTTTAAATAATTCCCTTTCTTTATTTCTATATCTGGCTGACAGGCGTTCAAGCTAAAAACCTGCCCGGATCTATTTATAAGGAAACGCTGGTTGGAAATTGACCTGAAGGCTTGCTTTCTCTAGAATCCCCGGTCTCTTAAAACGGGGGCCATTCCGGCCCGTTGTGGACGAACCAGGTAACACGACATGAAACGTACTTTCCAACCAAGCACTATCAAACGCGCTCGTACCCACGGTTTCCGTGCTCGCATGGCTACCAAGAACGGCCGCGCAGTCCTGTCGCGTCGTCGCGCCAAAGGTCGTGCGCGTCTGGCAGTTTGATAATCCGGTACTGGAGGTGAGTCAGGACTTCAGTCGGGAAAAGCGTCTGCTTACCCCCCGGCATTTCAAGGCAGTCTTTGACTCCCCTACCGGCAAGGTTCCGGGGAAAAATCTCCTGCTCCTTGCACGCAACAACGATCTTGATTACCCCCGTCTCGGGCTGGTTATCGGGAAAAAGAGCGTAAAGCTCTCCGTTGAGCGCAATCGCCTCAAACGTCTGATGCGCGAATCGTTCCGTCTGCACCAGGATTCACTGGTCGGCTGGGACATCGTTATCGTCGCGCGCAAAGGTTTGGGTGATGTAGAAAACCCCGAATTGATTCAGCATTTCGGCAAACTCTGGAAGCGTCTGGCACGCAACAAGCCCGTTCCGGCAGTCAAAACCGACACTGTAGGGGTAGACAGTACCGATGCGTAAACTGGCCCTCGTTCCGATCCAGTTTTATCGCTATGCCATTAGTCCTTTAATGGCCAGCCACTGTCGCTTCTACCCCAGTTGTTCCTGCTACGCGTATGAAGCCATTGAAAATCATGGCCTTCTGCGCGGTGGCTGGCTGACCTTTCGTCGTTTAGGTCGCTGTCATCCGTGGAATCCCGGTGGTTATGACCCGGTTCCACCTGTCCCTACCTCCCGTTCTTCTTCGATGGCCGAGTAATCATGGATATCAAACGCACGATCCTGATCGTCGCCCTGGCAATCGTGTCCTACGTCATGGTTCTTAAATGGAACCAGGATTATGGCCAGGCTGCCCTGCCGACTCAGAATGTTGCTTCCAGTACGACTACATCCGGTTTGCCGGACACCGCCACTGGCACAAATGCCGCCAGTGACGATATTCCGCGCGCCGCCAGCGATACCAGCGCACCTGCCGAAACGCCGGTCGCCGCCAGCAAGGATCTGATTCAGGTCAAGACCGATGTGCTCGATCTGGCGATCGATCCGCAGGGTGGCGACGTTGCGCAACTGACTCTGCCTTTGTATCCACGTCGTCAGGATCGTCCTGACGTTCCGTTCCAGCTGTTCGATAACGGCGGCGAGCGTGTATATCTGGCGCAAAGCGGTCTGATCGGTACCAACGGCCCGGATGCAAACCCGGCCGGTCGTCCGGTTTATTCCTCGGAGAAGAAGGTTTACCAACTGGCTGACGGTCAGGATCAACTCGTCGTTGACCTGAAATTCAGCAAGGACGGCGTCAACTACATCAAGCGTTTCACCCTGAAACGTGGCCTGTACGACGTTGCTGTCTCCTACATTGTGGATAACCAGAGCGCTCAGCCCTGGAACGGCGCAATGTTTGCCCAGTTGAAGCGCGATGCCAGCGCTGATCCTTCGTCGACCACTGCTACTGGCACCGCGACTTACCTGGGCGCTGCCCTGTGGACAAGTTCCGAGCCGTACAAGAAAGTGTCGATGAAGGACATGGACAAGGCGCAGCTCAAGGAAACCGTCACCGGTGGTTGGGTAGCCTGGCTGCAGCACTACTTCGTGACCGCGTGGATTCCGGCCAAGGGCGAAAACAATATCGTCCAGACCCGTAAAGACAGCAAAGGCAACTACATCATCGGTTACACCGGTCCTACTCTGACCGCTGCTCCAGGTGCAAAAGTTGAAACCAGCGCTGTGCTGTACGCCGGTCCGAAAAGTCAGGCTGTGCTGAAAGAGTTGTCCCCAGGTCTGGAACTGACCGTCGACTACGGCATTCTGTGGTTCATTGCCCAGCCGATCTTCTGGCTGCTGCAACACATCCACGCCATTGTCGGTAACTGGGGCTGGTCGATCATCTTCCTGACCATGCTGATCAAAGGGATTTTCTTCCCGCTGTCGGCCGCCAGTTACAAATCGATGGCGCGCATGCGTGCCGTGGCACCGAAACTGGCTGCGCTGAAAGAGCAACATGGCGACGACCGGCAGAAAATGTCGCAGGCCATGATGGAGCTGTACAAGAAAGAGAAGATCAATCCACTGGGCGGCTGCTTGCCGATCCTCGTACAGATGCCCGTCTTCCTGTCGCTGTACTGGGTTCTGCTGGAAAGCGTGGAAATGCGTCAAGCGCCGTTCATGCTGTGGATCACTGACCTGTCGATCAAGGATCCGTTCTTCATTCTGCCGATCATCATGGGCGCAACCATGTTCATCCAGCAGCAGCTGAACCCGACGCCTCCGGATCCGATGCAGGCGAAGGTCATGAAAATGATGCCAATCATCTTCACCTTCTTCTTCCTGTGGTTCCCGGCGGGTCTGGTGCTGTACTGGGTTGTGAACAACTGCCTGTCGATTGCACAACAGTGGTACATCACGCGTAAGATCGAAGCGGCGACGAAAAAAGCCGAGGCGTAACTTGCACTGTGGATAACACCACTCAAAACGCCCCCTAGTGGGGCGTTTTGCTATCTGCCACTTTTGTCTGGATGCCGCTTTATGAGCACACCCCGTGAAACCATCGCCGCTGTCGCCACTGCTCAAGGGCGCGGCGGTGTGGGCATCGTCCGTATTTCCGGGCCGTTGGCCAGCATGGCGGCAAAAGCCATCAGCGGCCGAGAACTGAAACCGCGTTACGCCCATTACGGGCCGTTTTTCAGTGACGACCGGCAAGTGCTGGATGAAGGTCTGGCTTTGTATTTCCCGGGGCCGAACTCGTTCACCGGCGAAGACGTGCTGGAACTCCAAGGTCACGGCGGCCCGATCGTGCTGGACATGTTGCTCAAGCGCTGCCTGGAACTGGGCTGCCGTCTGGCCCGTCCGGGGGAATTCAGCGAGCGCGCCTTCCTCAATGACAAACTCGATCTGGCCCAGGCCGAGGCAATCGCCGATTTGATCGAAGCCAGTTCTGCACAAGCTGCGCGCAATGCGCTGCGTTCATTGCAGGGTGCGTTTTCCCAGCGTGTGCATAACCTGACCGAGCAACTGATCGGCTTGCGTATCTACGTCGAAGCCGCGATCGACTTCCCGGAAGAGGAAATCGACTTTCTCGCCGACGGCCATGTGCTGAGCATGCTCGACAAAGTACGCGATGAGTTATCCACAGTGCTGCGCGAAGCAGGGAAGGGCGCGTTATTGCGTGATGGCATGACCGTCGTCATCGCAGGGCGTCCGAATGCCGGTAAATCCAGCCTGTTGAATGCTCTGGCCGGTCGCGAGGCTGCCATCGTTACCGAGATTGCCGGCACCACGCGGGATATCCTGCGCGAGCATATCCACATCGACGGCATGCCGTTGCATGTTGTAGATACCGCAGGCCTGCGTGACACCGATGATCATGTGGAAAAGATCGGTGTTGAACGGGCCTTGAAAGCCATTGGTGAAGCGGATCGGGTTTTACTGGTAGTCGATGCGACCGCACCGGAGGCACTGGATCCTTTTGCCTTGTGGCCAGAATTCCTCGAGTCTCGACCGGACCCGGCGAAGGTCACCCTTATCCGGAACAAAGCCGATCTGACCGGTGAAGCGGTTTCTCTGGAGACCAGTGACGACGGCCACGTGACCATCAGTCTCAGCGCCAAGTCCGCCGAAGGCCTCGATCTGCTGCGGGACCACCTCAAGGCGTGCATGGGTTACGAGCAGACTTCGGAAAGCAGCTTCAGCGCACGTCGCCGGCATCTGGAAGCACTACGCCACGCCAGCGCGGCACTGGAACATGGCCGCGCGCAACTGACCCTGGCCGGGGCAGGCGAATTGCTCGCCGAAGATCTGCGCCAGGCTCAGCATTCCCTGGGTGAAATTACCGGGGCGTTCAGCTCTGATGATTTGCTCGGAAGGATTTTCTCCAGCTTCTGCATCGGCAAATAAAAGAAGGGGCTGTGGATAATTCATCCGCAGCCCTTTTTTGTTTACCAGTTATAGGACACCGTACCGAGCAAAGTACGATCCTCGCCCCAGTAACAGCGACCTGCGTCGTTGCATCCCGACACATATTCCTTGTCGAACAGGTTCTTCGCATTCAGATCGACACTCCAGTGTGTGTCGATCTGATATCCAACAGCCGCGTCGACCAATGTAACGTCTCCGGCATCCAGCTTTCCGTATAGAGAAGGCGAAGTGTAGGCAAACGCACTGTCGAAATAGCGCACGCCACCGGCGACATACAAGCCTTTCAAATCACTGTCGAGGAAGCGATATTTCGCCCAGACCGAGGCCTGATTACGCGGCACGCCGGTCATTTGATGACCTTTGACCAACGATGTTGCTGCATCCTTGGTGATCTTCGCGTCGGTGTAGGTATAGGCCGCCGTGACATTGAGGTTCTGCGTCAGGTTGCTGTTTAGTTCCAGCTCGACGCCCTTGGCGCGGCTTTCGCCCACCTGGCGATAGGTCGAAGTCGTTGCGTCGAAATAGGTGTCGTCCTTCTTGCGCAGGTCATACACCGAAGCGGTGAACGCGGTGTCCCAGCCGATCGGTTCGTACTTCAAGCCCACTTCGTACTGGCTGCTGGTGATCGGATCAAGCGGCGCACCGACGTTGGAAATCTGCTGCACCGGCACGAACGCCGTGGAATAGCTGACATACGGCGTCATGCCGTTGTCGAACTGATACATCACGCCGCCCTGATAGGTGAACTTCTTGTCCTCGGAGCTGATGTTGCTGCCTCGGGCCACCTTGTCGCGGAAGTCACTGTCGACCCAGTCCTGGCGCCCGCCGAGCAGGAACAGCCAGTGGTCGTACTTGCTCTGAATCTGTGCATAAACACCCTTCATCTGCTGCTCGAGCAATGTGTTTTGTACGGCAATCGGCGTGGTCGGATCACGCAGGTAAACCGGGTTGAAGATGTCGATCGGCCCGACAATGCCGGCATTCCAGTCCTGGTTGAACGAGGTGCGATCGTAGCTGGCGCCAAACAGCACGGTGTTTTCCAGATCCCCCGCCTGGAACTTGCCTTCGAGCTGGTTATCCAGCGAATACACCATGGATTTGTTGAAGCGATCGTAGGCGGTCACGTTCAACCGCGTGCCGAAACCGGCGTTGTTCAGATTGCCCGGCCAGGTTTCGTGGCGAGTGATGCGCGACTGCATGTAGCGCGAGTTCTGGCGGAACTGCCAGTCATCGTTGAACGAGTGGCTGAACTCGTAGCCGGTGCTCCAGGTTTCCCGTTCGAAGGTATTCCAGTCTGGGTCACCGAGCATGGTGTCTTTGGATAGCTGGCCGTTGGGGTTGCTCAGCAATGTGCCGGCGGCCGGCAGGCCAAGCTCCATGTTGGTGTGGTCTTTCTGGTAGTTGGCCAGCAGCGTCAGCGTATTGAAATCGTCGAAATTCAGGGTCAGCGAAGGGGCGATATAAATACGGTCGTCAGGCACGTGATCGGTCTGGGTATCGGATTTGCGCCCCAGCATCACCACGCGTCCAAGAACGTTGCCGCTGTCATTGAGCGGGCCGGAGACATCTACGCCGATTTGCCGGCGATTGTTCGAGCCATAGCCCAGTTGCACTTCGCCCTGAGGCGCGGCGGTCGGGCGTTTGCTGACCAGATTGACCAGACCGCCTGGCGCATTTTCGCCATACAGCAGCGAAGACGGGCCACGGAACACCTCGACCCGCTCAAGTCCGTACGGCTCGGTGCTGGTGTCATAGCGATTACCCTGCACGCGCAGTCCGTCGCGCAGCAAACCGTAGCCGTAATCGGTGGCGTTGAAACCACGGATATAGAACAGGTCGCCAGCCAAGCTGTCGCCGGCGGCAAAAGGTGGGGCGAAGATCCCCGGCACGTAGCCGAGTACGTCGGTGAGTGTCTGGGATTTCTGATCCTTGATCCGCTGCCCGGTCACCACTGACACGGAACGCGGTGTTTCCGACAGCGGCGTACTGGTTTTCGTACCGATCCGGCTGTTTTGCGCCTTGTAGCCGACGTCGGCGGCGTAATCGAGCTTCATTGGATTGCCCAACTGCGCATTGATGTTGGTCGGCGCCAGTTCCAGGGAGTCACCGTTGCGCGCGTTCTGCAGAATGAAACTGCCGGGTGCTTGTGGCACTGCCTGTAAACCCGAGCCTTGCAGCAATTGAGCGAAACCTTGTTCGACGCTGAAGTCGCCGTTCAGCCCGGCACTGCGCAAGCGGCTGGTCTGCTGCGGCGAGAACGACAGAATCACATTGGCGGTAGCGGCGAACTGGCTCAAGGCACTATCCAGCGGGCCGGCGGCAATGGCGAAGCGCTGGGATGTCGACGCCGCGAAGGCGCTGTTGCTGATCACCAGACAGGACGCAGTGCTGGCCATCAATAAGCTGTATGCAATGCAGTGTGGAGAAAAGCGCTGACGGAACGTGGGAAGACGCATGTGTGGATTAGCCCTGAAGGTGGCGAAGAGCCGCGTTGATCGCGATTACCTGTAGGGCCGGCTCAGGACGCAAAAAGATAACCCTGTTTGCGATTATTTTTCCCAGGCGTTTTTTTGATCAAACGTTGTGGCTGATCGAGACCCAGTAACGACTGAAATAGCGGACGTTGATCGGCAACGAAGCCTTGAGATTGGCCAGCACTGCGTCGGTCGAATCGAGCCGGAAGGTCCCGGAGACCCGCAGATCCCGAGCGCGGCGATCACAGTGCAATACACCGCTGCGATAGCGCCCCAACTCTGTGATGACATCGCCCAGGCGCGCATCGAGAACGATCAACTGACCGCTGATCCAGGCCACTTCTGATGACTGGAAGGGATGCCTGAGGCCGATGTGCCGACTGTCGAAATCCGCGCCTTCGCCTGCGTTCAGGATGAGCGCAGCACTGGATGACTGCGCAGGTTGAACGCTGACTCGATCCTCCAGTACGCCGACCCGGGTTGAGTTCGGCATCTGATGCACCGAGAACCGGGTGCCCAATGCTTGAATCCGCCCGTCGCGGGTTTGCACATAAAACGGCCGCTGATCGCCAAGCTTGCCGGTTTGGACAAGGATTTCACCGGCGCGCAGTTGGATCAGGCGTTGCGCTGCGTCGAAAGAGACATCAATGGCCGAGTCAGTGTTGAGCTGGATCCGGCTGCCATCGGCCAGGCTGATGGTGCGACGCTGACCTACACCGGTTTTATAGTCGGCCCAGACGTTGCCGAGGCAGGTGTGGCGTTGAACGTTCCAGCCAACGAAACCTGTTCCCGCCGCAAGCAACAGCAGTTTGAGTACCTGGCGTCTTTGTTGGCCGCTATTGAGCGCACGTCGTTTCAGATCCTGCGGCAGCGTACCGAGGTGGCGCTGTAATTGTTCCATCTGGTTCCACGCCGCCAGATGCGCCGGATCGCTGTCTATCCACAACTGCCAGGCTTTCTGTTCGGCAGGGCTCGGTGGCTGGGATTGAAACTGCACATACCAGCTGGCGGCAGTTTCGAAGACCTGACGGTCTGCAGCGACGGCCATCATGGTTGCGCCATGATCAGCGCGCATTCAGTCAGGGCGCGAACCATGTGTTTTTTCACTGTGGTCAGCGAAACCTCCAATTGCACAGCGATCTGTTGATAAGTCAGTCCGTCGACTTGCGAAAGCATGAAGATCTGCCGTGTGCGCGTGCCCAATCCGGTCAATGCTTTATCCACAGCAACCAGGGTTTCAATGATCAGCGCTCTGTCTTCTTCGCTGACGGTCGTCGCTTCCGGCCGAGCTGCGAGGGCCTGCAGATAAGCGCTTTCAATGGCCCTGCGTCTATAACGATCGATGACCAGCCCGCGTGCAATGGTCGTCAGGTAATCCCTCGGCTCACGAATATGAGCTGCATTGCGCGCCGTCAGAACTCGCAAAAACGTGTCATGCGCCACATCGGCTGCATCGCAGGCGTTGTGCAGTCTGCCCTTGAGCCAACCATATAGCCACGAATGATGTTGTTCGTAGATTCGCTCGATCGCAGCGGTGTGGGCGGGTAGGGACATGGGAAAACTGACGAGTTAATGATAATGGCTATTATTAGCCTCTGTTACGTCCTCTCACAATAGCCTTTTCATTTTCCTGCCCTTGGCTTGCCAAGCGTCACCGATCCTTCGCTGGCGCTTTTTTTGCGTCCGGAAAAAGCCTTGTTGGCGCTTTTCTGTGGATTAAGCCCTGTGAATAACTGCCACTGAAGGCAGTTGATAAATGGGGTTGAAAACTGAATATAACCGGCACTGTGGATAACCACCCTATTCATCCACAGGCTTAAACTGGTTATCCAATGGCCTCATTGCCACATGAGCACAGAGTTTTGAATCTCTGTACACCTTGAAAAATAAGGCATGTAGCGATCTATCCACAGAAAGGTGGTTCAGTAAGAATAAACATAAAAACAAAGGTTTTATAAATTTCTCTCTTTTTTATTCTTTTAACCTCGAGTTCTCCACAGCTGGTTAAATTTTGTGCAAAGGGTTCTTTAGAAAGGGCGAAGTCCCTATACTTGCCGACCAGGTCCAGAAACCTGGTTTCAATATTTCCTGAATGACCTACTTAAGCAGGCACGAGGTGCGTGGTGGATTTCCCTTCCCGTTTTGAAGTGATCGTCATCGGCGGCGGTCATGCCGGTACCGAGGCAGCACTGGCGTCAGCACGCATGGGGGCAAAAACCCTGTTGCTGACGCATAACGTGGAAACCCTCGGCGCCATGAGTTGCAACCCGGCCATCGGTGGCATCGGCAAAAGCCATCTGGTCAAGGAAATCGATGCCCTCGGCGGCGCGATGGCCATGGCTACCGACAAGGGCGGCATCCAGTTTCGCGTGTTGAACAGCCGCAAGGGTCCGGCCGTACGGGCCACCCGTGCACAAGCCGACCGGATTCTCTACAAGGCAGCTGTTCGCGAAATCCTGGAAAACCAGCCGAACCTGTGGATATTTCAACAGGCTGCTGACGACCTGATCGTCGAGCAGGAGCAAGTCCGTGGTGTGGTTACACAGATGGGGCTGCGTTTCTTCGCCGATTCCGTGGTGTTGACCACCGGTACCTTCCTCGGCGGACTTATCCACATCGGTTTGCAGAATTTCTCCGGCGGTCGCGCCGGTGATCCACCGTCGATTGCTCTGGCCCACCGTCTGCGTGAGTTGCCATTGCGTGTCGGGCGCCTGAAAACCGGTACACCGCCGCGTATTGATGGCAAATCTGTGGATTTCTCGGTGATGACCGAGCAGCCGGGTGACACTCCGATCCCGGTGATGTCGTTCATGGGCAGCAAGGAGCAGCATCCGCGCCAGGTCAGTTGCTGGATTACCCATACCAATGCGCGTACCCACGAAATCATCGCGGCGAACCTCGATCGTTCGCCGATGTATTCCGCTGCCGGGGAGATCGAAGGCGTCGGCCCGCGTTATTGCCCGTCGATCGAAGACAAGATTCATCGCTTTGCCGACAAGGAAAGCCATCAGGTGTTCATCGAACCGGAAGGTCTGACCACCCATGAGCTGTATCCGAACGGGATATCCACAAGCCTGCCGTTCGACGTGCAATTGCAGATCGTGCAATCGATCCGCGGCATGGAAAACGCACACATCGTGCGTCCGGGTTATGCGATCGAGTACGACTACTTCGATCCGCGCGACCTGAAGTACAGCCTGGAAACCAAAGTCATCGGCGGTCTGTTTTTCGCCGGGCAGATCAACGGCACCACCGGTTACGAAGAAGCTGGCGCTCAAGGGCTGCTCGCCGGGGCCAACGCTGCACTGCGCGCGAAGGGCAAAGAAGCCTGGTGTCCGCGCCGCGATGAAGCGTACATCGGCGTTCTGGTCGACGACCTGATCACCCTCGGCACCCAAGAGCCGTACCGCATGTTCACGTCCCGAGCCGAGTACCGCCTGATTCTGCGCGAAGACAACGCCGACCTGCGTCTTACCGAAAAAGGTCGCGAGCTCGGTCTGGTCGATGACGCGCGCTGGGCGGCCTTCTGCAAGAAACGCGAAAGCATCGAGCTTGAAGAACAGCGCCTGAAAAGCACTTGGGTGCGGCCGAACACCCCGCAGGGCGATGCGATTGCCGAGAAATTCGGCACGCCGCTGACCCACGAATACAACTTGCTCAACCTGTTGAGCCGTCCGGAAATCGATTACGCCGGTCTGGTCGAAGTGACCGGGCAGGGCGCCGAAGATCCACAGGTCGCCGAGCAGGTCGAGATCAAGACCAAATACGCCGGTTACATCGACCGCCAACAGGACGAGATCGCCCGTCTGCGCGCCAGCGAAGACACGAAATTGCCTGTGGATATCGATTACACCAACATCTCCGGTCTGTCCAAAGAGATCCAGAGCAAGCTCGGCGCCACACGTCCCGAAACGCTGGGCCAGGCTTCGCGGATCCCGGGCGTGACCCCGGCAGCGATTTCGCTGTTGATGATTCATTTGAAAAAACGCGGCGCGGGCCGTCAGTTGGAGCAAAGCGCTTGAGTGCCAAGGTCACTTCGCAACACGCCGAAGAGTTATCCACAGGAGCCCGCGAGCTCGGTGTCAATCTCACAGAAACCCAGCACGAATTGCTGCTGGGTTATCTGGCCCTGTTGATCAAATGGAACCAGGCCTACAACCTGACCGCCGTGCGCGATCCTGATGAAATGGTTTCGCGGCACTTGCTCGATAGTCTCAGCGTGATGTCGTTTATCGAAAACGGTCGCTGGCTCGATGTCGGCAGTGGCGGTGGCATGCCTGGTATCCCGCTGGCGATCCTGTATCCGGACTCGCAGGTGACCTGTCTGGACAGCAACGGCAAGAAAACCCGCTTCCTGACTCAGGTCAAACTGGAGCTGAAGCTGGATAACCTGCAAGTTATCCACAGTCGCGTCGAAGCCTTCCAGCCTGCGCAGCCATTCAACGGGATCATTTCCCGTGCGTTCAGCAGCATGGAAAACTTCACCAACTGGACTCGCCACTTGGGCGATGCCGATACACGCTGGCTGGCAATGAAGGGCGTTCATCCGGCCGATGAGCTGGTAGCATTGCCGGCAGATTTCAAACTCGATAGCGAACACGCCCTGGCCGTCCCCGGTTGCCAAGGCCAACGCCATCTGCTGATACTGCGCCGCACGGCATGATTGGGAACACAAGCAAGAATGGCTAAGGTATTCGCGATAGCGAACCAGAAGGGTGGTGTGGGCAAAACCACCACCTGCATCAACCTCGCAGCATCCCTGGTCGCGACCAAGCGCCGGGTGCTGTTGATCGATCTCGATCCACAGGGCAACGCCACCATGGGTAGCGGTGTGGATAAACATGGTCTGGAAAACTCGGTCTACGATCTGCTGATCGGTGAATGCGACCTCGGCCAGGCCATGCACTTCTCCGAGCACGGCGGTTATCAACTGCTGCCGGCCAACCGCGATCTGACCGCGGCCGAAGTGGTGCTGCTGGAAATGCAGATGAAGGAAAGCCGTCTGCGCAGCGCGCTGGCGCCGATCCGTGACAACTACGATTACATTCTGATCGACTGCCCACCGTCGCTGTCGATGCTCACACTCAATGCACTGGTCGCCGCTGACGGGGTGATTATTCCCATGCAGTGCGAATACTTTGCGCTGGAAGGTTTGAGCGACCTTGTGGATAACATCAAGCGCATCGCTGAACTGCTCAATCCGAACCTGAAAGTTGAAGGCCTGCTGCGGACCATGTACGACCCGCGCCTGAGCCTGATGAACGATGTTTCGGCGCAGCTCAAAGAGCACTTCGGCGATCAGCTGTACGACACGGTGATCCCGCGCAACATCCGCCTGGCCGAAGCACCGAGCTACGGCATGCCGGCGCTGGCTTACGACAAGCAATCGCGTGGCGCTCTGGCCTATCTGGCTCTGGCGGGCGAGATGGTTCGTCGTCAGCGCAAAAATTCACGCATTGCTGCTGCTCAGCCAACTTAAGGAATCCCCATGGCCGTCAAGAAACGAGGTCTCGGACGTGGACTGGATGCACTGCTGAGTGGTCCGACGGTCAGCGCGCTGGAAGAACAAGCCGCGCAGGCCGACACCCGCGAACTGCAACACCTGCCGCTGGACCTGCTGCAGCGCGGCAAATATCAGCCGCGCCGCGACATGGACCCGCAGGCCCTGGAAGAGCTGGCGCAGTCGATCAAGGCTCAGGGCGTGATGCAGCCGATCGTGGTACGCCCGATTGGCGGCGGTCGTTTTGAGATCATTGCCGGTGAACGCCGCTGGCGCGCCAGTCAGCAGGCCGGGCAGGAAACCATCCCGGCGATGGTCCGCGATGTGCCGGATGAAACCGCCATTGCGATTGCGCTGATCGAGAACATCCAGCGCGAAGATCTCAATCCGATCGAAGAAGCGGTGGCCCTGCAGCGCTTGCAGCAGGAATTCCAGCTGACTCAGCAGCAGGTCGCCGAGGCTGTGGGTAAGTCGCGGGTGACTGTGGCTAACCTGTTGCGACTTATTGCACTGCCTGAAGTGATCAAGACGATGCTGTCGCACGGTGACCTGGAAATGGGTCACGCGCGTGCCTTGCTCGGTCTGCCGGACAATCAGCAGGTCGAAGGGGCGCGACACGTTGTCGCACGAGGGCTGACTGTGCGCCAAACCGAGGCACTGGTTCGCCAGTGGTTGAGTGGCAAACCGGAGCCTGTGGAAGCTGCAAAACCCGACCCGGACATCGCTCGCCTCGAGCAGCGTCTGGCCGAGCGCCTAGGCTCTGCGGTGCAGATTCGCCATGGCAAGAAGGGCAAGGGCCAATTAGTGATTGGTTATAACTCGCTCGACGAGCTTCAAGGTGTGCTCGCACACATCCGCTGAAACATTTCCTCATGTAGCGCGCAGTCGGAAATCACTACCTGACAGTTGAATAGGGGCAGAACCGCCCCTATACTCTGCGCGCATTTTGTCGGCACAAATTATGCCAAGTTATTGAATTTCGGCAGCCGACCATTGGAGAGCAACTGTGATGGAAACCCGCACGCCAAACCGCTTGCCTTTCCATCGCCTGGCGGTTTTTCCGGTGTTGATGGCTCAATTTGTCATTCTGCTCATTGCCGCTTTGGCGCTCTGGCAATGGCATGGAGTCGTTGCCGGATACTCGGGACTTTGCGGAGGCCTGATAGCCTTGCTGCCCAATGTTTATTTCGCTCACAGGGCATTTCGGTTTTCCGGCGCCCGAGCAGCCCAGTCCATCGTCCGGTCTTTTTATGCCGGCGAGGCAGGCAAACTTATTTTGACGGCAGTGCTGTTTGCACTGGTGTTCGCAGGTGTGAAGCCACTGGCGCCGATCGCAGTATTCGGCGTGTTCGTGCTGACGCAGTCGGTCAGCTGGTTCGCTCCCCTGCTGATGAGAACAAGACTTTCGAGACCTTAGGGCGTTTGAGGCAACCATGGCAGAGACAACCGCTTCGGGCTATATCCAGCACCACTTGCAGAACCTGACTTTCGGTCAGCTACCCAACGGCGGCTGGGGCTTTGCCCACACCGCAGCAGAGGCCAAGGAAATGGGCTTCTGGGCTTTCCACGTCGATACCCTCGGCTGGTCGGTCGCGCTGGGTCTGATCTTCGTTCTTCTTTTCCGCATGGCGGCGAAGAAAGCGACGTCGGGTCAGCCGGGTGCCTTGCAGAACTTCGTTGAAGTATTGGTCGAATTCGTCGATGGCAGCGTGAAAGACAGCTTCCATGGCCGTAGCCCGGTGATTGCACCGCTGGCGCTGACCATCTTCGTCTGGGTGTTCCTGATGAACGCCGTCGACCTGGTACCGGTCGACTGGATTCCTCAGCTGGCCATCCTGATCTCCGGCGATGCCCACATCCCGTTCCGCGCCGTGTCGACCACCGACCCGAACGCGACTCTGGGCATGGCGTTCTCGGTGTTCGCACTGATCATTTTCTACAGCATCAAGGTCAAGGGCATCGGCGGCTTCATCGGCGAACTGACCCTGCACCCGTTCGGCAGCAAGAACATCTTCGTTCAGGCCCTGCTGATCCCGGTGAACTTCCTGCTGGAATTCGTCACCCTGATCGCCAAGCCGATCTCTCTGGCTCTGCGTCTGTTCGGCAACATGTATGCCGGCGAGCTGGTGTTCATTCTGATCGCTGTGATGTTCGGCAGCGGCCTGCTCTGGCTCAGCGGCCTGGGCGTTGTTCTGCAGTGGGCGTGGGCTGTATTCCACATCCTGATCATCACCCTGCAGGCGTTCATCTTCATGATGCTGACCATCGTCTACCTGTCGATGGCGCACGAAGAAAACCATTAAGACCAGTCTCGACTAGTCTGATGTTCCTCCCGGTCAAACGGGAGGGAGCTCCTTGCGGGGCAGCTGAAACGATTTGTTTTACCGCTTTAATCTAAAAAACCTAAACCATACGACGTAAAAGTCGGGAGGAAAGATGGAAACTGTAGTTGGTCTAACCGCTATCGCTGTTGCACTGTTGATCGGCCTGGGCGCACTGGGTACCGCAATTGGTTTCGGCCTGCTGGGCGGCAAGTTCCTGGAAGGCGCAGCGCGTCAGCCAGAAATGGTTCCAATGCTGCAAGTGAAAATGTTCATCGTTGCCGGTCTGCTCGACGCCGTAACCATGATCGGTGTTGGTATCGCTCTGTTCTTCACCTTTGCGAACCCGTTCGTTGGTCAGATCGCTGGCTGATTACTCGGATCTTCCGGGTAATTTGGTGTGATGGACAACGTAACTGCGAGGTGTTGGCGTGAACATTAATGCGACCCTGATTGGCCAGTCCGTTGCGTTCCTGATTTTTGTACTGTTCTGCATGAAGTATGTATGGCCTCCGGTCATCGCTGCTCTGCACGAACGTCAAAAGAAGATCGCTGATGGTCTGGACGCTGCCAGCCGTGCAGCTCGCGACCTGGAGTTGGCCCAAGAGAAAGCGGGTCAGCAACTGCGCGAAGCGAAAGCTCAGGCAGCTGAAATCATCGAGCAAGCCAAGAAACGCGGTAACCAGATCGTCGAAGAGGCTGTTGAAAAAGCCCGTATCGACGCTGACCGTGTGAAGGTTCAGGCTCAAGCCGAGATCGAACAGGAACTGAACAGCGTCAAAGACAAGCTGCGTGCCCAAGTGGGCTTGCTGGCTGTCGGCGGCGCCGAGAAGATCCTGGGTGCCACAATCGATCAAAACGCGCACGCAGAGCTGGTTAACCAACTGGCTGCTGAAATCTAAGCGAGGGCGATCATGGCAGAACTGACCACGTTGGCCCGACCTTACGCTAAGGCGGCCTTCGAGCACGCTCAGGCCCACCAGCAACTGGCCAATTGGTCAGCCATGCTCGGCCTGGCAGCAGCGGTGTCGCAAGACGACACCCTGCAGCGCGTGCTCAAGGCCCCGCGACTGACGAGCGCAGAAAAGGCCGCCACGTTCATTGACGTGTGCGGCGACAAGTTTGATGAAAAGGCACGCAATTTCATCAACGTCGTTGCCGAAAACGACCGTCTCCTGCTTCTGCCGGAGATCGCCGCTCTGTTCGACCTGTACAAGGCCGAACAAGAGAAATCGGTAGACGTTGAAGTAACCAGTGCATTTGCATTGAACCAAGAACAGCAAGACAAACTCGCCAAGGTTCTCAGTGCACGACTCAACCGGGAAGTGCGCCTGCAAGTTGCGGAGGACGCTGCCTTGATTGGTGGTGTCGTGATCCGCGCCGGCGACCTGGTTATCGATGGCTCGATTCGCGGCAAAATCGCGAAACTTGCCGAAGCATTGAAATCTTGAGTTTGAAGGGGCAGCAGAGCAATGCAGCAACTCAATCCTTCCGAAATAAGTGAAATTATCAAGGGCCGCATCGACAAGCTCGATGTGACCTCCCAAGCCCGTAACGAAGGCACTGTCGTCAGCGTATCTGACGGCATCGTGCGGATTCACGGTCTGGCCGACGTCATGTACGGCGAGATGATCGAGTTTCCGGGCGGCGTCTACGGTATGGCCCTCAACCTGGAGCAGGACTCCGTAGGTGCCGTGGTATTGGGCTCCTACCAGTCGCTGGCTGAAGGCATGAGCGCCAAGTGCACCGGCCGCATCCTCGAAGTTCCTGTTGGTAAGGAATTGCTGGGCCGCGTAGTCGATGCTCTGGGTAACCCTGTTGACGGCAAAGGTCCACTGGGCAACACCGAGACCGACGCGGTCGAGAAAGTTGCTCCAGGCGTGATCTGGCGTAAGTCGGTAGACCAGCCTGTACAGACTGGCTACAAGGCTGTCGATGCCATGATCCCTGTCGGCCGTGGCCAGCGTGAGCTGATCATCGGTGACCGTCAGATCGGTAAAACCGCTCTGGCGATCGACGCGATCATCAACCAGAAAGACAGCGGCATTTTCTGCGTCTACGTAGCCATCGGTCAGAAGCAATCGACCATCGCCAACGTGGTTCGCAAGCTGGAAGAAAACGGCGCCCTGGCCAACACGATCATCGTGGCTGCCAGTGCTTCGGAATCTCCTGCGCTGCAATTCCTGGCACCGTACTCCGGTTGCACCATGGGTGAATTCTTCCGCGACCGCGGTGAAGACGCGCTGATCGTTTATGACGATCTGTCCAAGCAGGCAGTGGCTTACCGCCAGATCTCCCTGCTGCTGCGCCGTCCACCAGGCCGTGAAGCTTACCCAGGCGACGTGTTCTATCTCCACTCCCGTCTGCTGGAGCGCGCATCCCGCGTTTCGGAAGAATACGTAGAGAAGTTCACCAACGGCGCAGTGACCGGCAAAACCGGTTCCCTGACCGCACTGCCGATCATCGAAACCCAGGCTGGCGACGTTTCCGCGTTCGTTCCGACCAACGTGATTTCCATCACCGACGGTCAGATCTTCCTGGAATCGGCCATGTTCAACTCGGGCATCCGCCCTGCAGTGAACGCCGGTGTTTCGGTATCCCGTGTGGGTGGTGCCGCTCAGACCAAGATCATCAAGAAGCTCTCCGGTGGTATCCGTACCGCTCTGGCTCAGTACCGTGAACTGGCGGCATTCGCCCAGTTCGCTTCTGACCTGGACGAAGCGACCCGCAAGCAACTTGAGCATGGTCAGCGCGTTACCGAGCTGATGAAGCAGAAGCAATACGCACCAATGTCGATCGCTGACATGGCGCTGTCGCTGTATGCCGCTGAGCGTGGGTTCCTGACTGACATTGAAATCGCCAAGGTCGGCAGCTTCGAACAAGCGCTGATCGCTTTCTTCAACCGCGATCACGCCGATTTGATGGCCAAGATCAACGTTAAAGGTGACTTCAATGACGAAATCGACGCTGGCATGAAAGCCGGTATCGAGAAGTTCAAGGCCACCCAAACCTGGTAAGCCGCAGCGGGAGCCGCGAGGCTCCCGCTTGCTAACCTGATAGGTGTTACATGGCAGGCGCAAAAGAGATTCGCAGTAAGATTGCGAGCATCAAAAGCACGCAAAAGATTACCAGCGCCATGGAAAAAGTGGCGGTCAGCAAAATGCGCAAGGCACAAATGCGCATGGCTGCTAGCCGTCCTTATGCGGAGCGTATCCGCCAGGTAATTGGGCATCTGGCCAACGCCAACCCGGAATACCGCCACCCGTTCATGATCGACCGCGAAATCAAGCGCGTCGGTTATGTCGTCGTGAGCAGTGACCGTGGTCTGTGCGGCGGCTTGAACACCAACCTGTTCAAGGCCCTGGTCAAGGACATGGCGGTAAACCGCGAAAACGGCGTCGAGATTGATCTGTGTGTAGTCGGTAGCAAGGGTGCGGCCTTTTTCCGCAACTTCGGCGGTAACGTCGTTGCAGCTATCAGCCACCTGGGTGAAGAGCCGTCGATCAATGACCTGATCGGCAGCGTCAAGGTGATGCTGGATGCCTACCTGGACGGCCGTATCGACCGCCTGTCCGTGGTGTCCAACAAGTTCATCAACACCATGACTCAACAGCCTACCGTGGAGCAGTTGATTCCACTGGTGGCAACCCCGGATCAGGATCTCAAGCACCACTGGGACTATCTCTACGAACCGGACGCCAAAGAGCTGCTTGACGGCTTGATGGTCCGTTACGTCGAGTCGCAGGTCTACCAGGCGGTGGTCGAGAACAACGCGGCTGAACAGGCTGCGCGGATGATCGCGATGAAGAACGCTACCGACAACGCCGGTGATTTGATCAGCGATTTGCAGCTGATCTACAACAAGGCGCGTCAGGCTGCGATCACCCAAGAGATCTCGGAAATCGTCGGCGGCGCTGCCGCGGTTTAACGGTTCAAATATTCAGAGGATCCAGCTATGAGTAGCGGACGTATCGTTCAAATCATCGGCGCCGTTATCGACGTGGAATTTCCACGCGACAGCGTACCGAGCATCTACAACGCGCTGACTGTACAAAGCGCGGCCGCAACCACCCTGGAAGTTCAGCAGCAGCTGGGCGACGGCGTGGTGCGTACCATTGCGATGGGTTCCACCGAGGGCTTGAAGCGCGGTCTGGAAGTCACCGACTCTGGCGCAGCCATCTCCGTACCGGTCGGTAAAGCAACCCTGGGCCGGATCATGGACGTCCTCGGTAACCCGATCGACGAAGCTGGCCCGATCGACACCGAAGAGCGCTGGGGCATTCACCGCGCAGCACCTTCGTTCGCCGAGCAAGCAGGCGGCAACGACCTGCTGGAAACCGGCATCAAGGTTATCGACCTGGTCTGCCCGTTCGCCAAGGGCGGTAAAGTCGGTCTGTTCGGTGGTGCCGGTGTAGGCAAAACCGTAAACATGATGGAACTGATCCGTAACATCGCCATCGAGCACAGCGGTTATTCCGTGTTCGCCGGTGTGGGTGAGCGTACTCGTGAGGGTAACGACTTCTACCACGAGATGAAGGACTCCAACGTTCTGGACAAAGTGGCACTGGTTTACGGTCAGATGAACGAGCCGCCGGGAAACCGTCTGCGCGTAGCACTGACTGGCCTGACCATGGCCGAGAAGTTCCGTGACGAAGGTAACGACGTTCTGCTGTTCGTCGACAACATCTATCGTTACACCCTGGCCGGTACTGAAGTATCCGCACTGCTGGGCCGTATGCCTTCGGCAGTAGGTTACCAGCCGACCCTGGCTGAAGAGATGGGCGTTCTGCAGGAACGTATCACTTCGACCAAGGAAGGTTCGATCACCTCGATCCAAGCGGTATACGTACCTGCGGACGACTTGACCGACCCGTCGCCAGCGACCACCTTCGCCCACTTGGACGCCACCGTCGTTCTGTCCCGTGACATCGCTTCCCTGGGTATCTACCCAGCGGTAGATCCACTGGATTCGACTTCGCGCCAGCTGGACCCGAACGTGATCGGTCAGGACCACTACGACACCGCTCGCGGCGTTCAGTATGTTCTGCAGCGTTACAAAGAGCTGAAAGACATCATCGCGATCCTGGGTATGGACGAGCTGTCGGAAGCCGACAAACAGTTGGTTAACCGTGCTCGTAAGATCCAGCGCTTCTTGTCGCAGCCGTTCTTCGTGGCTGAAGTCTTCACCGGTGCTTCGGGTAAATACGTTTCCCTGAAAGACACCATTGCTGGCTTCAAAGGCATCCTCAACGGTGACTACGACCACCTGCCAGAACAAGCGTTCTACATGGTTGGCGGCATCGAAGAAGCGATCGAGAAAGCCAAGAAACTGTAATCCCGGCGCCCGGCAACGGGCGCTAATTTAGGTTGAGGCAATCAGATGGCTATGACAGTCCATTGCGATATCGTCAGCGCGGAAGGGGAAATCTTTTCCGGCCTGGTCGAGATGGTGATTGCGCACGGTGCACTGGGTGATCTTGGTATCGCTCTGGGTCACGCGCCGCTGATCACTAATCTCAAGCCGGGTCCGATCCGCCTGATCAAGCAAGGCGGGGAAGCCGAGGTGTTCTACATCTCCGGTGGTTTCCTCGAGGTTCAGCCGAACATGGTCAAGGTACTTGCCGATACCGTGCAACGTGCCGCCGACCTGGATGAAGCTCAGGCTCAGGCAGCTCTCAAGGCTGCCGAGAATGCCCTGAACGAAAAAGGCGCGGACTTCGATTACGGCGCCGCTGCCACACGTCTGGCCGAGGCTGCAGCCCAGCTGCGCACCGTCCAGCAGATCCGCAAGAAGTTTGGCGGTTAATCCGTCAGCCGCTTATTGTGCGATTGATAAAAAAGGGTAGCCTCGGCTACCCTTTTTTCTTTTCCGAATTCCCACAAACCGGTCGCAGTTGCTGACCACCCAGGATTGGTAGCCAGTCATGTCTCTCGAAATCGTTATCCTCGCGGCCGGTCAAGGCACTCGCATGCGCTCGGCGCTGCCCAAAGTGCTGCACCCGATTGCCGGCAACTCCATGCTCGGCCATGTTATCCACAGCGCTCGGCAACTTGATCCACAGCGCATTCACGTGGTGATCGGTCACGGTGCCGATGTGGTGCGTGAGCGTCTGGCAGCTGATGACCTGAATTTCGTGTTGCAGGACAAGCAACTGGGCACTGGCCATGCCACCGCCCAGGCGGTGCCGTTCATTGATGCCGACACTGTGCTGATTCTTTACGGCGATGTGCCGCTGATTGAAGTGGAAACCCTGCAACGTCTGCTCAAGCATGTCGTGCCGGGCCAGATGGGTTTGCTCACTGTCGAGCTGGATGACCCGACCGGTTACGGCCGCATCGTGCGTGATGCTGACGGGAAGGTCGCGGCGATCGTCGAGCACAAAGACGCCAGCGAAGCGCAACGTGCGATCACCGAAGGCAACACCGGCATCCTCGCTGTGCCGGCCGATCGTCTGGCGGACTGGATGAGCCGCCTGTCGAACAACAATGCGCAGGGCGAGTACTACCTCACCGACGTGATCGAAATGGCGGTCAGCGATGGTCTGGTGGTTGCCACCGAACAACCGCACGACCCGATGGAAGTGCAGGGCGCCAATGATCGCAAGCAGCTCTCTGAACTGGAGCGTCATTACCAGTTGCGCGCCGGCCGTCGCCTGATGGCTCAGGGCGTGACCCTGCGTGACCCGGCGCGTTTCGATGTGCGTGGCGAAGTCAGCGTAGGCCGCGATGTGCTGATCGACATCAACGTGATCCTGGAAGGCAAGGTGATCATTGAAGACGACGTACAGATCGGCCCGAACTGCGTGATCAAGGACAGTACCCTGCGCAAAGGCGTGGTAATCAAGGCCAACAGTCATATCGAAGGTGCCATTCTCGGTGAAGGCAGCGACGCCGGTCCCTTCGCGCGTTTGCGCCCGGGCACTGTGCTCGAAGCGCGCGCCCATGTCGGTAACTTCGTCGAGCTCAAAAACGCCCACATGGGCGAGGGTGCCAAGGCTGGCCATCTGACCTATCTGGGCGATGCCGAAATCGGCGCACGCACCAACATCGGCGCCGGCACCATCACCTGCAATTACGATGGCGCGAACAAGTGGAAAACCGTTTTGGGCGCTGATGTATTCATCGGTTCCAACAACTCGCTGGTTGCCCCTGTGGATATTTCCAATGGTGCAACTACTGCTGCCGGCTCGACCATCACGCAAAATGTGGATAACGCTCAGTTGGCGGTTGGCCGAGCCCGTCAGAAGAACATCGACGGCTGGAAGCGGCCGGAAAAAATCAAAAAATCCTGATTTATCCACAACCTCCTGTGGGAGCGAGCCTGTTCGCGAATGCGGTTTGTCAGTCACGTCTTCAGTGGCCGAGACTCCCTTTCGCGAGCGGGCTCGCTCCCACAGTCGTTTCAATCTTTCTGAATTTTTCTCCCCGCGTCTTGACGGCAACCTTTCGATAGAGTTTCATTGCTTGCGTTATCTTTCGAATCGAAACTTAAGCTGCCATGTCCAAGCGCAATACTCCTCAACGTCGCCATAACATTCTCGCCTTGCTCAATGAGCAGGGCGAAGTCAGTGTCGACGAGCTGGCCAAGCGTTTCGAAACTTCCGAAGTTACGATTCGCAAGGATCTCGCGGCGCTGGAAACCCATGGTCTGTTGCTGCGTCGTTACGGCGGGGCGATCACCATGCCGCAAGAGCTGGTCGCAGAAACGGCGCAGAGTATTTCCAAGTACAAGCAGGCGATCGCCCGCGCGGCGGTCAAACGCATCCGCGAGCACGCGCGCATCATCATCGACAGCGGCAGCACCACCGCCGCGATGATTCCCGAACTGGGCCAGCAACCGGGTCTGGTGGTGATGACCAACTCGCTGCATGTCGCCAATGCCTTGAGCGAACTGGAACACGAGCCAGTGCTGCTGATGACCGGCGGCACTTGGGATCCGCACTCGGAATCCTTTCAGGGCCAGGTCGCCGAGCAGGTACTACGCTCTTACGACTTCGATCAACTGTTCATCGGCGCTGACGGTATCGATCTGGTGCGCGGCACCACCACCTTCAATGAACTGCTCGGCCTCAGCCGAGTGATGGCCGACGTTGCGCGAGAAGTGATCGTCATGGTCGAGGCCGACAAGATCGGTCGCAAGATTCCCAACCTGGAGCTGCCCTGGAGCAGCATCCATACCCTCATTACCGATGATCGCCTGTCTGTCGAGGCACGCGATCAGCTTCAGGCCCGCGGGATCAATTTGATCTGTGCGGCTGTCAGTCAGGAGAAATAACCATGTGTGGCATTGTCGGCGCTGTAGCTGAACGTAACATCACCGCCATCCTTCTCGAAGGCCTGAAGCGCCTCGAATACCGCGGCTATGACAGCGCCGGTGTGGCGGTTTATACCAATGACCAGACCCTGGAACGCATGCGCCGTCCGGGCAAGGTCAGCGAACTGGAAACCGCGCTGGCCGAACACCCGCTGGCCGGGCGCCTCGGTATCGCCCACACCCGTTGGGCTACCCATGGCGCGCCGTGCGAGCGCAATGCCCACCCGCATTTTTCCGGTGACATTGCGGTGGTGCACAACGGCATCATCGAGAACCACGAAGCCCTGCGCAAACAGCTGAAAGCGCTGGGCTATGCGTTCAGCTCGGACACCGACACCGAAGTCATCGCGCACCTGCTGACCCACAAGCTCAAGGAACAACCGGACCTGACTGCCGCGCTCAAAGCGACCGTCAAGGAGCTGCATGGCGCCTACGGTCTGGCAGTGATCAACGCACAGCAACCGGATCGTCTGGTTGCCGCGCGCAGTGGCAGTCCATTGGTGATCGGCCTGGGCCTGGGCGAGAATTTCCTCGCTTCCGACCAGTTGGCTCTGCGTCAGGTCACTGACCGCTTCATGTACCTGGAAGAAGGCGATATCGCTGAAATCCGTCGCGACAGCGTGCAGATCTGGGACGTAAACGGCAACGCTGTCGAGCGCCAGACCGTGCAGTACACCGACGGTGCCGAAGCCGCCGACAAGGGCGAGTTCCGCCACTACATGCTCAAGGAAATCCACGAACAACCGGCGGTGGTACAACGCACCCTCGAAGGTCGCCTGGGCAACAATCAGGTGCTGGTTGAGGCCTTCGGTCCACAAGCTGCCGAGCTGTTTGCCAAAGTGCGCAATGTGCAGATTGTCGCCTGCGGCACCAGTTATCACGCCGGCATGGTCGCGCGTTACTGGCTCGAAGAACTGGCCGGTATTCCGTGCCAGGTCGAAGTCGCCAGCGAATTCCGTTATCGCAAAGTGGTGGTGCAGCCGGACACGCTGTTCGTGACCATTTCGCAGTCTGGCGAAACTGCGGACACCCTCGCGGCGCTGCGCAATGCCAAGGAGCTGGGCTTCCTCGCCAGCCTGGCCATCTGCAACGTCGGCATCAGCTCGCTGGTGCGTGAATCCGATCTGACCCTGTTGACCCAGGCCGGTCGCGAAATCGGCGTGGCCTCGACCAAAGCCTTTACCACGCAACTGGTCGGCCTGTTGCTGCTGACCCTGTCGCTGGGTCAGGTGCGCGGCACTCTGGCTAACGGCGTCGAAGCCACACTCGTCGAAGAACTGCGTCGCCTGCCGACCCGTCTCGGCGAAGCGCTGGCGATGGACAGCACCGTGGAAAAAATCGCCGAGCTGTTTGCCGAGAAAAACCACACCCTGTTCCTCGGCCGTGGTGCGCAATTCCCGGTCGCGATGGAAGGTGCCTTGAAGCTCAAGGAAATCTCCTACATTCATGCCGAAGCCTACCCGGCCGGCGAGCTCAAACACGGGCCGCTGGCACTTGTGGATAACGACATGCCGGTGGTCACTGTCGCACCGAACAACGAACTGCTGGAAAAGCTCAAATCCAACCTGCAGGAAGTCCGCGCTCGCGGCGGCGAGTTGATCGTGTTCGCGGATGAGAAGGCTGCGATGACGAACGGCGAAGGTACCCACGTGGTGCAAATGCCGCACATCCACGACATTCTCTCGCCGATCCTTTATACGATCCCGTTGCAACTGTTGTCGTACTACGTCGCCGTGCTCAAGGGCACCGACGTTGATCAACCGCGCAACCTGGCGAAATCGGTGACCGTGGAATAAGTTATCCACAGATGATCTACGCTTCTGGTTTTCAACAATAAAGATTGACACAAAACAATAAAGTTTGACACGCATGAACATAGATTGACACAAGGCTCAAACCCCCGTATCTACGGGGGTTTTCCTTTCCAGGCTTTCCCTTTGGTCTGGAATCATCGCTTCAACTTTCAGCGGGTGTAGTCTGGAAAATGTTTTGAATGCGGCCGCTTTGGCGGTCGTGTCCTTCTACGACTTTTTCTCGACGCGAGGTGAAGCGGTCCGCATCGACTGAGGAGGCGTGGGTTGCGAGGTCGTAAATTTGCATCACAGCAGGACATTGAACGGCACATCGCAAATGGATTTGGCGAAGGCGCCGGGGCAAGCTACGTGCCTTGGCTGCGGGTACAAGATGTCCCGTCGATAGGTCGTTCGCACAAGATTCAAGGTGTGAAGATCGAGAGGATTCATCACCTCCTGTCAGATCTCGAGCGTTCCTACTTCCTTGTGTGTGAATTTTCTGAAGACGTCGTGGATATCCGGGAGCAATACCCTTTACTACCCACAGGGCGTGCGCAAGCGATAGCGTCGGCGATCGATGTACGCTATCCAAGATACCCTAGAACAACACTGCCTTATGTGATGACAACAGACTTCCTGTTAACTGTTAAGGACCCGAGCGGAAACTTCAAATCGGTAGCTAGGACGGTGAAGTATCGTTCCGATTTAATTGGCAACGGAAGTAAAAGAACGCTTGAAAAACTTGAAATTGAAAAGCGTTTTTGGGAAAGCCAAGGTGTTGATTGGAAAATCGTAACAGACGAGTTTTTTACACGAGATTTGATTAAAAATCTTGGACTAATCAGGAGGTACTCGAAGCTCTCTCGTGATTTAATGAAAGCGCCGTTGCATTCGAATTTTATCGAGTGCCTTGTAAACAGCCGGGAATATTCGTGGACCTTGGCCACCTGTCTAAGAAAAATAGCATCACTTCTGTCCATTTCCTATATAGACGCTCAAGCAATTTTCTTTCATCTGGTTTGGAACAAGATACTGAAAATCGATTTGGTTAACACTCCTCTCCACCTTACTGGTCTAGTTCCTGGCTTCGAAGTTTCCCCGAGCCCTGTCCAAGTATCGTTGAAGGAGAAAATGTCATGACTGTTCTCGTTAATGACGTTTTCGAGCCTGTAACCGATCTGTCGGTCATCGCTACGATAGCCAGGCTCCTTTACCAGGATGAAACGCATGACTTAGCAGTTTTGATGGATCTAGCTGACCCACCCCGGCAGCCATACGCTGTTGGACTGGAGGAGCTGCGTCGATCGTTAGCGTCTGGTCACACCAAATCAGCAGCCATTGCCACGCCCGAGTTCATGCTTGTGCTTGAGGAACAGTTGGATGAGAGAGCCAAGCAAGGCCGGGACGAAAAGTGGGCCGTCATCGCCCCTCTGCTAGATCCTGAATACCCAGGACAAATATTTGTACGAGGTGAGTTAGGCCGACTTGTTAGCAAACGGGCGTCAGAACTCGGAATTCAGCGGAAAACGATCTATCGGCTTCTTTACCGCTATTGGTTATATGGTCAAGTTCGCAACTCATTGCTTAACAATTATACGGCAGTAGGTGTTGCCGATAGAAAATATGATCCGAGCAGGCCACCAGGGCGAAAGCCTAAATTTCAAGGCGTTCTTACTTCGCCTTCAAAGATGCTCAGTGCAGTTGATAAACGATGCATCCGTGTTGGATATGCTCTTTATGTAAGAGATAAGAAATCTTCCATTTCGAGCGCATATGACGAAATGTTGAGACGATTCTACTCTGTTCGAGACATCTCTAAAAACAGTGAAGAAGCGCTTCGTTTGTTGCCTGGTTCAGAACTCCCCAGCTTGAGGCAGTTCCAATATTGGGGGCAGATTTTTTTCGACGAGATTGAAACCGAGCGTGGCCGTAAAGGGTTGAGGAGGTGGTTAAAGGATTGCCGTCCGCTTTCAGGTACCGTTCGAGATTGGCTGCGTGGACCCTGTCATCAGTTCGAAATCGACGCAACGATTGCCGATATTTATTTGGTCAACAGCTACTCTAGACGGATGCTCATTGGTCGGCCCGTCGTTTATATCGTAGTGGATAGTTTCTCCGGAATAATTGCTGGTCTCTATGTAGGATTGGAGGGCCCTAGTTGGAATGGGGCGAGACAAGCGCTGTTCAACGCGTTTACCTCCAAAGTCGAGTTCTGCGCTCAGAACGGCGTTGAAATCAATGCAGATGATTGGAATTGTCACCACCTGCCCCACCAGATTTACGCCGACCGGGGAGAGATGCTGTCACTCGCAGCAGAGGGGTTATCCTCAGGATTGGGAATTGAGATGGGCACTGCTCCACCTTATCGGCCTGATTGGAAGCCTATGGTAGAAAGTCGGTTTGGCATTTTGAATGATTTGACGGGTATCAGATGGCTACCTGGCGGGGTAGCTGCGAGGGACAAAGAGCGCGGCGAGCGAGATTACCGGCTCGATGCCACGCTGAACCTCAAAGAGTTCACCCAAATCCTCATTAATTGCGTGCTCCACTATAACCGACACCATCGACAGCCTGACCGACTGACTCAAGCGATGATGAATGACGGCGTAGAACCTACCCCCAACGGTATATGGAATTGGGCCTGCGACAACGACCTGATCGAATCCAACAAACGTCCCGACGAGCTGGTTTATCTCCACCTTTTACCGCGTGAGCGCGCGACCGTTCAAAAGGGCGGAGTGATGTTTCGCGGCATGCACTACGTGTGTGATATGGCCATAGCGAAAGATTGGTTTGCTAAGGCTCGCAAAGGGGGCGTTTGGTCAATAGAGTGTTGGTTCGATCCGAACTCGGCGGCACACATTTGGATTCAAGGAGAGGCCAAGCAGTTTATCCGTTGTGATCTTCGACGATCGGATGCCGGTTACGCGAATTACCGCTCGGACGAGATTTTTGATCTGCTCGAAGCCTATCGCCAAAAACCGCCTACGCGCCGGCGAGCTGAGCTGGAAAGCCGTGTGCAGCTTAGCGATCAGGTCCACCAGATCATCAGTCATGCGCTCGCAGAACGAAAACAGGAACCTGCTCCGCCTACCAAGGCAGAGGCCACTGGACACATCCGCGAGAACCGCGCAGAAGAACGTCTCCGTGAGCGTGAAAATGCGGTTGTTCCTGAAGGCGTGAGGGTGGAGCCAGCTTCACTTCAATCTGAAACGACACCGAAAGCGCATGATTCATATGCCGGCGAGCGCACCGCGCAGGTTATCGATTTGCTCAAAAGAATTCGGCCAGGACAGGCAAAATGAAAGGTGCACAGACGTTTGCCAATTACGTCAGACAGGACATTAGTGAGTACGCGGGTAACCCGCTGATCGAAGCTTTGCCTCCGATATTGTCGGAGGCGGCGGCTGTTGAACTGATCTCGAACTTTCCTCAGCCGGTGGATCCGAAAGAGCTGACGCTCGAAGGAGCCACTCGAATTCACTGTATCGACAGGCTGAGAACCGTCGTACAGCCGTTCTTGCTACATCTGGAACTGGAGGCCCTGTTCTCACTGCTCATCCGTCGAGGGTATGTCGGGCGTAACCCTATGTCGCCCGCTACCGTCCGGCATTTGCATTCTTTATCGGGAGCTCAGCGTTACCACGATGCGTTCAAGTCCACTGCAGAAACGTTTACCGTCGTCGGCCTGAGCGGCATTGGCAAGTCGACGGCGCTCCACGCCATCTTGAGCCTTTATCCACAGACAATCCGTCATGAGCGCTATGAGGGAAAGCAGTTTGTTCATACCCAAATCACATGGCTGAAGCTTGACTGCCCTCGGGATGGATCGCTGGCTGGATTTTGCCAGCAGTTTTTTTATGCGGTTGGTGACGCTCTAGGAGATAAGGACTACCACAAGCGCTACAGGCATCGAAACATCAATGATGCGCTGCAACAGATGGAGCAGGTGGCCAGCACGTTTTTCATCGGCGCCTTGTTGATCGACGAGCTGCAAAACCTCCACCTGGCGAAAACCGGTGGTAAAGAGAGCATGCTGAATTTTTTCCTGCACTTGGTAAACAACATCGGTATCCCGGTGGTTTTCAGTGGCACGAACTCGACAATTAGCCTGTTCTCAGAAGCCATGCGGACTGCCCGCCGAGTTTGTGGTGCCGGTACGCTCGAATTCAAACGATTCGAAAAGGATGATGAGGAGTGGCGGTTGTTGGTCGAAAATCTCTGGAGCTATCAGTGGTGCAAGCAGACTGCCGAGCTGACCGACGAGATTTTTGACACGCTGTATGAACACACTCAAGGCGTGACAGATTTCCTGGTCAAGCTGCTGGTATTGAGTCAGCGTTATGCGGTCCAGAGTGGCTCGGAGTGTTTGACTGCCGAGGTCATGGTGAAGGTAAGCAACTCAAAAATGCAGATTCTAAAGCCAGCCCTTTCAGCCCTGCGTAGCCGTGATCCGAAGCGGATGCGACAGTTTGACGATTTGCTGCCGATTGAGGATCAACTGAGCGAAATGATGGTCTTCGATGGATTGGCACGAGAGGATCGCCTCACCTTGCTTCGAAGCGTTGTATCCCGTGAGAAACCGGCAGACCCATCTCCAACCATTCTTGCGAAAGATCACCCATCGCCGATTGCTACTGCTGTGGAAAACTCAGAGGCTAAAGCGCTTAGCGAACATGACGCTCCCCTCGACGCTCTGCGCGCTGCGGGCTGGCTCAACGAGGACCTGTTTGAGTTCTCACCGATGTATCACAAAGCGTGAGTAGGAGGGGGGTGAAGTGCAGCTTAAACTCCATTTCTTCCCCGCCGCGTTTCCCGACGAGACGCTGCACAGCGTGATTTCTCGTTATGCCCGTCTTTGCGGTGTTCGTAATTGCCAAGCAGCATTTGCCGGACTGAAATCGGCGGCAGCTTTTTCGCAGAATGTGGCATTCCCGAGTCACTTAGGGGATTTTGTCGACGCGCTACCCAGCGGTACCGAGCTATCGGTAGCCGACGTCCTGATGCGCCACACATTACTACCCTATTACGCGCCGTTTTTGAGGGGGAGCCAGGTTGAACACGCTCGGACGCTGATGACCGCTGGTGGTAAAGGCTTGATGTTAAAGCTGGGCGTCAACGCGAGCCGTATTGGATTCGCCTCCCGAGTGCGGTTATGTCCAGAATGTATCGCCCAAGATCAGGCTCAACGGGGAGTCGCTTACTGGCACAGGGTCCACATGCTTCCAGGCGTGCTGGTATGTCCGCATCACGGTACGTCACTCAGGATCCTTGATCCTCGCTGGTCCAGCCGCAGCTCTCGACAACTCAATCTGCCCAGTGATGAGAATGTGCAAGCACACACAGTACTTCTCGACACCCCGTTGCGGTGCATGCCACCGCTTCACGAAATCGCGTTGCGCTCACTTCAGGTCCTCGAGTCTGAAGTCACTGCTTTGTCGGCGGAGGCGGTGCGCTTCACGCTTTTACACAGGGCAACGCAGCTCAACCTTGCTTCTGATAACCATCGCTTGCACCTGCACTTGCTGGCGCAGCACATGGCCGATTTTTTTGCCGCACTCCCGCGAGAATGGGAATTTTCTATACTCGGAGATGTTCGTGCAGGTACACCCGCCTCATGGGTCACGAAGCTGCTTCGTACGCCTATAAGCTCTCACCATCCGCTCAAATACATCTTATTGGCCGGTGCTCTGGGCGTTGAAATGGTGAGCTTGCTGCATGGTCAATGCCCTGTGAAACAGGCGGTGGCATGTGATCCGAAAGCTCACATTCGGCTTCACGCGCGCCTTTCTCCGGTGATGCCTGGTGAAGGCCTGGACTGTTCGTCAGCCGCTGTGTGGGAACATGCTCTTGAAGGAGCTGATGCCAAAAAGATCGCTGCCGTTCTAGGCGTTTCATCAGCATATGTCTATCGTCACATCCGAAATGTACCCGGCGGGCAAGATGCTTGGAGGGAGGCGCGATTTCACATTGAGCTATGCGCAAGACGCGCGGCTTTCGAGGCTGATTATCGATTGTACAAAGCACATGCATGCAGGGGGTATGCGTGGCTGTATCGTCACGACAGACAGTGGCTTTCGGAGTCAACTGCAAACCCAAGCCCCCATCGTACGCCCCGTCTGAATAGCGCCGAAATGTTCGCTGCCCTCGATGCGAGACTGTCCGGCGAAGTCCGTCAGTGTGCCGACACGCTTTATGCTCTCGCGGGTAAGCCTGTCCGCATTTCGCGTACCAGGATTGGTCGGGAGCTTCATGTTCTTTCTCGCTTCGAAAAGCAGCTCTGCAAGCTTCCTCTCTGTGCAGCAATGCTCGAAAAAGTATGTGAACCAATCGAAGGCTTTCACGATAGGCGTCTGCAATGGGCTAGACGCCAATTGTTCTCGGAGGGCATGCCTATATCACGTTCTTCGCTCTACAGAGTCGCGAGCATTCGGCCCCCGCTGTAATCCAGCCGGGCATTCTCTCCATCTAAAAAAAGTTCTAAATCAATTCACCGTGAACACATTGTTTTTCTGTTAATGAAAATTTGCACCCACGAGAATAGCGTCGGCATACGCTGGATCATCACAATCATCATCTAAAACGTACTAACCCGCGATCACCCGAAATAGTTTTGCAATCGCCATTGGCTGACCTACACGGGTTATCGATACGTGTTCTGTATTTCAAGGAGTACGGGCGCGGCGGGGTTTAGATGAATTTACTACGATTCAAAATTGAGCGGCTGTGTCATTTCCAAATCCAGACCGGATACAGAATTTTACGGGTTGCATATATACTGCCCCCGGATGCACGTTCTCTTCGACCCCTACCTTTAATTGGTAAATGATGTCTGATCTATTATTTTTTCCCGTGTCGATGCCGGATGAAATGCTGCACTCTCGTGTCACCCGCTATCACTATCTGTCAGGCAATAGAACCGCGACAGAAACCTACCGCGATTTGTTCGCATCGAAACCCTTTTGCATTGGTGGCATCGTACCCAAGCAGATCGAGAGGCTCGCACACAGGCTGCCGGGGCAATCGGAGAGCAATCTCGCAGAGCTGATCAGTAGCAATACTACTTTTCCTGCTTACCGGCCGTTTCTTGGGGTTAAGCAGGGGCCGGAGAACAACGAAGGACCGCTGGGTTATGACGGGGTGGTACGGGTGCCCCGCAGAGAAGAGTCCACCCATGGCAAGGCTAAGCTTTGTCCTACCTGCGTTCAGGAAGATTTGATTGAGCGGGGTTCTGCCTACTGGCATCGATCTCACCAGATACCCGGTGTTGCCGTCTGTTGGCGTCATGGCGACGCATTGATCCATGCCTGCCCCGAGTGCTCTCGCCCGTTCTACCGTAAATTGAAGCTGCTTCCCAATCTGACTGAGCCATGCGCATGCGGCTGGAGCCCGTTAAACAGCGCAGCAATACACAAGGGTTCAAAGATGGAACAGAAAGTCGCTCTGTTCGCACACGATATCTTGCAACGCAATATTCCTCCGATAGGCAGTACGGTATTGAGTTCGTGCTACGTCCGCCAATGCAAGAAGCGCGGATTCATTTTCGGAAAAAATGCGGGTATTGCGAAACTATTCGACAGCATCCAAAGCGCTTACGGCGATGAACTTTTGGCGCAGATTGATCCAGCCTACAACAACGGAAAGCATGAGCAATGGATCCGGCTCAAATCAGATAAAGGTCAGCTAAATATGCCGCTCGCGCGGCATTTGATCATTGCTCTACATTTGTTTTCCAGTGCAGATGGCTTTGAAGAGGCTCTGAAGAATGAGTCAATCCTGCTGAGTGCCGCTGTTTCTCCGCGAGCGCCCAAAGTCGAAGAATCGCGTCTTAGCCAAAAAACTAGATATCGCCAAAAAATCGAGTTGCTTTTAGCGCTGCGTACCGATGCCAATATCGAGTACCTCTGGAAGAAGGCGTACAAACCTACGCAATGGATTCTAGAAAATGATAACGCATGGTTAATGGCAAAACTCCATGCCCCTAAAAAAGCTACAGTTAAGGTCGAAAAGTCCGTCGATTCAAGAGACGACGCCTATGCAGCCCTTATCGAAGCGGGCGTAGATGAGCTGTATAAAGTTACGAAAGATCCGAAGAGAGTGAACATTCGGAATTTGCAATCGCTGCTCCCAGGTTCATTACCTCATGAGCTGTATCTACGCAAGCAGAGGTTCCCTCTTACTTATCAACAGATCAAGATTCATCAGGAGTCAGTATGGCATTTCCGTCTAAGAACTTTGGTGTGGACTGTCTCTGAACTCATCAGGATGAAGCTCCCCGTGAATTACTCGACGGTAAGATTGACCTCAGCGGTATCAAGCAAGGTTTTCCTGGTTTTCTCCAGTTTCTTTGAGTGGGATCTGGAAAGCCTGGCAAGAACCGGGGTCGACGCGGAGGCCCTGCTCAGGTCTACCGGCGTATCGAGGAATTGGGAGGGACCACCGGTTCAAATAAGCTTTTGAGGGCATCTTTGTTCCGTCAGCGTCTGCCAACCTTTGGTGTTAACAAAAATCCCATCTGGCTTGAAAGCGTAAATGCGGGGTAGCGTCCACCTTTCACATTAGTAACCTTCGCGGCAGCTTTCTGAAAGCTTTCACTTGTTACTCTTTAACTCAGTAAATTGAGCTTTAGGAGAAAATCATGACAGCAATGACAGCAGTGAAAGCGTTTTGCGCCGCTTCGATTTTGACCTTATCTTCATTAGCCATGGCGGAAGGAGGCGGTGACCGCGTGTATGGTCGAATGATGCAAGAGAACCAACAAGCAATGGAACAATATGCCTCAAGGAACGGCAAGACTCCTCCTGAAGTTGTTCATTATGAATATGGTATGAACCTCGATATCCAGAAGGTCGTCAGTGTCACGCAAGCCAATAAAACCTGTGGGGTTGCTCCTTCGCGCATGACCTATGAAGACTCTACGGGCAAGCTTAACACCGTGGAATATAAGGTCATGGCCGACAACTGCCCCCATGGAAGCTAGACAATGAAAATTATTTAAGAACTGCATAATTCTCCTTTTTCCGAAACTAGCTTACTGCTCGCTGACGTAGAAGTAATTTTCAGGAAAGGCTGAAGTTATCCATTTTATGAAATCATGTCCGTCAGTTGAAGTGTTTCTAACGTACAGTAAACAATTGCTCGACCACCTGATACATCCCGCCTCCTTGTTTTTCCTTTGGTTTGGGAGGTGGTTTAGGCGCCCTAGTGGCGCCTTTTTTACGTTCGAAATGAGCTATTTCCTCTGCACGGCCATGACCCTCACCATGCAGGAGCAAGATTAGAAGATCAATTTTCGGGGTATTCAGCAACGACGTGGTCTGTGCCTGCCTTTGACAAGCCGATTACCTTATACGCGTCATGTTTCCCGTCCACTTCCATTCCTGGGGAGCCGGCCGGCATGCCTGGAACGGCAATCCCGAGCAGGTCATCACGTTTGCTCATCGCAATGATTTGCTCGGCGGGCACGTGACCTTCAACAAACTTTCCGTTGATGGTTGCTGTGTGACAAGACGAGAGCTCAGGAGAAATCCCGAGACCGCGCTTGATCGCGCTCATGTTGGTTTCCACGTGATCAACGACGGTAAAGCCGCTAGCTTCAAGGTGCTGGATCCATTTCTTGCAGCACCCGCAATTAGCGTCGCGATGTACATCGATCGTCAATGGCTCTGCTGCGTGACTGGCTGAACTGATGAACAGAGCCACGAGAGCAGCGAGACGAAGTGCCCGTCTGCGACGAAGAGATTTATTTCGCATGGGTATGTTCCTTCCCATCAGTATGTGTATGTGGTTTGGGCTGTACGGTTGGAGTCGGGGCCGCATCATCTGAAGCTTCCCTAACCTTATGATCGGCGTGGTCAGCAGGCTCATTTGCAGACGGCGCTGCGGAGGGGCCATGGGCATGTGCCGTGTTTTTCTCGTCATCATGAGCGCGGACTTCCGCCCTTTGGTTGGCAGCACCTGCGCCACTTTGCCCCTGGGTCGTTCCATGCTGACCCTCATGGTTGTGCATCACGCTTTCGCCACCACCGTGTTGATGGCCACCGCTACTCGTGATCAGAGCCTTGTATTGCTCTGCATCCAGTGACGGAAGTTGCTGGAGAAATGCGACCATCCCCCATATGTAGGGATCGGCCATGCTTTTGCCCCACGCGGGCATGCCGGTGGATTTGATGCCGTGCTTGATGATCCAAAAAGCTGCGGCTGGGTGCCCATCGACGCCCAGTTTCGAAAGGTTCGGAGGTGCGGGGTAAAGGCTGTTACTCAGTTCGGTGCCTGCAAGCCCCGGAGCCAAATGGCAACCGACACACATCGAGTTGTAGTTGCCAGCACCTTCACGGATGAGGGCTTCTTGGCTCAGGTCGGGGACCTGAATGTTGCGCGAGCGCACTTCGATCGAGCGATCCCGAGCAATAGAAAGTATTGCGTAGACGGGGGCGGAGTGCGGGTCATCCGCCCCGACATTGATCACGCCGAAATACACCGCGCCGGCAGCCGCTGCTACGGTGGCCAGACCAGCAGCTATCAGTGCCTTCAGCGTTATTTTCATACTTGGTTCTCAGAACCACATCCGAATACCGGCGACAAAGCGTGCCTCGCTGGCATCTTCACCTTCCTCACGTGCAAAGTCTGCCGTATTACCATAAGAACGGCTCCAACTCACCCCGATATAAGGGGCAAATTGCCGGACAATCTCATAACGCAATCGGAGCCCCACTTCGGTGTTGGCTAATCCGGACCCGATGCCGCGCTGAGGGTCATTCTTCCCATAAAAATTGACCTCGGCCGTCGGCTGCAAAATCAATCGATTCGTCAGCAGAATGTCGTAATCGCCTTCCAGCCGAGCAGCCGATTGACCGTTCTCACCGATGTAGGCTGTTGCTTCGGCCTCGAAGTTGTAGAGGGCCATGCCCTGAATGCCGAGTGCGGCCCAGGTTTGAGGAGACCCTGGTTTGAAATCCTGTCGTACACCGGTGACGACGTCCCACCACGGTCCGATGGAGTGCCCCCAGAGCGCGGATAATTCAGCGCTTTCCGTCACGCCATTGGTACGTTCGCCTTCCGAGCGCAACCACAGTCGATTAATGTCACCGCCGATCCATCCTTTTGCATCCCAAGCCAACGCACTACCGTTGTCAGCATCCTGGTATTCAAACTTATCCAGCAGCATGAAAGAGTTGATTGTTTTGTCGTGGACACCATGACCAGCGACATCTGGAAAGGCGGCTGCACGGTCAGCATCGGTAAGTACGGGGACAGGGGTTCGACTGGTTGTCGTCGTTCCTTCATCCATACTTTCCATGCCGGTCATTTGACCGTCGTCCATTTTCATCTTGCTGTGGTCCATAGCCCCCATGTTGCTATGGTCCATCGCTCCCATGGAGCCATGGTTCATCTTGGAGTGATCCATCTTTTCAGCGGCGTGAGCCACGGCAAAGAAGACAGGACTCGTAGAAACTGCCAATACCATCAACGTTGGGCGTAAAAAATTCCTGGTCATGATCTCAATCCGCCTTCTTGTTTTCTTGGTCATGATCCATCGACTCATGGCGCATCTTGGTATGAGGCATCGTCGCGTGATTCGGCGTTGCCTCGTTTGACTTGGTCGCAGTCTTGTTCGGCGCATCCGCAGAAGTAGCAGGTGAAGGATCACCACTTTCTTCGACTGCCAATGCTACGCAGGAGAACCCACCCATGAGGCCAAAGGCAAAGAGGCAACCGACCAGCGATTTACGATTTAGGTGTGTGCTCACAGATCGTCTCCTTTACTCATCAACCCGTACTTCACGGAACATGCCCATTTCCATATGGAAAAGCAGGTGGCAGTGATAGGCCCAGCGACCTAAAGCATCGGCGGTGACTCGATAGCTGCGCTTGGTACCCGGTGGCATGTCGATTGTGTGCTTACGTACCATGAACTTGCCGTTTTCATCTTCAAGGTCGCTCCACATTCCATGAAGGTGGATGGGGTGCGTCATCATGGTGTCGTTTACCAAGGTGATGCGAAGACGCTCCCCGTACTTGAGACGAAGGGGCTCAGCATCAGAAAATTTGATGCCGTTGAAGGACCAGGAAAACTTTTCCATGTGACCGGTCAGATGCAGCTCAATGGTGCGATTGGGCTCGCGGCCATCAGGGTCCTGGAAAGTACTCTTCAGATCTGAGTAAGTGAGCACCCGTCGACCGTTGTTCCGCAAACCGATACCTGGATCGTTCAGTTTTGGCGTTGGGTTCATGGCCTGCATGTCAACCAACGGGTTGTTGGTTTCGGACGCTGGGTGAGATTGCATCTCGCCTCCCATGCCGCCCATCCCTGCCATCTGGCTGTGATCCATGCCGGCCATGTTGGACATGTCGCCTTTGTCCATCCCCGCCATCTTGCTGTGGTCCATGCCGGCCATGTTGGACATGTCACCTTTGTCCATACCTGCCATCTTGCTATGGTCCATACCGGCCATGTTGGTCATGTCACCGCTGCCCATGCCGGTCATTCCGGTCATGTCACCTTGGTCCATTCCCTGCATCTTGCTGTGATCCATGCCAGCCATACCTGACATGTCACCCGGTTTCATATCGCCGCCGCCCATGCCAGCCATGCTGCCATGGTCCATGCCAGCCATACCGCCCATGCCCATGTCATCCATGGTCAAGAGCGGACGTGGATCGATCGCCGGTACCGGTGCTTTCAGTCCTTCACGAACTGCCAAGGTCCCCCGCGCATAGCCGGTTCTATCCATGGACTGGGCGAAGATTGTGTAAGCCTCCTCGGTGGCAGGCTCAACAATCACATCATAGGTTTCTGCCACGGCGATTCGGAATTCATCGACACTGACTGGTTGGACATATTGGCCGTCGGCCGCCACCACGGTCATTTTCAAACCAGGAATGCGAACATCGAAATAGCTCATCGCTGAGCCATTGATAAAGCGCAGGCGCAGCTTCTCGCCAGGCTTAAAAATACTGGTCCAGTTGCCGTTCGGCGCTTGGCCATTCATGAGGTAGGTGTAGGTATCCCCGCTGACGTCTGCCAGATCAGTGGGGTTCATTTTCATTTCGGCCCACATTTTCCGGTCGGCGACGGCAGCAGACCAACCTTGCTTGCTGACGTCGTCGATGAAGTCGCCCACGGTACGTTTGTGGTGGTTGTAGTAGTCCGATTGTTTCTTGAGTTTGGCCATGACGCGACCAGGATCCTCATCGGTCCAATCAGTCAGCATCACCACATAGTCGCGATCGTATTGAAACGGCTCAGGCTCTTTCGAATCGATTACGATTGGCCCGTAAACGCCTGCCTGCTCTTGTAACCCGGAGTGGCTGTGGTACCAGTACGTGCCGTTTTGATGCACGTTGAACTTGTACTCGTACATGCCGTCCGGCGCGATGCCGTGGAAACTCAAACCCGGTACCCCATCCATGTTGGCAGGCAAAATGATGCCGTGCCAGTGAATGGAGGTGTCTTGCTCCAGACGGTTTTTCACGCGCAGAGTGACCGTCTCTCCTTCGCGCCAACGCAGCAAAGGCCCCGGCAACGAGCCATTGATGGTCATGGCTGTGCGCGGCGAGCCAGTGATGTTTACCGGCGTTTCACCAATAAACAGATCAAATTCGTTGCCGGTGAGGACGCTCGGCAGACCTGGACTGGTCACTGCCCATACAGGAGTGCGCCACAGACCAAGGCCGCCAAGGATGCCGCCGGCGGCCAGGCCTTTAACGAATGTCCGTCTAGAGGTTTTGGAATGCATGCCGTTTATTTCCAATCAGTCAAAAGGGAGCCGTTCAAATCAACCCGTGAGTTGGCAAGATGAGCTTCGCTTACCGAAAAAAAGACGAATTTTTCATTGCAAGCGAGCTCAGAAATTGCCACATCTAAACCACCTTCGTGATTACATTTCTGTCAGCTTGGCCGCGTGCCTGATCGTTCAGCAGTTTTTATGGTCCATCGCTTTGGCTTTGCTTTCAGCGACAGGCGGTTGAGCGCTCTGCGTTTGAGCTACCTGGTACGATTCCATCGAATTCGTCCTGGCCACTTCCATACGTGCGAAAGTCCGGTCACCACCGCCTTCAGCCATGGCCAGAGTGGAAACAGTCAGCGCTGCGGCGACGAACAAGGTTTTGATGGTGTTCATATGGGCTACCTCAGATGTGTGAAAATATCCCCTCTGAATCACATGGATTGGACTCTTTGGGGGTGAGCAAAAGACTCAGTTGGACTATAAGAGACACCCCCTGTCAGGAAGCTTAGGCCAATATTACAGTTGTGTCAGTTTGGGATATTTTTCTTGAAGTACACGCTATTTAATACGTATGGTCTCCATCTTTTCGCATTGCGCGACTTTTATTGAATATAAGATTGAAGTGTAATCATTGCTTTGGGTTCCATTAATTCTCACGGAGGCGATGTTCTAGGTCTCTCCATTAAAATTAATAGGAGACTTGAATGCGCTGCTGCAACAGCTGAGTGTTCAATGATCAAAGAAGATAGTAATGCCACCGAGGGTGATTAATTGTGAGTATTAATTTTGAGAAAGCATTAGGCTCCGCAGAAAGAGCATTAGTTTATCGTGGCCAAAGAGCTGAGATCTTGAGTAACAATATCGCGAACGCTGACACTCCGAACTTCAAAGCCCAAGACTTGGATTTTTCTACTGTGCTCGCCAGCCAAACCAAAGAACCTGCTACCACTGCGTTTTCTTTGAAAACAACAAACGCAAAGCATTTTCTTAAGAAAGAATCGGCGGTGGCTATATACGGGCGCGACTTGCTTTACAGCACGCCGGCTCAGCCTGCCTTGGACCAAAATACTGTCGATCAGCAGGTCGAGGTCGCCAAATACACAGAAAACGCAATACGTTTCAACGCGGCTTTTACTCGGTTGAATGGAGCATTCAAGGGTTTGCTCAAAGCTCTGCGCGGTGACTAGCAGCGCAGGCGCATGCGAGCCCATTTTGACCGACACAGCAGCTTAAGTACTCCTAGATTCAGAGGTATTCTCCTCCAGACGGCGCTCTACTCAGGAGCAGGAGTCTCCGTTCAATGGCTGATCTTGGAAGGAAAGCCAACCGCCTCCACAGCTTTACGAAGCTGTTCCGCGTTTTCGCTACTTTCAACACTCACCTTACCGGTTGATCGATCGACTGAGACCGTAGAGTTGCCGTCCAGTGCCTGGATCGCTCTGGTGATTTTGCCGACGCAGCTGCCGCAACCAATGCCTGATACATCTAAGACGACCATGTAAATTACCCTCGTGCTGAGCGGTGTCTTTTCCCCGCAGCGACAGCATCGACGTTGACACCATGGCAAGGTCAACGATTATCTGATCAAGGTCGTGAGCGTCATCGACGCTCAGTCAATTCGACTATTCCTCAACCTCAATGCATTGAATACTACAGATGCAGAACTGACGCTCATGGCTATAGCAGCGATCATTGGCGACAGGAGGTGCCCCGTCAATGGATAGAGCAAACCAGCGGCAAGAGGTATACCCATTGAGTTGTAGAGAAAAGCGAAGCCCAAATTCTGGCGCATGTTTTTAACTGTGGCGACTGAAAGAGCTCGTGCTCGTAAGATCCCCATCAGGTCACCTTTTACCAGCGTGAGTTGCGCGCTATTCATCGCCACGTCAGTCCCCGTTCCCATGGCTATCCCGACATTTGCTCGCGCTAGGGCCGGAGCATCGTTGATCCCGTCACCCGCCATGGCCACTTTTCGCCCGTGTTGCTGTAGATCTGCCACCAGGCGCTCCTTGTCATGGGGTTTGACTTCACCGTGGACCTCTTCAATCCCCATTTCCCTGGCGACAGCCCGAGCGGTAGTAAGCCCGTCCCCAGTAGCCATGATGATTTTCACGTTGTGAGCCTTAAGCTTGGTGACGGCCTCTTTTGAGGTTGGCTTGATCGGATCTGATACGGCCAACAGTCCTGCCAATGCGCCGTCGACTGCGAGGTAGATAATACTAATGCCGTCAAGTCGCAACACCTCAGCGCGCTCTTGTAGGGAGTTGGTGCTCACGCCTGCGGCTTCCATCAACGCTGTGTTCCCCAGCTGGAGCTTTTTGCCATCGACAACGCCACTGACCCCGATACCCGAATCAGACTCAAAGGATTCGGGCTTGGTGAGCTTGATGTTCTCGGCTCGGGCGTGATCGACGATCGCATGTGCTAAAGGATGCTCGCTACCTTGATCAAGGCTGGCAGCCAAGTGAAGGACGTCGTCGGGATTGAAGGTGGGAGTGGCTTCCACGCTGTGAAACACGGGCCGTCCCTCTGTCAGGGTGCCTGTCTTGTCAACAATCAGCGTGTCGATTCTGCAAAGGCTTTCAATTGCACTGGCATCTCTGAACAAAACACCCATGCTGGCTGCCTTACCTGTCGACACCATGATCGACATAGGCGTAGCAAGTCCCAACGCACAGGGACAAGCGATGATCAGCACGGCGACAGCGTTGATTAGACCAAACACCCAACTGGGCTCAGGACCGAAAAGCCCCCAACCGATAAATGTCATTATCGCAATCGTGATAACACCCATCACGAAGTAGCCGGCAATCGAGTCGGCCATTCGTTGCATCGGCGCCTTGGAACGCTGAGCTCTCGCGACCATCTGTACGATCTGAGACAACATGGTTTCGGCACCGACCTTCTGCGCCTCCATTACCAGGCTTCCATGCGTATTAAGCGTGGCGCCGATCAGGCTATCTCCAGCTTTCTTCATTACCGGGACTGGCTCGCCAGTGAGCATCGACTCATCCACCGCACTTTCACCCTCAAGTACCGAACCATCAACTGGCACCTTTTCACCTGGTCTCACCCGTAAGTGGTCTCCCAGGTGCACATGGGTGAGAGGAATGTCTTCCTCCTGGCCATTGGCATTGATCCGACGTGCAGTTTTGGGCGAAAGGCCGAGAAGAGACTTAATGGCGGCGGAAGTTTGTGATCGGGCTTTGAGCTCAAGGATCTGGCCAAGCAACGTGAGCGAGATGATGACCGCTGCCGCTTCGAAGTAAACGCCGATACGTCCATCTTGTATGAAATTGGCGGGAAAACTTTCGGGGAAGAGCGTTGCTATGACGCTGTACAGATAAGCTGCGGCGGTGCCCAACCCAATCAGAGTCCACATGTTGGGACTGCGATTTTTAACCGAGGCCAGTCCCCTTACAAAAAAAGGCCATCCTGCCCACAAGGTCACGGGTGTCGCCAGAGCGAACTCAATCCAGTTTTGAGTCGAACCATGAAGAAGTTGTAACGAGTGACCCGCCATCGCGAGCACGGTTACGACCACGGTTAAGGGCAGCGACCACCAGAAGCGGCGATTGAAATCCCGGAGTTCAGGATTTTCTTCTTCATCAAGCGCCGGCATGACAGGCTCTAGTGCCATGCCACATTTAGGACAGTTACCGGGTCCGGTCTGCCGTATTTCAGGATGCATCGGGCACGTAAATTCAGCGCCCGTTTGTACCGCAGACTCGGGCGTTGTGCTGCCTGACTCGTCGCGCACCACGTGGCCACTGTAGCGCTCAGGGTCCGCTCGAAACTTCTCCTGGCATTTCAGGCTACAGAACCGATACGTCTGTCCCTGGTAAGTCTCAGCAAATTTACTCGACGAAGTGACTGCCATTCCACACACCGGGTCATGTAGATCAGCATCATCCCGGGAAGCAGCATGGGTGTGATTATGGTCGTGATGGCCAGATGTGGTAGGCATGTCTATTCCCCTTGTAAGGTGCTACTAGAAATGAGCATATTCAGTACAACGGTGATTTGCGGCGCCACAGTGGTGCGGTGATGTTTGCGCCCGGACCCAGGCTGAGTAAGCGTTGCTATGTTCCTTGCGACATAGCGTAGCCAACTCTTGCGTTGGGCCGGCAGAAACAGCCGACTCCGGTTTATTTCAGATCAAACTCGCCGACCATTCCCGATTGGTAATGCCCCGGCACGTTGCACGCAAACTGAAGCCCTGCACTGTCGTTGAAGGTCCAGATCAGCTCTTGGGTTGCGCCAGGCTCAATCAGGACACTGTTAGGGTCGTCATGCTCCATTGCCACCATCTTCATTCCGCCCATGCCGTGGCTCATGCCGCTCATCTTCCCGGTACCGGTAGGGCTCAGTGTTCCGTTCTCGAACATACTTGCCATTTCTTTCTGGTGTGCTACATGAGCAGCGGCTTTGCCGATGTTGAACTCATGCAGCAGCCAACCCTCGTTGTGTAGGACAAAGCGGACTGTTTCACCAGGTTTTACGTCGATGCTTTTAGGCTTGAAAAAAATGTCGCCCATCTCGACCTCTACCGTGCGGGTAACGTCAGAGGCCACACCAGGCTGGCCTATGTCGTCTTGTTCATGCCCTGCATTGGCCATAGCCGTGGCAGCGAAAAACAGGGTCATAGCTGCGATGAACGGGGTAGCGAGCGTAGTTTTCATGGTGACCTCAGGAATACGTGGGAACATTGGCTATGCTAATGATGCTCAGCTGCCAGCTAACTGACTTGGGCATTACTTCTTTGTCAGTTTTATAAACAGATACGGCGTCCAATTGACGCCGCAACAAGATGCTGACAAGTACTTATCCAGGGGCGTTTATTGATGGTTTCCTGAAAGCATCAATTTGTGCTCGCGCTGCATCTGGCGCAAAACGTCATCGACGATTTTGTCGTGCTTCTCCATCCAGGCTAGATGCTGCTGCGGTGACATTGAGGCATCTGGGTGATCGTTGTGGAGTTGGCTCATGATGTCTCCAAGCATCTTCATGTGCTCTGCCATGTGGATGTGACGCTCTCCTTCAGGGGCTTGTTCAGCTTTCATCAACGTGGCTTCGGCCTTTTCGCGCAAACCTTCCATACGCTCAATCACACGATCTCCACCGCTTTCAGCCCACACAGAAGCCGAGACGAGTATCGAGCTTACAAAAAACAGCATTTTCAGGCGGTTCATAGGGTTAGCTCCTCATGAGGGAATCCGACTTCCATACGATTCATCGCTCAGAGGTCGGTCGAGCACCAATGAAGTGCTCATGTCTGAACCCTAGCCAGCACTCGCTGACATCTACCTGAAGCCAAGATTACTTTTCTGTCAGTTGCTGGTTGGCTGCCAGTTTTCGTTGCAGACTTCGCTTAACCATTATCTGAGAACGACCTCATGAGACTTCTTGTCGCTGAAGACGAACCAAAAATAGGTATCTATTTGCAGCAAGGGCTCAACGAGGCCGGGTTCAATGTCGACCGGTTCACGAATGGAAAAGAGGCGCTTCAGCACGCTTTGAGCGAAGCCTATGATCTGCTGATTCTCGACGTCATGATGCCGGGTTTGGATGGCTGGGAAGTCCTGCAGAAGGTTCGCGCTTCCGGGAAAGACGTCCCGGTGCTTTTTCTCACTGCCAGAGACCGCGTTGAAGACCGAGTGAAGGGACTTGAACTCGGTGCGGATGACTATCTGATCAAACCCTTCGCGTTTTCTGAATTGCTTGCTCGAGTCAGAACGTTGCTGCGTCGAGGTAGCAGCGCACCTTCGCAAACCTTTATGAAACTGGCTGACCTTGAAGTGGACCTGCTCAAGCGTCGAGCCATCCGAGGAGGCAAACGCATAGACCTTACGGCCAAAGAGTTCGCGTTGCTTGAGCTTCTGCTGCGTCGTCGAGGGGAGGTGCTGCCAAAATCACTTATCGCCTCCCAGGTTTGGGATATGAACTTCGACAGCGATACCAATGTTATCGAGGTTGCAGTGAGACGGCTCAGGGCCAAGATAGACGACGATTTTGAGGTCAAGTTGATTCATACCTCAAGGGGAATGGGTTACATGCTCGATGCACCAGATTCGGAGTCGTGATGAACCGGATGTCCCTGACGACTCGTATGAGCCTGATGTTTATGCTCGCGGTAACGGCCGTGCTCACGGTCGCCGGACTCAGTTTCAATAACCTCAGCCGGCATCATTTCAAGATGCTGGATCAGCAGGCGTTGTACGAAAAACTCCATTCGACCCAGCGGATCTTGTCCGGGCTGAGCAACATCGATCAATTCAGCGAGGCTAAACCGGAGTTAGAAGCGCTGCTGGGCGCACACCGTGATTTGACTGCGCTTATCATCGATGGCGACGGCAAGGTGCTGTTTGCGGATCCCGGCCCGGTCGACGTTCCGAAGGCCTTTCGCACAACCACAAACACAACCGTCTGGGAATGGCGGGAGCAAGAGCAGATGTTCCGTGGTGTGACTGCGCAATCCGTAGTGACGGGACAAGAAAAGCCATTAACTGTCATGTTGATTTTTGACGTGACGCAGCATATGTCCTTTTTCGAGACGCTCGAACGATGGTTTTGGATAGGGTTGGTGATCAGCGCATTGGTCAGTGCTGCACTCGGCTGGATGGTCGCTAGCAGTGGCATGCGGCCTATCCGCCAGGTCACACGGGTTGCTGCCTCCATGTCAGCAAAATCACTCAAGGAGCGTATTCCCCTGGCACCCGTTCCGAAAGAGCTTCAACAGATGGTGTTGTCGTTCAACGCCATGTTATCCAGGCTCGACGATGCGTTTGTCCGGTTATCCAACTTTTCGGCAGACATTGCCCACGAACTACGGACCCCCGTGAGCAACTTGATGACCCACACTGAAGTGGTGCTTTCAAGAAAAAGAAACATCGAGGACTACGAAGACAATTTGTACTCCAATCTTGATGACTTGAAGCGCATGAGCCGGATGATTGATGACATGCTTTTTCTGGCGAAGTCAGACAACGGTCTAATTACCCACGAGAACAAGCCAATAGACCTGGTGGCGGTCGTGGAAAAATTGCTTGAGTACTATCGCCTCTTGGCGGATGAACGCGGGATCGAGCTCAAGGTTTCAGGACGGGGGAGCGTGCGAGGTGATGCCCTTATGCTAGACCGGGCTATTTCAAATCTGCTCTCAAATGCGCTGCGCTATACCTATGAAGGGACGTCAATCAGTGTCGATATTCAGCACAAGGACGCGTCGGTAACGGTTGTCGTGGAAAACCATGGTCAGCCCATTGCCCCCGAACACCTTGAAAAGCTGTTTGATCGTTTTTATCGCGTGGACCCAGCGCGGCGAGAAGGAAGTCCAAGCAACGCAGGGCTAGGTCTGTCGATTACCCGATCAATTGTCGAGGCGCACAATGGCAAGATCTGGTGTACGTCAGGCGACGGAAAAACGGCTTTTCATCTTGAGTTTCCGGCCGTCGATTCAACGGTTAGCTGAGCGACGAACATTTGTGATCATCGGCGGGTTGGCGTTCTGCGCTTAGCTACGCCTCTGCGGATTTTGTAGATCGATTTAACTCCCCGGTCCTGCGGTATGCCGTCTCTTTTCCAGGCCTTGCTACGCTCAACGACTAGATGCCAAACATCGGATCAAGCTGACTGAAATGTAATCGAACAGTTTGTGATCGTGTGGCATCGTGTTCTCGCACTGTAACGTTAGGGCTAGCGAGTTTCTCCTGTTCAACCTGGCGAAGAGGACGGGGGCTCCGAGTTAATCAACAGTGGTTTTTAAAGAAATTAAAAACTAGTTCCTCCCAAAAAACCTCGAATCAACAGCGCTTGCTGTGAGGAGTCTTGCATGTCATTCCTTAAAACTACGTCCGTGGCCGTTGCAATCACTGCTGGTTTGCTTCTGAGTGCAGTGGCCCAGGCACATCCGAAACTACTTTCTTCCACTCCGGCAGAAGGCTCGGATGCGGCGGCTCCGTCGAAAATCGAACTGCATTTTTCTGAGAATCTCACCACTCAGTTTTCCGGTGCAAAGCTGATCATGACCGACATGCCTGGCATGCCTAACTCCCCCATGGGTGTAAAGGCCGCTGTCGCTGCTGGTGGTGATCCGAAAACGATGGTGATTACGCCGGCTGCACCGCTGACCACCGGTACCTACAAAGTTGAATGGCGTGCAGTGTCTTCGGACACCCACCCGATCACCGGCAACTTTTCATTCAAAGTGAAATGATCCATGAGCGACTCATTAAATATCGTGGTTCGCTTTGCTCTCTATTTTGACCTGATGTTGTTATTTGGACTGGCCATATTCGGCTTGTACAGTCTCAGGGGAAAGGAAAGGGTATCGGGCACGGTCTTGAACTTTGAGTCGCTTCTTTACGGTACTTCTATTGCAGGTGTAGCTCTGTCCCTTGCTGCGATGTTGTTGCTTGCAAAAGCAATGAGCGGTGTATCGGAGCTTATGGAGCTACATCACCACATTTTTGAAATGGTCATCATGGGCACCGATGTTGGGTTGACCTGGATGGTTCGGATAGCCGCCTTGGTGGGGGCAATTCTGGGCGTCGCGTTGAATAAACGATATCCGACACCCAGCCTCTGGATCGTCACCGCCTGTGGAGCAATCGCGTTGGCCACGCTAGCCTGGACAGGGCATGGTGCCATGGACGAAGGCAGCCGCCGCTACTGGCATTTTCTCAGCGACATTTTCCATTTATTAGCGGCAGGTGGCTGGTTGGGTGCTCTAGCGGCCTTCGCTCTACTGCTGCGGTTGAAATCGCTGAAGGGTGAGGAGGAAGCACGTATTCTTGCCCGCGTGCTGACTGGCTTTGAGTCGGCCGGCGGTGTGATTGTTGCGATCATAAGCGTTACGGGAGTTGTAAATTATCTTTTCATCGTCGGTCCCAACCTTGATGAGGTCATGCTCAGTACCTATGGTCAGTTGCTGTTTTTGAAGATCCTGCTCTTTGCCGGGATGATCGTTTTAGCGACGCTGAACCGCTTTCACTTAAGCCCGCTATTGGAGCGCTCGGTTCGCAATGGTCAATACTCTGTAGCGGTCAATGCCTTGCGCCGCAGCATGAAATTCGAATTCCTGATGGCAATCCTCATCATCTGTCTTGTCGCATGGTTAGGCACGCTAAGTCCTGAAATGGAAATGAGCGCGCAATAGAGGTTTCTGGCAGCTAACCAAGAAGCCTAGAACGTGATTGTTAGCACCATTTCTACTGGCTACACTTCAGCCCATGACACGCTATCTACGGCTTTGCCTGATTTTCCTGATTAGCCTGGCGCTTCCCTTCAGCGGGATGGCGGGTGTTCAGGCGCCGACAGAGCCGTGCCCGATGCAAACCATGGGCATGGCGATGATGGACGGCATGGGCCAAGACTGCTGCCATGACATGAAAAGCCCAACCGAGCACGGTAAACCCTGTAAGCCGGGCCAGGAGTGCAAGACCGGCGGCATGCTGCAAGTCTCCATCATCAAGCCTCCGGTGACCCTGTCGAGCCCCCTCGCAGCGTCCATCTCCATAGATTCCCATCCTGTCCAAACTCCATCAGGGGTATGGCGACCTCCCCGCATTTGATTCCTGTACCACACTGAGCCTCATTCCGCGTCAGGCGGTATGGGATATCTGCGTGCATCTCTCATGAAGCACGCAGTGGATCATCACAGGAATCGTGAACATGAAATCCAAGTGCTATTGCACAGGGCGGCCCCTCGTGGCCATCTTGGCGGCAAGCGTATTGGCCACGCCGAGTTTCGCTGCTGCGTTGACACTCGATGATGCTTTGCAGCTGGCTGAAACCAATGCGCCGTCGCTGACTGCACAAGATGCAAAAATTCGTGCCGCCACTAGTGCAGCCATCCCAGCCGGGGAACTACCCGATCCCAAGTTGCTGGTAGGTATACAGAACTATCCCATTGGGGGGCCGGATCGCTGGAGCATCGATCAGGACTTCATGACCATGCAAATGGTCGGTGTCAGTCAGGAAATGCCGAACAGCGCCAAACGAAAAGCCCGAATCGAGGTTGCTGATGCAGCCATTGACCGCGCTGCCGCTGAGCGTCTGGTCGAACGTCTAAAGGTTCGTCAGGCCACGGCGCTGGCCTGGATCAGCAGCTATTCCGTTGAGCGTAAAGACGCGCTGTTCCAGGACTTCTATAGGGAAAACCGCCTGCTGGCCGATACCGTCCGCGCGCAGATTGCCGGTGGCCGCGCTCAACCTGCTGATGCCGTCACGCCCAAACAGGAGGCGGCACAACTGGAAGAGCAGCAGGACGATCTGATTCGCCAGAGATCGCAAGCCCGAGCAGCTTTGAAGAGCTGGATTGGACCAGCCGCAAACGATAAACCTGTGGGCAGCTTGCCTGAATGGCCTGTAGAAGCCTCTGGGTACTCTCACAACGTTCAACATCACCCAGAATTGGCAGCGTTTGCCCCAATGACCCGCGAAGCGCAGGCCAAGGTGCGCGAGGCCGAAGCGGAAAAGCGGTCTGATTGGAGCTGGGAAGTCGACTATCAGCATCGCGGCCGAGAGTTCGGCGACATGGTCAGCGTGCAGTTTTCATGGGATCTACCACTGTTTCCTGACTCGCGACAAAACCCAAAAATCGCAGCCAAGCATGCGGAACTCAATCAGCTTGAGGCTGAGCGTGAGGTCCTTTCACGCGAGCACACCCAGCAATTGGAGGATGACTTAGCGGACTATGAGCGCCTGAACCGCGCCGTTCATCGAGCCCAGACCAGCCTGCTCCCTTTGGCTAAGGAAAAGGTCGAGCTCACTATGGCCAGCTATCGCGCCGGCAAAGGCGATCTGAACTCCGTCGTGGCCGCTCGGCGCGAGCTTATCGAAGCCCGTCTCAAGCAGATTGATGTTGAAGAGCAGCGTGCTCTCACCAGCGCTCGCCTGTATTTCGCCTATGGGGAGTCCGCTCAATGATCTCTCGAACATGGAAAGGGGTTTTTGTTGTCAGCATCTCAATTGCTTTGGGAGTCGCCGGTGGTTACTGGTTGGCTCAACCGAGGGTGAGCGCAGTACCGGATGCAGCATCGGAGCCGAAGCCGGAGTCCTCAGTCGATCGCAAGGTTCTGTATTGGTACGACCCCATGTACCCACAACAGAAATTCGATAAGCCGGGTAAGTCGCCCTTCATGGACATGGAGATGGTCCCTCAGTACGCGGATAGCAAGGGGGACAGCGCCACTGTTCGCATTGATCCAAGCCTGACCCAGAATCTTGGTGTGCGACTGGCTACGGTCAATCGAGGTGTGTTTGCTTCGAGTCTGGACGTTGTAGGTGTATTGACCTTCAACGAGCGTGACGTCGCCGTCATCCAGGCCCGTACGGCGGGTTTCGTCGAGCGCGTGTATGCCCATGCTCCTGGCGATGTGATCAAAGCCAACGCCGCCTTGGCGGATATTCTTGTCCCGGAGTGGTCTGCGGCTCAGGAGGAGTTTCTCGCACTTAAGCGTAGCGGCGATGCGGGCTTGCTGGCAGCGGCTCGCCAGCGTTTGCGGCTTACCGGGATGCCGGCGGCATCGATTACTCAAGTAGAGCGCAGTGGCAAAGTCCAACCGAACCTGACCCTCACCAGCCCTATCAGTGGGGTGTTGCAAGAACTCGATGTGCGCGAAGGTATGACAGTGGCTGCCGGCCAAACACTGGCACGCGTGAATGGGTTGAGTAACGTCTGGCTGGCTCTGGCGGTCCCGGAGACTGAATTCGGGTCGATACAGCTGGGACAAGTGGCTGAGGCGCGTTTGCCCGCGTTCCCAGGCGTCGTGCTCAACGGCGTGGTAAGCGCGATTCTTCCAGAAACCAATCCCGATAGTCGCACCCTTCGCGTGCGCGTCGAATTGCCTAACCCGCAAGGCCGTCTCAGGCCGGGTATGACCGCACGCGTGAGCCTTAATCGCGCGACGGAGCAAAGTGTGCTGTGGGTGCCGAGCGAGGCGGTCATTCGCACCGGTCTACGTGCGCTGGTGATGCTCGCTGAAGACGCCGGTCGCTATCGTCCCGTGGAGGTGCAACTTGGGCAGGAAAGCGATGGCAAGACGGCGATATTGAAAGGGTTGGAAGAGGGCCAAAAAGTGGTTAGCTCTGGCCAGTTCCTGCTCGACTCAGAGGCCAGTCTTAAAGGCATCGTTGCCAAATCAGAGGAACCTTCACCCACCAGTGCAGCCGCCGCCGGTTTGCATGAAGCGGATGGGCAAATCGTTGAGATCAACGATAAAGAAGTCACTCTCGCTCACGGCCCTTTTAAGACGCTGGGCATGCCTGGCATGACGATGACGTTCCCGCTCGCCAATCCCGCTCTGATGCAGGGTCTTAAAACGGGCGACAAGGTCCGGATAGGTGTGAATCAGACCGACGACGGCTTGCGTGTTGAGCGTCTGGACAAATCAGGGGGCCAGCCATGATTGCAGCCCTGATTCGTTGGTCCGTAACCAACCGATTCCTGGTGCTACTGGCGACGCTGTTTATCACGGCGTGGGGCATTTGGTCGGTGCAGAGCACGCCCATTGATGCGCTACCAGACTTGTCCGATGTGCAGGTGATCATCCGCACCCCGTATCCTGGACAAGCACCCCAGATTGTCGAGAACCAGGTCACCTATCCGTTGGCCACCACCATGCTCTCAGTACCAGGTGCCAAGACGGTGCGTGGTTATTCCTTTTTCGGTGACAGCTTTGTCTATGTGCTGTTCGAAGACGGCACTGACTTGTACTGGGCTCGCTCGCGGGTGTTGGAGTACTTGAGCCAAGTACAAAGCCGCTTGCCGGCCAGCGCCAAGCCAGCGTTGGGGCCAGATGCGACAGGCGTAGGATGGATCTTCCAGTACGCGCTGGTGGATCGCACTGGCGGGCATGATCTGGCGCAGCTACGCGCACTTCAGGACTGGTTCCTCAAGTTTGAACTCAAGACCCTGCCCAATGTGGCGGAAGTGGCCACTGTGGGCGGCATGGTCAAGCAGTACCAAGTGCAGCTTGATCCGCTCAAACTGGCCAGTCTTGGTATTACGCAGGCCGAGGTGACCGAAGCGATCGGCAAGGCCAATCAGGAAACGGGTGGCGCGGTGCTGGAGATGGCAGAGACCGAGTTCATCGTGCGTGCATCCGGCTACCTGAAGACGCTCAATGATTTTCGGGCGATCCCCCTCAAGCTGGGATCGGGCGGTGTGCCGGTGAACTTGGGCGATGTCGCCACGATCCAGTTGGGGCCGGAGATGCGCCGTGGCATCACCGAACTCGACGGCGAAGGCGAGACGGTTGGCGGCGTGGTGATTTTGCGCAGCGGTAAGAATGCTCGCGAGACCATTGCGGCGGTCAAGACCAAACTCGACGAGTTGAAAAGCAGCCTTCCGGCCGGAGTGGAAATTGTCACCACCTACGACCGTGGGAAACTGATTGACCGCGCTGTTGAAAACCTCAGCCACAAGCTCATCGAAGAGTTCATCGTTGTCGCATTGGTTTGCGGGATCTTTCTTTGGCACCTGCGCTCCTCTCTGGTGGCTATTATTTCCCTGCCGGTCGGTGTACTGATGGCCTTTATTGTCATGCGCTACCAAGGGCTCAACGCCAACATCATGTCCCTGGGTGGGATAGCCATCGCCATCGGCGCCATGGTCGATGCTGCTGTGGTGATGATCGAAAACGCACACAAGAAAGTTGAGGCATGGCACGTGGCCAATCCAGGTGAGGAACTGAATGGTGAACGTCATTGGCAGGTAATGACCGAAGCGGCGACTGAAGTTGGACCAGCCCTATTCTTCTGTTTGTTGATCATCACTCTTTCGTTCATTCCGGTGTTCACCCTGCAAGCGCAAGAGGGTCGGCTGTTCGGCCCGCTGGCTTTCACCAAGACCTACGCCATGGCTGCAGCAGCGGGATTGTCAGTGACCTTGGTGCCGGTTTTGATGGGCTACTGGATTCGGGGACGGATTCCTAATGAAAAAAACAACCCGCTGAGCCGCTGGCTCATCCGGATCTACCAGCCGGCTCTGGATGCAGTGCTGCGGCGACCGAGGATCACGCTGCTGGTGGCGGCGTTGGTGTTTTTTAGTGCGCTATGGCCAATGTCGCGCTTGGGGGGCGAGTTTCTTCCGCCTTTGAATGAGGGCGACCTGCTCTATATGCCTTCGGCGCTGCCCGGATTGTCCGCACAGAAAGCGGCGCAACTGCTGCAACAGACCGACCGCCTGATCAAAACCGTGCCGGAGGTCGAACATGTCTTCGGTAAAGCGGGACGTGCCGAAACTGCCACCGACCCGGCGCCGCTGGAGATGTTCGAAACCACTATCCAGTTCAAGCCACAGGAGCAATGGCGCCCAGGCATGACTCAGGAAAAACTGGTGGAAGAGCTGGACCGAGTCGTGCGAGTTCCTGGGCTGACGAATATCTGGATACCACCGATTCGCAACCGAATAGACATGCTGGCTACGGGGATCAAAAGTCCTATTGGTGTAAAGATTGCCGGCACCAACCTGACGGAAATCGATTCCGCGACTCAGGCGGTCGAGCGAGTGGCCAAGAGCGTACCCGGTGTCAGTTCGGCGCTGGCCGAGCGATTGACCGGTGGACGTTACATCGACGTGGATATCGACCGACAAGCCGCCGCCCGATACGGACTGAATATCGCCGATGTGCAGTCGATCGTGGCCGGCGCTATCGGCGGGGAAAATGTCGGTGAAACCATTGAAGGGCTTGCACGCTTCCCAATCAACGTCCGTTACCCTCGGGAGTGGCGGGATTCGCTTGGCGCTTTGGAGCAGTTGCCAATCTACACCCCGCTAGGCAGCCAGATCACCCTTGGCACAGTGGCGAAGATCAAGGTCAACGACGGGCCGCCGATGCTCAAAAGTGAAAACGCACGGCCTTCAGGCTGGGTGTACGTCGACGTGCGTGGCCGGGACATTGCCTCGGTAGTCGCCGATCTACGTCGGCTCGTCAGCGAGCAGGTCAAGTTGCAGCCCGGCATGAGCCTGAGCTACTCAGGTCAGTTCGAGTTTCTTGAGAGGGCAAATGCACGACTAAAACTGGTGGTCCCCGCCACGCTGCTGATCATCTTCGTCCTGCTTTACCTGACATTTGCACGCTTTGATGAGGCTTTGCTGATTATGGCCACACTGCCATTCGCTCTCACGGGCGGAGCATGGTTTCTCTATCTGTTGGGATTCAACCTGTCGGTTGCCACCGGGGTCGGCTTTATCGCCCTGGCTGGAGTTTCTGCCGAATTTGGCGTGATCATGCTGCTCTACCTGAAAAATGCCTGGGCCGAGCGTCAAGAGCTCGGTGACAACACAGAACGCGGGTTGATGGCCGCGATTCGTGAAGGCGCTGTGCAGCGCGTTCGCCCCAAGGCCATGACCGTTGCGGTGGTTATCGCTGGTTTGTTACCAATACTTTTAGGAAGTGGTGCCGGCAGCGAGGTGATGAGCCGCATTGCCGCCCCGATGATTGGCGGTATGGTCACGGCGCCGTTGCTGTCGCTGTTCGTCATTCCGGCGGCCTATCACCTCATGCGCCGTCGACGCCTATCCGCTGAGCCTGGCAGGTACTAACGCGGAAAAAATGTGCAAAAGGGGCTGCGCTTGCAGCCTCGTTTGAGTTGCACATCTCGTTGTCATCAGTTCTACGCGCGGTATGTATCGAAATTAGCGAGTTTATGTACTTTGCATAAACTCGCTAATTTCGATACATACGCTGTGGTCAGTGCCACTCCCCACCAGCACTTGCTAGAAAAACGCCCGCTTCCATCACTGCGTTTCGATGAGCCAAAAAAAGCACCCTGCTCAAAGCCGACTCAGCATTCGTCACCCTGATATCTCTCTTGAAATTGAGGCAAATGACCTTAATATGATCTTATCTTGCCATCATCGTTTTCAATCATGGATGTTTCTCGGGGGGTAGGTCGGAATGGCAGAACAAGACGACGCAAAGCCTGCGAGTGGGCGCTTTAATACGAATGATGAGACGAAGCGGATCGTATGGACACAGACCGCTGGTCATTGTGAACTGTGCGGCACAGATCTAACGTTCGACTATCGTGCCGGCAAGCCAATGAAATGGGGCGAAGTGGCGCATATCCTACCCGCCAGTCCCAAAGGCCCTCGGGGACGCGCGGATCATGATGCTGAGGCGCACACAAACGATACCGCTAATCTGATGCTCCTGTGCCCAGGTTGTCATGACAAAATTGATCGTGACGCAGATGGGTATCCTGAAAATGATTTGAGTGGTTTACACCAAGCGTACCTGGAACGCATCCGACTCGCCGCAACGACCCCCGATGGTGGTAGAGCCATTCCTCTCATCGTCCAAAGTCAGCATTTTCAGACAATCAACGATATTCCCGTTCGCGATCTGTTGACTGCGATGTCCGCCGAGGGATTAACCGCCTTCGATCAAGGCATCAAAATCACTTTCCCTGCGCCAGGACCACGCGGCCGCGACACTACCTATTGGCAGAACGTCAAAGACAGCATCCAGTATGAGCTGGAACAGCAACTCAAGCGTCGCGGCGGTACCTACGGCGACTCGCCCGCGCTGGCAGTAGTCGGCTTGGCCGACATCCCGGCTTTGATGATGCTGGGCCAGAGTATCGGCGACCGTTCCAAGCGCTTGATCTTCTCCTTTCACCGCGAACATCGTTTGCGCTGGCCCGATCAGTCCGCTGAGCCGCCCGTTTTTTTGTTTACACCTCCCCCCGAAGGCGACGGGCCACTGGCGCTGGTGCTTTCCATTTCTGCGCAAGTCCCAGTTCGCGACGTGACCGACGCTCTGCCGGGTGCACGTATTGCAGAGCTGTCGATCCCAGAACCAAGCTATGCGATGGTACAGAACCGTCGAGTGATTCATGCCTTTCGCGACGCACTTCAAATACGACTGAGTCAGCTTGAAGCTCTGACTCCTGAACCTATCCACGTCTTCGCCGCTATTCCTGCGGCATTGGCCATCGAGTTTGGCGCGTTGCTCACAACGCAGCATCAACATACGTACCTGATCTTCGATCGGGACAAAGAAAACCAGGATCGGTTTACGCAAACACTGCAATTGGGCTCGGTGGCCCAGGAGGCTAGGTAAATGCTATTGAGCAACGAACAGACCAAGCGCAGCAGTTGGGAATATTTTCTGCTTCGCGCCGCGCGGGAAATCTCGCTGTCGGAAGCGCAGTACGAAAAAATAAATGACCGCTACTCCCAACTGGAAAAAATCCTCTCGGCTTCCGACAACCCGCTGCTCGCTGAGGCCCATATCTTCGTTCAAGGCTCGATGCGGCTGAAAACGACCATCAAGCCAATCCCCGGCGCGCCTGCGGATCTGGACACCATTGATGCGGACGCGATTATCTGGCTCCCTCACGCTCAAGGCGCTAGTGCGAAGGAAGTTCTAGAGGCGATTGAGCAGCGTTTTAGGGAAGGCTCCCGCGTTCAGGAAGAAGTTAAACAATTACGTCGGGGCATCCGCATCGTTTATGCCGACGAAAATCCAGGCTTCCACATCGACGTCACGCCCGCCCGCGCGATCAACGGAAATGGCGAAGCCAACGGCGAGGGTAAGTTGGAGGTTCCGGATCGGGTCACAGGGTGGAAAGCAAGCAGCCCTATCCCTTACTCGAATTGGTTACAGGTTGCTTCTGCCCAGGAAATCTCTCTAGAAAGCTTGGTAGTTGCCAAGAGCCAGCGGATGCTCGATGCCGCGACGCAAGATCCTTTGCCGCATTATCAGGATTACATCGATCAAGATCCCCTGCGTGCGACTATAAAGCTGCTCAAGCGGCATCGCGATGAATGGGCCATCAACACAAGGAGCGCTGATACTCGCCCCATATCCGCTGTCATAACCACTTTGGCGACTCACGCATACCTGGATGTCGTGAAGGAATCGCAGTCGAAGCCTTTGGCGCCGCTCGATGCAATTTTGGAAATCGTTCGCAGAATGCCGCAGCACATCGCGCAAAGAGGTAGCGATTGCTTTGTCTGCAACCCAGCCGATAACGGCGAAAACTTTGCAGAGAAGTGGAATCGACCGGGCGAGGGGCAAGGTTATCGCCAAGCATTTGCCAGGTGGCATGCGGACGCCAGTGCATCTGTGTCTTTGGGTTTGGAAAGTTTTGAATCCAACGATTCCTTTGCCGAGGCAGTGAAAAAGAATTTCGGTATTGCACCGGCGCTCATTACGGCAGTGAACAATGAGATCCCTGCGAATTGGACCATGCCCGGCCGACCGGATGGCACTACTCGAAACTCTGCTTCGATGGGTTCGCTGTTCGGAGGGGCCAGCGGTGGCGGAACCTCTCAGTCGAGCGTAAAGCCAGTTGGACGCCTTGGCTGATCCTATTACGACGCTATTGCAGCGCGGAATCGCCGCACTGCGAATTACCCTAGGTCAGGACGCTGCCGATGCATTGCTCCAGCCCGCCCCCATGCGGGCTGACGAAGCGGCGTCCTTTTTCTTTCCCTTGCCCATCGATTACACGGGACAGGAGCGGCGACTGCGTATTGGTTTCCCCTCCAACTTTCCCCGTGGGCTTTTGCGGCTGAACGTCGAACCCTCTCCATGGCTGGTTTGGCCGCATGCCACCAAGTCGGGGCTCTGCCTTCATGGCTTTCAGGAACGCCCCATCATGGGCTCTCCGGAAGTTGTGGTAGAGGACAGCCTTGCTCGCTTGGCCCAGATCGTTTCGTTGTCAAAGATGGGATCAAGCCAGGCAACGCGCGATATCGAATTTCAGAATGAGATCACTACCTACTGGTCTTTTCAGCACGGTCAGTCTTTCCAGAACCTCTTACTGTTGGATCGGCCTCAGGCTGCCTCGCAGTTGTTTGCGCTCAGCGATCCGCGCCGGGCTGTGCCATCCGGTCAGGAAACGGTTTGGTTAGCATCGAACGTAGCTGCACTCAAAGGGCATTACCGACGGGTTGTCGGGCGTTCCGCTGTCATTCGCGCGGCCGAAACTCCCGGTTTTTACGTCAAGCTTCAGAATTATCCGGATATCCGCACCCCGGATCCAGAAGATCTATTGCCGTGGCTAACGCCCCACCTTCAACCAGACGATGCCGAGCAATTGCTGGCATGGTTTGAGCAGCATGGAACGTTGGCAAGTCGATGGATTGTTCTGGAGCTTCCTGGGGGGACGGATGCTCCAACTTATTGCCTCAATGTACGCTCGCTTGGCGTACAGCAGGAGCGGGGGGCAAAGTTTGGCTTGCGTACAGCGCGCCGCCGGCCAGCTATCGCAAATGCACATCCTCCGGCGCTCGTCCGGGCAACTGCCCTGGACGTGCTTGATCGAGCGTCCATTCTGTCCCGCGATATAAGCGGCACTGCCCAGCACCTTGAAAGTGCTCGGGTAGTTTGCGTTGGTGTTGGCTCGTTAGGCAGTGCGGTGGCAATACAGTTGGCACGATCCGGTGTCGGCCACCTCACCCTCATCGATCCTGACACCTTGGTATCAGCCAATCTGGGGAGGCATGTTCTTGGAGCGGATAGCCTAGGGAGACTGAAAGCCTCAGCGTTGAGGGACAAGATTTTGTTAGATCTTCCGACGACAGAATGCACCGCTTATTCGACTTTTGCCGAAGTGGTGATGAGCAGCAAACCAGAAGTGTTCGATAACGCAGATCTGGTGGTGATCACGACAGCAGATTGGCAGTCGGAGGTCACTGTATGGCGAGCGAAATCCAGCGGCGCTCCTTGGGGGCTCTTACAAGCCTGGAGCGAACCGTATACCCAGGTAGGTCATGCGCTATTCGCACCAGCCGGTACGTTTGATGGCCGTCATCTATTCACGAACGTCGGCGATTTCTTGCATAGATTTACAGAGTGGCCGGGAGGAGGTGTTGTTCCACTACCCGCCTGTGGGGAGAGCTTTATCCCAGGCGGCTCGCTGGGGATGACCAATATCGCCTCTATGGTGTCGCACACGGCCCTTCGCGCATTGACTGGCAACATCGCAACTGCATCTTGGGTCAGCAGCATTTACAGACCTGAAGATGTGCTGAGCCTGGGAGGCAAATACCTTGGGCCCAAACTGCCAGAGGGGGCGCAGCAAATCCTACTCGAGCGTGGATGGCCGGAAGATAAGGACGAAACGGTATGACGGATATCGCATGGCGCTGGCGATGGCCGGAGGTGAATACCGAGCTATTGGTGTCCCAAGCTGTCGCGAACATCTTCGATAGTCATCGGCAGGGCCTTTTTGGCGTGGAGCGAGGGGGACAGTTATTCGTCAATCCGGTTGATCCGAAAGGTCTGCTGTTGGCCTTGGCCACGGTGCCTCATCGCGCCGATCGGTCAGGTTGGTCTTGGCTAGAGTTGGATGCGGAGCGGTGCCGTCAGGAGATCAGGGCTGCCAACGAACAAGGGTTACGTCTGGTGGGCTACTGGCATACACACCCCCAATCCGTTCCGGTGATCTCTCCGGCAGATATCGGAAGTTTCTCCAAATTTGCTGCACGTTACACGCAGGATTTGCCGCACCCGATAGCCGTTATTGTCGGCAAGTCCGAAAAACCTGAAGGTATCAAGGCGTGGTCGTTCAGGGACGGCAGATATGTTGAGGCAGCCTGGGTCAGATGAGCTTTAAGTCCGTGAGGTGGAAGGCAGGTCAGCGTTTATCTTTACCCGCTAGCATCAGGGCGAAGAGCTCTGCCTGAAAGCGGGCATCATCCAATGCGTTATGGTTCGGCTCGCTGAGTGGCTTCAGCGCAGCGGTCATTTTGGATGATTTTGTTTCCTGCCAGCTGCAACCTAAAGCGCCCATAAAGTAGGCCTTCATGTCGATGGCGGTAAAACCAAAGGGGTTGGTTTCCAGGTATTTGTGGAAGTAGTAATTGACGAATGACCAGTCAAACGGCGCATTGAGTCCTACGAAAATGACCTTTTGCCCCGTTTGGCAGGACGATTTCAGCCACTGATCAAATGTCAGCATCGCCTGTTGCGGAGCGAGGCCATCACGCTCCAGATTCTCCAGAATCAGCCCCGATACTGCCAGCGCTTCGGGGTCGTGTTTCGGACTGTCAGGTCGTAGTTCAAGATAGATGGACGTTTCAGGTTGGGCTACAAGACAAGCTCCAATGGAAAGCAGACTGTATTCGCCTGGTATAGGTCCAGACGTCTCGACATCGACGGAAACATAAAGCTCATCAGGGTGCATGTCATATCCTTTCGTGTAGTTACCTGATCACGCTCAGGCTTAGCCATGTGAAGGTGGAAAGGCAGGTATAGCCGTTGACCCATTTTTTGCCCTTTCACTCGTTATCCGGCGTTCGAGCAGCGGCAGTGCCTGTCTGTCAGCGGTTGCCCATTCCTTTGGTCAGCTCTGCGCCCAGGCATAATGATGTGTGTCATTCTGATGGCGGATGAGGGCCGGACGATCATGAGTGAAACCGAGCGTTGGATAGTCAAGTGCCAAAAAACTGAGGACGGTACTGGCGACATCATCATCGATCTGCCTCAAGAGTTGCTTGACCAAATGAGGTTAGGTGTTGGGGACGACCTGGAGCTAACCGTAGCGAATGGCACACTAGTGCTTACGCCCGTGCACAACGCAACATCATTGCGGCCCATGGTTTCTGGCGTCCTGCGTCAGGATGTCTATCATGCTTACCGCATGCGTCTGGAGAGGCTTCTTCATATCTCTGTCAATGCCTCGGATCTGGACATTCACGACATGATAGTAGCTGGCTTCTCGGTCAGCCTGATCAAAATGCTTTGTGATGATGGAACCTTAAGCGACGAAGAGCGCGACAGAATCATTCAACCCAAAACGCTAAAAACAAAACTGTCAGCCAATCAGCTCTTAACCCTGCCTGAGAGCGATCGCCTTTTCCGGTTTGTACATATTACCGCCATGGCCGAGGTGATCTTCGGTGACAAAGTTAAGGCCAAACAATGGCTTTCCAAACCCAAAGCCCGCTTTTTGGGAGAAAGCCCATCGTCGATGGTTGCTACAACCTTTGGCACACATCTAGTCGAAGAAATGCTGATTCAAGTGTCGGAGGGCATGTCATTTTGATTCAGCCGCAGCCAAACGGCGTCTACCGCTCCTTGAGTAACATGGATTTCAGGCGCCTATACCGGCGTCGCCTTGCCGATACGGCATCCACGGGCATCCATTGAAGCACTAGGTTTCACTCACATCGGCACGTACCGTTGAGAAAGATACACGCACGGCAATGGCATAGCTGGGTACTGGCGCAAACCACTTTATCGGGTGGCAGCTCGATAGAAATCATCCCGTTCAGTGAGATGAAGGGAGAAGACGAAACAGCCATGAGGTCACCCTGCTGCTATCCGTCGGCATCGGAACCTGGTGATCCGCTAGCAGCTAAGCTGAGTGATGCTTCTCGTTCGAATCGGTTTTTTTAATCGGCAGGAGGTAGTCATGAATTTGGCAGATTATATTTCAGTGCTTTCTGATGGTGAGAAAATAGACGGATGCCAACTCACCACACCAGATGCTGTAGCGCTCGCCCGCCTGCATTTCCCTTCCCGTGCCTATTGTCTTGTTGCTGATTGGGCAATATTGGATCTCGACGTCACAACAAGTCAGCTGAAAGCCATTAAGGACAGGGAGCTAATTCCTGCTCTCGTTTACGCTTCGACCGTTATCCAAGATAGTAAAGGTCGCTTCGCACCTGGTGATTGGGTCAAAACAACACTGGGTGTTTCTTTCACCCACAACTGCCTGTTTCCAACAAAAAACACAGTTTATGTGCTGATGGGGGCCGGTCGAAGGTTGCGTACAGATTTAGACATCGCACTGAGCCTGTGCTGAAAAACTCACTCCCACACAGGTGAGTGGCAAGTCGCGCTCGCATAGCGTTTCGGCATGAATGAACGCCGTCGCTGTTGTGTCAATCTATGTTGTTACCAATCGAGCATCGTATTTGAAATGTGACGCGTCTGTGTCAGTCTATGTTGCTGTTGTATGGACCCCGGATCATCCTACAGGCCCCGGTTTACTTGAGGGGCTGTGTCAAACTATGTTGTTGGTAACCAGCTTCCTCAATCGCAGCCTCGGCTGCGATTGTCGTATCCGCCGCCGAGGAATCCCATGGACCGCTTTCAGGAAATGCAGATTTTCGTTGTCGTCGCCCAGGAGCAAGGCTTTTCGGCGGCGTCGCGGCGTCTGGGTTTGTCGGCGGCGAGCGTCACCCGGGCGGTGGCGGCGCTGGAGCAGCATATCGGTACGCAGTTGCTGGTGCGTACCACGCGCACTGTGCATCTGACTGAAGCCGGGCAACGTTACTGCGATGACTGCCGGCGGATTCTCGCCGAAGTGCAGGAGGCCGAGGATTCGGCGGCAGGCAGCCATGCCTTGCCGCGCGGGCAGTTGACGATCACTGCGCCGGTGCTGTTTGGCGATCTGTTCGTCACTCCGGTCATGGCCGATTACCTCTGTCGCTACCCTGATGTGTCGATCAATGCGCTGTTGCTGGACCGGGTCGTCAACATGGTCGAGGAGGGCATTGATGTCGCGGTGCGCATCGGTGAGCTGCCGGACAGCAATCAGCATGCGATTCGCGTCGGGGAAGTGCGGCGGGTAATCTGCGCTTCGCCGGGGTTTCTGGCTGAACATGGCCGCCCGGAGCATCCGCAGGCCTTGGCCGGGCTGCCGGTGGTGGCGACGTCGGCGATCGGTCAGCAACGCAACTGGCCGTTTCTCGACGGCGGTGAAGCACTCAGTGTGCGCACCGAACCGCGCCTGACCGTCACGGCCAATCAGTCGGCGATCACCGCCGCGCGAAAAGGCCTGGGCCTGACGCGAGTGCTGTCCTATCAAGTAGCGGACAAGGTCGCAGCGGGCGAGCTGGAAATCGTCCTCGCCAAGTTTGAATTGCCGCCGTTGCCGATTCATGTGGTGTATCAGGGCGGGCGCAAGGCGCCGGCGCGGATCCGCAGTTTTGTCGACTTCGCCGTGAAGGCGCTGCGCGAGCATCCGGCCTTGAACGCAGCGGCGTTATTGCACGAGATGAAATAATCGATTGCAGTGGGTGGTTATTCTGTTGTTCCGGCAACCCATGGATGATGACTCCATCGGCGCGCTCATCCCCGTAGCGACGTCACTTTCCAGCGGAGTCGACCATGCAAGCGATCAAACTCTACAACTTTCCCCGTTCCGGTCACGCGCACCGCGTCGAGTTGATGCTGTCGCTGCTGCAACTGCCGACCGAGCTGATCTTCGTCGATCTGGCCAAAGGTGAGCACAAGCAGCCGCAGTACCTGGCGATCAACAGCTTTGGCCAAGTGCCAGCGATTGATGACAACGGCGTGGTGCTGGCCGATTCCAACGCGATTCTGGTTTATCTGGCGCAGAAATACGGCAACGGACGCTGGCTGCCGGCCGACCCGGTGGGCGCAGCGCATGTGCAGCGCTGGCTGTCGGCAGCGGCGGGACCGATTGCCTTTGGCCCGGCGGCGGCACGCCTGATCACGGTGTTTGGTGCGCAACTGAATGCCGAGGAAGTCATTGGCCGTGCGCACAACCTGCTCAAGGTCATGGAGCTGGAGTTGGGCAAAACAGCGTATCTGGCGGGCGAAGAGCCGACCATCGCTGACGTGTCTGCCTACAGCTACGTTGCTCACGCGCCGGAGGGCAATGTCTCGCTGGATGACTACGCCAATGTTCGCGCCTGGCTGGCACGGATCGAAGCGTTGCCGGGTTTTGTCGCGATGCCGCGTACGGTGGCAGGGTTGCAGAAAACCGCGTGATCTCCACTCAAGCGTAGGACAGAGCCTTTTCAGCCAGCAGTTCCTGATACAGCTCTGTCCACTTGCGACCCATCTCATCGGCGGTGAACAACTGCCGATAGCGCGCTTCCGCTTTGACCCCCATCTCGGCAGCACGCTCAGGGTTTTCCCAAAGCGTACGCATGGCTTCACGAAAGGCCTGTGGATTGCTCGGTGGCACCACCAGTCCGGTTTCGTTGTGGATATTGATGAAACTGGTGCCGGTGCCGATTTCGCTGGAGATCATCGGTTTGCCGTACATCGCGCCTTCGAGCAGCGAAATCCCGAAAGCCTCGGAGCGCAGGTGCGAAGGAAATACGATCGCGTAACTCAATTGCAGCAACGCCACTTTGTCCTCGTCACTCAGTCGGCCGAGAAAGTGAATATTGCGCAGGCCCAGCGCGGCGGCCTGTGCATGCAGTTCCTGCTCCAGCGGACCGGCACCGACGATCACCACGGGATAATCGATGTCTTTGAGCGCATCGAGCAGGATGTGCAGCCCCTTGTAATAACGCATCACCCCGACGAACAGAAAGAACTTATCCCCAAGCTGTTGGCGCCAGCGGTTCATGCGTTCGGTATCAGGCTGTGGATAACCTGCTTTATTCAGGCCGTAGGGGATAACGCGGGTCTTGTCCTGAAACTGCTGCAGCACATCGCTGGTGTGCAGATAGTTCGGGGATGCAGCAACGATGCGGTCGGCGCTGGCGAGGAAGCGATTCATCAGTGGCCGATAGAGCTTGAGCAGATGCTTCTGGCGAATGATGTCCGAGTGGTAGGTGACCACGCTCGGCTTGTTCACGGCGCTGGCGAAATGCACCAGGTCCATGAATGGCCAAGGGAAGTGATAGTTGATCACGTCGGCTTCGGCGGCCAGCTCACGGAACTGCTTGAACACGCTCCAGGAAAAACCGGTCGAGGCGAACTGAATATCCAGCTTCGCCCGATGTACTTCGTGCTGGCCCAGTTGCACCACGGGCGGTGTCGGATTGGTGCTGAGGGTCAGCACTTGCCCATCAATGCCATGCTGGGCGCCGCTTTCGCACAACTGAAAGATGACTTGTTCGATGCCGCCGACCGAATCGGGCAGGTACGTCTTGAAGAAATGAAGAACGCGCATTCAACCTCCCATGGCCTGGCGATAGGCACCGGCCGTAGCCTGTGCACAACGTTGCCAGGAAAAAAGCCGCGCCTGCTGCAATCCTGCTTCGCGGCAGGCCTGCCAATGCTGCGAGTCGTCAAGCAGACGGCTCATTGCATCGCGCAGGCCCTCGGCATCGTCCGCTTCAATATAGTTGCCAGCCGCACCGGCCACTTCCGGCATCGCCGAAGAACGGGTGGTCACCACCGGCGTGCCACTGGCCATGGCTTCCAGCACCGGCAAGCCAAAGCCTTCATACAATGATGGAAATATCAGCGCCCGGGCGCCGGCCAGCAGTTGCGCCAATTGCTCATCGGGCAGATAGCCGAGCAGGCACACGTGGCCGCTGGCCAATGCCTGGCGCAGTGGCTCGTTGAACTGCTCGCGCTGCCAACCGGCCATGCCCGCAATCAACAAGGGAAAGCGCTGGCGCACAGCGTCTGGCAGCAGGGCGTGGGCCTGCAACGCCAGGCTCAGGTTCTTGCGTGGCTCGAGGGTGCCGACACAGAGGAAATATTCCCGTGCCTGGACGGCGTGAGCCTTGAGCACACTGTCGATTTCCTCAAGTGGCCGAGGACGGAAGCGTTCGGCCACACCCAACGGCGCCACCACGAATCGCTGTGCAGGGAGATTGAAGTAGGCCTGCGCCTCGTCAGCGATCGCCTGCGAATCGGTCAGAATGACCCGCGCCTGCTCCACGCCGGCGGCCAGACGACGTTCGATTTCCCTCAAACGTGCTGGTGGCTGGGTTTCTGGAAAATGCAGGTGCGTCAGATCATGCAGGGTGATCACGGTCGGGCCGTCGAAGGCCAGCGGCCACAGGCTCGGCTCGTGATAAAGATCGAGCCCTTGTGCACGCCCTTGATCAAAACGTTTCTGCTCCAGCCAGCGGCGTGCCTGATAAGCCCCGGGAATTTGCCGCAGCAATGGCGTCATGCGCGAGTAGCCGGGCATGGCTGCGGCCGGCAGGGCCGAACTCCAGCCCCATCCGTGAAACAGGCTTACGTCCACATCGGGTTCGCTGCGCAACGCGTTGACCAGTTCGGCGACGTAGTGGCCAATGCCGGTGCGCGGTGCTTGCAGGATGCGGGCGTTAAGAGCAATGCGCATGCGGCCTCGCTTGCACGCGCGGGGCCTGCTGAACATGGGCAAGGCTGCGTGTCGCCAGCTGCTCACTGGCCTCGCGCCAGCCGATCCAGCGCCAGTCAGCGACGTCGCGGGCGGCGGGAAACTGTCCGCTGCGCTGATAGGTTTCGATCAGATCGGCAAGGCTTTGTGGATCCAGCAGATCGAAATACGCCATGAACTCGCCACCGATTTCGCGGAATACCGCGATGTCGCTACCCATCGCTGGCAAACCGCGCTGCATGGCTTCCACCAGCGGCAGGCCGAAGCCTTCGACGAACGAGGGGAAGACCAGCGCACTGGCCTGCGCGTATGCGTATTCAAGGCTGGTGTCGCTCAGGTCATTGAACATGAACAGGCGCCGATTCAGTTCCGGATGATTGCGGATTCGCTCGAGCAGCGCGTCGCATTTCCAGCCGATACGCCCGGCGATGCACAAGCGTGCCGTCGAGCCGGCAGCCCAGGCGCGTTCGAAGGCGTCGAGCAGGTACCCATGGTTCTTGCGCGGCTCGATGGTGCTGACTATCAGAAATACCGGGCCGGATGCAGCGAACAGATCCTCGAGGCGTGGTTCGATCGTTGCCGCGCCGTGATGCAGGTCGAGCTCGGACCCCAGATAAAAGTAATCGAACCAGCGGTTTTCAGTCTGCTCGGCACCGATTCTGCGTTGCAATTCACCACGCACCTGATCACGCACCGTGGCGGAAATTGCCATGTAGCCGTCGGCCGTGCGGGTAATCCAGTCGAACCACTCATTGAAAACTTCGACCAGACGCGTGTCGTAAAACTGCGGATGCGTCAGCGGAATCAGGTCGTAGATCACCGCGATCATGCCGACGCCGTCGCGTTTGAGCTGCTCGACATGGGCGAAAAAGTCCGAGTGCCAGGATGAATCCAGCAGCACCAGTTGATCGCCCTGATGGTGTTGAAGCGGCGAGCAACGTTGAAGCAGCTGCCTGCGGTTGATCCGTCTGACGAGCCGAATCGGCAGGCCGAGCACGGCAAACTGGGTCAACCGATAGCTGACATAAAGGAGCCGCCGCGCCAGTTTCGAAGTGCATAGCGCATCGCGGCGCTGATGCCACTGCCAGAAACGATGGGCGAGGCGCTCCAGGCGTTCACCGAAGGTTTCGAGGCTGTTCCAGAACGGTGTATCGAGAGGCGCCAGTTGCAGCACCCGGTAGAGCTGGCGATTGATCACCACCACCGGCATGCACTCAACGCCGTCAGCGCTGGCGGGCAGCTGCTTGATGACGTTGCGCACCACGCGCTGAATCCCCGAATTGACCTTGGGGTGTTTGAATACGTGAGTGCATTCAACCAAGAGGCGGGTCATGGCGCACGCTCGACAGGCCGGGCCTCGGTTTCACGGGTAATGGTGGTTTTTGCGTCGAGCCAGGCACAACCGACGAAATCCTCCCGTGGGTTGTTGATCACGTGGAACACCAGTGCGTAGTCACGCCACTCGAAATTGCGATCCAGGTGCGAGTCCAGACGCGACAGGCTAAGGGACACCGAATAGTTGCCTTTGCCCAGGCCCATGATGAAGGCGAAGCGATAGGTGAAGCGTTCACCGGCGCGCAGATCGGTCAATGCCTTGTTCAGCCGGTGGGTGTTGATGCCGTACATCATCTGGCCCAGTCGATCCTTGAGGATAAAACCCAGCACCAGCCGTTCGATGTCCTCGCGTACCTCGACCTGCACTTCGAGCACCACCGGTTGGCCGACTTCGACAGCGTCAATGCTGCGCTGGTTTTCATCGAGCAGGCGTACGCCGAGAATCGCCGCCTCGCCGGTGCCGGAAACCGTTTGCACCTCGCCGCCGGCGAGCGTTTCCTGGCGTACGACCTGACCCTCCCGTTCGGCCATCAGCGCATTGTAATAATCCAGAACCGGCTCCGGTTTGCCGCGCATGGCCACGCGCCCGTCCTTGAGCAGGATCGCCGAGTCGCAAATCGACTGAATCGCGAAACGATCATGGGACACGATCAATAACGTCGTGCCGGATTTACGAAAGCTGCGGATGCGTTCGAAGCTCTTGTGCTGAAAATAGGCGTCGCCCACCGACAGCGCTTCGTCGACGATCAGGATGTCCGGGCGCCGAGCCGTGGCGACGCTGAACGCTAAACGCATCTGCATGCCGCTGGAGTAAGTCCGCACCGGGTGATCGATGGCTTCGCCGATTTCGGCAAAACGCTCGATATCGGGCATCAGGGCCTGGATTTCTTCAAGCTGCATGCCCAACAACTGACCGGCCATGATTGCGTTCTGCCGACCGGTAAAGTCCGGATGGAAACCCATGCCCAGCTCCAGCAGGGCTGCGACGCGCCCTTGCAATTCAATCTTGCCTTGGGTGGGTTGAGTGGTGCCGGTGATCATTTTCAGCAAGGTGCTTTTGCCTGCACCGTTGGCGCCGACGATACCCACCGCTTCACCCGGAGCAATCTCGAATTCGACATCTTGCAGCACCCAATGCTGTTGATGGCGGATCGGCGAAAACGGAATCAGCCACTCAGCCAGGCGCGCCCAGCGGTTGGGGTATTGCTTATAGGCCTTGCCCAGGCCGGTGACGCGAATATGTCCCATCAGAGTTCATCCACCATTTCGCCGACGCGCTGGCGAAACAGTCGCAGACCGATCAGACAGAACACCATGCCGGTAATGAAAACCGGCAGCAGCGAACTCCATACCGGCCACTGACCGTAGAGAAACAGGTTCTGATAACTGCTGAACAGGTTGGTCAGCGGGTTGAGTTGCAGCAGGCGCTGCACCCATTCCGGCAGGATCGTGATCGGGTAGACGATCGGTGTCAGCCAGAACCAGAACTGCAGGCAGATGCCGAACAGCTGGCCGACATCGCGAAAGAATACGTTCAATACGCCAAGGACCATGCCCAGCCCGGCGCAGAACATCATTTGCACAGCAATCAGCGGAATCAGCGCCAGCAGAGCCATCCCCGGCCAGCGCCCGGTGACCAGCAGAAACCCGAGAAACAGGCTGATGATGATGGCGAAATTGATCCCGGCGTTGATTAGCACGATCACCGGCAGGCAGATCCTCGGGAAGCTGATTTTCTTCAGCAGGTTGGCGTTTTCCAGAAACATGTTCTGGCTGCGCAGGGTGATTTCGGAAAACAGTCCCCAGGCCAGCAGACCAGCGCACAGGTAGACGCTGTAGGCCATGCTGTCGTCCACACCGGGCAGGCGCGCGCGCATGATCTGGGAAAAGATCACCGTGTAGACGATGATCATCGACAGCGGATTGAAGATCGGCCATAGCGCGCCGAACAGCGAGTTGCGATAACGCGCTTGAAACTCGCGCTGCACGCTGCCGAGGATGAACCCACGGTAGCTGTACAGCGAGCGGTACAGGGAAAGCAGCATTCAGACCGTCCTGCCGTATTGATCTTCGAAGCGAACGATATCGTCCTCGCCCAGGTACTCGCCGCTTTGCACTTCAATGATGACCAGATCGATCACTCCGGGGTTCTCCAGGCGATGCTTGTGGCCGGCAGCAATGAACGTCGATTCGTTCTTGGCGACGAGGGTCGTGCCGGAACCGTTGTTGGTGACCTTGGCCATGCCTTCGACCACTACCCAGTGTTCGTTGCGATGATGGTGCATCTGCAACGACAACTTGCCACCGGGTTTGACCACGATGCGCTTGATCTTGAAACGCGGGCCTTCCTCCAGAACGGTGTAGGTGCCCCACGGACGGCTGACCGTACGATGCAGGCGATAGGCTTCGTGGGACTTGTCCTTGAGTTGCTTGGCCACGCGGCGTACATCCTGCGCACGATCGGCATGGGCCACCAGCACCGCGTCGGCGGTGTCGACGATGATCAGGTTATCCACACCGACGGTTGCCACCAGCCGGCCTTCGCTCTGCACGAAGTTGTTGTGGCTGTCGATGAAGATCGCTTCGCCGCTGGCGCGGTTGTTGTCGGCGTCGGCGGGAATCAGCGCGGCGACCGCGTTCCACGAACCGATGTCGCTCCAGTCGAAACCGGCAGGTACCACCACGACTTTTTCCGAGCGCTCCATCAGTGCGTAGTCAATGGAGATGTCAGTAATTTCGGCAAACAGCGTCGGTGACAGCTCCTGTTGCAGGCAGCCGACCGTTTCGACCGGTGCACTGGCGGCCATGCAGGCGCGGGTCTGTTCCAGCAACTCGGGTGCGTGCAGTTGCAGTTCGGCAATGAGCGTCGCGGTGGTGAAGCAGAACATCCCCGAATTCCACAGGAAGTTGCCGCTCTCCAGGTAATGCGTGGCGGTCTGCAAGTCGGGTTTCTCGACGAAACGCTGCACCTTGGCCGCGCCTCTGGCGTCCAGCGGCGCACCGGTCTCGATGTAGCCGAAGCCGGTTTCCGGCGCGGTCGGAACTACGCCGAAGGTCACCAGATAACCGTCCTTCGCCAGATTCACTGCGTGCTCGACCGCACTCTTCAAGGCGTCCTGATTGACGATCAGATGATCCGCCGGCATCACCACCATGATTGCGTCGTCGCCGTGCAGCGCCTGCAATGACAGTGCTGCCGCTGCGATCGCCGGTGCGGTGCTGCGCCCGCTCGGCTCCAGCAGAAAGTGCCCGCGATGGCGCGACACATGCGCCGCGCAGTAGTGATCCTTGCTCTGGAAGTAATACTCGCGGTTGGTCACGGTGACGATGTCGCCCCAGCCGTCCAGCAACGCCGCCGCGCGCTGGTAGGTCTTGCCCAGCAGCGACTGGCCGTCGGGCAGGGTCATGAACGGCTTGGGGTGGCCCTCGCGGGACACCGGCCACAAACGGGTGCCGGCACCGCCGGACAGAATCACCGGAATCAGCATGGCCTACTCCTTGGCGACGCGTTTCATGTCCGCATCCATCATCATGCGGATCAAGGTATCCAGGTCGGTTTTCGGTTTCCAGCCCAGCACACGCTGGGCCTTGGCCGGGTTGCCGAGCAGCACTTCGACTTCGGCCGGGCGGAAGAACGCCGGGTCGATCTTCACGTAATCGCGGTAGTTAAGGCCGACGTGATCGAAGGCAATGCGGCACATCTCGCGCACGGTGGTGGTGACGCCCGTGGCGACCACGAAGTCGTCGGGTTTGTCCTGCTGCAGCATCAGCCACATGGCTTCGACGTAATCGCCGGCAAAGCCCCAATCGCGTTTCGCGTCGATGTTGCCCAGCGCCAGGTCCTGCTGTTTGCCCTGCTTGATGCGCGCGGCGGCGTCAGTGACTTTGCGGGTGACGAATTCGATGCCGCGCAGCGGTGATTCATGGTTGAAGAGGATGCCGCTGCTGGCGTGCAGGTTGAAGCTTTCGCGGTAGTTGACGGTAATCCAGTGTCCGTAGAGCTTGGCCACGCCGTAAGGGCTGCGCGGGTAGAACGGGGTGTTCTCGTCCTGTTGCTCAGCCTGGATCAGGCCGAACATTTCGCTGGTCGAGGCCTGATAAAAACGCGTGTGCGGACTGAACTGGCGGATCGCTTCGAGCAGGTGTGTCACGCCCAGCCCATCGACGATGCCGGTGGTCACCGGTTGATCCCACGAGGCGGCGACAAAACTCTGTGCGGCGAGGTTGTAGACCTCGTCCGGTGCCGATTTGATTACCGCACGCTGCACCGAGCAGGCGTCAGCCATGTCGCCGTCGAGGTAGACGATATCGGCTTCGATACCCGTCTCGCGCAGGCGCCAGCGTGAATCGCTGCTGCGCCGGGCGACGAGGCCGTGAACCTTGTAACCCTTGTCCAGCAGCAGTTTGGCCAGATAGGCGCCGTCCTGGCCCGTGATCCCGGTAATCAGTGCACTTTTTGTCATTGTTGTCGTACTCGCATCTCCCAGTCGGACAGGATCGCCCGCAGGGATTGTTGTGTGGTGGTGGCTGGCGCCCATCCTGTGGCGCTGGCCAGTTTTGCGTGACTGCCGCAGACGCGGCGCTGGTCGGCGCGCCGCATGCGCGCCGGATCCGCCACCAGTTCTACGTCGACTTCGGCCAGATCGGCCAATTGCTCGATCAGGCTGCGAATGCTTTGCTCGCGGCCCGAGCAGATGTTGTAGACCTGCCCCGGTGCGCCGTTTTCCAGCAGGGCGAAATACGCTGCGATCACGTCGCCGACATCAAGAAAATCCCGCGTAACGTCGATATCGCCGACTTGCAATTGCGGCGCTTGCAGACCCTCTCTGATACGGCAGATCTGCCGGGCTGCGCTGGCGATGACGAAGCTGTCTTTCTGCGCGGTGCCGATGTGGTTGAACGGACGCGCCACCAGCACCGGCCAGCCTTCACTCAGGCCCCATTGCAAACTGAGGAACTCCGCTGAAAGTTTGCTCACCGCGTAAGGATTGCGCGGCAGCGGCGGTTGTTGCTCGGTGATTGGCAGATGCTCTTCGGCGACTTGCCCGTAAACGTCGCCGGAGCTGACGTACAGGAAAGTGCCGGAAAAGCCGCGAGCCTTGAGCGCCTGCAGCAGGTTGAGAGTGCCGAAAAGATTGATATCGAAGGTGCGGGCCGGGTCACGAAAGGCTTCCGGCACGAAGGTCTGGCCGGCCAGATGAATGACTGCATCCGGCATCTCGGGCCAAAGGTCGATGAGGCTGTCGGCGTTCGTAAGGTCGTAGGCCGATGCGGCAGGCAGCAGCGCCCACGACGATCCCGGCGAAGCCAGACGAGACTGAATGTGTTGTCCCACGAAGCCGCTGAGGCCCGTGACGAACAGACGTTTTTTCAAACAGCGACCCCTTGGTCATGACTCGCGCCGCTTTCCTTACACGCTTTGAGGAAAGCCCTGTCAGACCGGAGGAAATATCCGGTGAAACAGCAGGCGAAGCCGTTGTTGTAGTTGTTTGGTTGCCAATCTGTGCCAATTGCTCGGCAATTTCAACCGGGCAAACCGTGACTGGTCAGTTCTCGTCAGCATAGTCCGATTTATTCTCGCCCGGCGGTTCCCGGACTCGCGATGGATGTGTTTAGAATGGCCTTCGTCGCGAGTTGGCCGGTTGTTTTCCGGACGCCGCGACGCGGGGTGAAACTGACCACTAAAACAAGAACAGAGACGTGCCCGATGATGACGGACGAGTGCCGGCCCTGCCGACCCGCTCCGCCGCGCGGCCGTCATAGCATGAAGTCGCCGGGATGGTGCTTCATCGTGGGATGCCATGAATTTCATTCTCTACTCGGACGTCAACGACAGCTCCATCAGTGCCAGTCTCGGGCGTCCGGAATACAGCTATTACTTTGTCCTCAAAGCCTATCGCCCGGTGCTGGAAAGCCTGGGGCGCGTGCACGTGGCCGGATCTGTCGCCGACGTCGATGTGATTTACCGGCAATTGCTCGCCGCTGGCGAAGACAGTGTGTTCCTGTCCTTCACCCCGCCGCAGAAAACTCCGGTTGATCTGCAATGCCCGACGATTTGCGTGGTGGCCTGGGAGTTCGATTCGATCCCCGATGAACAGTGGGACGACGATCCGCGTCAGGACTGGACACGCATGCTCGCGCGCCACGGTCGGGTCATCACCCTGTCGAGCCACACGGCAACGGCCATCCGCCGCGCCATGGGCGAAGCGTTCCCGGTGCTGGTTTTGCCGACGCCGTTGTGGGACAGCTTCGCAACGATTCGTCAGCAACACCAACCGATGCCGGTCAACCCGGGCACTGCACTGGCAATCAAGGGGTGCATATTCGATTCGCGCACCCTCGGCCTGTCAGCCGATGCGCTGATCCCGACGCCAATCAGCCCTGAAGAGCAGGCTGCACTGGCCGCAGCAATTGAAGCCGCGCGGCCGCCACCGTTGACGTTCAAACGCCGACTGGTCATTGCTCGACATTATCTGCGCTTGTGGGTGCTGGATCTGGGACACGAGCAGGCGGAGCCGGTGCCGCGGGTGAAATTTCTGCACAACTGGTACTGGGAAGGCATTCGCGATCTGCTGCCGGACGCTCTGCATGGCTGGCTGCAACAGCGTTGGCCTGAGGTGTGCGGCGCTGCGCCGGTGCCCGTGATCGAACCGGCGCCGCTCGATCTGCCGGACACCTCATCGGTGGTCGAAACCACTGTCGAGGGTGTGGTGTACGTCTCGGTATTCAACCCCAAGGATGGCCGCAAGAACTGGCATCGACTGATCAGCGCATTCTGCTGGGCGTTCCGCGAAACGCCCGACGCGACGCTGGTGCTCAAGATTACCCAGAATGATCTGGCGTCCTATTACAGCGAATTGATGACCCTGCTGGCGCAACTCACGCCGTTCGCCTGTCGGGTCGTGGTGATGCACGGTTACCTCGACGACGCGCAGTACGCCAGGCTTTATCAGGCGGCCAGTTTCTACGTCAACGCGTCACGCTGCGAAGGGTTGTGCCTGCCCCTGATGGAGTTCATGTCCAGCGGCAAACCGGTGATAGCCCCCGATCACACGGCGATGAAGGACTACATCGATGACTCGGTGGCGTTCGTGGTCAAGTCCAGTCAAGAGCTGACGATCTGGCCGCAGGACACGCGGATCATCTACCGCACGCTGCGGCACCGCCCCGACTGGGGCTCGCTGAAAAACGCCTACGAAAACAGCTATCGAATGGCCAAGGCTCAGCCGCAGGAATATCAGCGGATGTCTGCCGCCGCCGTCGCGCGCATGCAGCAATACTGCGCCTTCGCGCCGGTGCGCAAACGCCTCGCGGAGTTCTTTGCGCTGACAGCAGGCCCCACCGATGCTGCGCCTGTGACGGATAACGCCTCATGCTGATCATCATTCATTCGGAAACCAACCGGCACACCATCGCGCAGAACCTCGGACGTTCGGAGTACAGCTATTACTTCGTGCTCAAGGAATATCGTCCGGTGCTAGAACGCATCGGTCGGGTGGTGGAAGTGGCCGATCCGCAGACAGAAGTCGATGCGCTGTATCTGGAATGCCTGAGCCGTGGCGAGCCTTGCGTGTTTCTGTCGTTCTCGCCGCCGCATCGCACCCCCGTACACCTGTCCTGTCCGACGCTGCCGGTGTTTGCGTGGGAGTTCAGCACGATCCCCAACGAAGCCTTTGCGGGCGAGCCGCGCAACGACTGGCGTAGCGTCTTGCATGCCTGCGGGGCGGCGATTACCCATTCCAGCTATACGGTCAACGCCGTGCACGAGGCGATGGGTGCCGAATACCCGATCGTCGCGGTGCCGGCGCCGGTCTGGGACCGTTTTGCTGCCCGTGGCGCGAAAATGCCCGAGCAAGCGCTGGCCGCCGCGTACAGCCTGACGATCAAAGGCCTGGTCGCGGACAGCCGCACCCTCAATCTGAACGCATTCGGGCCGGCGCACCTGCGCAGCGGCGACGGCATCGACTTCGCCGCGCCGGCCTCCGAACAGTCGCTGATGCTTGACGGTGTGGTTTACACCTCGGTGTTCAATCCCGGTGACGGGCGCAAGAACTGGGAAGACATGCTCAGTGCGTTCTGTGTGTGTTTCCGCGATGTCGAAGACGCGACGCTGGTGCTCAAGCTCACTCACCATGACGCCGAAGAAGCGCTCAGCGATATTCTTCATCACTTGTACAAAAACCAGTCTTATCGCTGCCGCATCGTTCTGATCTACGGCTACCTCGCCGATCCGGACTACGAGCAACTGGTGCAGGCCACGCGGTATGTGGTCAACACCTCGTACGGTGAAGGGCAGTGCCTGCCGCTGATGGAATTCATGTCCTGCGGCAAGCCGGCTGTGGCGCCGCGTACCACGGCGATGATCGATTACCTGGGCACCGCGAATGCCTTTCTCATCGAGTCCACGGATGAACTGACAGCCTGGCCCCACGACCCGCGCAAGGCCTTCCGAACCCTGCGCTACGTGACCAACTGGACCTCGTTGTGCGAAGCCTATCGGGCCAGTTACGACGTCGCGAAAACCCAGCCGCAGCGCTATGCCGATATGTCCGCGCAGGCAGTCGACAGTTTGCAGGCGTTCTGCAGCCAGGCTGTGGCTGAACAGCGTTTGCGAGGGTTTCTGACGCGGTTGTTCGAGCATCGTGCGCCTGCCTTGGAAGCCCCCCAGGCATGAACGGCAAGCGCATCATGGACGTTGAAGTCCTGCGTGCGGTCGCGGTGCTCGCGGTGTTGTTCCACCATCTGGCGGACAATCTTTTCACCGACCCGGTGCCGTCGCTGGCCCGGATCCACGAATGGGCGCAGACGTGGTGGGGCGTTGACCTGTTTTTTGCGATCTCCGGTTTTGTCATCGCCCGGAGCTTGATCCCGGTGCTGCAAGGCTGCACGACGGGCCAGGAGCGCTGGCGACAGGTCCGCCATTTCTGGCTGCGCCGGGCTTTTCGGTTGTTGCCTTCAGCTTGGCTGTGGCTTGCGCTGATCCTGCTGGCCTGTATGTTTTTCAATCGATCCGGTGCGTTCGGCACGCTATCCGCCAATCTTCAGGCGACCCTGGCCGGGGTGCTGCAATACGCCAATTTCCGCTTCGCCGACAGCTTCTTCCAATACGAATATGGCAGCAGTTTCGTTTACTGGAGCCTGGCGCTGGAGGAGCAGTTCTACCTGCTTTTTCCGTTGCTGATCCTGTTGTTTCGCCGACACCTGGTCTGGGCATTGCTGGCGCTGGTCGCGGTGCAGATTCTGACCGTACGCACGCCGTTGCTGATGGTAGTGCGCACCGACGCGCTGGCCCTTGGCGTACTGTTGGCGATGTGGAGTGCGCAGCCGGGTTATCAGCGCTGGCAGCCCTCGTTCTTGCGCCAACCATGGCTTGGCATTTCAGCCTTGATTGTCATTGCAGTGCTGTTGAGCTTCATGGCGACCGACCGTTTTACCTTGGCCAGCTTCCGAATCGGTTCGATCGCCGTGCTCAGTGCGCTGCTGGTCTGGACCGCCTCGTACAACCGCAACTACCTGATGCCTGCCGGACGCTTGCAGCGGTTGCTGGCATGGATCGGCAGCCGTTCCTACGGCATCTACCTGATCCACATCCCCGCCTATCTGCTGCTGCGTGAGCTGATCTTTCGCTTGCAGAGCAGCGGTCTGCCGAGCCCGGCCGGACATCCCATCCTTACGGTGCTGATTGCCTTTGGCCTGATCGCGCTGCTCAGCGAATTCAACTATCGCTTGATCGAAATGCCGATGCGCAATCGCGGTGCTGCGCTGGTCAAGCGCCTCGGCACCTCCCGAACTGCAGTTACCTCACCCGGAGCCACCTCATGCTGAGCTTTTTGAAGAAACTCTCGGCGACAACGCCTGCGCAAACTTCGGCAGAACCGGTCGCTGCGGTTGCCGATAAAGTCGATCCGTACATGCTCGGCCTTTACGATGCGAAGCTCAGCGGCTGGTTCAACCAGGAGACTCACGAGCTGTACACGGGCTTCGCTGTGAGCGCCGACGACACGTTGCTTGATGTCGGTTGCGGTGATGGCGGCAACGTGCACTTCTGCGCTATGCGTGGGGCGAAGATCATTCTTGCCGATATCGATGCAGCCAAGGTCGAAGCCACGCGCCAGCGTCTGAGCGACACCCCGGCCCGGGACATCGAATGCCACGTTACCGACTGCAACCCGCTACGGATTGCCGAGGCAACGGCAACGCGTGTGGTCTGCACTGAAGTTATCGAACACGTTGACGATCCCGCGCAGTTTCTTGCCGAACTGGTGCGTGTCGGCAAGCCGGGCGCGTTGTATCTGCTGAGCGTGCCGCATCCCAGCTCCGAGGACCTGCAAAAGGACATCGCCGCGCCGGAGTATTTCCAGAAACCCAATCACATACGCATCATCAGCGAAGACCAGTTCAAGGCCATGGTCAGCGACGCCGGGCTGGAGATCATCAGCCACAGCCAATATGGCTTCTACTGGTCGATGTGGATGATGTTGTTCTGGGAGGCCAAGGTCGAGTTCAGCAATCCCGATCACCCGATGCTCGAGCACTGGGCCAACACGTGGCAAGCGGTGCTGGATTCCCCGCGCGGTGCACAGATCAAGCAGGCGCTGGATGCGGTGGTGGCCAAGAGTCAGGTGATTATCGCGCGCAAACCCTGATCGTCTGCGCAGGGTTTTGTGTAACCTTGCAGCCCTGTGGCTTCAGGGATTTTCAAGGTATGCGGTTTATTGCGGGTCTGATCCTTAGCGTCTTGCTGGCAGGTTGCGAGCAACACGCCGCACCGGCCCTCGACCAGCAGCTCTACGTCTGGCAACGCCAATGGACACCTGCGCATGAGCCGGCATTGCGCGACAGTCGCCATGATTTCTCCACCCTGCGCGTGCTGGCGTTGCAGGCCTTTCCCGGCGAGCGGTGGAGCAGGGCGCGGGTTAATCCGGCGTTGTTGAAAGCTGATGGTCGCGCTCTGATCGCAGTGATTCGCCTCGATGGCCAGTTGCAGTCGCTGGACCAGCAGCAGGTCACCGCGCAGATTCTGCAAGTCGTCGCCGATTGGCAAGCGCAAGGCCTCACGCTGAACGGTATCGAAATCGACCACGATGCCGGCAATGCACGGCTGCCCGTGTACGCTGAATTCCTCAAACACTTGCGTGCGGTCTTGCCGCCATCGTTGCCTTTGAGCATCACCGCGCTACCGGCCTGGCTCGATAGCGCGCAGTTGCCGGCGCTGTTGCGAAGCGTCGACAGCAGCGTGCTGCAAGTCCACGCCGTGAGCGATCCGCGACTGGGTCTGTTCGATCCCGAGCAGGCGTTGAGATGGGCCAAGGCCTGGGCACATGTCAGCGACAAACCCTTCTATCTGGCGCTGCCGGCCTACGGCGTTGCGCTGTTGAGCGATGACGGTGGCGCGCCGGTAGTGGAAAGCGAAGTGCAACTGGAGCGCGGCGGGCAGCGCCGGGAGTTGCTCGCCGATCCGCAGCAACTCAGCCAATTGGCCAAGACCTTGCGCGAGGATCCGCCCGAGCATCTGGCCGGGCTGATCTGGTTTCGCCTGCCGCTGGCCAACGATCGTCGCGCCTGGAGCCTGACTACTTTGCGCGCCGTGGCGCGTGGCAATGTGCTGAACAGTCAGTTGCGCCTGTCATTCAAAGAGCAGGGCGGACTCTATGACATCCAGCTCGATAACCGCGGCAATCTCGACAGCCCGTGGCCCGCGCAAATCACCCTAAAGGCGCGGGGTTGTGCAGGCGCCGATGCGCTCACCGGTTACTCGTTGCAACAAAGTGCCAATCTGCTTACCTTCACCCGCCTGCGTGACGGCCGCTTGCCGGCGGGCGGACAGCGCGCTGTCGGTTGGGCGCGTTGTGCACATATTGATCAAGGAGGTTCGCATGTTGACCCGTAACTGGCCCCGCCATCTGCTTTGCCTGAGCCTCAGTCTGCCGCTGGGGTCGGCGCTGGCCTGCGGCCCGGACTTCCCGATGCGCCTGCTCGACAACCGCGCGCAGACCCTCGCCGATCTGCCCGAAGGCAGTTTCAGCTTCGAAGTCAGTCGCCTCGGTAAAACCATTGCCGGGCTGAAAAATGTCACAGCGGCGACCCACAACCCCAACGATTATGCCGAAGACAACGCGTCAGAACTGGCGCGCGAACAGGCTGAGCAGGTGGGCCTGAGCGTCGAGCAATACGCTGTGGTCAAGCGCCTGCGCGGGCTCAGCGATGCACGTCAGGCCGAGGAGCAGGGCGCCAGTCTGCCGGCGGAAATCCGGTTGTATGTCGCCGGCGCGGTGGCCTTTGCCACCGGCGACCATCAATTGGCCACGGAGTATTTCAACAAAGTGCTGGCGCTGCCGGCAGACCAGCGTCCGTTGCGCAGCACCTGGGCGGCGTATTCCCTCGGGCGTATCGCCTTCGCCATGAGCAACGAGGCGCACGATCGCATCGAAGCGCTGGAAGAAGCGCGCGATGCCTTCCGCCAGGCCCGGCAACTGAGCATCGACGGCTTCAGCGATCCGTTGGAACTGGGCGTTGCCAGCCTTGGTGAGGAGGCGCGTGTGTTGCGCAGCGCGGGCGACTGGAGCGGCGCCATCGAACTGTACGAAGCACAGAACCTGCACGGTTCGGCCGTCGGTTACACCTCGCTCAAGCAACTGATGAACGAACTGGCCGAATTGCCGGAATCTCAGTTGGCCAAACTGCTCCAGCAGCCAGCAGTGCAGCAACTGGTCACGGCGTCGCTGGTCAGCCGTCAGGGCTGGTCTTTCGGTGAGCAGCCGCCGAATGAAAAGAAACTCGTCACACTCCTGCAAAACAGCACCCGTGGCAGCCTCGACAATGCCGATCGACTGGCGGCGATGAGTTATCAACAGGGCGACTACGCGTCTGCCAAGGCCTTTCTGGTAAACGCCGGCGACGGCGGGCTGGCCTGGTGGCTGCGGGCAAAACTGGCAGTGCGTGACGGCGACACGACTGCCGCTGCCGCCGCCTACGCCAAAGCCGCCCAGGCCTTTCCGCAGAATGAAGACTGGGGTTATCGCCGCACGCCGGACTGGGCGTTTGAAACGGTGCAGCCAAAATGCCGGGTCGAGGGCGAAAGCGCGATCCTGGCGCTGCAACGCGGCGAATACCTGCAAGCGTTCGTGCAGTTGTATCGCAGCAACAGCCTTTACTGGTTCGATGCCGCCACCGTTGCCGAGCGGGTGCTGACGGTCGATGAGCTCAAGCGGTACGTCGATGAGAACGTGCCGGCGCCGCCGCCATTGACGCAGCAGGAGCGCGACAACTATGTGCCGCTGCCGGTGGCCGCCAATCTGCGCAATCTGCTCGGTCGGCGCTTGCTGCGTGAGGGACGTTACGAGGAAGCGGTCGGTTATTTCGCCAGTGACGATCTGCAGCACAAGGCCCGGCTCTATGGCGAGCAACGGCTCAAGGCCGAGTCGGCGTGGTGGCCGAGCAAACGCGCCAGTGCGTTATACAACGCCGCATGGACGGCCCGGGAGTGGGGCATGGACATCCTCGGTTATGAGATGGCGCCTGATTACGCCACCTTCGGCGGCAATTACACGCTGGAGAGCACGAAGCTGGATGTCGGCCCGCTGATTTCCACGGCGGAAGTGCAGCGCCAGCAGGCCAGCGCCGCGCAACCGGATCAGCGTTATCACTATCGTTTTGTCGCCACGGCACTGGCCGGTCGCGCCGCCGATAACCTGCCGCACACCAGTCAGGCATTTGCCGCGGTGTTGTGCAACGCCGCCGGTTGGAACAGCAGCCTTGAAGACCAGAGTGCGCTGTATCAGCGCTACGTCAAGGAAGGCCCTTATGTGCCGTGGGCGCAAGACTTCGGCAATCAATGCCCGTATCCGGATTTTGAGAATGCCGACAAGCGCTACGTCACCCAAGTGACCGATGCCGTGCGTGGGACGCTGCGGCCGTACAAGTGGCCGGTGCAGATCGGCGCGGTGCTGCTGGTCGCTGTTGCTGCGTTAATGCTGATTACCCGTCGTCAGCGCAAGGTGCGCAAAGGCTAGGCCTGTTGAATGAAGCTCAGGCGTACGGCGAAGCCAATCAACAGACTGCCGAACAGCCATTGCTGAGCGCGCTGGGCGGTCGGACTGTGTTGCAGCCAACGGCCCAGTGCCGCGCCGGTCATGGCGAAAACACTGTCGAACAGCAGGCCGACGCTGACCAGCACCAGGCCGAGCATGGCGAACTGTGTCAGCACCGGCGCGCCGCCGCTGACGATAAACTGTGGCAACAGTACCGAGCAGAACAGCAACGCCTTGGGATTGAGCAGGTTGGTCAGCAAACCGCGACGGATCGCACCGCGCCACTGGTCGTGGGCAGGTGCCTGCTCTTGGGCTTGCAGGTTCGGCACCAGCGAGCTGCGAAAACACTGGATGCCGATCCACAACAAATAGGCCGCGCCAGCGATGCGCACCACGTCAAACGTCCACGGCGCCGTTTTGAACAGCGCCGCCAGCCCCAATGCCGCCAGTGCCACGTGGCAGCCGCGGGCGATGGCCAAACCCAACGCCGTGGCCAGCGCCGCAGCTCGACCTTGCCGCGCACCGGTTTGCAACAGCAGGATCATATCCGGTCCCGGCAGTAGCAGAACCACAGCCAGCGTCAGAACGAACAGCCACAGACTTGCCACATCACACCCCCTTTCGCTGTTGATTTGCTCGGGCCAGTCTAGAGCGAGAGGGCAGGGCAGGTGCTTGCGTAGTCGGCTTCAATTGTTCGCAGCTTTGGCATAACCTGCTGGTTTTCAACCGTCAGACTATCGGGATCTGCCAATGATGAAACTCGACGCCTATGACCGCAAGATTCTCGCCGCGCTGCAACGCAACGGGCGCTTGAGCAATGTCGAGCTCGCAGAAGAAATCGGCCTGTCGGCTTCGCCGTGTTTGCGCCGGGTGCGCATGCTGGAAGAGGCGGGGGTGATCCGAGGTTACCAGGCCAATCTGGATCGCGATGAAGTCGGGCTGGGGCTGACGGTGTTTGTCGGGGTCAAGGTCGAGCGCCACAACGAAGAACGCGCCGAGGCTTTTTATGCCGCTGTTACTGCGCTGCCTGAGGTGGTCTCAGCGTTTCTGGTGTCCGGCGAATCGGACTTTTTGTTGCAGGTAGTGGTGCCTGACTTGCGCGCTTATGACCGCTTTGTCAGCGGCCATCTGCTCAAGCTTCCGGGTGTGAGCGATATTCGCAGCAACTTTGCCATTCACACAGTGAAAGCGCCGGGCGCGTTGCCGTTAGGCCATCTGCCGCTGTAGACCGGGTGGCGCCATTCGCGAGCAGGCTCGCTCCCACATGGGGAACGCATTCCAAAGTGGGAGCGAGCCTGCTCGCGAAGACGGCGGCAAAGTTTGGAACCTACATCTGCGTCGCCATCCCCTCGACATTCATCGCTGCCTGACGCAACGCTTCCGAACGCGTCGGGTGCGGATGGCAGGTAAGGGCAATGTCCTCGGCCGAGGCGCTGAACTCCATCGCCACACAGAATTCGCCGATCATCTCGCTCACGCTCGGCCCGACCAGATGCACGCCAAGCACTTCGTCCGTGCGCTCGTCGGCGAGGACTTTGGCAAAGCCTTCTGTTTCGTGATTGATCTTCGCCCGGCTGTTGGCGGTGAAAGGAAACTTGCCGACCTTGTAGGCACGGCCCTCGGCCTTTAGCTGTTCTTCGGTCTGGCCGACGCTGGCCAGCTCCGGTTGGGTGTAGATGACGTTGGGGATCAGCGCGTAATTGACCTCGCCAGCCTTGCCGTGGATCTGCTCGACGCAGGCCATGGCTTCGTCTTCAGCCTTGTGCGCGAGCATCGGGCCGGACGTGACGTCGCCGATCACCCAGACCCCGGCGGCTTCGGTGCGATGTTGCTTGTTGGCGAGCATGCCGCGTTTGTCGGTACTCAGGCCGACGTTCTCCAGCCCCAAGCCCTGGGTGTATGGCCGGCGCCCGATGGCCACCAGCACATAATCGGCTTCGATCAGTTCAGCCGTGCCGCCAGCGGCAGGCTCGACACTCAGCTGCACGCCTGTGGCGGAGCTGGTGGCACTGGTGACCTTCGAGCTCAGTTTGAAGGCAATGCCTTGTTTGCTCAGCGCGCGCTGCAAGGTCTTGCCGGCCTCGCCATCGACGCCGGGGCAGATACGATCAAGGTATTCGACCACGGTGACCTGCGCGCCGAGTCGGCGCCATACCGAACCCAGCTCCAGGCCGATCACCCCGGCACCAATGACCACCAGATGTTTGGGTACTTCACTCAATGACAGTGCGCCGGTGGAATCGAGGATGCGCTGGTTGTCGATCTCGACGCCGGGCAGGGGAGTGGGCTCGGAACCAGTGGCAATAATGATGTCCTTGGCGCTGAGTTCGCTCTTGTTGCCTTGGGCGTCGGTCACCGTCACTTTGCCCGGGCCGTCGATATGGCCCCAACCCTTGATCCAGTCGACTTTGTTCTTGCGAAACAGAAACTCGATGCCCTTGGTCAGGCCGGCGACGCTTTCGTCCTTCTGCTTCATCATCTGCGCGAGGTTCAGCGTCGGTTCGACCTCGATGCCGAGATTGGCAAACTCCTTGCCCACCGCAGCGGCGTACAGCTCTGAGGCGTGCAACAAGGCTTTGGACGGCATGCAACCGACGTTCAGGCAGGTGCCGCCCAGGGTCGCACGTCCTTCGACGCAAGCGGCCTTGAGCCCGAGCTGGCCCGCGCGGATCGCTGCGTTATAACCGCCGGGGCCGCCGCCCAGAATCACTACGTCATAGTTGCTCATGCGCTTGCTCCAGATTGCTCGAAGGGGATAGCCAAGATTAGTCGCGATAAAAATTATGTGCGTAATATGAGCTTCGTCGAACATTTCGGTCAAGGCTTCAGGCAAGCGACAGCTGCGGCATCCTTGAATAAGCGTATTTGTGTACGAATATTTCACAGTTTGCGTTATATCGTAACGCTATGAACGCAGAGCCTACATTTTCGGGGTGTTATGCAAGTCGATCTTGAGTTGGACGCCACGCCAGTCACCGGGCTGCCGCGCTTTCAGCAGGCAGCCGTGCAGTCACGCAAATTGCGTCGGTTGGCGTATGGACTCGGCGCAGTGGCGGGGTCGGGCTGGGTGCTGGCGTTTTTCGTCTGCCTGTTTGCGCCGCAGTCCCTGTGGTTGCCGTTGTTGGTCAATCAGGGCGCAGCGTTGCTGGTGCTGGTCGCCGGTCTGCAATCGGCGTGGTGGGTGGCGCGATGGCGCGCGCGGGTGATGCATCCGCCCGCTTCGCAACCGAGCGTCGTGGAGGAGGGCGCCGCAGCCGAGGGCTGGTACGAAAGGCTGCTGGAGCGATTGAGTCAGCGGGGCCGCCATCTGCTTGGACAAATCGGTGCGCCGACGTTGTGGCTCGGCGGCTGGGCGTTGCTGGTTCTGCTTGGTATTGAGCAGGTGTGGAATCTCACGTTGCCTGCGGCGGCCTTGGGGCTGTCGGCGAGCATCGGTGCGGCATTGGCGTTGTTGCTGGCGTTTGCCCTGCTGGTGCTGGAGCGGCACCTGGCGCAGGAACCGCCGGCGCAATGGCCGGAAGCGGCTGCGCTGGCGCAACTGACCCGGGTGGTGGTCATCACACTCTTGATCGGTGCGCTGTGTCTGTTGTTTGCCAGCGAAAGCGCAGTCTGGCCGGTACGCGTGGCGGTGCTCAGCGCAGTCCTGCCAATGTTGGTTGCCGGCGAACTGCTGTTGCGCGCGTTACTGTCTGTCTTCAGCCCGCGGCGTGAACAACTGGAACCGACCCTGCTGGCGCGCAGTTTTATCGCCGATATGCTGCGCTGGCCGCCGCAGCCGTGGCTGGCGTTGCAGCATGAAATGCACAATCGGTTCGGCATCGATCTGCGCCAGATCTGGGCCTTCAGTTACATGCGCCGGGCCTTGTTGCCGGTGTTGGCGGTGGTCGCCCTAAGCGGTTGGCTGCTGAGCGGCGTACATGAAATTCCCCTGCAAGGTCGCGGCATCTACGAGCGCTTCGGTAATCCGGTACAGGTTTTCGGCCCGGGTTTGCATGCCGGTTTGCCCTCGCCATTGGGGCGTGTGATCTCCGTTGAAAACGGCGTAGTCCACGAACTGGCCACCAGCGTCGGCGATAAGCCAATCGCCGTGCAGTCCGATTCCGCTGAAGGCCCGGCGCCGCTGACCGCCAACCGTTTGTGGGACGCCAGCCACGTCAACGACAAATCCCAGGTCATCGCCAGCAGCCGCGGCGCGCAACAGGGCCTGCAAATCGTCAACATGGACGTGCGCTTCGTTTATCGCATCGGTTTGAACGACGAAGCGGCACTTGCTGCGACCTACAACAGTGCCGATGTACCGACGCTGATTCGCAGCACCGCCAGCCGCATCCTGGTTCACGATTTTGCCTCGCGCACCCTCGACGGTCTGCTCGGCGACGACAGGGCAGGGCTGGCCGAGGAAATCGGTCGCGCAGTGCAAAGCGATCTGAACAGATTGAACAGCGGTGTGGAAATCCTCGCCACAGTTGTCGAAGCGATTCATCCACCGGCCGGCGCGGCGAATGCCTACCACAGTGTGCAAGCGGCGCAGATCGGCGCGCAGGCGTTGATCGCTCGCGAACGCGGGGCGGCTGCGCAGGCCACTAACGAGGCGCAGTTGCAGGCGAGTACGGCGCGGGATCAGGCAGTGGCCAATGCGCGGGAGATCAATGCAGCCGCGCAAACCGCCGACCTTAAATTCAGCGCCGATCAGAAAGCTTTCACCAATGCCGGCCAGGCCTTCGTGCTGGAGCAATATCTCAGCCAGCTCAGTCAGGGCTTGAGTAAAGCCAAGTTGCTGATACTCGATCATCGACTCGGCGGGAGCGCAAATGCGCCAACCATCGATCTGCGTACTTTCACACTGCCGACTGATCCGTCGCCCGCCCGTACCACCGCTCAACCAGGAGCCACCCATTGAGCCAGTCGCCTGTTCATGACGTTCACGACCACAGCGGCCACGACCACGGCCACGGCGGGCATCACCATCATCATGGGCATCACCACCATCACGGCGAGGTGCCAGAAGTCGGACCATTTCCGTGGCGGCGTATGGGCTGGGCTGCGTTGCTGGTGGCGTTTGCCATTGCCGCCGCAAGTCTGGTGCAAGTGCGCTCCGGTGAAGCCACGGTCATCACCCGTTTCGGTAATCCTTCGCGGGTATTGCTTGATCCCGGTTTGAGCTGGCGCTGGCCTGCGCCGTTCGAAGCGGCGATTCCGGTGGACTTGCGTCTACGTACCACCTCAAGTGGTTTGCAGGACGTCGGCACCAAGGACGGTTTGCGCATCATCGTTCAGGCCTACGTGGCGTGGCAGGTGCAGGGTGATCCTGAACACGTGCAGCGTTTCATGCGTGCCGTGCAGAATCAGCCGGACGAAGCGGCGCGGCAGATTCGAACCTTTGTCGGCTCAGCGCTGGAGACCACGGCCAGCAGTTTCGATCTGGCGAATCTGGTCAACACTGATGCCAAACAAGTGCGCATCGGCGATTTTGAAACGCAGTTGCGTCAGCAGATCGATCAACAGTTGCTTGCTACATATGGCGTGCGCGTTGTGCAGGTGGGTATCGAGCGTTTGACTTTGCCATCGGTCACGCTCAGCGCCACGGTCGACCGCATGCGTGCCGAGCGTGAAACCATTGCTACGGAACGTACAGCGATCGGCAAACGCGAAGCGGCGCAAATTCGCTCCGCCGCCGAGCGCGATGCGCGGATCGTCCAGGCTGATGCAATGGTGAAAGCCGCTGACATTGAAGCGCAATCGCGAGTCGAGGCTGCGCAGGTTTATGGGCGCGCCTACGCCAGCTCGCCACAGCTTTACAACCTCCTGCGCTCCCTCGACACCCTCGGCACCATCGTCACGCCGGACACCAAATTGATTCTGCGCACCGATGCCGCACCTTTCCGCGTATTGGTCGACGGCCCACCGACGCTCGACAACAAAGCTGGATCGCAACGATGAGCGAAGAAGTTCCACGTGGAACACATGCGTTGAACAGTCCGTGGATCCAGGCCGGACGTCTGACCTTCATCGCGCTGTATGCGATCACCGTGTTGGCGGCGTTGGCATGGGCATTCTCGAACGTCCGGCAGATTGATCCGCAAAACCGCGCCGTGGTGCTGCACTTCGGCGCGCTGGATCGCGTTCAGAATGCCGGGCTGTTATGGGCGTGGCCGCAACCCTTTGAGCAGGTGGTTCTGTTGCCGGCGGCTGACCGGGTGATCGAGCGTCGAGTGGAAAATCTGTTGCGCAGTGACGAGGCGTTGAAGGCTGACCGGGTGGCGTCCTTCGCCACGCCATTGAGCGATGCACTCGCCGGGTCTGGTTATTTATTGACCGGCGATGCCGGCGTAGTGCAACTGGACGTGCGAGTGTTTTACCAAGTCTCCGATCCCTATGCGTTCGTGTTGCAGGGCGAACATGTGCTGCCAGCACTCGATCAGCTGGTGACGCGCAGCGCCGTGGCCCTGACCGCCGCGCGAGATCTCGACACCATTCTGGTCGCTCGCCCGGAACTGATCGGCGCCGACAATCAGGCGGCCGAGCGTCGTGAGCGATTGCGCGGTGATCTGGTGCAAGGCATCAACGCGCGACTCACTGAACTGAAGGCGAGCGGCCAGGGTATTGGCATTGAGGTGTCGCGGGTGGATGTGCAATCAAGTCTGCCGGAGCCAGCGGTCAGTGCCTTCAATGCGGTTCTGACGGCCAGTCAGCAAGCCGATAAAGCTGTGGCCAATGCGCGTACCGAGGCGGAAAAACTCACTCAATCTGCCAACGAACAGGCTGACCGCACCTTGCAGGTAGCTCACGCGCAGGCGGGCGAGCGTCTTGCCAAAGCCTCGACCGATACCGCAACCGTCTCGAGTCTGGCCACGTCTACCGACCCGCAAATGCTCCTGCGTCTGTATCGCGAACGCCTGCCGAAAATTCTCGGTCAGGCCGGGTCGGTCACCACCGTCAACCCGAAAGACGATTCCCGATTGATCATTCAAGGAGCCAGTCAATGACGGCGACCACCGCTGCTCCGAGTCTGTTGTCCTCGGCCGAACAACGTCGCGCCGCGCGTCAGTTGACCCTGGCGATGCTTGCGCTCGGATTGCTGGGTCTGGGGTTGCTCTGGCGCTGGATGCTCCCGGAGCAAACCGGTGTCAGCCAGTTGCTGCTCGGTTTCGCCTCGTTGCTGGTAGCGGTTCCGGTGATGCGTTCGGCGTGGTACAGCCTGCGTTACCCGAGCCTGCACGGCATCACCGATCAGTTGATCGCGCTGGCCATGCTCGGTGCCTGGGCGACCGGTGATCTGCTCACTGCGGCGTTGTTGCCGATCATCATGATCTTCGGCCATGTGCTTGAGGAGCGCAGCGTGATCGGCTCCCAGGAAGCGATCAATGCGCTTGGCCAGTTGACCCGCAGCCATGCGCGCAAGCTGCAAGCAGATGGTTCGATTATCGAAGTGGACAACGGCACGCTCAGTGCTGGCGATATTGTCGAGGTGCGGGCCGGTGATCGGGTGCCGGCGGACGGTCGTGTGTTATCGGGGCAGGCGAGCCTTGATACCGCGTCGATTACCGGTGAGTCGGTTCCGGTGGAAGCGGGCGTCGGCATGCTAGTGTTCGGCGGCGCGATCAACCTCGATGGATTGCTGCGCGTCGAAGTCACCCGCACCGGCGACGAATCCACCTTGGGCAAAGTCATCGCCCTGATGCAAAACGCCGAGCGCTCGAAACCGCCGATCACGCGATTGCTCGAACGCTATGCCGGCAGCTACATGGTTCTGGTCTTGCTGCTGGCGGCGGTAACCTGGTTCGTCACTCATGATGCGCAAGCAATGCTCGCGGTATTGGTGGCGGCGTGTCCGTGTGCGTTGGTGCTGTCGGCGCCGGCCACGGCGATTGCCGGTGTCGCCGTCGCCGCGCGTCACGGGATCCTGATTCGCAGCTCGGCGTTCCTCGAAGAACTCGCCGATCTGACCTCGCTCGTGGTCGACAAGACCGGCACGCTGACTTACGGCACCTTGCGTTTGCAGTCGATAGACAGCCTGAATGCGGACACCGCCGAAGTGCAGACACTGGCCGCCAGTCTCGGCGCGGCAAGCAGTCATCCGGTGAGCCGAGCACTCGCTGGGCTGGTTGACCAGGAAGCGTATTGGCCTCTGACCAACATCCATGAGCGCCAAGGCCTGGGCGTAGTGGCGACGACAGAGAAGGGCGAAGCTGCGCTCGGTCGTCCAGAGTTGTTCGCGCAACTGGGTATCACAACCACCCTTGTTCCTGAGCACGATGGGCCGATTGCCGGGTTGGCCCTTAAGGGCGAATTCCTCGCCTGGCTGTTACTCGCCGACAGCATCAAACCCGAAGCACGCTTTGCCTTGAGCGAATTGCGTGAACTGGGGCTGGGACGCCAACTCCTGCTGACGGGGGATCGCCAGAGCGTTGCGCGAACGTTGGCGCAGGAAGTCGGGCTGAACGAAGTCCAAGCGCAAGCGCTTCCGGAGGACAAACTCAATCGCGTACTGAAGGAAATCGATCACGGCTTCCGCCCGATGGTAGTAGGCGACGGCATCAACGATTCACTCGCGCTCAAGGCCGGCGTGGTCGGCGTGGCGATGGGCGCTGGCGGGGCCGACATTGCCTTGGCGTCGGCGGACATCGTCTTGATCGGCAGCGACTTGCGTCGCCTCGGTACTTGCGTGCGCTTGAGTCGTCAGTGCCGGCGTACTTTGCAGGTCAACGTGATTATCGGCCTCGGCTGGACGCTGGCTATCGTGGTCTTCGCGGCGTTCGGCTGGCTTGGTGCGGCCGGGGCTATGATCGCGGCGCTGCTGCATAACCTCAGTACCTTGTTGGTGTTGGGCAACGCCGGACGTTTGCTGCGCTTTCAGGAGCCATTGCTCAGGCTCGACGCTCAGGATAAATGAAAGAAAATTCATCGAACCGCCGAGTGCGCAGGCAGTCATCTATCGTAAGACGCGTCGTCTGTGGCGTTCAGCCGATGTGCCGATCACGATAGACAAGGCCGATCGAATCGATAGCCTGCTATTTTTCCAGGTTGGTCTACCCTCAGATCAGACGTCTGAAACAAGGGGGGATTTTCCATGCTCGCGCAACTTCCACCGGCCTTACAGAATCTGCAGTTACCGCTTCGCCTGCGACTCTGGGACGGCCACGAGTTCAATCTGGGCCCGACGCCCAGCGTAACCATCGTCGTCAAGGACCCGCAGATGGTTACTCAATTCACCCACCCAAGCCTGGATGCGCTGGGTGCGGCGTTCGTCGAAGGCAAGCTGGAACTGGAGGGCTCGATCAGCGAGGTCATTCGGGTTTGCGACGAGTTGAGCAATGCGCTGCTCGACGAAGACGAAGGCAGTCAGCCGGTGCGTGCGCATCACGACAAGGACACTGACGCCAAGGCCATTTCCTACCACTACGACCTGTCGAATGCGTTCTACCAGCTCTGGCTGGACAGCGACATGGCGTATTCCTGTGCCTATTTCGAAACCGGTAGCGAAACCCTCGAACAGGCGCAGCAAGCCAAATTCCGCCATCTGTGCCGCAAGCTGCGCTTGCAGCCGGGCGAGTATTTGCTGGATGTCGGCTGCGGTTGGGGCGGTCTGGCGCGGTATGCGGCGCGAGAGTTCGGCGTAAAGGTGTTCGGTATTACTTTGAGCAAGGAGCAGTTGGCGCTGGCGCAGGAGCGGGTCAAGGCCGAGGGTCTGGAAGATCAGGTCGAACTGCAATTGCTCGACTACCGCGATCTGCCGCAGGACGGCCGCTTCGACAAGGTTGTCAGCGTCGGCATGTTCGAACACGTTGGTCATGCCAATCTCGCCGAGTATTGCGCAACGCTGTTTGGCGCGGTGAAGGAGGGCGGCTTGGTGATGAACCACGGCATCACCGCCAAGCACACCGATGGCCGCCCGGTTGGACGCGGCGCTGGCGACTTTATCGAAAAATACGTGTTCCCCAACGGCGAGCTGCCACATCTGGCGATGATCTCAGCCGAGATCAGTGAAGCCGGGCTGGAAATCGTCGATGTCGAAAGCTTGCGCCTGCACTACGCGCGCACGCTCGATCACTGGAGCGAACGACTGGAGGATAACCTCGAAGCTGCGGCGAAACTGGTGCCTGAACAAGCGCTGCGTATCTGGCGTCTGTATCTGGCCGGTTGCGCGTATGCCTTCGCGCGGGGCTGGATCAACCTGCATCAGATCCTCGCCGTGAAAGCGCATCCGGATGGCAGCCACGAATTGCCCTGGACCCGCGACGATATCTACCACCCCTGAAACGGGGCGCTCAGAGTATCGGCGAAATCAGCCGGGCGATCCGCATGCCGACCTGTTGCAGGCGGTGGATCTCCCGGCTTTCTTCTTTGGCCACTTCATCGGCCAGGGCGAAATCGTCATTGAGCATTTGTTCCACAGCGGCGGCGAACTCGCTGTCGACGGTCAGTAACATCACTTCGAAATTCAGGCGAAACGAGCGATTGTCCAGATTGGCGCTGCCGATGGCGCTGATTTCGCTGTCGATCAACACCACTTTCTGATGCAGGAAACCTGGGCGATAGCGGAACACCCGCACGCCGGCACGCACCGCCTCGAAGGCATACAGGCTGGAGGCGGCATAGACGATGCGATGATCAGGCCGCGACGGCAACAGCAGGCGCACATCAACACCGCGCAACACTGCCAGCCTTAGCGCGGCAAATACGGCTTCGTCCGGGACGAAGTAAGGGCTGGTAATCCAGACCCGTTGTGTTGCTGCGTGAATGGCTTCGACGAAAAACAGCGAGCAGGTTTCATAAGCATCGGCCGGACCGCTGGCAAGCAATTGGCAAAGCACGCCATCCTCCGGGTATGTATCCGGAAGGATCAACGGCGGCAGAGTACGAGCAGCCCAGAACCAATCTTCGGCGAACGATTCCTGCATGCAGGCCACCACCGGCCCGCGGACTTTGACGTGGGTGTCACGCCACGGCGCCAATGGTGGCTTCTCACCCATGTATTCATCGCCGACGTTATGCCCGCCGACAAAGCCGACTACGCCATCGACCACAACGATTTTGCGGTGGTTGCGGAAGTTGACCTGAAAGCGGTTGAGCCACCCGCTGCGCGTGGCAAAGGCTTTGACCTCGACGCCGGCATCACGCAGCGCCTGCACGTAATGATGGGGCAGGGCATGGCTGCCGATGCGGTCGTAGAGCAAATGAATCGACACGCCTTCGGCGGCTTTCTGCAAAAGCAGATCACGCAAGCGCTGGCCGAGCCGATCGTCGTGAATGATGAAGAACTGGATCAGCACGGCTTCCTTCGCTTGTGCGATCGCCTGAAAAATCGCATCGAAAGTCGCGGTGCCGTTCACCAGCAGTTGCACCTCGTTGTTCGCCAGGCACGGCATGCGACCCAGTTTCGGCATTGCGCGCAGTGAGGCGTAGGCACTCGACGCGCGAGCGGCCAGGGCTTCTTCCACCCACGGGCGCCAGTTCAATTCGGAAATGGCCAGGCGCATCTGCTCGTTGGCCTGGCGCCGGGCCTTGATGTAGCCATCGAAGGTGCTGCGACCAAAGACCAGATATGGAATAAGCGTGAGATAGGGAATGAAGATCAGCGACAATGCCCAGGCGATCGAGCCTTGCGCAGTGCGCACGGTGAGCACCGCATGGATTGCAGCGATCGAACCGAGTGTGTGCAACAGGGCGATCAGGTAACCGAAAATGTGCGGTCCGAAAAAATCCATGGGGCAGCCTTGCTCCGTGAGATGCAATGCTTAACAGACCATGTTCTGCGGCGAATGTCTCTATTTAATCGGTGCATGAACCGACGCAACCGGCCGGCGTCTAACGGCCACAACTGATCAGGAGTTTCTCGATGAACGTTCGTCTGCTGGGTTTGGCGCTGGGCCTGGGTTTGGCATTGCCGGTGGTTGCGCAGGCGCAAATGCTGCAGCCGGGGTTGTGGGAAATGTCTTCGAGCAATCTGAAGGTCGATGATCAGGCCATGGATGTGCAATCGATCCTTGGCCAGATTCAAGGCCAGATCACCCCGCAGCAGCGCGCTGCGCTGGAGAAGAACGGCATCAACATCGGCGGCAAAGGGATCCGCGCTTGCCTGACGCCGCAGCAGGTCGCGACCAACGACATCCCGCTGGCCGATCCGCAATCGGGCTGCAAGCAACAGATCACCGAGCGCACCGGCAACCAGTGGAAATTCCGCTTCAGCTGCCCGAAAGCCCAAGGCACCGGCGTCGCGACATTCCTCAGTGACCGCGAATTCACCACCGTTGCCAATGGCACCTTCAACGCCATCGGTATCAACCAGAAGGGTAGTCTGGAAACCCGTGCCGTGTGGCTGGGTCAGGATTGCGGCACGGTAAAACCCCGCGCTTGAACCCTCTGCGACGCCCACAGTTGGAAGCCATTCCAACTGTGGGAGCGAGCCTGCTCGCGAATAGATCGAAAGCGCACCTCAGGTCATGGCTGACTCAACGCCTTGTACAGCGTATTAAGGTTGTACTCGAACAGCCCGGTAAAAGTGCTCGCAGGCCCGGTGGAAGCCAGTGCATCCGAGTACAGCGTGCCACCGATGTGTGCGCCGCTTTCATCCGCGATCTGCTTGAGCAGACGCGCGTCCTTGATGTTTTCCATGAACACCGCCTTGACCTTGGCCTGGCGAATCTGCGTGATCAGCGCAGCGACTTCGGCGGCGGAGGGTTCGCGTTCGGTGGATAAACCCTGTGGCGCGATAAAGTCGATGCCATAGGCCTGACCCAGATAGCCAAAGGCATCGTGGCTGGTGACGATCTTGCGATTACCCGGCGGCAGCGCGCCGAGTTTGTTTTTGGCTTCGGCGAGCAGGGCATAGATCTGCTTGAGGTAGGTCTGGCTGTTGCGCTCGTAGTCAGCCTTGTTGGCCGGGTCGGCGGCGATCAGCGCCTTGGTGATGTTGGCGACGTACCACTCAGCGTTCGCCAGATTGTGCCAGGCGTGTGGATCCGGAACGGTTTCGCCATCTTCATCGAGCGAACGTGGAATCACCCCGCGACTGGCACTGATCACCGTTGCCTTGCTGTCGGTGCTGGTCACCAGGCGATCCAGCCAAGGTTCGAAACCGAGGCCGTTCTTGATGATCACTTTGGCTTTGAGCAACGCCTTGGCATCGTCCGGTGTCGGCTCGTAGGTGTGCGCATCGGCGTCCGCGCCGACCATGTTGGTGATCTCAACGTGCTCGCCGCCGACCTGATGAACCATGTCGGCAAGGATGCTGAAGCTGGTGACCACCGGCAGTTTTTCGGCGGCTGACAAGGACATCGACAGCATCAGGCTGAACAGCACGAGTAGAGCGCGCATCGGGAAACACCTCATTGGGATGTGAGCAAAGGCGGGCGGCGCAGCAAACCGTGAACCGGTCCGAACACCACCGACAGCAGATAGCCGACCCCCGCGACCAGCACGATGGCCGGGCCGCTGGGCAGCGAGTAGTAGAACGACAGCAGCAAGCCGAGCCACACAGACACGCAGCCCATGACCGCGGCGATGGCGATCAGTAGCGGTAGGCGGCGACTCCAAAATTTCGACGCAGCAGCCGGAAGCATCATCAGGCCGACAACCATCAGTGCGCCGATGGCCTGAAAGCCGATCACCAGATTCAGCACGACCAGAGTCAGGAACACGCCATGAGCCAGTGGTCCGAGACGACTGACCGTGCGCAAGAACAATGGGTCCAGTGTGTCCAGCAGCAGAGGTTTGTAGATCGCCGCCATCGCCATGAGGCTGACCGCCGAGACCCACAGCATGCCGGTCAGTGTCGGCCCGTCTACGGCCAACGCTGAGCCGAACAGCAAGTGCAGAAGGTCGAGGCGCTTGCCGGCGATGCCAAGGATCAAAACGCCGCTGGCCAGTGAGATCGGATAGATCGCGGCGAGGCTGGCATCTTCTCGCAACCCCGTTCGCCGGGTGATCCAAGCCGCGAGTCCGGCCATGCTCAGCCCGGCTCCCAAGCCACCGAGGGTGAGTGCGGGAAGGCTCAAACCGGCAAACCAGAATCCCAAAGCAGCGCCAGGAAGGATGCCGTGGGCGACAGCGTCACCGATCAAACTCATACGCCTGAGTATCAGAAAAACACCCAAGGGCGCCGTGCTGCATGCCAGCACCAGGCCGCCGAGCAAGGCACGGCGCATGAACACAAACTCGCTGAACGGCTGCCAGAAATGGCTGACGGTGGCGAGCATCAGGCGACCTGCATGTGCGGTGTTGGCTGGATCAGTTCTCTGCTGGTTCCGTACACGCATTGGCCGTTTTTGATCAGCAGGGTATGCGGAATTTGTTGGCGGACAGCCGCCAGGTCATGGCAGACCACAAGCAGTGTCCGGCCTTCGGCGTGCCAGTGGTGAATGTGCTGCCAGAGCAATTGCTGGCCGAGTTCGTCGAGTGCGGAGTGCGGTTCGTCCAGCAACAGCACCGGGGCGTCAGCAAGGCTCAGTCGCGCGAGCAGGGCACGTTGTAGCTCACCGCCGGACAGGGCCATCAACGGACGCTGTTCGAGCCCACTCAAATGCCAGTCTTCCAATGCGTTTTTCAGTCGCTGCGTGCGCAGTTGCGTCGACAGCCGGCGGCCCCAGAAACCTGCGGCGATGAGTTCTTCCAGGCTTATTGGAAATTGCCGATCCAAGTGCTGCTGTTGCGGCAGAAAGGAAATTCCGCTTTGGCGTGGAACAGCCATTTCCACTTTGCCAGCGAGAGGCTTCTGCAATCCCGCAATGACCTTAAGCAGGCTGCTTTTGCCGCAGCCGTTGGCGCCGATGATGGCGGTCAGGCTGGCGCTCTCGAACTCAAGACTCAGAGGCGTCGTCAGCGGTTGACCGGGAGCGCCCCAGGCCAGCGATTGGCAGCGGATCATATTTGCTCCCGCTGCCAGCTGCTTTCGGCGACGGCGTCATGAGCATGCAGGCTTTCGGCGTGGATCACGCGGATATGCAATTGTTTGATGCCGGGTGTGCGTTGCAGTGCCAGGGTGAGGCGGCGCGCGGCGTCTTCGCAGAACATCAGGTTTTGCCCATTGGCGAGTGCGAAGGCTTGCTCGTCGGGGCGCTTTACTGCGGTCTGCACGGCGGTGCCGAGGGCTGCTTCAGCGTCATCGATGATCGCGGTCAGCGGTAGCTCGTCGATGAAATTGTCGAGTTGCAGGTGCAGTTGCGCATAGCTGCGCTGGCTGTGCGGTGTCGCTACGATCCCTTTAGTTGAGCCAAGCCATGCCAAAACATCTGCGTGCTGCAGAGCCTTGTTGGCGAAATCGTCGACGAATTGCTGCTGGATCAATTGTCTTGCCAAGGCTGCGGAGCATGGGCACGTCGAGGAATAGGGCAGTTCAATTTTTAGTTCCACGTGGAACATTTGCTGTTTCAGGCTCGCTGAAATGGACGCCGGATAGGATTTCCAGCCGGCCAAGGGGCTGACCAACGCGGGTCGTTTCAGCAACAATTCGGTGTGAATATTCAGATACGCGCAGGCGGATAGACCTTGATGGCTTGTCAGAAAACACTTGAGTACCTGATGCAGCAAAGCGGGAGAAAGGCTTCGCTGTTCGAGGGTTTCGAGTGCCAGATACAAGCGCGACATGTGAATACCACGCGCTTCACCATCATCGAGACTCACGCCAGCGTCGACTCTGGCGCTGAGGCATTGGCCTTCAAGCACAACGGGTAGAGCAATCCCACGCATGCCTACCCAGTCGAGGGGCAGTGCCAAGCGTGCAGATTGGGCGGCGATATCCGGGAGAGTAAGAGCATTCATGGTTGAGACCGTCGTATTGATCTCTATTTACGTTACATTATAACAATCCATTCAGCGATGCTTTTTTCATGAAAAGGATTTCACTAGCAGCCCGTCATCCGGCTGCAAGTGAACCTTGCGCTGCTCCCTCCCGAGCTGGAGAAGCGGTTGATGGTTGTCCAGCCGACACGGCGGGTATAGCCAACCCAAGCCTCGCCATCGGAGGCAATACCGGTAAAAAAGGTTAATTGGCCGAAGCGGCTGTTGGTCTGCGCCCAATAGCGATGGCCGTCCTTCTCGAATCCGCGCAGGTAAAGCGTGGTGCCTACCGTATTGACGCTATAGGCATTGCCGTCGACGTCTACACACGCCAGCAGATTAGCGCTGCGTGTGCAGTGCGCCGGCCCCGGCATGTGCGCCTGTGCTTGGCTGGCCAGCGACATGGCAAAGCTCAAAAGCAGGCATTTCAACCCCTGGTTCATTGCGAGTTTCCACGATCGGTGGTGCAGCAACTTGCGAAATCTCCTCTGCCGGACTGGCAAAATCAAGTTGTTATACTATAACATAAATCGCAACCAGCCTGAGCTGCCGATCACAATCGTATGCCTTCTTTGACCCGGTTAAATGAAGCGCAACACGCCAAGCGCACCTCAAAGCGCAAATCGGCTGCCATTTATGAGGATTATCCAATGTCAGCCAAATTGCCCGTCACCGTACTTTCAGGATTTCTCGGTGCCGGAAAAAGTACACTTTTGAATTACGTACTACGTAACCGAGACGGCTTGCGCGTTGCGGTGATCGTCAACGATATGAGCGAGATCAACATCGATGGCAGTGAAGTCCAGCGCGATGTCAGCCTGAACCGTGCGGAAGAAAAGCTCATTGAGATGAGCAACGGCTGCATTTGCTGTACGTTACGCGAAGACCTGCTTGAAGAAGTCAGCAAACTCGCCCGCGAGGATCGTTTTGATTACCTGCTGATCGAATCCACCGGCATTTCCGAACCGCTTCCGGTCGCTGAAACCTTCACCTTCCGCGATGATCAGGGGCAAAGCCTCGCCGACATTGCTCGCCTCGATACCATGGTCACCGTGGTCGACGGTGTGAATTTCCTGCTCGATTACCAGGCTGCCGAAAGCCTTGCCTCTCGCGGCGAAATCCTCGGTGAAGAAGACGAGCGCTCCATCACCGATCTGTTGATCGAGCAGATCGAGTTTGCCGACGTCCTGCTGATCAGCAAAATCGACCTGATCAGCCAGCACGAGCGTGAAGAACTCACCGCCATCCTCAAGCGCCTCAATGCCCAGGCTGAAATCATTCCAATGGTGATGGGCGAAATCCCCCTGGAAAAAATCCTCAACACCGGTCGTTTCGATTTCGATCAGGCCGCACAAGCGCCCGGATGGCTAAAGGAATTGCGCGGTGAGCACGTCCTGGAAACACAGGAATACGGCATCGCCTCGACGGCCTACCGCGCGCGCCGGCCATTTCACCCGCAACGTTTCTTCAGCTTCATTGATCGGCCTTGGCTGAACGGCAAGCTGCTGCGCTCCAAAGGCTTCTTCTGGCTCGCCAGCAAACCCACCGATGCCGGTAGCTGGTCCCAAGCAGGCGGCTTGATGCGGCATGGATTCGCCGGTCGCTGGTGGCGTTTTGTGCCAAAGAATCAATGGCCGCAGGATCAGGAAAGTGTCCAGGCGATCATGGGAAACTGGATTCCAAGCGTAGGAGATTGCCGCCAGGAGCTGGTTTTCATCGGTCAGAACATAGATTTCCTACAGCTCTCCGCCGAACTCGATGCCTGTCTGCTGACCGACGAAGAAATGGCCATGGGTGTAGAAGGCTGGCGTTCGCTGCCTGATCCATTCGGTCCTTGGCACGAAGAGGCCGCCTGATGCTCGCACTCCAAGATCAGCCGCTGCTTACCCGTCATCAGCACCAGGGCGTGACCCCGGAAACGTTGACGCGAATCCTGGAAGACCAGACCAATCTCGCCGTCTGGCAACGTCAGCTGCCCGTGCACATTGCCGATTTTGCGCAATTGGTGCTGTCACTCAACGAGCCCTTGGCCGAGTCGCTGTGTCTGGAATTGCCCGACGAAGATGCCGAACCGGATCTCGCCGGTCTGGCTGCAGGGCTGCGTGATCTGCAAGGTTTCGAAGGTTTCGTGAGCGATCTTAAATGGCTGATCAGTGCCTTCGCCTGCCTGCTCGGTGCGCGGCGTATCGGCGTGCGTTTGCGTGTGCTGGACAAGGCCATGTGTCCGCGCTTCCACGTCGATCACGTGCCGGTGCGCTTGATCACAACTTACGCTGGCATCGGCAGCCAATGGCTTGAGGAGGGCGCGATGGATCGCCTGCAACTTGGCCAGGCCAATGCCGAACCGCAAGGTGCAGCGTCGATTCGTCAGCTCAACAGCGGCGACGTCGCGCTGCTCAAAGGCGAAAAATGGCACGGCAATGAAGGCTTCGGCCTGATCCATCGTTCGCCGCAACCGGCACCCGGTGAACGCCGTCTGTTGCTGACCCTCGACTGGCTCGGCTGACACATCAGGGCTTGCGCCAGGCGCCCTGGCTCTGGCCTTCGCAATAAGGCTTGAGATACGCCGCATCAGTGGCCACGCCGTAATAGTGGATATCCTGGCGATAGGGCATATTGGCGACTTGCGCGTTGCTGCACACGCCGAAAGCGCCGCTGGGGCACTGGTCGACGTATTGCACCTCGACCTTCTGCCCGGCCAGCGTCGGTTGGCAGAAGCCGTCATTGAACAATTTCTGCGGAATCGTCCGGTTCTGCTGACAGACTTTGACGTCGAGCCGTTCGCCCTGTGTGTGCACCACGCAGGCCTGAGCCCACGCTTCACTCGACAGCAGCGCCAACAGCAACGACCATCCCGACCAGCGCATCTTCGATCTCCTCAATAACTGTCCGCAGAAAGTACCCGCCATGTTGCAGAACATTCCGACCCACGTCATCGCCGGCCCGTTGGGCGCCGGCAAGACCAGCCTGATTCGCCAGTTGCTGGCGCAACGGCCTGCGGACGAGCGCTGGGCGGTGCTGATCAACGAGTTCGGCCAGATCGGTCTGGATGCTGCATTGCTGACGAATGACGCCGATGGTATCGCACTGGGTGAGGTGGCCGGGGGCTGCCTGTGTTGCGTCAATGGCGCGCCATTCCAGATCGGCCTCGGCCGCCTGCTGCGCAAGGCCAGGCCAGATCGACTGTTTATCGAGCCATCCGGGCTGGGCCATCCGGCGCAGTTGCTCAAGCAATTGAACGAGGCGCCGTGGCTGGGCGTGCTGGCGGTTCAGCCCTGTGTGCTGGTTCTGGACGCTCAGGCATTGCACGCGGGTAGAACCCTGCCGGACGCCCAGCAGCAAGCGTTGGCCAGCGCGGGTTTGCTGTTGTTGAACAAGGCCGAAGATCTCGATGAAGCGGTTCGAGATAAAATCGCCAGTCGGTTGCCGCCCGTCAGACTGATCTGGACGCAGCAAGCGCAACTGCCTCTGAGCGAGCTGCCGGGGCTGGCAGTAAAAGCGAACGAAGGCGCAGGGCATCTGCCGCTGCCGACTGGATTGGCACAGCTGCCAGCGGTCTGGAGCGATCCGGCCGAACCGATTTGCCTGAGTCAGGCGCAGGAGGGTGGGTGGAGCATCGGTTGGCGCTGGCATCCGCGGCAGGTATTTGATCAAGCATGCATCGCCGATTGGCTGAGCGCGCTCGACTGGAAGCGGGCCAAACTGCTTATCCACAGCACGGATGGCTGGGTCTCGGCCAATGCGCTGGAGAATGCCGAGCTGAGTTGGCAAGCCAGCGAATGGCGAAAAGACTCAAGAATCGAGCTGATCTTCGCTGAACCGCAGAATATCGAACAGCTGCAAGCCGGTTTGGCTGAATGCCGGATTCAGTGAATCAGCTCAGGGCTTCCACTTGGTATGTTCCTGGCGCCACTGGCTCAGCTCGATGACTTCGGCGCGAGGCTTGTGGACTTCGACTACCGGCGGCGTATCGTCGAACGGCGCCGGGTAGGGTGCCAGTTCAATCTGCGCACTGTGCGCGCCAAATTGGGTGACGGTGCCGTTGTGGCGGCTTTCGCCGGTCACGGTGAACTCGAAGTTGTAGACCCGCGCCAGCCGCCGGCGACCGTTGGCATCCTTGATCAGACCGATCTTTTTCAGCGCGACGTTACCGTCCAGCAGTTCAACGCCAACATTGGTGCAATGCTGCTTGACCCGCTCCAGCGCGCGCTCGCGCAAGCCGTGGTTGTGCCATAGCCAGGCACCAGCGGCGGCGAACAGCATCAGCACGAAGATGTTTTCCAGGGTCAGCATCTACATCGAACTCCAAATGATGGCGTCAGCTTAACTGCCTCGCCGGTCTGTCGTACAGGCTGTGTTTCGTCGCATACTGCGCGGCTTGAATTTCAATCGTTTTACGGAATGACCCGAATGAAACGTACGCCTCATCTGCTCGCCATCCAGTCCCACGTGGTGTTTGGCCACGCCGGCAACAGCGCTGCGGTTTTTCCGATGCAGCGCGTCGGGGTCAACGTCTGGCCGCTCAACACCGTGCAGTTTTCCAACCACACCCAGTATGGTCAGTGGGCCGGGGAAGTGCTGGCGCCGCAGCAGATTCCCGAGCTGATCGAAGGCATCGCCGCAATTGGCGAGTTGGGCAATTGCGACGCGGTGCTGTCCGGCTACCTCGGCAGCGCCGCCCAGGGACGGGCGATTCTCAGCGGTGTGGCGCGGATCAAAGCGGTCAATCCAAAGATGCTGTATCTGTGTGATCCGGTCATGGGTCATCCGGAAAAGGGTTGCAGCGTGCCCACCGAGGTCAGCGATTTCCTTCTTGATGAGGCCGCGGCCGTGGCGGACATCATGTGCCCGAACCAATTGGAGCTGGACAGTTTTTCCGGGCGCAAGCCGCAGTCGCTGTTCGATTGCCTGGCGATGGCGCGAGCGCTCCTGGCGCGCGGGCCGAAAGCGGTACTGGTCAAGCACCTGGATTACCCGGGCAAACCGGCGGATGGCTTCGAAATGTTGTTGGTGACCGCCGAGGGCAGCTGGCATCTGCGCCGTCCGTTGCTGGCGTTTCCACGTCAGCCAGTGGGCGTCGGCGATCTGACCTCTGGTCTGTTCCTGGCGCGGGTGTTGCTGGGCGACAGCCTACTGGCAGCGTTCGAATTCACCGCAGCGGCGGTGCATGAGGTGTTGCTGGAAACCCAGGCGTGCGCCAGTTACGAGCTGCAACTGGTGCGGGCGCAGGATCGCATTGCGCATCCGCGGGTGAAGTTCGATGCGACCGCAATCAGTCTGTAATCTCGTCGTTGTTTAAAAAAGATCGCAGCCTTCGGCAGCTCCTACATGGGTTTGCATTCCAAAATGTAGGAGCTGCCGAAGGCTGCGATCTTTTGCTTTTTGGTCTCAGGCGTCGCCCTTGATCTCCTGATAACGCTTCTCCAGTTCCTGACGAATCTGCCGGCGCTGCTGCGCCTGCATGAAGCGGCGTTTGTCTTCGCTGTTCTGCGGTTGCAGCGGTGGCACGGCGGCCGGTTTGCGCTGATCATCCACCGCGACCATGGTGAAGAAGCAGCTGTTGGTGTGGCGCACCGAGCGTTCGCGGATATTTTCGGTGACCACTTTGATGCCAACTTCCATCGACGTGTTGCCGGTGTAGTTGACCGAGGCGAGGAACGTCACCAGTTCGCCGACATGAATCGGCTCGCGGAAAATCACCTGATCCACCGACAGGGTCACCACGTAGCGCCCGGCATAACGGCTGGCGCAGGCGTAAGCCACTTCGTCGAGGTATTTGAGCAGGGTGCCGCCGTGGACATTGCCAGAGAAGTTGGCCATGTCGGGGGTCATCAGTACCGTCATCGACAGCTGGGCGTTTCCGGGTTCCATAACGTTCTCACGGATCAAGGCTGATTGCAGGAAGCGCCTCTGCGGGCACCTGGTGGCTTTTCAAAAAGCACCGTTATCGGGACGCCGCGCGGCGGGCCGCCGTCACGCCGGTAGCGATCTGTTTCCATATATTGCACCGGCTTCCAGAGCGAAGTCGCGGTGTTAACCTGCAAAAGCCCTGCCCAAGGGCAATTCCTACATCAAAAGCGGATTTTACCCTGCTCGCGCAGAACGTCTGACGTCTGTCCGCGCGCCTCGTCATCAAGGAGCCCACGCCATGCATGCCATCAGTTTCATTCAGGATCTGGCAGTGATCATGCTGGTCGCGGGCGTGGTAACCGTGCTGTTTCATCGTTTCAAGCAACCGGTGGTGCTCGGCTACATCGTCGCCGGCTTCATCATCGGCCCGCATACGCCGCCGTTCGGCCTGATTCACGACGAAGAAACCATCAAGACCCTGGCCGAACTCGGGGTGATCTTCCTGATGTTTTGCCTTGGCCTGGAGTTCAGCCTGCGCAAGTTGTTCAAGGTTGGGGCAACGGCGTTCATTGCCGCGTTTCTCGAAATCATCCTGATGATCTGGATCGGTTACGAAATCGGTCGCTGGTTCGACTGGAACACCATGGATTCGCTGTTCCTCGGCGCGATTCTGGCGATCTCTTCAACCACCATCATCGTCAAAGCGCTGAATGACCTGAAGATGAAGAACGAGCGCTTTGCGCAGTTGATCTTCGGTGTGCTGATTGTCGAGGACATACTTGGCATCGGCATCATCGCGCTGCTGTCGAGCATCGCCGTCAGCGGCACGGTGAGCTCGGGGGAAGTGTTTTCCACGGTCGGCAAGCTGTCGCTGTTCATGATCGTCGCGCTGGTCATCGGCATTCTGTTGGTGCCGCGTCTGCTGGCTTATGTGGCGAAATTCGAAAGCAACGAGATGCTGTTGATCACCGTGCTCGGCCTGTGTTTCGGCTTCTGCCTGCTGGTGGTCAAGCTTGAATACAGCATGGTGCTCGGCGCTTTCCTGATCGGCGCGATCATGGCTGAGTCGCGGCAATTGCTGAAAATCGAACGATTGGTCGAGCCGGTTCGCGACCTGTTCAGTGCGATCTTTTTTGTCGCCATCGGGCTGATGCTCGACCCGCTGATTCTCATTGAATACGCCTGGCCGATTGCGGTGATCACCGTGGCCGTGGTGCTGGGCAAGATGTTGTCCTGCGGCCTCGGTGCGTTTATCGCTGGCAACGACGGACGGACCTCACTGCGGGTCGGCATGGGTCTGTCACAGATTGGCGAATTTTCCTTCATCATCGCCGCGCTGGGCATGACCTTGCAGGTCACCAGCAACTTCCTCTATCCGGTCGCTGTAGCCGTGTCGGTGATCACCACCCTGCTGACGCCGTACCTGATTCGCGCGGCGGATCCGTTGTCGATCAAGCTCTCGGCCGCTGTGCCCAAGCGGCTCGGGCGGGTGCTCGGCATGTATGGCGAATGGTTGCGCAGTATTCAACCGCAGGGCGAGGGTGCGCTGCTGGCGTCGATGATCCGGCGGATCCTGTTGCAGGTCGGGGTCAATCTGGCGCTGGTGATTGCGATCTTCTTTGCCGGCGCATACTTCGCCGAGCGGATGTCGTTGTGGCTGCAGGACTGGATCAGCGATCCGAGCTGGCAGAAGGCATTGATCTGGGGCGGAGCGTTGTTGGTCTCGCTACCATTTCTGATCGCGGCTTATCGCAAGCTCAAGGCGCTGTCGATGCTGCTGGCGGAGATGGGCGTCAAGCCGGAGATGGCCGGGCGTCACACGCAGCGAGTGCGCCGGGTGATCGCCGAAGTGATCCCGATTCTCTCGCTGCTGGTGATTTTCCTGCTGTTGGCAGCCTTGTCGGCCAGTATCCTGCCGACCAACAAGCTGCTGGTGCTGATCGCCGTCGTCGCGGCCGCCGTGGCGGCGCTGCTGTGGCGCTGGTTCATCCGCGTGCATACGCGGATGCAGGTGGCCTTGCTGGAAACCCTCGACAACCACAAGGAGTCGTCGGGGCATTGACCTGCCGGGGCGTGTGGCGGATCAGCTTTCCAGCCAGACGTCCCGCGCCCAGTGCCACACCGATTCCCATGATTCTTCGGTGATCAGCTCTTCTTCGCCGGACCACAGCACCACGGTGCCGTCTTCTTCAACGCAGTAGTAGTCGTCGCCGTCCTGGCAGATCGGGATCAGGTCACGCGGCACGCCGGCGTCCCAGGCATTGGCGGCAACGTCCGGCAGATAGGTGTGCGATTGCGGGTCGGTGACGGTCACCGGCTCGAGGCTGCCATAGACCACGTCGCTGACGGTCAGCAAAAACTCTTTGAAGACGAACGGAATGTTGATGAAGAGTTCTTCTTCGATCTCCACCAATTGGTCTTCGTCTGGCAATTCCAATGGAACCGGCACGGGTTCGTTGGCTTCGCGCAGTTGTTCGATGATTTCTTCCACGTCCGGGATCCTCTTGCTGAATGGCGCGGTTTATATGGGCCGGTTTATACAGTAGCTCGCCATAGATGCAACCGTGAAATGAAAAACCCCGGCCGAGGCCGGGGTTCTGTTACCGCAAGTGAAGCGCAGCAGGGATCAGCCGTTCTGGCGGATACCGGCGACCAGCCAAGGCTGGTTGTCGCCCTGCGGACGTTCCATGTTCCAGCTTTCGCTGAACACTTCGCCTTGGTCGAAACGCGAGGTTTTCGACACGCCGGTGAAGGTCAGGGTGGCGATGGTCTTGTCGGCACGATCGTCGACGCCGTCCAGCTGCACCTGCAGGTTGTCGATGTAGGTCGACTGGAAGCCGTCGCCCAGATCCGCACGCTCACGCTTGAGGAACTCAAGCATTTGCGGGGTCACGAACTCGGCGATCTTGTCCATTTCGTTGGCGTCCCAGTGCTGCTGCAGCGACTGGAAGTGGCTGCGCGCAGCTTCAAGGAAGCGCTCTTCGTTGAACCAGGCCGGTGCGTTGATCACTGGACGGGCGGCAGCCGGAGCAGCCGAACCACCGAAGATCGAACCCATGGCGGCAGGCTTCTGCTCGAACACTTCACGCTGCATCGGCGCGCCGGCCGGAGCGAATTGCTCCTGCTGCTTGCGACGACGGGCGGCGATGAAGCGGAAGATCACGAACGCGATCAGGGCCATGATCAGGATGTCGAAGATCTGCATGCCCTGGAAGCCGTCGCCCATGAACATCGACGCGAGCAGGCCACCGGCGGCGATGCCCGCCAGCGGGCCGAGCCAGCGCGACGCACCGCCGGCCTTGGCTGCGGCGCCAGCAGCACCGGCAGCGCCAGCGGTCGCTGCTGCGCCGCCCACGCCTGGAGAAGAAGGAGCCATCTGGCTGGTCTGGTGCGTCGGCGCAGCGCCGGCGCTTTTGCCACCACCAAAGCGCTTGGCGTTGGCGTCGAGGCTCATCGTCAGGCCGATGCACAACGCCATGGCGATGCTAAGAAAACGTTTCATAAAGGGTATTCCCGTTTTGTGGAGACACGCGCGCCATGTTGCACAGCTGAAGTGTTACTGGCTAGCGAGAGAGTGTTTCGGGCTTTTGCCTGACAGGTCGCGTTCAGCTTGGCGAGGCAATCAGCCGATGTACTTTTGTCTGTAGGAAAAGGCGGTAGGTTCAGAGGGATTGATGTACTTGCGTCGCATAACCTGCGGGAGCGAGCAGGCTCGCTCCCACATGGGTTCAGTGCCGGTGGTTAGATCGCTTCCAGCTTGGCATAGCCGAGCATCAGCCACTTGCTGCCTTCGCTGAAGTTCACCTGCACCCGGGCCTGGGCACCGGAGCCTTCGAAGTTGAGGATCACGCCCTCGCCGAAGATCGAGTGACGTACGGCCTGACCGAGCACAAAACCGGTTTCCGGAATCTCGCTGCCGCTGAACAGGCTGCTGCCGCTCATCGACTGGTTGCCGCCGAACGGTCGGCTGACGCTATTGGACAGGCGCACTTCCTGAATCAGGCCTTTCGGCACTTCGCGGACGAAACGCGACACCTTGTTGTAGGTTTCGCTGCCGTACAGGCGCCGGGTTTCCGCGTAGGTCATGACCAGATTCTGCATCGCCCGGGTGATACCGACGTAAGCCAGACGCCGTTCCTCTTCAAGACGCCCCGGTTCTTCCAGGCTCATCTTGTGTGGGAACAGGCCTTCTTCCATGCCCACGAGGAACACGTAAGGGAATTCCAGGCCTTTGGCGCTGTGCAGGGTCATCAGCTGCACGCTGTCTTCGTGCTCGTCGGCCTGAGTGTCGCCGGCCTCCAGCGAAGCGTGGCCGAGGAACGCCGCCAGTGGCGTCAGTTCTTCGTCTTCTTCGGTGTTCTCGAAGTTGCGTGCGGCGCTGACCAGTTCCTCAAGGTTTTCCACCCGGGCCTGGCCTTTTTCGCCTTTTTCCGCTTCGTGATAAGCGATCAGGCCGGATTGCTCGATGACGGTTTGCGTCATCAGGTGCAGCGGCATCTCGGCGCACTTGGCGGCGAGGTTCTCGATCAGCTCGATAAACGCACCGAGCGCGCTCGCTGCACGGCCGGTCAAGCCTTTGTTGGCCACCAGTAGGCGCATCGCTTCCCACATCGACACATCGCTGTGCCGCGCATGCTCGCGAATCGCTTCGACGGTTTTCTCGCCGATGCCCCGGGCCGGCACGTTGATCACCCGCTCCAGCGCCGCGTCGTTGCCGCGACCCTCAAGCAAACGCAGATACGCCATGGCGTTCTTGATTTCCGCGCGTTCGAAGAAGCGCTGACCGCCATAGATGCGGTACGGGATGCGCTCGCGCAGCAGGGCTTCTTCAAGCACCCGCGACTGGGCGTTGGAGCGGTACAGAATGGCGATATCGCTACGGGCCAGACCGGTTTTCAGCGCGCTTTCGATGGTTTCTACCACGTAGCGCGCTTCGTCATGCTCGTTGAACGCGGCGTACAGGTTGATCGCTTCGCCGTCGCCACCGTCGGTCCACAGCTCTTTACCGAGACGCCCGGTGTTGTTGGCGATCAGCGCGTTGGCGGCTTTGAGGATGCCGGCAGTGGATCGGTAGTTCTGCTCCAGGCGAATCGTTTCGGAGTCCGGGAAGTCGGAAGAGTACTGATGGATGTTCTCGATCTTCGCCCCGCGCCAGCCGTAAATCGACTGGTCGTCGTCGCCGACCACCATCAGGCTGTCGCCGCCCTTGCCGAGCAGGCGCAACCAGGCGTACTGCACGGCGTTGGTGTCCTGGAACTCGTCGACCAGAATGTGCCGGAAGCGCTTTTGGTAGTGCGCCAGCAGGCCGGGGTGATCGCGCCACAGATCGAGCGCGCGCAGCAGCAGTTCGGAGAAATCGATCACGCCAGCCCGCAGGCACGCCGACTCGTAGGCTTCGTAGATGCCGCGCATGGTGGCGAGGAACAGGTCGCCGCTGGCCTGAATGTGTTGCGGCCGCAGACCTTCGTCTTTCTGGCCGTTGATGAACCACTGCGCCTGACGCGCTGGCCAGCGTTGCTCGTCCAGGCCCAGCTCGCGGATCACCCGCTTGACCAGACGCTGCTGGTCATCGCTGTCGAGAATCTGGAAGGTCTGGCTCAGGCCCGCTTCCTGCCAGTGCGCCCGCAGCAAGCGGTGCGCGAGGCCGTGGAAGGTGCCGACCCACATGCCGGCCGGGTTGATGCCCAGCAACTGCTCGATGCGATGGCGCATCTCGGCAGCGGCCTTGTTGGTGAAGGTCACCGACAGGATGGAGTGAGGCGAGGCGTTTTCGACCTGGATCAACCAGGCGATACGGTGCACCAGCACTCGGGTTTTACCGGAACCGGCGCCGGCCAGGACCAACTGACGGCCAACGGGGGCTGCTACGGCCTGGCGTTGGGCATCGTTGAGGGAGTTCAGCAGAAGGGAGAGATCATCGCGCATCGGGGCATTCTAGGGTGCGCCGCAGGCCCGGGCAAACCGTGCGTTGCATTAGCCGATGAATGTGCTGCCGATGACGACCGGTCGGTCACTGGCTGCAGGCTTCGGCCCGTCTCGCCTGAGGGGTTGCAGCGGTGCGCAAGCGGCGGAAAATTTCCCTGCAATTGTGATCCGCAGCAGTTTGGCATCGGGATCGGCTTGTGTATGCTCCGTGCACGTTTCGGGCGCACGCCCTCCTATAAGAACAAGAACGTTGCCCATGATCCTCAGCGCCGAACTGTCGGGGCCCTCCGTGGACCCCCGGGTGATCCGCAAGCACTATGCCGTCGAAATGGCGGTGGAGCGCACGCGTCTGCTGTATCAGGGCTCGTTGTTGCCCACGCTGTTCATGTTGATCAATGGTCTGGTCTGCGCCGCTTTGCTCTGGAGCCCGCAGCGCTACTTCGTGGTCAGCGTCTGGCTGGTGTGGCTGCTGTCGCTGGTCGCGCTGCGGGTGATTCAGGTAGCTGCGTTCGATTCGGCGATTCCCGATCGTCAGGCCCAGCCGATCTGGTTCCGCATGTTCCTGCTCGGTTCGACCATGACTGGCCTGACGCTGGCGGGAGCCGGCATCGCTCTGGTACCCGCTGACAACTTCATGCAGCAAGCCTGGGTGTTTGGCCTGATCGGCGCGGCAACGCTGTCCGCCAGTGTCGCCTACGCGGTGAGCCTGCCGGCGTTCCTCTCGTTTACCTTGCCGTGCCTGCTGCCAGCGATCGGCTACCTGTTCTGGGGCGGCGACGATCAGGCCCGGGGCTGGGGCTGGCTGGGTCTGATCCTGCTCGGTTCGTTGAGCGTGGTGGCGTGGCAGGTCAATCGGCTGATCGACCGTGGATTGCTTCGGCGTTTCCAGAATCAGCACCTGATCGAGCATTTGCAGCAAGCGCAGACGCGCAGCGAACAACTCAATCAGGAGCTGGGCAAAGAGATCGAACAGCGCCGCTGTGCCGAGGCGCAGTTGCGTGAAGCGCAGGTCGATCTCGAAGATCGCGTGGCCCAGCGCAGCCGCGAACTGGATGCCGCCAATCAGGCCCTGAGCAAAAGCGAAGCGCGCCTGGCGCTGGCGCTCAAGGCCAGTGAGCTCGGATTGTGGGACTGGAACCTGCAGACCGACGAGGTCCATCACACGCAGATTCAGGAACTGTTCGGCCTCGCCCCGGAATACGTCACCGCGCTGCTGCGCGACCTCAAGCCACGACTGCATCCTGAAGATGTGCCGTCACTCAAGTTCGCCCTGGTCGAGCATCTGAAGGGGCGCACCGAGGATTATCAGGTCGAATATCGCCTGCGCCACGGCGACGGCCATTGGGTATGGATCGAGGACCGTGGCCGCGCCGTAGAACGCAGCGCCAACGGCCGGGTGATTCGCATGGTCGGCACTCGCCGCGATATCAGCGCCAGCAAAAGCCTCGAAGAGCAGCAGCGGCTGGCGGCGACGGTGTTCGAAGCGGCCAGCGAAGGCATCGTGATTCTTGACCCGGAATACGCGCTGATCGCGATCAACCAGGCTTTCAGCCGGGTTACCGGTTACGAGATAGACGACATGCTCGGGCGCAACGTCGTCGAGTTGCCGTGCAGCCGCGATGCCCGTCGTCACTATGTGGCGATCCGTCATGCGCTGGAGCAGTACGGCAGTTGGCAGGGCGAACTCGTGGAAACCCGCAAGAACGGCGAGCTGTATCCGCAGTGGCTGCAACTCAATGCCGTGCGTGATAGCCGTGGCAATGTCAGCCACATCGTCGGCTTCTTCGCCGATCTCTCGGCGCGGCGGGCCTCGGAAGAACGCCTGCGCTATCTGACCCATTACGACGAGCTCACCGGCCTGGCCAACCGTTCGCTGTTCCGCGAACGCCTGCACGAAGCCCATCAGCGCGTGCGCCAGGGCGGGCGCCGCAGTCTGGCGTTGCTGCACATCAATCTCGATCGCTTCAAATTGCTCAATGACAGTCTCGGCCATGAAGTCGCCGATCAGCTCCTGCAGAAGATGGCCCGGCGGCTGGTCAATGCCTTGCCGGAAGCCGACACCATTGCGCGCCTGTCCGGTGACGAATTTGCCGTGCTGTTCGATGCCTACGGCAATCTGTCGAGCCTCGCACGGGTCGCGACGCGGTTGTCGGCCAAGCTGCGTTTGCCGCTGAGCGTTGACGGGCATGAACTGGTGGTCAGCGCTTCGATGGGCATCAGCCTGTTGCCGGACAACGCGCGTGAGATCTCGGCGCTGGTCAGCCAGTCGAACATGGCCATGCAGCATGCCAAACATCTGGGCGGCAACAATTTCCAGTTCTTCACCGACAGTCTGCAAGCCAGCACACTCGAACGTTTGCAGCTGGAAAACCACCTGCGCAGAGCCATTGAAGAACAGCAACTGACGGTGTTCTACCAACCGAAACTGTGCCTGCAAACCGGCCGCATGAATGCCGCTGAAGCGCTGATGCGCTGGGATCATCCGAGCATGGGCCAAGTGCCGCCGGCGGACTTCATTGGCCTGGCCGAAGAGACCGGTCTGATCGGGCCGATCGGCGAATTCGTTTTGCGTCAGGCGTGCTGGCAAGCGTGCGAATGGCAGCGCCAGGGCCTGGCGCCGATCCGCGTGTCGGTGAACCTGTCGGTGCATCAGTTGCGTCAGGGCAAACTGGTCAGTCTGGTCCGGCAGGTGCTGGAAGAAACCGGGCTGGCGCCGCACTACCTCGAGCTGGAGCTGACCGAAAGTCATTTGCTCGACAGCGTCGAACACATCATTGCGACGTTCCAGCAACTGCGCGATCTGGGAGTGAAACTGGCGATCGATGATTTCGGTACCGGGTATTCGTCGTTGAGTTACCTCAAGCGCATTCCGGTGGATTACGTGAAGATCGATCAGGCGTTCATTCGCGGCTTGAGCGAGGGCAGTGCGGACGCAGCGATCACTCGCGCGATCATCGCCATGGCCCACGGACTGGCCCTGAAAGTCGTGGCCGAGGGCGTCGAGCGTGAGGATCAGCTGGCATTTCTGCGCGCCGAACACTGCGACGAAGTGCAGGGTTATCTGATCAGCCGGCCGGTAGACGCTGCTTGTCTGGCCGGCCTTTTGCGTGATCAGAAAAACCCGCAGTAAGGGCTACATGCTCCTCAGCGTGCCTGCCGCCGGGACATCGAGTTACGCATTGAGCAGGCAAAATGCCCATTCATGTAGTATAACTACAAGCTTGCTACATCCTTGCCCACAAGAAGAGTCCAGCCCCTTGAATCTGCTGCAACACATCGCCCAGTCACGTCACCTGTTACGCAAGTCGGAGCTCAAGGTCGCCGACCACGTGCTGCTTGACCCTGCGGCAGTGATGCACAGTTCCATGGCCGACCTGGCTCACAGCGTCGGCATCAGCGAGCCGACCATCGTGCGTTTCTGCCGCGCCATCGGTTGTTCCGGCTTTCAAGATCTCAAACTGAAACTGGCGCAAAGCCTGGCCGCCGGCGCCAGCTTCGGCCAGTTCGCGATCCACGAAGACGACTCCGTCGCCGACTACAGCCTGAAGATTTTTGACACCACGCTGCACACCTTGATGGAAGTGCGCGAGAAGCTCGATCCGGTGGAGCTGCAGCGCGCGGTGACGCTGATGTCGCAGGCGCAGCGTGTCGAGTTCTACGGCTTCGGTGCTTCCGGTGCGGTGGCCGCGGATGCACAGCACAAGTTCTTCCGTTTGCTGCTGACCGCAGCGGCGTATTCCGATCCGCATATGCAGGCGATGTCGGCTGTGACGCTGAAGCCTACCGATGTGGCGATCTGTATTTCCCAGTCGGGGCGCTCCAAGGATTTGCTGATCACCGCTAACCTCGTTCGCGAAAGCGGGGCGTCGTTGATCACCCTGTGCCCGAGCCAGACGCCGTTGGCCGAACTGTCGACCGTCAATCTGGCGATCGATGTGCACGAAGACACCGAGATCTACACGCCGCTGACCTCGCGAATCGCTCATCTGGTGGTGATCGACGTGCTGGCAATGGGCGTGGCCATGGCGCGCGGGCCGAGCCTGGTCAATCACCTCAAGAGCGTCAAGCGCAGTCTGCGCAGTTTGCGTTTGTCTCCAAAAGCCGTGAAAGCGCTGGATGATTGAGCAAGGTTCGTTCCGACCTTGTTCGCGAGCAGGCTCGCTCCCACAGGGGACCTCCTGAGAACACAAACTCTGGGTCATAACGGGATCAGATGTGGGAGCGAGCCTGCTCGCGAAAGCATCTTCAACAACAGCACATCCCTGCGCACATTTCATCACATTGTCATCCCCGCGCAGCCAAACCGTCATCCTCCATGCCTATCGTGAAACTCCCGTACTCGCCCTGGGAGACTCGAAATGGCTCAGCCCTACGAAGAACGCAACAGCGCCGCGAAAACCCGTCGTCAGCAGGAAGACCAGCGCCGCATGGAATTTCGCCGCGCAATCGAGGATCGCTTCGAACTTCGCCAGCTTCAGGCCGAGATCGGCGATTTTCCCGAGATCACGCACTGGCAGGCGACCCCCGCAGCTTCCCGTCGAAACGCTCAACCAACGCAATAATCTGCGCCCGCTCGCTGCGGATGAACGCCAGGAAGGCGTGCGCCACCGGTGACAGCCGCTTGGCTTTGGCCTGCACCAGACACCAGCTGCGCAGCAGCGGCAACTCTTCGACCGGCAGCTCGACCAGGCCGCCGGTCGCCAGCTCCAGGTTCAGGGCGTGGCGCGTCAGCAGCGCCAGGCCCAGACCCGCCACCACGCATTCGCGCTGGGCTTCGGCCGAGGCTACCTCCTGGGTCTGGGTGAAGTGCACGCGCTTTTCCTTGAAATATTCTTCGCAGGCCAGGCGCGTGCCCGAGCCCGGCTCGCGGATCAGCAGCGTATACGGCTCCAGATCCTGCAAGCGCAACGGGCCCATGTGCGCCAGCGGGTGATCCGGGCGCGCCACGGCGACAATCGGATTGTTGAGAAACGGCAGAAATTCCAGGCCCATGTCCTGCGGCACCATCGACATGATCACCAGATCATCGCGATTGTCCGAGAGGCGGCGAATGACCTGGCCACGGTTGACCACCGTCAGCTGCAAATTGACTTCCGGATGCTGGCGCTTGAACGCAGCAAACAGATGCGGCACGAAATATTTCGCGCTCGATTCCACTGCCAGTTTCAGCTGACCCTGCAGTGAACCCTGCATGTCCGACAGTTGCATGTCGAGGTTTTCCAGGCGCCCGAAAATGTCGCGGCTGGCGCGTTGAAGGGCTTCCGCCGCCTCGGTCATGTAGAGTTTTTTGCCGACATAGTCGAACAGCGGTTGGCCAATCAGCTCTTCAAGCTGACGAATCTGTAGGCTCACGGCCGGTTGTGTGAGGGACATTTCCTCGGCGGCGCGGCTGTAGGAACGTAAATCACACACCTCATTAAAGATCTGCAATTGACGCAATGTCATACGCATCAATGACTTACGCATTTTATTCAGGCTCTCATGGAACACGGATGTTCAGACTATAAGTGTTTACTTATGCCTGACCCAATTTTTATTCATTTTTGTTAATCCCTCAGCAGCGCTAGTGTGGACCTGCGACTGAATTGAAACATTTGGTCACGCGTCGACCTGGCTCCAGCAGGTCGTGGTGCCACCGGCTCAAGGGAATTTCCAAGTGATAAAAAAGATCCTGATCGCCAACCGTGGTGAGATTGCCGTACGCATCGTACGAGCCTGCGCCGAAATGGGCATTCGCTCGGTTGCGATTTTCTCCGACGCCGATCGCCATGCCTTGCATGTGAAGCGTGCGGACGAGGCCCACAGCGTCGGTGCCGAGCCACTGGCCGGCTACCTGAACCCGCGCAAGCTGGTGAACCTCGCCGTGGAAACCGGCTGCGATGCGCTGCACCCCGGCTACGGTTTCCTGTCGGAAAACGCCGAGCTGGCGGAAATCTGCGCTGAGCGCGGTATCAAATTCATCGGCCCGTCGGCGGAAGTCATCCGGCGCATGGGCGACAAGACCGAAGCGCGGCGCAGCATGATCAAGGCCGGCGTACCGGTGACGCCCGGCACCGAGGGCAACGTCTCCGGCATCGAAGAAGCCTTGGTTGAGGGCGACCGCATCGGTTACCCGGTAATGCTCAAGGCCACCTCCGGTGGTGGCGGTCGCGGTATCCGTCGTTGCAACAGCCGCGAAGAACTCGAACAGAACTTCCCCCGGGTCATCTCCGAAGCCACCAAGGCGTTCGGTTCGGCGGAAGTGTTTCTGGAAAAATGCATCGTCAATCCCAAGCACATCGAAGCGCAGATCCTTGGCGACAGCTTCGGCAACGTCGTGCATCTGTTCGAGCGTGACTGCTCGATCCAGCGCCGCAATCAGAAGCTGATCGAGATCGCGCCGAGTCCGCAGCTGACCCCGGAACAACGCGCCTACATCGGCGACCTTTCGGTCCGTGCAGCCAAGGCTGTGGGCTACGAGAACGCCGGCACCGTGGAGTTCCTGCTCGCCGAGGGCGAGGTGTACTTCATGGAAATGAACACGCGGGTGCAGGTGGAACACACCATCACCGAAGAAATCACCGGCATCGACATCGTCCGCGAACAGATTCGCATCGCCTCCGGCCTGCCGCTGTCGGTGAAGCAGGAAGACATTCAGCACCGAGGCTTTGCGTTGCAGTTCCGTATCAACGCCGAAGACCCGAAGAACAACTTCCTGCCGAGCTTCGGCAAAATTACCCGTTACTACGCCCCCGGCGGCCCGGGCGTGCGCACCGACACGGCGATCTACACCGGTTACACCATTCCACCGTTCTACGACTCGATGTGCCTGAAACTGGTGGTCTGGGCGCTGACTTGGGAAGAGGCGATGGACCGTGGTCTGCGGGCGCTGGACGACATGCGTCTGCAGGGCGTGAAGACCACCGCCGCCTACTACCAGGAAATCCTGCGCAACCCGGAATTCCGTAGCGGCCAGTTCAACACCAGCTTCGTTGAAAGCCACCCGGAACTGACCAACTACTCGATCAAGCGCAAACCCGAAGAGCTGGCCTTGGCCATCGCCGCCGCCATCGCCGCCCACGCAGGCCTGTGAGGAATACAAGAATGAGCAAGAAAATCTTCGTAACAGACACCATCCTGCGCGACGCTCACCAATCGCTGCTCGCCACCCGCATGCGCACCGAAGACATGCTGCCGATCTGCGACAAGCTCGACAAGGTCGGCTACTGGTCGCTGGAATGCTGGGGCGGCGCGACGTTCGACGCCTGTGTGCGCTTTCTCAAGGAAGACCCGTGGGAGCGCCTGCGCCAACTGCGTGCGGCGCTGCCCAATACCCGCCTGCAAATGCTCCTGCGCGGGCAGAATCTGCTCGGCTATCGCCATTACAGCGACGACGTGGTCAAAGCCTTCGTCGCCAAAGCAGCGGTGAACGGCATCGACGTGTTCCGCATTTTCGATGCGATGAACGATGTGCGTAACCTGCGTGTTGCCATTGAAGCAGTGAAGGCTGCCGGCAAACATGCGCAAGGCACCATCGCCTACACCACCAGCCCGGTGCACACCATCGAGGCTTTCGTCACCCAGGCCAAGCAAATGGAATCCATGGGCTGCGACTCGGTAGCGATCAAGGACATGGCCGGTCTGCTGACCCCGTATGCCACCGGTGAACTGGTGCGCGCGTTGAAAGCCGAGCAGTCGCTGCCGGTGTTCATCCACTCCCACGACACCGCTGGCCTGGCCGCCATGTGCCAGCTCAAGGCGATCGAAAACGGTGCCGACCACATCGACACCGCGATCTCCAGCTTCGCCTCGGGCACCAGCCACCCGGGCACCGAATCAATGGTCGCCGCGCTCAAGGGCACCGAGTACGACACCGGCCTGAATCTGGAGCTGCTCCAGGAAATCGGCCTGTACTTCTATGCCGTGCGCAAGAAGTACCACCAGTTCGAAAGCGAATTCACCGCCGTCGACACCCGTGTGCAGGTCAACCAGGTGCCGGGCGGGATGATTTCCAACCTCGCCAACCAGTTGAAAGAGCAGGGCGCTCTGAACCGCATGAGCGAAGTGCTCGCAGAAATCCCGCGCGTGCGTGAAGACCTTGGCTTCCCGCCGCTGGTGACCCCAACCTCGCAGATCGTCGGCACCCAGGCGTTTTTCAACGTGCTGGCCGGCGAGCGCTACAAGACCATCACCAACGAAGTGAAGCTGTATCTGCAGGGCGGCTACGGCAAGGCACCGGGCGTGGTCAATGAAAAACTGCGCCGTCAGGCGATCGGCAGCGAAGACGTCATCGACGTGCGCCCGGCCGATCTGCTCAAGCCGGAAATGACCAAGTTGCGTGCCGATATCGGCGCGCTGGCCAAGTCCGAAGAAGACGTACTGACCTTCGCCATGTTCCCGGACATCGGCCGCAAGTTCCTCGAGGAGCGTGCCGCCGGCACCCTCACGCCGGAAGTGCTGTTGCCAATCCCGGAAGCGGGCGCCGTTGCTTCGGCGGGCGGCGAAGGCGTGCCGACCGAGTTCGTCATCGACGTCCACGGCGAAACCTATCGCGTCGACATCACCGGTGTCGGCGTCAAGGCTGAAGGCAAGCGCCACTTCTATCTGTCCATCGACGGCATGCCGGAAGAAGTGGTGTTCGAGCCGCTCAACGAATTCGTTGGCGGCGGCAGCAGCAAACGCAAACAGGCCTCGGCACCAGGCCATGTCAGCACTACCATGCCGGGCAACATCGTCGATGTGCTGGTCAAGGAGGGCGACACCGTCAAGGCTGGCCAGGCGGTACTGATCACCGAAGCGATGAAGATGGAAACCGAAGTCCAGGCCGCCATTGCCGGCAAGGTCACCGCGATTCATGTGGCCAAGGGCGACCGGGTCAACCCGGGCGAAATCCTCATCGAGATCGAAGGCTGAGATAACAGTCGCGATCCAACGCTTTAAACCTCGGGGGAGCATGTGCTCCCCTTTTTTTGCCTGTGATTTTCCTACCTTCTCAGGTCATCAGGGACCACATGTGGGAGCGAGCCTGCTCGCGAATGCGCCAGGTCAGCCAATAGCATCTTTGCATGATCCAGCGCTTTCACGAGCAGGCTCGCTCCCACAGGAGGCGTGCTTGATCCATCAGAACGCCATGCGCCATTGACCCGCCACGCCATACGATCGGCTGTCATTACCCAGCTCACCCGTTAAGCCCACGCCCAGTGTGTGCGCCGCCGAAAGACCAAGGTCGAGGCCCGCATCCACCGCGAGGCTGTTCCGATCCAGTGCCGCCCCGGTCACTTCAAAGCGCTTGCCGCCCTTGCGCAGTTGCTGGCCGGTGTCGCTGTCGACCTCGCCGAAGGTATGTTTCCAGCCTGCGCTCAAGCGCGGGGTCAAATGCATGCCGTTATCCAGCGTATTGATCTGCGCAAGCCGCAGGCCAAAGGTGCTGCTGAAGTTGTCGCGAGTCTGACCGAAGACTTTCAGCGCCGCGTCGCCGCCCTTTTCGTTGTAGCTGTCGCGTTGATAACGCTGATAGCCGAGGCTGGCGTAGGGCTCGAGGGTGATGCTATCCCGGCCCAGATTGAACCCGACTTCGGCGAATGCCTGTTGAGTATGGGCGTCGTAGTTGCCCTTGAGACGATCGCTGAAACCCTTGAACGCGACCCGCCGTGTGCTGCTGCCGTCATGGCTGGCGTAGGTCGCGCCGAGGCGCAGTGACAGCGGGCCATCCTGACGCATGGCGTAGGCGCCGAGATGCCAGCTGTCGAGATCGCCGTCGTACTGGCGGGCATCGAATTTCGTCTGCGATTTGCCGCCAAGCAGGCCGACATGCCAGTGCTCGTCGAGTCGCCAGTCGGCGCCCACGACCAGCCCTTGCGAGGCATGTTGGAGGATACCGTCAGCGTCGCGATCAACCTTGCCGCCGAGGCCCAACGCCTGAATCCACACCCGCCCGGAGTCTTCGTTGCCTGCGGCCTGACGCGGTGAACTGCGCGAGCCGTAGGTCGAGGCGGAATGATTGTCCAGCTGCCACATTGCCGAAAGCATGCTCGTACTGACCGGCGTGATACTGCTCAGCGTGGCTTTGGCGAGGTTGGCATTGCTGCCTGCGGCAAGTTGATCGAGGGCGATGGGCGCGGTGGTTTTATCGCTGGTCAGCAGTGCGGCGACGGCCCTGTTGGTGCCGATATCGAAAGCTTGAGTGGAAGCCCCTCGATTATCCAAGCTCTGCGCAATCGAACGAGCACTGCGCGTTCGGGCCAGTTGTTCGTACCCTACATCGTTGCGCACGTAGTGCAGGTTCACCGCGTTTGGCTCATAGGAGAGCGTTGGTGTCATGTAGGCCAGATTGGTGGTGACCTCACCGAACTCGCCATCAATGACGTTTGCAGACAACAGCCGATACTCATTGGTACGAGCGTAGTCGCCCGGTACGCCATAAATCTCGACACGCGCACCCCCCAGGCTCGCGGTGCCCTGAACATGCACGGGATCTGAGCCGCGGTCGGCAGATACGGCGTAAGAAAACACAGCGTCCTCATGGAGCGTCAGATTGCCTTTGATATTGGGAGAGCCGTGTTGCTGGCTGGCAAGCAGGGTTCCTGCGACATATAGCCCCGTCACGTGTCCATAACCGCCAAAGACCGCTCCCGGGTCGACATCGACACCATTGATCGATGCGTAGTTGAGCAGCACGGCGTCGGCTTTGACGTCAGCATCACCCTCGAAAGCGTGACGCAGGGTCCACTGTCCACGTGCGATACGCATGGCTGAGAAATTGCGCGTCTCACCGATCTCGCCGCCTTCTACGGCATTGAACAGCAACCCGTTCGCACCTTTGCCACCGTCCAGGCGACCGTCCCAACGGGCGCCCTTATTGATCACCAGCAGGTCATCTCCATCGCCCAGTTGCAGGGATACGCCGTCGATATTCTCGAGCGGGCTCGAGACAAAAGAGCGCTGCGTCGTGATCGCCAACATGTCGCGTTCAAACGGGTCGACGAGATCGAATTCCTCATCGCCGGTTTCCTCCACCACGAACTCTGGAAACTCCAGCCCTTCATAAAAGGCCGGACTGAAATCCTCGATCGCAACCGTCGCGCGTACGGCATCGACCGAAGGCGCGTCAGAGGCCTGCCCGGGCGACGGAGAAGTGTGCTCCAGCGGGCCGATGAATTCCTTGATCGCAAACAAGTCATCAGGATCCACTTTCGGTGTGGGTGTTTTCTTCTTTCGAGGCTTGGCGGTTTTGTCTTCGCTGATCTGCGCAGAAACCTGGACGTCGGGCAGCTGTTCGATGGACGCCTCGGCAGATCCGATCGTCAGCGCGATCGCCAGAGCGAGGTGATGGGGACGGTATTTGTGTAGGGCAGGCATCGAGTTCAACCTCCTTGTATGAAAGGCTCAACTCTATTGCTGCCTTGAAAAAAACGATGTCGGTCGGTTCCTGATGCTGTGCAGGCGACGTCGGATCGTTCTGTCGAAAATCCTCACGGGATTTCGCAAACAAGGCTTTTGCGCGGTGGCGGCGGTTCGTTTTCCTACAGCCTATATGGGTCACAGCGACATACGTCGGGGGTCCATCTGCATTGTTTTGCGTCGATTGAAGCCCCAGCGGCTCCCGTCTGCATTTTGTTGCAGTTTAATTACCAAAACTGTCATCACGCTGCATTAAATTGCGCCTCTCACAAAACGAATCTGCCGCGTCATGAGTAAACTCAAATCTGCACGGGGCCTTACTGTCCTTGATCGCATGGCGCTTATCGACAGCATCAAGGAATCACTGGCCGAAGGCACTCTGGAAATCGGTGACGCCGTGCGCCGTTTACGGGTCGAAGTCACCGGTCTGCATCAGTCCCAGTTCGCGAAGATGTGCAAGATTTCAGTGCGCACGCTGGTGCATATCGAACATGGCGAAGGCAATCAGACCCTGAAGTCGCTGAACGCGGTGTTCCGCCCATTCGGCATGAAAATGGGCGTTGTGCGAATACGCCGGGACACCGTTTGAATACGCTTCAGCCACGCCGCACATACGCCTTGCCGTAATGCCGCTCCATCCGTGCTTGAATCAGCTCCAGCCCGATCGACATCAGCCAGTAGATGATCGCCGCCGTGGTGAGCATTTCGATGTAGCGATAGCTTGAGCGCCCGTAGGACTGGGCGAGAAACATCACTTCCCAGACGCCCATTACCGAGATCAGCGACGAGTCCTTGAGCATCGAGATGAACTGGTTGGTAGTCGGCGGGATAATCGTGCGCATGGCCTGGGGCAGGGTGATGCGCCAGAAGATCACGCTTTCGCGCAGGCCCAGCGCCAGGGATGCTTCGCGTTGGCCGTGATCGACGCCGAGGATGCCGGCGCGGAAGATTTCGCTCAGGTAGGCGCCGTAATTCAGCGACAGGGCAATGATGCCGGCGACGATGGCGCCGGGGACGATGCCCAGTTGCGGCAAGCCGAGGTAGATCAGCAGGATCTGGATCAGCAGTGGCGTGCCACGAAAAAACGAGGTGTAGAAACTGGCGATGCCAAATGCGACGGCGCTGTTCGACAGGCGCGCCAGCGCGGTGATGAAACCGAGCAGCGACGAGGCGATGATCGAGCAGGCGCAGAGAAACAGCGTCAGCGCTGCGCCTTGCAGGAAGCCGTTCGGCGCGAGCTTCAGGCCGAGGAGGTTGGGCAGCTTGTCGAGGATGATCGCGAACTTCAGGTCGAAGCTGAGGAAGAATCCGGCAAACAGGCAGAACAGCACCGCCCACGTCAGGTACAGGCGCGTACGGAAACCAAAGAGCTTTTGCAGGCGTGTTTCAGCCACCGGTTGCGGTGGCTGTGGCGGGGTCGGAAAGGAAGTCATTGGCTGATATCGGCGCCGATCCATTTCTGCGACAGCTTGCTCAGAGTGCCGTCCTGTTTCAGTTGGACAAACACCTCGCGCACCTTGGCGTCCCACTGCGGATCACCCTTTTCGATGGCCACCGAGTTCGGTTCCGAGTAGAGCGGTTCGCCGGCCAATTTGAAGCGCTGGTCCTGGTTCAGGCGCGGCTGTGCGGTGACCAGATTGGTGAGGATCGCATCCAGGCGCACGCCGGCGCCCAGGCCCAGATCCTGGAAGGCGAGTTTGTCGGTGTCGTACGGAGCGATCTGCACATCCTCGAACGGATACTGCAACTGCGTATCCTCGGCGCCTTCGATGACCAGGTTCTTGTTCAGATAACTTTCGTAGCTGGAGGCGCTGGTCAGGCCGACCTTTTTGCCGCTCAGATCCTTGGCGCTGTGGATGCGATCGTCCTTGGCGTTGACCACGATTACCGCTGGCGAGGCGTAATACTCGACCGGGAAGTCGAACACTTCGGCGCGGGCCTTGCTCGGGGTCATCGAGCAGATGCAGATGTCGTAGCGCCCGCTCCACCGCCCGGCGGCGATCACGTCCCAGGACGGCGTTTCCAGACGCAGTTTGACGCCAAGCTTGTCCGCCACCGCTTTGGCAACGTCGACATCGAAACCGTCGAGTTGATTCTGCTCATTGAGAAACGAGAAGGGCGGATAGCTTTCCATGAGCACGCCGACCAGCTCTTTTTTCTGTTCGACACGATCCAGCGTCGCGCCACCGAAGGCTTGGGTGGAGGCCAGAATGGTCAGGCCCAGGGCCAATAGCGGTTGGAGTTTCACAGTCGCTTCCTGTTGAAAAAAGAGGTTGTTATTAACCGAGTGGTGCGTATTAAATAGTTATAAGAACGACTCTGATAGTGAGTTATTTTCATAAGCATATGAGTGAAAAGCATATGGGCGCAGCGAACAGGGTCATTCTCGACGGCGGCATGGGACGCGAGTTGCAACGCGCCGGCGCGCCGTTTCGCCAACCGGAGTGGTCGGCACTGGCGCTGAGTGAAGCGCCGCAGGCGGTCGAAGCGGTGCATGCCGCGTACATCAACAGCGGCGCGGACGTGATCACCAGCAACAGTTACGCGGTGGTGCCGTTTCACATTGGCGAGGCGCGCTTTGCGGCTGAGGGCCAGGCGCTCGCGGCACTGGCGGGGGAGTTGGCGCGGCGGGCGGTGCAGGCATCCGGCAAGCCAGTGCGTGTTGCCGGGTCGTTGCCGCCGCTGTTTGGTTCGTATCGTCCAGATCTGTTCGAAGCGGATCGCGTGACCGAGCTGCTGACGCCGCTGGTCAATGGGTTGGCCCCGCATGTTGATCTGTGGCTGGCGGAAACCCAGAGTTCGATTATCGAGGCGCGGGCCATTCACGCCGGGTTGCCGAAGGACGGTAAACCGTTCTGGCTGTCGTTCACCCTCAAGGATGAAGACACCGATGAAGTGCCACGCCTGCGCTCCGGTGAGCCGGTAGCCGAAGCGGCTGCGGTGGCGGCTGAACTCGGCGTCGAAACCCTGCTGTTCAATTGCAGTCAGCCTGAAGTGATTGGCGCGGCTATCGATGCGGCGCGCGCAACCTTTGAGCGTCTCGGCGTCACGATCAACATCGGCGCGTATGCCAACGCGTTTCCTCCGCAACCGAAAGAAGCCACGGCCAACGACGGGCTCGACCCGTTGCGTGACGATCTCGATCCGCCGGGGTATCTGCACTGGGCGCTGGACTGGCAACAGCGCGGCGCCAGTCATCTGGGTGGTTGCTGCGGGATCGGCCCGGAGCACATTGCGGTGCTGGCGCAGAAGCTGCGTCGATAAGCCTGCCCCCGCCAATTGTGGGAGCGAGCCTGCTCGCGAAAGCGGTCAGTCAGTCAATATTTCAGTGACTGCCACAGCGCCTTCGCGAGCAGGGGCTTTGTGACGATCAGCTACGGCACTCGGCCAAGCCTTTCACCTGGCCATCAGGCGTCTGGTTTTCATCGCTCAGCCAGCGCTCGAACCCAGCACCAATCGCTGGCCATTCCCCATCCAGAATCGAATACCACGCGGTGTCGCGGTTCTTCCCCTTGACCACCATATGCTGGCGGAAGACGCCTTCAAAGCTGAAACCCAGACGCTCCGCCGCGTATTTGGAGCGGGCGTTGCCGTTGTTGCACTTCCATTCCAGGCGCCGGTAACCCAACTCGAACGAATACTTGGCCAGCAGGTACACCGCCTCGGTGCTTTTCGGCGAGCGTTGCATTGGCGCACCGAAAGTGACGTGGCCGATTTCGATGCGGCCCTGCGCCGGGACGATCGACATCAGGCTGAGGATGCCTTGCACCTGACCAGTCGCGGGGTCGATGACGCTGAAGAAATACGGGTCGCTGTTGGCCGCATGATTGTTCAGCCAGTCGTTGAACGCACTGCGCTCGGGAAACGGACCGTAAGGCAAGTAATCCCAGAGCTTCGGATCGGCACCGGGCCCTTCGAGGGCGGCGTACAGTTGCTCGGCATGCCGCGCCGGGTCGAGTTTTTCCAGACGAATGAAACGGCCCTCGAGCAGGGTGGCGGAGGGGGCGGGGACGCCTTTCCAGTCAGCGAGTGAAGCGGTCATGTGCGCGTCTCCTTACAGTGCCTTGCGAAATTGGATGAAGCCCGGGCGTTCAGCGATGCGCTCGTAGAGCTGGATCGCGGTGGCGTTGGTTTCATGGGTCAGCCAGTGGACTTTGCAGCAACCATCAGCCTTGGCGGTAGCGTAGACATGCTCGATCAACAGCCGACCGACACCGGTGCCACGGGCTTCCGGCACCACCAGCAGATCCTGCAGATAGCAGGAATTTTCGATGCTCCAGTTCGAGCGATGATAGATGTAATGCACCATGCCCAGCGCTTTGCCTTCAGCCCAGGCGAGGGCGGCGTGGGTCGGTTCGTTCGGGTCGAGAAAACGCTGCCAAGTGCTTTGGGTGACAGCGTCCGGCAGTTCCGTGTTGTAGAAGCGCAGGTACGCCTGCCACAGCGGCAGCCAAGCGGCGTGGTCATTGGCGCTGACCGGGCGAATGTCGATCTGGGTCATGGGTAGATCCTTAGCGCATCAGGCTGGCAAGGGTTTGGTCGTTGGCGTCGGGGCTTGCGGCGAGGCCTTCGCGCACCCCGGCAATATCTTCGGCGCTGCGGTTCTGGCTGAGCTTGCGTTTGCCTTCGAGGCGGTCGATGGGAATGGCGAAGCCGACGATGGCTTTGAGCATGGTGTCGATGTAGTCGGCCGGCGCATCGTCGACCGACCACGGCTGGGCACGGCCTGCCTCGTGACGGTCGGTGAGGGTGCTGACAATGTCGAGCAAGCGGCCGCCATCGCTGAAGGTCTCAGCCTGGCCGTAGGCGTGCACGGCGATGTAGTTCCAGGTCGGCACGACCTTGCCGTGCTCGGCCTTGCTCGGATACAAGCTTGGGCTGACGTAGGCGTCTGGTCCGGCAAAGATCAGCATGGCCTCGGCGCCGTCACGCAGGTCTTTCCACTGCGGATTGGCCTTGGCCAGATGGCCGTAGAGCGTGCCGTATTCGCCCTGTTCGCGATGCAGCAGCACCGGCACGTGGCTGGCTTGCAGGCCGCTTTCGCCGTGGCTGACCAGAATGGCCAGGCGCGTGGCGAGGATCAGTTCGTGCAGTTGGGACAAGTCTTCGATGGCAAAGGCGCGTGGCGTGTACATGGACAGATTTTCCTTGGCGAATGCCTGCATCCTAGGCAGGCTATTGGTCCGTTGTAAGAGCCATTGCTGAGCCATTTCATAGGTCCATTCGCCATGCCTGATCTGCCACCCTTGTCGATGCCCTTCAACCCGGCCGGTATAGAGCTTGATCGCCGTCAGGGCCTGAGCCGCCAGCTCTATCAGGCTCTGCGCCTGAGGGTGCTGGATGGACGTCTGGCCAGTGGCACGCGATTGCCGGCCAGCCGAGACCTGGCCTCGGCGCTGGGCATTTCCCGCAACAGCGTGGTGCGCGCCTACGATCAGTTGTATGCCGAGGGCTTTATCGAAGGGCGCGTTGGCGACGGTACTTACGTGGCGCAATTGGCTCAGGCATCCACGCCTGAGAAAAAACTATCCACAAATTCATCCACAGGCTTGTCAACAGCCTTACCCACAGCCTTATCCACAAATTGGCTGGATTTACCTGTAAATTCATCCAGCAAAGTTATCCACAGCGACGGATTTTCCTGCATTGAAAAGCATCATTTGCCGCGACCACCGAGCGGTCCGCCGCGTGCTTTTCGGGTGGGTGTGCCTGCATTCGATCTGTATCCGTTCGAGGTCTGGGCCAAGCTCAACGCGGCTTTCTGGCGTAAACCGGATCTGCAACAGCTGTGTTACGGCGACCCGGCCGGTGACGCGCGGCTGCGCGGCATGATTGCTGCGTATTTGCGCAGCTCGCGGGGCATGCAGTGCACGGCTGAGCAAATTGTGATCACCAGTGGCGCGCAGCAGGGCATCAGCCTTTGTGCACAGCTGCTGGTCGAGCCTGGGGACGGTGTGGCGATCGAGAATCCGGGCTATCGCGCCGCCGGGCATGCCTTCGCTGTAGCGGGGGCGAAATTGCATGGGGTGGCGGTGGACAGCGACGGCATCGATTGCAGCGCCATGGCTCAGCTCAGCGATTGTCGAGTGGCTTACGTGACGCCGTCTCATCAGTACCCGACCGGTGTGGTGATGAGCCTGGCCCGGCGTCTGGAGTTGCTCGCCTGGGCCGAACGTGTCGGCGGCTGGATCGTCGAGGATGATTACGACGGCGAGTATCGCTACACCGGCGCACCGCTGGCACCGTTGGCGGCACTTGATCGTCAGGGGCGTGTGCTCTACGTCGGTACGTTCGGCAAGGTCGCTTTTCCGGCGTTGCGCCTGGGCTATCTGGTGCTGCCGCCCGCGCTGGTCGAGGCGTTCGCGCAACGCCGCGCCGTCGATGTGCGGCACTCGGAGGTCAGCACGCAAGCGGTGATGGCCGAATTCATGGCCGCCGGGCATTTCCAGCGGCATATCCGCCGCATGCGCCGGGCTGCGCTGAGCCGACGCAACTGCCTGCTCGAAGGCTGGCCGACGGTCGCCGGCGTCGGTCAACTGCCCGCCGTGCCGGCCGGGCTGCACTTGACCGTCGCCGTGGACAGCATCGAGCGCGAGCAGCAATTGATCGCTCAGGCCGCTGAGGTCGATGTCGAAATCAACGGCCTGAGCAGCTACTGGCTCCCCGATTCGACTACGCCCATGGATAAGCGCGCCGGCCTGGTGTTGGGGTTCGCTGCTGTACCAGAGCCAGCAATCAAAGCGGCGCTGTCGCGTCTGCGGCAGGCTTGGCGAGATTGAAGAACAGCGTTTCGGCGCTGCGACTGGAAATTTCGCTGCGATGGATTTCGATCAGCCTCTGATTATCCACATCGGTTATTTCAGAGGTGCCTCCGAGGCGGTGCTGGGCAACTGTCTTCATGTGTCCACGCAAAAATGCGCCATCGGGCGCGTCGGCGCTGCTGTAATGGAAATGCGCATAGCAGAGGACCTTGTCGGTATGCGCATCACGAATCTGATACTCGTCGAGGAAGTCATTCTTATGGCGCCTCAGGCGCCGTCGGGTCAGGGTTTTCGAAATGTTCACTTCGCCCTTGTCCTTGAGCCACTCGACCCCGGCGGCTGTTGGTAGTTGTTGCTTGACCAGACGGATTCGCGTGCTGGTGCCCTTTTCCTCCAGCGTCGTAGCCGCAGCGTCGAGCTTGTGGTTGAGCGTTTCGGACGGTTCATGCAGAGCTGCGGTGAGGTTACTCACCGTCAACGCTTCATCGATGGCGGCACCGGCCTTGCGCAACAGGGCGGCGTGGTTGTGGTATTCCTCTTCGACTTCCACCGGAATGCGCGAGCCGCGTTTGAGGCGCGCCTCGATGCGCCGATGGAACGCCGCCAGCCCGTCGATCAAGGCCTGCCCTGCGCTGATGCTGTTGTTGAGGTTGGGCCGGGCTTTTAGCGACGGTGCCGGCCGTGCATTCTGTTCGACCCAGATACCTGGCGACTCCTCCTTGAATGTCGCGATGACTCTCGTCAGTGCTGTACTGACCTCGACCAGATCGGTGTCTTTGCCGTCGAGGCTTTTTTTCCGTTCGCCGACCAGGATGCCCTTGTTGCGCGTCTTGATGATCTGCCGATTCGAAGATGACGGGGAAGGTCTCGACGGACCGGCTTGCGGCACCAGTAAATGCCGGTAGCGCAACAGATCGGCGAGTCGATTGTCGGCGCTTTCCTTGAATGCGGCCACGCGCGCCTGCAACTGCTTGAGTCGCTCCGTGTGTATGTGTTCGGAATATTCACTCGCCAGGTCATCGAATCGCTTGTCCACGGAAGCAAACTGTTCGCTCACCTGGCTCAGGGCGTCGATGCGTATGCGCAGATCACTGAGGCTTTCATCGGCGCTCAGGTCCCGTGAACTCTGAACGTTCAGCGCAGCATCTTCGAACAGACCGGCCAGCGCTTGTTGTGCCTCGACATGAGCGGTGGAATCGCCGGGCTTGATGCAGGTGTACTGGCCGAGACTGATCTGCAAAGTCTTCAGATCATCCAGCGGGTAGGGCGCAAGGCTGATGTTGTATTTCTGCTTTATATCAAAGCCATCCGGTCCCAGCCTGGTGAGCTCCTTCATGCAGGCTTCAGCCGACTCCATTTTCTCGATAATGGTTTGAGTGACATCGTTCAACTGTTCGAACGCAGAGGTGGCTGCCTGCGATTCGCTGCGCAGTTCGTCGTCGAGTATCGCCTGCACCGCCAGTACCCGCTGCTGGTAATCCGAAGCGTTATTACTCAGCCACTCCTGTCCCAGAAACAACTGCATGTCCAACCGCTCCGGCATTACCGTGCGGTAGTTGGGAATGGATTGCTTGCAGTTGAGTTTCTTGATCAGCTTAATGTTTGCGGCATATTCGTTGTGCTGTGAATCGAGCGTGGCAAGGTACTGCGCAAGCGCTTGCTCACGTGCCTGCGCAGGGGCATCGTGCAGGCTGTTGCGGTCTGCATCGAGACGGCTCCCTTTGCTCTCCATCGTCAAATCGAATGCAGTAATCTGCTCGGCCAATATGGCCACCTCCTTGGTTCTTATGCCTTGCGCGGCTTGGCGACCTTCTTCCAATCCGCCGCCGCGCAGACGCAAGCGCAGATCGATTACCCACTGGCCGTTGGCGGTATAGGCCAGCCTGGGTCCGGCAGGTCGGGTGGGCTGACGCGTATCGACGATGTGCACATCGCCATGCGCGTTGCGCGCGACTTCGAACCAGCGTTCACCGACGCGGGCGTACCATTTGTCTGCGTGGGCGTAGAGGCCTCGCTGCGCACCCTCTCTGGTGGCAGCGCCAAGCCCTTTGGGCTTGGCGAGGTTGAACGTATCCAACAGCTTGGCGAGGGCCAACGGGGATCGTTTCAGCGCCGTGATGCTGTCAATCGATGTGCCATGGGCTTCGGTCAATTGCGGGCCGGTGATGTCCGGCTGGCGCAGCGCTTTGACGATTCTGGCGGCAGGTTTGCTCGTTGCTGTGTCCTCTTCGAGCGTTGTGGCCACGGGCGTCGATGGCGCATCACCCATTGCCGCACGATGGGCGAGCACCATGCCCAGCGCCAGGAGGATATCGGCGATGGCCGTCCAGGCGACTTTCGCCGATTGCTCGTTGGCGCCGTCGGTGATTTCCTGCAGATCATCCATGATCTGCCAGATCCACGCCGCTGTACCTACGCTGCGGCCCAGAAACGGCAGTGCGGCATTGAGCATCACCCAGCCACCCTGTTTCAGCGAGGCCCAGCGTGCTTCTGCATCGGATACCGATTGCCGGTCGGCTTGAGTGACAAGCGCCTTGACGTTGCGTTCGTGCAGGGTGGCGAGGACATCGCTGGCGATCACCTGAGTGCCCAGCGCGACCGCGCCGGACATGTCCAGTGCTGTGGTCGGGTTGATCATCAGTTGCGGGATCGTCCACACCGAGGGCAGCCTGGCGGTGAAGACGAACTGGCTGTAATTGAAGCGCACATCGTCCGGCAACCAGGCCAGTACCGAATCGCGCAGATGTCGCGAATGCTGGATCGCAAAGAGCAGATTGGCAAATCCCGGATATTGCAGCAGAGCCTTGTCGAACAACGGTCGATACAGCACGCACGGCCCTTTGTCGGCATCGCGCGGGCCTATGACATACATGTTGTCGACAGTGTCTGCGGTGGAGCGGCTGCGATGGGCCACGAACGCCAATGGGCGAATGACGATTTCCTCACCATCGACGTAGCGTTCTGCGTCAGTCGTGGCCAATGCGGCAACCACGTATCGATAACCCGATTCGTCAATGCCGGCTCTGCCCTGGATCTTGTGCTGCAACGCCAGCAATGGCAGCTCGACGCGTAGCTGACTGGTATAGAGCCTTTCCAACCGTGACGCTTGCACTGAGTCGTCTATCAGTACGGCCTTGAGATGCGCCGGGTAGGTCTTGCCAATGTCGACGGCGCTGACCAGCTTCTCCAGAAAAGTCGCGCTCATCCACTCGGGTACCGGGCTGCCATCCTTGTACCGCACAGTCTTGTTGCCCAAGGGCAGGCCGGCGAGGTTTTGCAGGGCAAGCTCGGTCAGCGTCCATGTCTGAGTCTGAGTATTTCCCGGCAACACAAACGTGCCCCAGACCACGAGACTGGTGATGGTGATTTCGATGTTGTCGATGTTCACGTCTTTGGCGTCGGGCTGCTCCTTGAGAATCTGTTTGATCAGCGCTGCCCGAGTGAACGCCTGCAGGCTGGTGATTTCGTTCTGAAAGGATTTGCCGTTGTTCTCGTGCTGCAGCGTCGTCAGGTCCAGCAGGTGCCGGCTGTAACGTGTCTGATCGATGGGCAAGGCGTCGTTCAGCCAGTCCGGAAGCATCGGCTGTAAACGCTCGAAGTGCGCTTCGAGGCGCGGTGTCGGTTGTGCCGGTTTGCCGGCCGTGCCGGTATGCGGATAGACGCGTTTATCAGGGGAGTCCTGAAAAAAACTGATTTTGCCCAAGGCATCCGCTTCCAGGGAAATCAGGGTGCAGGCCTGCTGGTCGAAGAAATTGCCCTGGGGTTCGACCAGCCGCCACTTGAGATCTTCGCCCGTGGCGTTTGCGCCATATATCCGCAGCAGAGCCTCGCCGAGTTCCTCCAGTGAATCGAAACGCTGAAAGCCCTGAGTAATCGCGTGGGTGAGAATCAACGTACGGTCTGCGATGCTGCCGACCAACACTGCGGCGTCGAGCAGGGTCAAGTGGCTTTGCGTGTCGGCGTTCCCCCGATCGAGATCAATCAGATATGCCTTTGCCGAGTACGGGGCGGGGGCCAGGCGTTGTTGCGGGTCGGGCTGTTTGAAAATCGCCTGGGCCATGGCGATTTCATCGGCATCCCAGCCGACGCTGGCATCGACGTTCCACAGGTTGCGCAGTGCCTCGGACAATTGCTGCCAGCGTGGTTGCCCGGGATAGGTGAACTCGTCCCAGTAGTCGACGTGCTGTTCCTTGTAGGCGATGAACAGCAGCGGTGCCAGTTCGTTGAGCAACAGGCCGATCGCATCGATCTTCACCGGCAGATGCGCAGGGGCGGGCACGCCGGGTTGCAGGGTCAGGTAATGCTCACCATCGAGGTACGTCACCGTGGTACCGGACAGGCCGAGCCGCACCAGGGCGTTGGTCAGCGATCCAGCCTGATACCCGTCGGGTACCACTCGACCCTCCACAATGGCCCAGGTGGGTTGCACGACCATCGCCAGACGCGGGTCTATGTCGAGATTCGGATACAACGTCTTGAGGGCTTCGCGCAGCGTTTTTGATGCAACTTCTTGCAGCGAGGGGCCGGTAACCAGCTGAGTCACGATATCGACGGCACTGGCTTTGGGAATGGCGGTCATGGTGGTTTCCTGCTCTGTCGGGACGCCGCGAGGGCGGCGGAGCAGGTCAAGTTAAAAGGCGCGACAGCGACCCGTGCGGTAGATAAAGCTGCCAGGCAAAAAAAAGACCCGCCTCGGCGGGTCTTCGGCAAACGAGCCGGTTTCAGGTCCCGGACTTGATTTTCGTCCAGGCCCGCGTGCGTGCGCGTTCGGCATCCCGAGGCAGCGGCTGCAAGGTGTAGAGCGTGCTCATTGCCGCATCGGTCGGGTACAGGTTCGGGTTGTTGCGAATGGCTGGATCGACCAGGCCGGTGGCGTCCTTGTTCGGGTTTGGATAACCGACAAAGTCGCTGACCGGAGCAATCACCGCCGGTTGCAGCAGATAGTTGATGAAGGTGTAGGCGTCCTCGGTGTTCTTCGCGCCCTTGGGAATGGCGAGCATGTCGAACCAGATCGGCGCGCCTTCTTTCGGCAAACGCATATCGACCACCACGCCGTTTTTCGCTTCCTTGGCGCGGTTGGCCGCTTGCGAGAAGCTGCCGGAATAACCGACGGCCACGCAGATGTCGCCGTTGGCAATGTCAGCCATGTACTTGGAGGAATGGAAATACGTCACGTAAGGGCGGATCTTCATCAGCAGCGCTTCGGCCTTGGCGTAATCCGCCGGCTTCTCGCTGTTGGGGTCGAGGCCGAGGTGTTGCAGAGCCAGCGGCAGAATCTCCGACGGCGAGTCGAGCAGGGCGACGCCGCACTGCTTGAGCTTGCTGATGTTTTCCTCTTTGAAGATCAGGTCCCAACTGTCCACGGGCGCGTTGTCGCCCAGGGCCGCCTTGATCCTGGCCGGGTTGAAACCAATCAGGATGGTGCCGTACATGTATGGCACGGCGAACTTGTTCCCCGGGTCGTTGGCCTCGATCAGCTTCATCAGTTTCGGATCAAGGTGATTCCAGTTCGGCAGTTTGCTGCGATCCAGCGGCTGGAACACCCCGGCCTCGATCTGCTTGGCGAGGAACACGTTGGACGGCACCACCACGTCATAGCCGGAGTTGCCGGTGAGCAGCTTGGCCTCGAGCGCTTCGTTGGTGTCGAAGATGTCGTAGATCAGTTTGGTCTGGCTGTTCTGTACCTTGAAGTCGTCCAGCGCCTTGGGCGTGATGTAGTCGAACCAGTTATAGACGCGCAGCGTGCGTTCTTCGGCGTAGGCGCCAGCGCTGAGCAGAGCCGCGCACAGCGCCGAGGCGATCAGTCGCTTTTTCATTGTTCAAAACCTTCCAGCACGTTCAGCGCGTTGATGCCGATTTCCTCCACCGCGTAGCCACCTTCCATGACGAACAGGGTCGGCTTGCCGAGGGCGGCGATGCGTTTGCCCATGGCCAGATAATCCGGGCTGTCGAGTTTGAACTGCGAGATCGGGTCGTCCTTGAACGTGTCGACGCCGAGGGAGACGACGATGATGTCGGCGCCATAGCGAGCGATCTCGTCGCAGGCCTGATCCAGCGCCGCGCTCCACACATCCCAGCCGGAACCGGCCGGCAGTGGATAGTTGAAATTGAAACCTTCACCGGCACCTTCGCCGCGCTCGTCGTCATAGCCGAGGAAGAACGGAAACTCCGCTTCCGGGTGGCCGTGGATCGAAGTGAACAGGACATCGCTGCGTTCGTAGAAAATCGACTGAGTGCCGTTGCCATGGTGGTAGTCGACGTCAAGAATCGCGACTTTCTTGTGGCCCTGATCGAGAAAGGCCTGAGCGGCGATGGCGGCGTTGTTGAGGTAGCAATAACCGCCCATCAAGTCGCTGGCGGCGTGATGTCCCGGCGGACGGCACAGGGCGAAGGCCGCGCGTGCGCCACGCTGGATTTCAGCCTGCGCGGTAAGGGCCACTTGCGCTGCGCTGTAGGCCGCTTGCCAGGTGCCGGCGGTAATCGGCGCGCCGCCGTCGAAGCTGTAATAACCGAGCTGGCCATGCAGGCTGGTCGGTTTGATCGCACGCAGGGTGCGCGCCGGCCAGGTGTAAGGCAGCAAGTCGCCGTCAGTGTTGAACTCGGTCCAGCGCTGCCATGCACCTTTGAAAAACTCCAGATAGCCGCGGCTGTGAATGCGCGCGATCGGCTCCAGGCCGAAATCCTTCGGCGCTTCGACCGCACCGAGGTTTTGCTTGTGCACGCGTTGCAGCACATGGTCGGCACGCGACGGCATCTCGAAGCACGGCTTGAGCTGGCCATCGATGAGTTCGCAGCGGCCATGGTGCAAGTGGTGATCGTCTGAGTAGATCGTCAGCATTTGTTGTTCTCCGCAAGGCTGATTCGGTGGTCTTCAGTGTTGCGGCGCAAGTTGAATCGGAGAACGTCGGGAGCGGCCAAAAGGGGATAGATATGGCCAAAACCTCTGACCGAAATTCGCCCCTTGTTCATGCAGGCTCATGCCTGGAGCAGCCATCAATGCGGTCTGAACTGACTCGGCGCCACGCCGCTCCAGCGCACAAACGCATGGCGGAAACTCGCGGTCTCGCTGAAGCCCAGCGTCTCGGCGATCCGATAGATCGGCAGCTGATCCTCACACAACATCTGCTTGGCCCGTTCGAAGCGCAGTTCATCGAGCAGTTCCTGATAGCTGCTGCCCATGTCTTTCAAATGCCGACGCAGGGTGCGCGGTGAGCACTTCATCTGCTGTGCCAGACCTTCCAGTCCCGGCGCGGCATTCAATTGTGCGCTGAGCAACTGCCGAATCCGCCCCAGCCAGGCCTGGCGTCCGGTGAACTCCAGATTCTGTTTGCGGCAGCGCTCTGCCATCGCCTGATGGGTGATCGCGTCGGCCAGCGGCAGCGGCTGCTCGAGCCAGTGGCGGTCGAAGGCGAAGGCGTTGTCCTTGGCCGAAAAGTGCAGCGGCGAGTCGAAGGGTTCGGCGTAGCTGTCGCGATAGTCCGGCGCTGCATGTTCGAAGCGCGTGGCGCGCAGCGGCAGCGGATGGCCGAGCAAGTCGTCGCAGATGACTTTCAGTGACACCAGACAGAATTCGGCGTTGAACACCGCCATCGCCGGGCTTTCACGGTAATCAGCAGCGACGAACCAGACCTGCTCGCCATCGTCTTCCAGGCTCAGTTCGAACAACGTGCCCAACAGCGCCGGATAACGGATCGCCAGACGCAAAGCGTCACCGAAGGTGGCACAGGTCAGCAGGGCGTAACCGAGCATGCCGTAACAGGACACGTGCATGCGCCGGCCCAACTCAAGGCCGATGTCACGTTTGAGCGCGACCGCGTTGGTGCAGACCTGCATCTCTTGATGGGTGGTGATGCGCGTATCGGCACGCTGCAGATCGGCCGCCACGATGCCGCTGCCAGCCAGCAGCGCCTCACTCGACAGGCCTTCGGCCTTGAACGTGTTGAGGATCAGCGAGACCGCGTTGAGGGTGGTGAGGTGGGAGTGGAGCATGGGATCTTCCAGCCTGGAGGTGGCTGGAACGCAGCAAGTTGCATGCCGCAGGCCCTCACCCCAGCCCTCTCCCAGAGGGAGAGGGGGCCGAACGGGGGATATTGCAGAAATACACCGACGTGAGACACCGCCGCCGAATCCGTAATCGACACTGTTTATCAGGTCGGTGTATAGCGCAAGACACTACGATCAGTTCCCTCTCCCTCTGGGAGAGGGTTAGGGTGAGGGGCAATCCAGCGCCGTGCTCAGATCAACTCACCACACAAATCCAGTTCGATCAATCGACGCACTTCAGCCGTTTCCAGCCCGGCCCCCAGCAAACCATGCAACTTGCCGAACGCCGCCTCGCGCGTCATGCCGCCACCGGACAACACGCCGACCCCACGCAAGCGGCTGCCAGCCTCGTAGATATCCAGCTCGACCCCACCTTCATGGCATTGCGTCACTGCAGCCACCACCACGCCGTTATCCCGTGCGCGGCCAAGGCTGACGAGGAACTCTGGATTGTCGCTCGGCCCGGTCCCGCTGCCGTAGCATTCCAGCACCAGACCTTGAATGCCGCTGTCGAGCAGACCGTCGAGAACCTCGGCACTGATCCCGGGAAACAGCGGCAACACCGCGACTTTCGCCAGTTGCTTCGGCTGGTTGTAGTTCAGCGCGACTGGAATCGAAGGCGCCTTCACACCACCGCCCTGACGCTCCAGGCGTTTGAACGGATGGCGGCCGAAGCTGCGCACTTTCGCGCAGCGGGTCGGCGCCAGCAGTTCACCGTGGAAGTACAAATGCACGCCCGGCGCCAGGCCCTGGCCGAGGGCGACCAGCGCGCCGCCGAGGTTTTCCCAGGCATCGCTGTCGGTCACGCCCGCCGGCAACATCGAGCCGGTGAAACACACGCGGGCATGTAGGCCGAGCAACTGAAAACTCATCGCCGCCGCGCTGTACGCCAGCGTGTCGGTGCCGTGCAGGATCAGCACGCTGTCGCAGCCTTGCACGTCCACGGCATCGACCACCGCTTCGCGCAGTTGCTGCCAGTAGGCCGGGGTCATGTTGGCGCTGTCGATCAGCGGAGACATTTCCCGAAACTGCCACTGCGGCACTACCAGCTCAGGCTGGCTGTGCAGGTAGTCGCGCATCCGCGCTTCGAAACCGGACGCCGGGGCCAGCCCGTTGGCGCTGGCCTGCATGCCGATGGTGCCACCGGTGTAGAGCACCATGACGTGTTGAGCGGCGGGATAGGTCGACGAGCTCATAGGATTCTCCGAAACGATGAGGGCCTTGCAGGAGCGAGCAGGCTCACTCCTGCAAGTTATTGCATCACAATAACTGACGGGCGCAGGGGATGCGCCCGTCATTCACCTGTCAGCGTTGCGCTGCAGGTACGCCTTGCGGCGCAGTTTCAGTCTGGCCCGCCGCTGCTGGCGGGTTGACCGGCCAGGCGTTGCGATCCAGATCCAGGTCGGCGAATTTGCTCGAATCGAACACTGGCTGTTTGACGCCGGCGCGACGCTGCTCATCGTAGTCGCGCATCACCCGCAGGCCGACCTTGAACAGCATGGCCAGGGCCACGAGGTTGACGAAGGCCAGACAGGTCATGGTGATGTCGGCGAAGGCGAACACTGTCGTCAGGTCCTGCATCGAACCCCACACCACCAGCGCCAGCACCAGGCCGCGGAACAGCATCAGCAGGGCGCGGTTGCGGCTGAGGAACTGCAAGCTGTTCTCGCCCAGGTAGTAGTTGTAGAGGATGCAGGTGAAGACGAACAGCGACAGCGCGACGCTGACGAACATGCGACCCCAGTCACCGACCACGGCAGCCAGCGAGTTCTGGGTCAGGACGATGCCGTCACCTTCGAAGCCCGGGGTGTAGAAGCCCGACAGCAGGATCAGCAGCGCGGTGCAGGTGCAGATCACGAAGGTGTCGAGGAACACGCTGAAAGCCTGGACCACTCCCTGCGCGCCCGGGTGCTTGACGGCGGCGACGGCGGCGACGTTCGGCGCACTGCCCAGACCCGCCTCGTTGGCGAACACGCCACGCTTCACGCCCATGACAATGGCACTGCCGAGCAGGCCGGCAAAGGCCGGGTCGAGGCCGAAGGCGCTCTTGAAGATGGTTTCCAGCATGGCCGGCACGTGTTCGATCTGGGTGCCGATCACGTACAGGGTCACGCCGATGTAGGCCAGGGTCTTGATCGGCACCAGCAGGTCGGAGACCGAAGCGATGCGCTTGATGCCGCCGATAAAGGTGATGGCCAGCAGCACCGCGAGGACGATACCGGTGTGTTGTGGGTTGAAGTCAAAGGCGTTCTGCAGCGAGTGGGTCACGGTGTAGGACTGCAGGCCGATGAAGGCGAAGCCGTAGGTGACCAGCAGCAGAACGGAGAAGACTATCGCCATGCCTTTGAGCTTGAGCCCGTGCTGGATGTAGTAGGCCGGACCGCCACGGTACAGGCCGTCGCCATCCGCGCGCTTGTAGACCTGGGCCAGGGTGCACTCGAAGAAGCTGCTGGACATGCCGACCAGTGCGGTTACCCACATCCAGAACACCGCACCCGGACCACCGAGGGTCACGGCGATGCCAACACCGGCAATGTTGCCTGCACCGACGCGGCCGGCGAGGCTGAGCATCAAGGCCTGAAACGAGCTGAGCTGCCCGGCGCTGCCTTTGAGGCTGTCGCGGAACACCGCGAACATGTGGAAGAAATGACGCAGTTGAACGAAACGCGAGCGAATCGTGAAGTAGCTACCGAGCCCGACAATGAGCACGATCAGTACTTTCCCTGAGAGGAAGTCGTTGATGACTTCGAGCATGGATTTATCCTCGCTGTTTTTTGTGGGTGCAAATGCTGGATCGGAGAAACATCGTGTTACACCGGCATGCACGCGGCACGACGGGTGAGGCGAAGGTTTCGTCCCGGATCCATATCGCGGGTTTTGTTATTAGTTCGGGTTTCGCATGGGTGATGGCCTCGTTACCGACGACCGCTCACGCGAAGAGGGGCGGCACTATACCGATCAGTGGCGCGCCCGTCTGCACGGTAGTGGTGCAAGCGACGAAACGAAGCTTTGAAACACTTGGCGTTTGTGGCGAGGGGATTTATCCCCGTTCGGCTGCGAAGCAGTCGTAAACCATTGCACGCGGTGTTTCTGGTACATCCTTATTGTTGGTATCGGGGCCGCTTCGCAGCCCAACGGGGATAAATCCCCTTGCCACAAGGGCTCACCTGCATATTGTTCAGTCCTCTACGTTCGGGTTTCAGGATCAAACAGTTAAAAAAAAGGGCTCGGGGACAAAATCCCCAAGCCCTCAAAAGGTGAGAGGTGTCTAGTCCCTCGACCTGGTGAGCGGTGCTACAAGTTCGCGTCGGCTCAGGCTTTGAGCGGAACCAGACGCGGGGCAATCATGTTTTCCGGGCGCAGGATGTCGGCGAGCATGGCTTCGTCGAGCAGACCTTCTTCGCGCACCAGTTCCAGCACGCCGCGGCCGCTTTCAAGGGCGATACGGGCGATGCGGGTGGCGTTTTTGTAGCCGATGTACGGGTTCAGTGCGGTGACCAGACCGATCGAATGCTCGACCAGTTCGCGGCAGCGCGCTTCGTTGGCGGTGATGCCGACGATGCAGTGCTCGCGCAGCATGTCCATGGCGCGTTGCAGCAGGCGGATCGAATCGAGGATCTTGAAAGCGATCAGCGGCTCCATCACGTTCAGTTGCAGCTGGCCGCCTTCGGCTGCCATGGTCAGCGCCAAGTCGTTACCGATGACCTGGAACGCGACCTGGTTCACGGCTTCCGGGATCACCGGGTTGACCTTGCCGGGCATGATCGAGCTGCCTGGCTGACGCGCCGGCAGGTTGATTTCATTGATGCCGGTGCGTGGGCCGCTGGACAGCAGGCGCAGGTCGTTGCAGATCTTCGACAGCTTGACCGCAGTGCGCTTGAGCATGCCTGAGAACAGCACGAAGGCGCCCATGTCGGAGGTCGCTTCGATCAGGTCGGCGGCCGGTACCAGCGGTTGGCCGCTGATCAAAGCCAGACGTTGAACAGCCAGTGCCTGATAGCGCGGGTCGGCGTTGATGCCGGTGCCGATCGCGGTGCCGCCCAGGTTGACTTCGGTCAGCAGCTCCGGGGCCAGCGTCTTCAGACGCGCGAGGTCTTCGCCCATGGTGGTGGCGAACGCGCGGAATTCCTGGCCGAGGGTCATCGGCACGGCGTCTTGCAGCTGGGTACGGCCCATTTTCAGGACGTGGTCGAACTCTTTACCCTTGGCCGCGAACGCCTGAATCAGGCTGTCGAGGCTGGCCAGCAGCGCGTCGTGACCCAGCAGAAGACCCAGGCGGATCGCCGTCGGGTAGGCGTCGTTGGTCGACTGCGCCATGTTCACGTCGTCGTTCGGGTGCAGGTACTGGTACTCGCCTTTCTCGTGGCCCATCGCTTCCAGAGCAATGTTGGCGATCACTTCGTTGGCGTTCATGTTGGTGGAGGTGCCGGCGCCACCTTGAATCATGTCGACCACGAACTCTTCGTGGTAATCGCCGCGGATCAATCGGGCACAGGCTTCGCTGATGGCAGCGTGCTTGGCTTCGCTCAGGTGACCCAGCTCGCGGTTGGCGTCAGCGGCGGCCTGTTTGACCATCGCCAGGCCCACAACCAGTTTCGGGTAATGCGAAATCGGAACGCCCGAGAGGCGGAAATTGTTCACCGCTCGCAGGGTCTGGATGCCGTAATACGCATGGGCCGGTACTTCGAGGGCGCCAAGCAGGTCGGTTTCTGTGCGGAAAGATGCAGCGGAGGACATGATAGAAATCATCTCGATAAGGACCCGGTCTGTGCCGGAACGCTGCGAATGCTAGGCTTGTGGGGATTTTTGGGCCAATGCTGTTCAGCACTGCCCTATGCACATTCGGCATAATGCCCGTGTGACGCCGCCTGTGCGGCAGACGTGTGACCTGTTTTGGTGCGTGTCCGGGAGGACGTGATGAATCTGGAAAGCAAATGGCTCGAGGACTTCAGTGCCCTGGCCGCCACCCGCAGCTTCTCGCAGGCGGCCGAACGGCGCTTCGTGACCCAGCCGGCGTTCAGCCGGCGGATCCGCAGCCTCGAAGCGGCGCTGGGGCTGACCTTGGTAAATCGCTCGCGCACGCCGGTCGAACTGACGGCGGCGGGGCAGTTGTTTCTGGTGACCGCGCGCACAGTGGTCGAACAGCTCGGCGAAGTGCTGCGCCATCTGCATCATCTGGAAGGCGGGCAGGGCGAGGTGATGCAGGTGGCGGCGGCACACTCGCTGGCGCTGGGCTTTTTCCCGCGCTGGATCGCCCAGTTGCGCAACGAAGGGCTGAACATCGCCACGCGGCTGGTGGCGACCAACGTTGGCGACGCCGTGCACGCTTTGCGTGAAGGTGGCTGCGATCTGATGCTGGCGTTCTACGACCCGGATTCGGCGATGCAGATGGACCCGGAAATCTTCCCGTCGCTGCATTTGGGCCAGACCGAAATGCTGCCGGTGTGCGCGGCAGATCTGGATGGCAAACCGCTGTTCGATCTGGAAGGCGAGGCGAGCGTGCCGTTGCTGGCGTACAGCGCCGGTGCGTTTCTTGGGCGTTCGGTGAATGGATTGTTGCGCCAGCGCCAGTTGCGCTTCACCACGATCTACGAAACCGCGATGGCCGACAGCCTGAAAAGCATGGCGCTGGAAGGCCTCGGCATCGCCTGGGTGCCGCAATTGAGTGTGCGCGCCGAACTGGCTCGCGGTGAACTGGTGGTGTGCGGCGGCCCGCAGTGGCATGTGCCGCTGGAGATCCGCCTGTACCGCTGCGCCCTGGTGCGCAAGGCCAACGTGCGGTTGCTGTGGCGCAAGCTTGAAGGCGGCGCCGCACAAAGCGCTTGAAGCTGATGAAGATCGAATGTGGGAGCGAGCCTGCTCGCGAATGCGCAGTGTCAGGCCCTGAGGTATCGTCTGACACAACGCTTTCGCGAGCAGGCTCGCTCCCACAGGGGGATTTTTGCGCTGTTCTTTCGCTGACCTCAAGGTCAATAAAACCGGGCGTTTCGCTCATTTGACAGATGGTCGTTTCGGGGGCTGTTTATTGCTTTCTTTGCGGTATACTGCGCGGCCTTCGGCCGGCACGTCCGGCCATTTTTCGTACAATCAAGCCACGCAACCTGCGTGGCTTGTTGTTTTATGACGCGCCTGCGGGCGCTCCAGAGAGAAGAGGCGCGACGATGAGTGCACTGGTTGGCGTGATCATGGGCTCCAAGTCCGATTGGTCCACCCTTAGCCACACCGCCGATATGCTGGAAAAGCTCGGCATCCCGTACGAGGTCAAGGTGGTTTCCGCCCACCGCACCCCGGATCTGCTGTTCCAGTACGCCGAAGAGGCTGAAAGCCGCGGCATCGAGGTGATCATCGCCGGTGCCGGTGGCGCCGCCCACTTGCCAGGCATGTGTGCGGCCAAGACCCACCTGCCGGTGCTGGGCGTGCCGGTGCAGTCGGCCATGCTCTCGGGCGTCGATTCGCTGCTGTCGATCGTGCAGATGCCGGCGGGCATTCCGGTCGCCACCCTGGCCATCGGCAAGGCCGGCGCAATCAACGCCGCCCTGCTCTCGGCGAGCATCCTCGGCGCCAAGCACCCGCAATTTCATGCGGTACTGAAAACCTTCCGTGCCGAGCAGACAGACAGCGTCCTGGACAATCCAGACCCACGTATTGCCTGAGGTTGTTGAGATGAAGATCGGTGTAATCGGTGGCGGCCAGTTGGGTCGCATGTTGGCTCTGGCGGGCACTCCGCTGGGCATGAACTTCGCTTTTCTCGACCCTGCGCCGGACGCTTGCGCCGCTGCGTTGGGCGAACACCTGCGGGCCGATTACGGCGATCAGGATCATCTGCGCCAACTGGCCGATGAAGTCGATCTGGTGACCTTCGAATTCGAAAGCGTCCCGGCCGAAACCGTGGCGTTTCTTTCGCAATTCGTGCCGGTCTACCCGAGCGCCGAAGCCCTGCGCATTGCTCGTGACCGCTGGTTCGAAAAGAGCATGTTCAAAGACCTCGGCATTCCGACCCCGGCCTTCGCCGACATCCAGTCGCAAGCCGACCTGGACGCCGCCGTCGCTTCCATCGGTCTGCCGGCCGTGCTGAAAACCCGCACCCTGGGTTATGACGGCAAGGGCCAGAAAGTCCTGCGCAAGCCGGAAGATGTTGCCGGTACGTTCGCCGAACTGGGCAGCGTTGCCTGCCTGCTGGAGGGCTTCGTGCCATTCACCGGCGAAGTGTCGCTGATCGCCGTGCGTGCCCGCGATGGTGAAACGAAGTTCTATCCGCTGGTGCACAACACCCACGACAGCGGCATCCTCAAGCTGTCGGTGGCCAGCACCGATCACCCGTTGCAGGCGCTAGCCGAAGATTATTCCAGCCGTGTGCTCAAGCACCTCGACTACGTCGGCGTGATGGCTTTCGAGTTCTTCGAAGTCGACGGTGGCCTGAAAGCCAACGAAATCGCCCCGCGCGTGCACAACTCCGGGCACTGGACCACCGAAGGTGCCGAGTGCAGCCAGTTCGAAAACCACCTGCGTGCCGTGGCCGGCCTGCCGCTGGGTTCGACCGCCAAGGTCGGCGAGAGCGCGATGCTCAACTTCATCGGTGTAGTGCCGCCGGTGGAAAAAGTCATCGCCATCGAAGACTGCCATCTGCATCACTACGGCAAAGCTTTCAAGGCCGGACGCAAGGTCGGCCATGCCAACCTGCGCTGCGCCGACATGGCCACGCTGCAAGCGCAGATCATCAAGGTCCAAGCGCTGATCGCCGAGTAAACCAGTTTCATGTGGCCGCGGCGGAACCATTCAGGGGCCGCCGTTCTCTCATGGCAGGATGCCAAAGTCTGTCTAGGCTTTGGCATATCTACCAAATCAGAGGGAAATGCCATGGGAATTATCGGAACCATCTTTATCGGCTTGATCGTCGGCCTGCTGGCTCGGTTCCTGAAACCGGGCGATGACAGCATGGGCTGGATCATGACCATCCTGCTCGGTATCGGCGGTTCGCTGGCAGCCACCTACGGCGGCCAGGCTCTGGGCATCTATCAGGCGGGCGAGGGCGCGGGTTTCCTCGGCGCACTGGTCGGCGCTGTCGTGTTGCTGGTGATCTACGGTCTGATCAAAAAGAACTGATCGAAAGCGACCAAGCCCTCTCGGCCCGCGCGGCCGGGAGGGCTAGAATGCGCGGCGACTCACCGTCCATTCCTTTGTCTGCCGAGCACCTTCATGCGCCGTCTTCTGTTGATTCTCCTCTTGCTGGGCAGCTATCTCGCCCACGCCGGCGAACTGCCGGAAACCGACTGGCTGGAACTGATGCCCAAGTCGGATCAAAAGGCCCTCGAGGCCATGCCGGAAATCGACCACAACTCCCCCGAAGCCACCGGCACCTTCACCGAGAAGGGCGGGATGAAGCAGGCCAAAGGTCTGCCGGCGGTGATGTATTCGACGAAAACCGTGGCGTCGATGAATGACAAACACATCCGCATCGGTGGTTACCCGGTGCCGCTTGAGTCGGATGCCAAGGGCCGCAGCACGTTGTTCTTCCTCGTGCCGTATCCGGGCGCCTGCATCCACGTACCGCCACCGCCGTCCAATCAATTGGTGCTGGTGCGATATCCGAAGGGTTTGAAGCTGGACGATATCTACACACCGCTGTGGGTGACCGGCACGCTGAAAATCGAGAAGGTCAGCAATGACCTCGCTGATGCGGCGTATGCGCTGGAGGCGGAGAAGGTGCGGGTGGTGCAGGAATCTGATCTGTAGGACCGACACAAAACAACTGTGGGAGCGAGCTTGCTCGCGAATGCTGTCTCTCAGTCACATTGATGTTGACTGATACGACGCTTTCGCGAGCAAGCTCGCTCCCACAGTTTTATCGGGTGTTGCTTAGAGCGGTTTGCTGGCCACGCTGACACCCATGGTATGGCTCGCCCCCGGCGCCAGGGTCACCAGATCATCCATCACATTCGCCGTTTCGATGCACAGCATGCGCTGCCAGCCGTCGTCGTCCATGTCCGGCAGGGCGGCGGCACGGTCGATCCATGGGTTCCAGATCACCGCAGTGCGCGAGCCGGTGGAGGTCAGCACGATGCGTCGTTCCCAGGTCGGATCAACGATGCTCAATTGTGGCGGAACGTCGAGGTAGATACGGTCGGTCTCGCCGGCGAAATGCAGATCGCCGCTCTGGCTGGCCGTGTTCCAGTCGTCCAGGGTCTCGATGTAATTCAGCCCGGCCACGCCGTCGACATGCACATTACGCACGTCACTCACGGCGAAATAGGTGTGCAGCGCCTGACTCAGCGTGACGCTGTCAGTACCCCGGTTATGGCTGGTCAGGCTGTAATGCAGTTGATCCGCCAGATGCAGGGTCAGGGTCAGATCGACCTCGTGGGGCCAGCCCGGCAGGCCACCTTCCGGGTAGGGCAGCTTGAATTCGACCTTGATGCCGTCAGCCTCTGATTCGATGTTGCCCAACTCCCAGTCCATCGCCCGCACCAGACCGTGCGCGGGGGCCGGCTGCTCGCCGGTGTACATGGCCTGCACGCTGCTCGGATTGCGTTCGAATTTGCCGAACCACGGCCAGCACACCGGCACGCCGGCGCGGATGCTTTTGCCGGTCTTGAACTCGGCCTTGTCGTTGAGCCAGATGATCGGCGGCTGGCCGTCGATCTGATAACTGAGGATGTGCGCGCCTTGCTGGGCCACCAGCACTTCGGCCTTGCCGTGGCGGATGCGCCAGCAGTTCAGTTCATCCTGTTTCACGGCTTCAACGTTGGGCGTGTTCATGGGCAACTCTCGATCAGACACTGGGGACGACTATCGACCGCAAAACGGCCGCGAGGTTTAACGCGCGCGTGGCGGCACCGAACGGGTGCGACCGCTGCCGTCGATGGCGACGAAAACGAAAACCGCTTCGGTGACCTTGCGCCATTCGCTGGACAGTGGGTCATCGCTCCACACTTCGACCATCATCTGGATCGAGCTGCGGCCGATTTCCAGGGTCTGGGTATAAAAGGACAACTGCGCGCCGACCGCGACCGGGACGAGAAACGCCATGCGATCGATGGCGACAGTGGCAACGCGGCCACCGGCCACCCGGCTGGCCATGGCGGTGCCGGCCAGATCCATCTGCGCGACCAGCCAGCCGCCGAAAATATCGCCAAAGCCGTTGGTTTCGCGCGGGAGTGCGGTGATTTGCAGGGCCAGGTCGCCCTGTGGGATCGGATCTTCTTGTTCGAGCTCTATCATGCCGAGGGGCCTCTGACCCGTGACTCTTCGTGGGTATTGCGGGTGGTAGCCGTCTTCAAGAAAAACGATTCAACACCGAACACACTGCGTTCGTCACGTTTTCCATCAGGCGCCTAAAGGGAAACTCTGCGAAAAAGGCTAAATCCCGAGCAAAGGACGGGCCAACAACGTTTTCGCACAGCAACCTCTTACAAATCCTGCGCAGGTGGCGAGTATATCGGTCGATAGACCCCGCGACGACCACCCGGTTCTGATTTCGACCGTCAATTACGCGCCTCTATGTGCTTTTTCGAACAATTTGCTATGGTGCCGAACCTGTCCGAGCCACCGCCAGCGTTGTTGTGGCGACAGATTCGACTATAAGAGAAGCCCTTGCCATGACCACAGCGCCTTCGAGCCTCGCGCAGCCCGAGCAACCCGCACGACCGTTGACCCGCAATGACTACAAGACTCTGTCGCTGTCCGCCCTCGGCGGGGCGCTGGAGTTCTACGATTTCATCATCTTCGTCTTCTTCGCCACCGTCGTCGGCAAGCTGTTCTTCCCGGCCGACATGCCCGAGTGGCTGCGCTTGATGCAGACGTTCGGCATCTTTGCTGCCGGCTATCTGGCGCGCCCTTTGGGCGGCATCGTCATGGCGCACTTCGGTGACCTGCTGGGGCGCAAGAAGATGTTCACCCTGAGCATTTTCATGATGGCCGTGCCGACGCTGATCATGGGCCTGCTGCCGACCTACGCGCAGATCGGCATCTGGGCGCCGATCCTGTTGCTGCTGATGCGGGTGATCCAGGGCGCGGCGATTGGCGGCGAAGTGCCGGGGGCGTGGGTCTTCGTTTCCGAACACGTACCGCAAAAGCACATCGGTTATGCCTGCGGCACGCTCACCAGTGGCCTGACTGCCGGCATTCTCCTCGGCTCGCTGGTCGCCACGGCGATCAACAGCATTTACACGCCAGCCGAAGTGTCGGATTACGCCTGGCGGATCCCGTTCCTGCTCGGCGGCGTGTTCGGCCTGTTCTCTGTGTACCTGCGCCGCTGGCTGCACGAAACTCCGGTGTTCGCCGAACTGCAACTGCGTAAAGCGCTGGCCGAAGAAGTGCCGTTGCGCGCGGTGCTGCGGGATCATCGCGGCGCCATCGCCATTTCGATGCTGCTGACCTGGCTGCTGTCGGCCGGCGTCGTCGTAGTGATCCTGATGACCCCGACCGTGCTGCAAACGGTCTACCACTTCTCGCCGACCACGGCGCTGCAAGCCAACAGCCTGGCCATCGTCTTCCTCAGCCTCGGCTGCATTGGCGCCGGCGCGCTGGCCGATCGCTTCGGCGCCGGTCGCGTCTTCGTCTTTGGCTGCCTGGGCCTGCTGATCAGCTCCTGGACCTTCTACCACAGCCTCGCCGACCACCCGGACTGGCTGTTCCCGCTGTACGCATTGACCGGTTTGCTGGTCGGCACCATCGGCGCGGTGCCGTACGTGATGGTGAAGGCGTTCCCGCCGGTGGTTCGCTTCAGTGGCTTGTCGTTCTCGTACAACGTCGCGTACGCGATCTTCGGTGGCTTGACGCCGATGGTGGTGAGCCTGCTGCTGAAAGAAAGCGCGATGGGGCCTGCGTACTATGTGGCAGTGCTGTGCGGGATGGGGATTCTGGTCGGGGCGTGGCTCTGGAAGAAGGGGCGTTGATTTTCTCTCGCGCCTGATCGTTCCCACGCTCCGCGTGGGAACGCATCCTGTGACGCTCCGCGTCACGTCTCAAATGCGGACGCAGAGCGTCCATGGCGGCGTTCCCACGCAGAGCGTGGGAACGCTCTGTTCATCCAGCAAAACCCGATGCTGGCCTTTCATCCAATTGTCATATTTCAGCCATAGAGTGTTCACATGGCCTGCTGATACTTGGCCCCGACTTAACACACCCTATCTGCTAGGAGTAAGGCATGAAACTGAAGCGTTTGATGGCGGCAATGACTTTTGTCGCTGCTGGCGTTGCGACTGCCAACGCGTTCGCCGCTGTTGACCCTGCTATCCCGAGCTACACCAAGACCACTGGTGTGTCGGGCAACCTGTCCAGCGTCGGTTCCGATACCCTGGCCAACCTCATGACCCTGTGGGCTGAGAACTACAAAAAAGAATACCCGAACGTCAACATCCAGATTCAGGCTGCCGGTTCTTCCACCGCGCCACCTGCACTCACCGAAGGCACCGCCAACCTGGGCCCGATGAGCCGCAAGATGAAGGACAACGAGCTACAGGCTTTCGAACAGAAGTACGGCTACAAGCCGACCGCAATCCCGGTTGCCGTCGATGCCTTGGCGGTGTTCGTGCACAAGGACAACCCGATCAAGCACCTGACCATGGCTCAAGTCGATGCGATCTTCTCCTCGACGCGTCTGTGCGGTGCCAAAGCTGACGTCAAGACCTGGGGTGACCTGGGCGTGACCGGTGACCTGGCCAACAAGCCAGTCCAGCTGTTCGGCCGTAACTCGGTGTCCGGCACCTACGGCTACTTCAAGGAAGAAGCCCTGTGCAAAGGCGACTACAAGCCTAACGTCAACGAACAACCAGGTTCGGCGTCGGTGGTGCAGTCGATCAGCAGCTCGCTTAACGGCGTCGGCTACTCGGGCATCGGCTACAAGACCGCCAGCGTGAAAACCGTCGCCCTGGCCAAGAAAGAAGGCGGCGAGTTCATCGAAGACACCGAAGAAAACGCCCTGAACGGCAAGTATCCGCTGTCGCGCTTCCTCTACGTTTACGTCAACAAAGCCCCGAACAAGCCTCTGGCCCCGCTGGAAGCCGAGTTCGTGAAGCTGGTGCTGTCGAAGCAGGGCCAGGAAGTGGTAGTGAAAGACGGCTACATCCCGCTGCCAGCCAAGGTTGCCGCCAAGGCACTGGCTGACCTCGGTCTGCAGGAAGGCGGCGCTGTCGCCAAGAAGTAACACCCTGAGGCCGGCCTGAAGCCGGACTCCTGTGGGAGCTAGCCTGCTCGCGAAGGGGTGGTCACATGCAGCATCGATGTGACTGACCCGACGCCTTGGCGAGCAGACGCGCTCCTGCAACCACCAAATTTTCGACTCCGCTGCCGGACTTCCGGCTGGCGGATTTGCTGCGTCACTGCACTGTCATCTTTCTGTCATACAGGATCGCTAGGGTGTGCGCATGAATGATCTGGCCAATTCCCCAATGACTACGTCTTCCCCTCCCAAGCGCATTGATTTCAATACGCCTGAGCTGCAACGCAAGCGCCGCATTCGCGCGCTCAAGGATCGCTTCACCCGTTGGTACGTCCTCGTCGGCGGCCTGGCGGTGCTGGCGGCCATCACCCTGATCTTCTTCTTCCTCGCTTACGTTGTAGCGCCGTTGTTTCAAGGTGCCGACCTGACCGCGAAAGACTCGATCACCCCGGCCTGGATGCAGGACGCGGGCAAGCCGCTGATGATCTCGCTCGAAGAGCAGAATCAGGTAGCCATGCGTGTGTCCGACAAGGGCCAGGCGCTGTTCTTCGATCTCGACAGTGGCGCTGAATTGAGGCGTGTCGATCTGCCGCTGCCTGCGGGCGCCACCGTGACGTCTATTGGCGAAGACCAGCCGGGTCATCCGCTGGTGGCCGTGGGGCTGTCCAACGGTCAGGCGCTGGTGTTCCGTCATACCTATAAAGTCACCTACCCCGATGGCAAGAAAACCATCAGCCCGGCCATCGAATATCCCTATGGCGAGGCACCGATCGCGCTGAACGAAAGCGGCGGCGCGCTGGAGCATGTCAGCCTCAATGCCACCGACTCGACGCTGATGCTGGTCGGCTCCACTGGCTCGCAACTCAACGTGCTTTCGCTGACCAGCGAAGAAAACATGATGACCGGCGAAGTCACCAACGAGCAGACGCGCATCGATCTGCCGCAGATGACCGAGCCGGTGAAAAACATCTTCGTCGACCCGCGCCAGCAATGGCTGTACGTGGTCAACGGGCGTGCCCAGGCCGACGTGTTCAGCCTGCGCGACAAGAGCCTCAACGGGCGCTACAAACTGCTGGAAAACGCTGACGCCCAAGTCACCGCCACCGCGCAGCTGGTCGGCGGTATCTCGCTGATCGTCGGCGATTCCAAGGGCGGTCTGGCCCAGTGGTTCATGGCCCGCGATACCGATGGCGAGCAGCGTCTGAAGCAGATCCGCACCTTCCAGATGGGCACCACGCCGATCGTTGAAATCGCTGCCGAAGAGCGCCGCAAAGGCTTCCTCGCCCTTGATGCCAGCGGCAAGCTCGGCGTGTTCCACAGCACTGCACACCGCACGTTGCTGGTCGATCAGGTGGTTGAAGGCCAGGGCCTGTTTGGTCTGTCGCCGCGCGCCAACCGAGTGATCGTCGAAGCCGGCGGCAAGCTGCAGCCGTTGCTGCTCGACAATCCGCACCCGGAAGTATCGTGGAGCGCACTATGGAGCAAGGTCTGGTACGAGAACTACGACGAGCCTAAATACGTCTGGCAATCGACGGCGGCAAACACCGATTTCGAACCGAAACTGAGCCTGTCGCCGCTGACCTTCGGCACCCTGAAAGCCGCGTTCTACGCCATGCTGCTGGCCGCGCCACTGGCCGTCGCTGCGGCGATCTACACCGCGTACTTCATGGCCCCGGGCATGCGCCGCAAGGTCAAACCGGTGATCGAACTGATGGAAGCGATGCCGACGGTGATCCTCGGTTTCTTCGCCGGCCTGTTCCTCGCGCCGTACGTAGAAGGCCATCTGCCGGGCATCTTCAGCCTGCTGATGTTGCTGCCGATCGGCATTCTGGTCGCCGGTTTCACCTTCAGCCGCCTGCCCGAATCGATCCGCCTGAAAGTCCCGGACGGTTGGGAAAGTGCGCTGCTGATTCCGGTGATCCTGTTTGTGGGCTGGCTGTCGCTGTACATGAGTCCGTTCATGGAGAACTGGTTCTTCGGTGGCGACATGCGCATGTGGATCTCCCACGACCTGGGCATCACCTACGACCAGCGCAACGCTCTGGTGGTCGGTCTGGCCATGGGGTTCGCGGTGATCCCGAACATCTACTCGATCGCCGAAGACGCCGTGTTCAGCGTGCCGCGCGGCCTGACCCTGGGTTCGCTGGCCCTCGGTGCGACGCCATGGCAGACCATGACCCGCGTGGTGATCCTGACCGCCAGCCCGGGGATTTTTTCGGCGCTGATGATCGGCATGGGCCGTGCGGTCGGCGAAACCATGATCGTGCTGATGGCCACCGGCAACACCCCGGTGATGGAGATGAACCTGTTCGAAGGCCTGCGCACCCTGGCCGCCAACGTCGCGGTGGAAATGCCCGAGTCGGAGGTCGGTGGCAGCCACTACCGCGTGCTGTTCCTCTCGGCGCTGGTGCTGCTGCTGTTCACCTTCGTCATGAACACCCTGGCAGAACTGATTCGTCAGCGTCTGCGCAAGAAATACTCGTCGCTTTAAGCAAAGGTAGAAGTCTGTGAAACAGAACTCCCTGAAAGGATGGTTCAAGAGCGGCGCCCCGGGCGTCTGGATCAGCGGTGGCGCGGTGTCCATCGCGGTCATCATGACCATTGGCCTGTTGGCGGTGATTGCCGTGCGCGGTCTCGGTCACTTCTGGCCGGCGGACCTGATCCACGCCCATTACGACGTACCGGGCCAGGCCAATCACCTGGTGATCGGCGAAGTGGTGCAGAAAGAAGAAGTGCCGCGCGCGCGTCTGAAGAGCGCCGGCCTGCCGGTGCCTGACGAAGGTCCGGAATTCATGACCCGCGAGCTGATCAAGGTCGGCAACCGTGACCTGAACGGCAATGACTTCACGTGGATCGTCGGCGAGTGGCTGACCAAGCAGACCACACCGCCAGAATTGATGGCGATCGAGCGTCGCGAGTGGGGCAACTTCTACGGCTATCTGGTCAACGTCAAACAGGATGGCAAGGTCATCGCCGAAGGCGAGGCCGCATGGCCTGAGCTGCAAGCGCGCATCGATCGGGTGAACGATCTTGCTGCTCAACTGAAGACGCTGGAAAAAACCGACATCGGCGCGATCAACGCCGGTCTTGAACGCATCCGATTGCATGGGCGCAAACTGGAACTGGAAGGCAAACTCGACGCCACCGCGCAGGCGGACATGGAATCCGAGCGCGCCGAGCTGGACGCGCGCTACAAGGACATCGAAGCACGTCTGTCTGATTTGCATGCTCAGTTCAACCGCGACGCCTTGACCGCCCGTGACGCCAACGGCAAGGAAATCGAAATCGGTCTGGGCAAAGTCGTGCATGCCTACCAGCCAAACGGCATGAGCACCTTGACCAAGGTTGGTTTCTACTTCAGCAAGATCTGGGAATTCCTCTCCGACGACCCGCGTGAAGCGAACACCGAAGGCGGGATCTTCCCGGCGATCTTCGGCACCGTGATGATGACCCTGATCATGGCGATGATCGTTACACCGTTCGGCGTGCTGGCAGCGGTGTACCTGCGCGAATACGCCAAGCAGAACACCCTGACCCGTGTCATTCGCATTGCGGTGAACAACCTCGCTGGCGTACCGGCGATCGTTTACGGCGTGTTCGGTCTGGGCTTCTTCGTTTACGTGCTGGGTGGCTCGGTCGACCGCTTGTTCTTCCCTGAAGCTCTGCCGGCGCCGACGTTCGGCACGCCGGGCCTGCTCTGGGCTTCGCTGACCCTCGCGCTGCTGGCAGTGCCGGTGGTGATCGTGGCGACCGAAGAAGGTCTGGCGCGGATTCCCCGCACTGTGCGTGAAGGTTCGTTGGCCCTCGGCGCGACCAAAGCGGAAACGCTGTGGAAAATCGTTATCCCGATGGCCAGCCCGGCCATGATGACCGGGATGATCCTCGCCGTGGCCCGTGCCGCTGGTGAAGTGGCGCCGCTGATGCTGGTGGGTGTGGTGAAACTGGCGCCGTCGCTGCCGGTGGACGGCAACTATCCGTACCTGCACCTGGATCAGAAGATCATGCACCTGGGCTTCCACATTTATGACGTCGGCTTCCAGAGCCCCAACGTCGAAGCAGCCCGCCCGCTGGTGTACGCCACCGCGCTGCTGCTGGTGCTGGTGATCGCGACGCTGAACCTGTCGGCGGTGTATATCCGCAACCACCTGCGCGAAAAATACAAAGCACTGGACAGCTAAGGACGACACGAACCCTGTGGGAGCGAGCTTGCTCGCGAAGCTTTTGGCGGCCGTAAGGGCCCCTTCGCGAGCAAGCTCGCTCCCACATTGAACCGCGTCCACTGGAATATTGATGGAAGCTGCAACAAGCAGTGTTCCGAACCGAATTTGTTAGCACAGGGAGCCTCCCATGCAGCACGAAACACACAGCCACGGCATCAACATGTCTGCCCTGGGCCGCGACAAGCAGAGCCTGGACCTGGCGCAGGAAACCGTTGCCATCGAAGTACCGGGCCTGAGCCTGTACTACGGCGGGAAACAGGCCCTGTTCGACGTCAGCATGAACATCCCGAAACAGCGCGTGACCGCGTTCATCGGCCCGTCGGGCTGCGGTAAGTCGACGCTGCTGCGTACCTTCAACCGGATGAACGATCTGGTCGACGGCTGCCGTGTCGAGGGCGCGATCAACCTGTACGGCAACAACATCTATCGCAAGGGCGAAGACGTTGCCGAACTGCGTCGTCGCGTCGGCATGGTGTTCCAGAAGCCCAACCCGTTTCCGAAGACCATCTACGAGAACGTCGTCTACGGTCTGCGCATCCAGGGCATCAACAAGAAGCGCATCCTCGACGAAGCCGTTGAATGGGCGTTGAAAGGCGCGGCATTGTGGGACGAGGTCAAAGACCGCCTGCACGACTCGGCCCTCGGCCTGTCCGGTGGTCAGCAACAGCGTCTGGTCATCGCCCGTACTATTGCGGTCGAGCCGGAAGTGCTGCTGCTCGACGAACCCTGCTCGGCTCTCGACCCGATCTCGACGTTGAAAGTCGAAGAGCTGATCTACGAGCTGAAGTCCAAGTTCACCATCGTCATCGTGACCCACAACATGCAGCAGGCAGCGCGGGTGTCCGACTACACGGCGTTCATGTACATGGGCAAACTGGTGGAATTCGGCGACACCGATACCCTGTTCACCAATCCGGCGAAGAAGCAGACCGAAGACTACATCACCGGTCGTTATGGCTGATTGGGGCAGCTGCAAGCCGCAAGCTTCAAGCGGCAAGAAAGAATTGGTGCGATATCAGGACTTACACATAACTGCTTGAAGCTTGCAGCTTGAAGCTTGCAACTTTCGCGGAGCGAACAATGATTTCCAAAGAAGGCCTTACCCATCACATTTCCGCGCAGTTCAACGCTGAACTGGAGGAAGTGCGCAGCCACCTCCTTGCCATGGGCGGGCTGGTCGAGAAGCAGGTCAACGACGCGGTCACGGCGCTGATCGAGGCCGACTCCGGCCTGGCTCAGCAGGTCCGTGAGATCGATGACCAGATCAACCAGATGGAACGCAACATCGACGAAGAATGCCTGCGCATTCTCGCCCGTCGTCAGCCGGCAGCCTCCGACCTGCGTTTGATCATCAGCATTTCCAAATCGGTGATCGACCTCGAGCGTATCGGCGACGAAGCGACCAAGATCGCCCGTCGTGCCATCCAGTTGTGCGAAGAAGGCGAAGCGCCGCGCGGTTACGTCGAGGTTCGTCATATTGGCGACCAGGTGCGCAACATGGTCCGCGATGCGCTGGACGCCTTCGCCCGTTTCGATGCCGATCTGGCGTTGTCGGTGGCGCAGTACGACAAGATCATCGACCGCGAATACAAAACCGCCTTGCGTGAGCTGGCCACCTACATGATGGAAGATCCGCGCTCGATCTCGCGGGTGTTGAGCATCATCTGGGTCCTGCGTTCGCTGGAGCGCATCGGCGATCATGCGCGCAACATCTCCGAACTGGTGATCTACCTGGTGCGCGGCACCGACGTGCGCCACATGGGACTCAAGCGCATGAAGGAAGAAGTTGAAGGCACAAGCACTGAAACCGCTAATGTTCCGGGCGAAGCTGACGATAAGTAAGATTGCCTGAGAAAAGCGCCCGGCCCTCTGGCCGGGCGTTTTTGTTTGCGCTTTACACAAGGCAGATCGAATTAAAAAGCAGCACCCGCGAACGAAAAGTCCCGGCGTGACTGAAGAGTTTTGGCAATGTGCCATCAGCCAGCGTTATGCTTGCCGGGATTTTAATAGGGGTGTTGGATGAGCAAGATCAGTGTGTTGGTCGTGGACGATGCTTCGTTCATTCGTGACCTGGTGAAAAAGTGCCTGCGTAATTACTTCCCGGGAATCCGCACCGAGGACGCCATCAACGGCAAAAAGGCCCAGGCCATGCTGGCCAAAGAGGCTTTTGACCTGGTGCTGTGTGACTGGGAGATGCCGGAAATGTCCGGCCTCGAACTGCTGACTTGGTGCCGCGAGCAGGACAACCTCAAGACCATGCCGTTCGTCATGGTCACCAGCCGTGGCGACAAGGAAAACGTCGTGCAGGCGATTCAGGCCGGCGTTTCCGGCTACGTCAGCAAGCCGTTCACCAACGAGCAACTGCTGACCAAGGTCAAGCAGGCACTGAACAAGGTCGGCAAGCTCGACACCTTGATGAACAGCGCGCCGACCAAGATGAATTCGGCGTTCGGCAACGATTCCCTGAGCGCACTGACCGGCGGCAAGCCGGCCGTGGTCGGCGGCGCTGCGGCCAGGCCTGCCGCTGCTGCCCCCGCTCCAGCCGCTGCACCGTCGCGCGGTTTGCTCAATAGCCCGCCAGTTCAGGCGCCCGGTGCATCCAAGGCGCCGGTGGGCGGTCGTGGTCAGGGCCAATTGCGCCTGCCGAGCGGTACTCAGCAATGCGTGATCAAGGCCTTGAGCATCAAGGAAGCCCTGCTGGTAGTGAAGCGCACTGAAACCCTGCCGCAGATCCTCGACAGCGCCGTGCTTGATCTGGAGCAGGGCGATAACGCCGAGATCGCGCGCCTCAATGGTTACCTGCACGCGATCGTCGCCCACGAGCAGAAAGCCGACAGCGACTGGCTGCAACTGACCTTCCGCTTTGTCGACCAGGATGCGCAGAAGCTCGACTACATCTCGCGCCTGATCGCCCGGGGCACGGCGCAGAAGCACTTCGTGCCCGGCGCGTAAGCTTCGTCGCCCGATAGGCCGCCTTCGCGAGCAGGCTCGCTCCCACAGAGATCACACCGAACCTGTGGGAGCGAGCTTGCTCGCGAAGGGGCCATCAAAAGCACCACCCATCTCCCGCGCTGGCCATTTTGAAACATCTGTCGACTAGCCTGGTCTGTCTCAGCTGCTAGGCTGATTCCCAGGCCTTCCTTCGACAGACTTTTGCCCATGCTCGCGCGCCTGCTGTTTTTCTGCGGTCTCTGCCTGGCCTCCCAGCTGGCGATGGCCATGACCATTTACAAATCCACCGACGCCAACGGCGTGGTCTCGTACAGTGACCGCCCGAGCAAAGGCGCGAAGGTGTTCGTGTTTCAGGACCGCATGGTCGAGCGCCTCGACCGCCAGGTGTACTTGGACATCAAGAAGCAGAAGGGCGTCGACGTAGTGTTTGCGCGCAACGATCTGTACGCGCCGGTCGAGGTTGCCCTGGCCTTCATCGGCACGAGCAATGTGCGTGGCGCGCCCGCGCGGGCGATCCGTCGTGTGCTGCCACCGCGCAGCAACACGCGGCTGGCGCTGCTGACCGCGATCAGTCGTGACCAGCCGCTGGTGTATTCGCCGCAGTTCCAGTATTCACTGGGCGACCCCGCAGGCACCGCACAGAGCTATCGCTATCCGCTGCCCTGGCGTGGCGGGCCGTTTCGCCTGAGCCAGGGCGCCAACGGCCAGTACAGCCACTACGGGCCGAAAAACCGCTACGCCATGGACATCGCCATGCCGGTGGGCACGCCGATCATCGCCGCGCGAGCGGGAGTGGTAGTCAAGACCGAGAACTCCCAGAGCGGGCGCGGCACCGATGCCTCCGGCAATTTCGTCCGGGTGCTGCACGACGACGGCACCATGGGCGTGTACCTGCATTTGAAACAGGGTTCGGTGAGCGTGCGCGAAGGCCAGCGGGTCAAGGTCGGCAGCCCGCTGGCGCTGTCGGGCAACACCGGCAACAGCAGCGGCCCGCACCTGCATTTCGTGGTGCAGCGCAATACCGGCGAAGGACTGGTGTCGATTCCCTATCAGTTCAACCAGCCGCTGGGGGCGTTGCCCAACTTTGCGTTGGGCAAACAGTAGGCGCGATAGGGTGTTGAGGGTTTTTGTGGCGAGGGGATTTATCCCCGTTGGGCCGCGAAGCGGCCCCAAATATTGCAACTCTGTACTAACTGACTGCATTCAATGGTTTTGGGACGGCTGCGCCGTCCAACGGGGATAAATCCCCGCGCCACAAGAGCCCCCCAAACTCCCATCAATCCAGCATCAACACCTTGGCCAAAACAATCTTCGGCCCTTTCATCTTCTTGATGATGATCCGCAGGCCTTCGACTTCCAGCACTTCTTCCTCTTCCGGCACCCGTTTCAGGGTTTCGTAAACCAGCCCGGCAAGGGTTTCCGCTTCGATGTGATCGAGATCGATGCCGAGCAGGCGCTCGACCTTGAACAACGGCGTATCGCCACGCACCAGCAACTTGCCCGGCTGATAGGCGAGGATGCCGCGCTCTGCCTTGCGGTGTTCGTCCTGGATATCGCCGACCAGCACTTCCAGCACGTCTTCCATGGTCAGGTAGCCGATGATGTTGCCGTCAGCCTCCTCGACCACGGCGAAGTGCGAGCCACCCTTGCGGAACTGCTCCAGCAGCTGCGACAGCGGCATGTGCCGCGATACGCGCTCCAGCGGGCGGGTCAGCTCGGCCAGGTTGAACGACTCGGGAATGTGGTCCAGCGCCGCCAGTTCCAGCAGCAGATCCTTGATGTGCAGCAGGCCGACGAACTCCTGGCGCTCGCTGTCGTACACCGGATAACGGCTGAACTTGTGGCGACGGAACATCGCCAGGATTTCCTTCAGCGGCGCGTTGAATTCCAGGGTGATCAGGTCTTCGCGGGAGTTGGCCCAGTCCACCACTTCCAGCTCGCCCATTTCCACTGCCGAGGCCAATACGCGCATGCCCTGATCGCTGGGATCCTGGCCACGGCTGGAGTGCAGAATCAATTTCAGTTCTTCGCGGCTGTAATGGTGTTCATGGTGCGGGCCGGGTTCACCTTGCCCGGCGATACGCAGAATCGCGTTGGCGCTGGCGTTGAGCAGGTAGATCGCCGGGTACATCGCCCAGTAGAACAGGTACAGCGGCACCGCCGTCCACAGCGACAACAGCTCGGGTTTGCGGATCGCCCACGACTTGGGCGCCAGCTCGCCGACCACGATGTGCAGGTACGAAATGATGAAGAACGCGGTGAAGAACGACACGCCTTTGATGATCTCGGGCGAGTCGACGCCGACTGCGCTCAGCAGCGGCTCGAGAATATGCGCGAACGCCGGCTCACCGACCCAGCCCAGACCGAGGGAGGCGAGGGTGATGCCGAGCTGGCACGCCGACAGGTAGGCATCGAGCTGACTGTGCACGGTGCGCAGGATGTGCCCGCGCCAGCCGTGTTGTTCAGCGATAGCCTCGACCCGGGTCGAGCGCAATTTGACCATGGCGAATTCCGCTGCAACGAAAAAGCCGTTGAGCAAAACCAGGATCAGAGCAAAAAGAATCATGCCGAAGTCGGCAAAAATGGTAGCGAGGGACAAGCCAGGGGAAGGGTCCATGATGGAGTTTTGCGGGTTCCGTGTGATTCGAAAGTAGGGAGAAACAGCGCCTGAAAAGCAGGCACAAGTCAGCCAATGTAGCGGCTGACCGTGCGATTGCCTAGTGGCGTGTGCCGGGCGGCATCACTCGGTGGCGCTGATCGCCCGTGCGCTGGCCACCTGGGCCGGGGCGAAATGGCAGGTGAACGTGCTGCCGTGGCCGGGCACGCTGCTGATCTCCATGCGCGCGCGGTGGCGCAGCAGCACGTGCTTGACGATGGCCAGGCCGAGGCCGGTGCCGCCAGTGTTGGAGTTACGGCTGGAGTCGACGCGGTAGAAACGTTCAGTCAGGCGCGGCAAGTGTTTGCTGTCGATGCCGATGCCGGAATCCTGCACGCTCAGGTGCGCGCCCTGATCGTCGCCCCACCAGCGAATGCGGATGTTGCCCTCGGCCGGGGTGTACTTGACCGCGTTGAACACCAGATTGGAAAACGCACTGCGCAGCTCGGCCTCGCTGCCCTTGAGCAGCACTCCGGCATTGGCCTCGAGGCTGATGCGCTGGTTCTTCGCCCCGGACAACTGCTGCGCATCGCTGGTAATCGATTGCAGCAATGTGTCGATCTGCACTGGCTGGTTGTCCGACGGATAGTCGGTGGCTTCCAGCTTGGCCAGCAGCAACAGGTCGTTGAGCAGTGTCTGCATGCGCCCGCCCTGTTGCTGCATCTGTTGCAGGGCTCGGCTCCAGCGCGGGTTCACTTCCTCGACATTGTCCAGCAGGGTTTCCAGATAGCCGCAGATCACCGTCAGCGGTGTACGCAGTTCGTGGGAGACGTTGGCGATGAAGTCCTTGCGCATCTGTTCCAGCTGATGAATGCGCGTCACGTCGCGGACCAGCATCAGGTGTTCATTGTTGCCGTAGCGGGTCAGGTACAGCTGAATGCGCACGCGATCGTTGGTCGGCGAAGGGATTTCCAATGGCTCGGCGAAGCTGTCCTGCTCGAAGTATTCCTTGAAGCGCGGATGGCGCACCAGGTTGGTCACCGGTTGGCCGCTGTCCTGCGGAGTCTTCAGACCGAGCAGGGTTTCGGCGGCGCGGTTCCACCATTCGAGATTGCCGTCGCTGTCGAGCATGATGACCGCGTCTTTCAGCGCGGCGGTGGACTCCTGCACCCGGTCGATCACCGCTTGCAGACGTCCGCGCACCCGTTGGTCGCGGCGTTGCAGGTGATAGATGCTATCGAACACCTCGCCCCACAGACCATAGCCATCGGGCGGCGCTTCGTCGGGTTGATGCTGGCGCAGCCATTCGTGCAGACGCAGCAATTGCTTGAGCGTCCAGGCCAGATAAAGTCCCAGACCCGCCGCGAGGCTCCAGCCGTAATAGCCGGTGATCAGGCCGATCACCAGGCAGGCGGTGACCAGCAACAGCATGTGGCGAATCAGGGTGCCATGCCAGTTTTGATTCACAGAGGCGTCCTTAGCCGCAGCTTCAAGTTTCAAGCCGCAAGCTCCAAGCTAAAACGGATCGGCTTTCACTTGCCGCTTGTAGCTGGAAACTTGCAGCTGCTTTTACGCTTTTGTAGAGAACCGATAACCGGTGCCGCGTACGGTTTGTACCAGATTTTCGTAAGCGTCGCCGAGGGCCTTGCGCAGGCGGCGGATGTGCACGTCGACGGTGCGCTCTTCGACATACACGTTGCCGCCCCAGACCTGATCGAGCAACTGGCCACGGGTGTAGGCGCGTTCCTGATGGGTCATGAAGAATTGCAGCAAGCGGTACTCGGTCGGGCCCATTTCGGCGGGTTTGCCGTCGATGGTCACGCGATGGCTGATCGGGTCGAGCAGCAGGCCGCCGACTTCGATCGGCGCTTCGCCATCGGTCGGTCCGGCGCGGCGCAGCACTGCCTTGAGGCGGGCGACCAGTTCACGCGGCGAAAACGGTTTGGTGATGTAGTCGTCGGCGCCGACTTCCAGGCCCTGAATCTTGTTGTCCTCTTCGCCCTTGGCGGTGAGCATGATGATCGGGATGTCCCCGGTCAGCTCGTCACGCTTGAGGCGCCGGGCCAGTTCGATGCCCGAGGTACCGGGCAGCATCCAGTCGAGCAGGATCAGGTCCGGTTTGCGGTCGACGATGATGGCATGCGCCTGCTGCGAGTTCTCTGCCTCGAGGCAGTCATAGCCGGCCATTTCCAACGCCACGGCGATCATTTCGCGAATGGGCGCTTCGTCGTCGACGATCAGAATGCTCCTGCCAACCATGCCTTAATCCTCTTGTCATTTAACTGTCTTGCGCCGCATTAGATAACGGAATTATTGCAGTCGTGTGACAGTATTTCAGGCCCGCAACATTTGCACCCATCCTCGACTAAGCTCTAAGTCCGAATCCTGACAACCACAAAAGAAGGTTTCCATGACTCAGATGACTGCTTCGTTCAAAGCCCTGCTGCTGGCCGCCGCCCTGACATCGCCGGGGCTGGCCATGGCGGCCGATCCGGCGATGGAAAAGGACGGCATGTACACCGATCAAAAGGGCATGACCCTGTACACCTTTGCCAAGGACTCCGCTGGCAAGTCCGCGTGCAATGACAAGTGCGCGGCAAACTGGCCGCCGCTAATGGCGACAGCGAATGACAAGTCGATGGGGGACTGGACGGTAATCACTCGTGATGATGGCAGCAAGCAGTGGGCCTACCAGGGCATGCCGCTGTACACCTTCGTGATGGACAAGAAGGCCGGCGACATGACCGGCGACGGCAAAATGGACGGCGCATGGAAAGTCGCCAAGGCCAAATAACCGAGACGCACAAAACTGTGGGAGCGAGCCTGCTCGCGAAGCGTTGTGTCAGTTGTCGCAGAGGTGACTGAAATGACGCCTTCGCGAGCAGGCTCGCTCCCACAGGTGTCATGCATCAGCGCAGTGCGTAATCCAGCACGATCCCGACAAATATCGCCAACCCTGCCCAATGGTTGTGCAAGAAGGCCTGGAAGCAACGCATACGGTCTTTGCTGCGCGTGTACCAGAACTCCCACGCATAACATCCCGCAGCCACCAGCAAACCGAGGTGGAACCAGATCCCCAGCTCGAACTTCGACCCGGCCAGAATCAGGCAGGCCAGCGACAATGCCTGCAAGCTGAGGATGATCACCCGATCCGCCTCGCCAAACAGAATCGCCGTGGATTTCACGCCGATCTTCAGGTCGTCATCGCGATCGGTCATTGCGTAATAAGTGTCATAACCCACCGTCCACAGCAGATTGGCGATCCACAGCAACCACGCCGCTGCTGGCAACTCGCCGGTCTCAGCGGTAAAGGCCATTGGCATGCCCCAGGAAAACGCCGCCCCCAGCACCACTTGCGGGTAGTAGGTGTAGCGCTTCATGAACGGATACGTGAATGCCAGCGCCAAGCCGCCCAGCGACAGCCAGATCGTCGGCGCATTGGTGCACAGCACCAGCAGAAAACTGATGCCCATCAGTACGGCAAAGAACACCAGCGCTTCCTTCGAGCTGATCCGGCCAGCGGCGAGCGGCCGTTGCGCGGTGCGTTTGACATGGCCGTCGACCTTGCGGTCGGCCCAGTCGTTGATCACGCAACCGCCGGCACGGGTCAGCACCACGCCGAGGACGAAGATGACGATGTTGGCCAGCGACGGCGAACCCTTGCCGGCAATCCACAATGCCCACAGCGTTGGCCACAGCAGCAGGTAAATGCCAATCGGCTTGTCCATGCGCGTCAACTGAACGAAATCCCAGGCGCGTGGGTTCAGACGGTTGAGGGACTTGAGCAGGCTCTGATACATCAGCAGTTCTCCGGATGGGCGCGGGCGGCGTCCCACAGGCTCGGCAGGAAGATTTCCGCGACCAGCACGCTCAGCGCGCCACGGTCGAAACGCGAACGCCGGCCCCACAGCTCAGGGGCTTGCACCGCTGGCGGCAACCATTGTTCAGGGTAGTGGCAGACTTCAATGGCGCGGCGCTGGAACGCCTGATCGCAAAACAGCAATTCGCCCAGCGAGCGGCTGCCCAGTTCATCCATGTGCAAACCATCACCTTGCAGGGCCGCCCGCGAGGCAACGCTGCGGGCAAACACCCAGGCCTCGCCGTGGCCGCGCAAATACACCTCGCGCACCCAGCCTTCGCTGCCCTCGGCCAGATCCAGTGCCGCGCATTCATCAGCGCGCAAGGTGCCCCAGCCTTCGAACAGCGGCGACACGCTGAAGCCGTCCTCGGACAAACGGGTCAAACGGCGGGTCAGCGAGCCTTCGTCGAACAACCAGTCGAGGGTCAACGGATCGGGGCGGGGCGTCAGGCGGTCTTGGGTCAGCCAGAGCGGGGCGGGGCAGGCATTTGAATGTTGCACAATGAGTCATTATTGGCCGCAAATGAGGCGGCGAGCTTACCATGGCGGGCGACAGGATTGAGCGGCGCCGGCCGCCGTTGCGCCGAACAGGCTTGCATCTGCGCGGCACCCTCAGTACAAAACGCCCTGAGCCGGATGGCAACGCAGCACCCATCGACCGTCCGCGCCGGCACTACGCCTGAACCCTGAGGAAGTACCTGAATGAAGAAGTGGCAATGTATCGTCTGTGGCCTGATCTATAACGAAGCCGATGGTTGGCCGGATGACGGCATCGCGGCGGGCACCCGCTGGGAAGACGTACCGGCAGACTGGCTGTGCCCCGACTGCGGCGTCGGCAAAATGGACTTCGAAATGATCGAAATCAACTAAGCAAATCAGAGGAGTAAGGCATGAGCGCACCAGTCGTCATCATCGGCACCGGGCTTGCGGGCTACAACCTGGCCCGCGAGTTTCGCAAGCTCGACAGCGAAACCCCGCTGCTGCTGATCACCGCCGATGACGGCCGCTCTTACTCCAAGCCGATGCTCTCCACCGGTTTCGGCAAGAACAAGGACGCCGACGGCCTGAGCATGGCCGAACCCGGCGCCATGGCCGAGCAGTTGAAAGCCGAGGTGCGCACCCACACGCGCATCAGCGGTATCGACGCCGGCCACAAACGCTTGTGGATCGGTGAAGAAGCCGTGCCCTATCGCGACCTGATTCTGGCCTGGGGCGCGGAAACCGTGCGCGTGCCGATCGAAGGCGACGGCGCGGAACTGGTGTTCCCGATCAACGATCTCGAAGACTACGCGCGCTTCCGTGCCGCAGCGGCGGGCAAGCGTCGGGTGTTGTTGCTCGGCGCCGGGTTGATCGGCTGTGAGTTTGCCAATGACCTGATCCTCGGCGGCTACGAAGTGCAACTGGTCGCGCCGTGCGAACAGGTCATGCCGATGCTCTTGCATCCCGCCGCTGCAGCGGCCGTGCAGGCCGGGCTGGAAAGTATCGGGGCGAAGTTTCACCTCGGCCCGGTGCTGACCCGGCTGGAGAAAGTCGCCGATGGCCTCGAAGCGCACCTGTCCGACGGCCAGATCATCCCGTGCGACGTGGTGGTGTCGGCGATCGGCCTGCGCCCGCGCATCGATCTGGCAGCGGCTGCCGGCGTGCAGATCAATCGCGGCGTGATGGTCGATCGTTACCTGAAGACCTCCCACGCCAACATCTACGCCTTGGGCGACTGCGCCGAAGTCGACGGGCTCAATCTGCTCTACGTGATGCCGCTGATGAGTTGTGCACGGGCGCTGGCGCAAACGCTGGCGGGAAACCCGACGGCCGTCAGCTACGGTCCGATGCCGATCACCGTGAAAACCCCGGTGTGCCCGCTGGTGGTTTCGCCGCCGCCACGGGGCAGCGAAGGCGTTTGGAGCGTCGAAGGGCAGGGTGCCGACATCAAAGCGCTGTGCCACAGTGCCGGAGGTCAGTTGCTCGGTTACGCCCTGACCGGCGGGGCGGTCATGGAAAAACTGGCCCTGAACAAACAGCTGCCGCCGCTGCTGGCGTAAATGCCGGTCGTTCTGTCGCAAACACCGCTCTTTTGCCCCGACAAAGGTCTTGGGGAGACTGGCGCCGCCGTTGGCGGCGTGCCATTCTCACTCCCGTCTGCCGCAGAGTAGAGCCTGCGGCGCCTTGGGCGCTGTTCCAACGAGAACAGCACGGACATAACAACAAAAAACCGTCAAAGGGGCTTCACTAATGCGTAAACCAGAACTCGCCGCTGCAATCGCCGAAAAGGCAGACTTGACCAAAGAACAGGCCAATCGCGTCCTCAACGCCGTCCTCGAAGAAATCACCGGCGCCCTGCACCGCAAGGACAGCGTGACGCTGGTCGGCTTCGGCACCTTCCTGCAACGCCACCGCGGCGCCCGCACCGGCAAAAACCCGCAGACCGGCGAACCGGTCAAGATCAAGGCCAGCAACACCGTGGCGTTCAAGCCAGGCAAGTCGTTGAAAGACAGCGTCAATCCTTGATGGCGGCGTGCTCCCCTGAATAACGGGGAGAACCGCAAATGAGAAATGGGCACACCGATTGCGGTCGGGTGCCCATTTTTTGTGGCTGTCTGTTGGCTTACTGGCGTCGGAAGCAGGCCTTGCCGTTGCCGAAATCCACGGCCAGGCAGTTTGGCTCGATCGCCAGTTGCAGGTCCTGGAACAGTCCGCCCAGATCGCTGTTGGAGGCAGGCTTGGTTTTGCTTTTCAGCACTACGGTCTGGTTCTCGACTTTCCAGGTGCCTTTGGCAAAGCCATCGGCGCTGCCATACGCCACACCGGCATCAAAGGTGCCGTCCTTGCGCAAGAGCAACTCGGCGCCCATTTCCATTGCGCCGGTCAGGTAGTAATGGCCGTCCAATGGTGGGGTTTCCGCTGACGCGTGGGTGATGGGCAGCCACATGAGCGCGGCGAAAAACAGTGGTTTCAGTTCCATGAAGTAAAGCTCCAGACCTGCGTTTCAAGGGGATTTGCTTGGGCTCGGATCTTTAACCAAGCCTGCAGGATATGAATTATGTAAGAAGTATCCCTGAGTTTTGTCAGAGTATTTTCTGGCATGAGGTGAAGGCATTGCCGGGGAAAGGTACATCAATAACTATCGAGTTCGCTGTGGAGCAGCGTATATGTTGAAGATACAAGTTTCAATTATATGAAATGCCATCATTTTGCTAGCACTTTTGCCGTTGCTCGTTGTCGTCTGCGAAAGGTTAAAAGATGCCGGTCTTTATTCAGAAGTGTCCTACTTCTATTTTTTTCCGGATTTGTCATGCTGCACGTCGCTCAAGGACATGAGCGTCCGGTAAACTCGCCCGTCTGCAACGGGAGGCTCTGGATCAATGGTTTCGCAGGACCATGGTAAACGCACTGTGTATCAATCGGCCTCAGGGAAACCCCTGCGACATATAGGGCGATCTCCTACAGACCGCAATGAACAGTTCGTCTTGTTGTTTAATCAGATGCTTGCTAGTGGCCATCATAGTGATTACGATGCGCCCACTTGAAAGAGCACATCTCAATTGGATGAGTCGCTGAACTGCTCTTCGATACTGTCCCGCGTTGCTGAAACTCCATTCGCGCGCATGACTGTAATCCTTAATAAAGGCCATGGATGTCCTACTCAAGCAAACTTTCCGCCCATTACCTCGAACTCGCAAAAGTCTCTGTTTCCAAAGAGAATTTCGCGGGCGAAGACGTTCGTTTTTCGAGCGAATTCGAGGCGCTGGAAAGTGAGCTGGCCAAGGCTTCGTCGATGCACGAAAGCGGGCAGATCGACTGGCTGAAAATCCGCGAAAACAGCGAAAATCTGCTGCGTACCCAATCCAAGGATCTGCGTGTCGGCGCCTGGCTGACCTGGTCGCTGTACCAGCGCGAATCCTTCCCCGGGCTGCTCGCCGGCCTCGGTCTGCTGCACCATCTGTCGGAAAACAACTGGGCCGACGTCCACCCGCTCAAACCCCGCACCCGTGCCGCCGCGATCGGCTGGCTGGTGCCGCGTCTCGAGCAGGTCATCACCGAAAACATTGCGATCAAGGAGCAGCTGCCGATGTTCCGGCAGCTCTCCGAGCACCTGGCCGGTCTTGAGGCCGCGTGCACTGAACATCTGGGCGATGACGCGCCGCTGCTGCTGCCGATCTCCCGCCGCCTGAAAACCATGATTCAGCGCGCCGCCGACAACCAGCCGGCGCCCGGCGTGGTGGGCGCGGCGGTGGCGCAGGTCAAGCAGGCCGCGACCCAGTTGCTCACTCCTGGCGCGCCGATCGACAACGAACGCGATGCGCACAAAGCCCTGCGCGCCCAGCAGGACAGCGCCCGTCCGTTGTGTGCCTGGTGGCTCAAACAGAAAGCCACCGACCTGCGTGCCCTGCGCCTCAATCGCACGCTGCTGTGGATGACCATCGACGCGGTGCCCGAGCGCAACGCCGAGCAGATCACCGTGCTGCGCGGCCTGCCGCTGGAAAAACTCAAGCTCTATCAGGACCGTTTCGATCAGGGCAAATACGCCGACCTGCTGGTGGAACTGGAGGCGAGCCTGGCGAAGGCGCCGTTCTGGTTCGATGGCCAGAGGATGGTCTGGGAATGTCTCCAGAACCTCAACGCCGAGCTGGCCATGCGCGAAGTGGAAATCCACTTCGCGCTTTTGATTCAGCGCCTGCCGGGCATCATCGAGTTGCGCTTCCATGACGGCGCGCCGTTTGCCGATCCGTCCACCCGGGCGTGGATCGCCGCCAACGTCATGCCGCATCTGCAAAGCGCCAGCGCGCCGCGCAAGGTCGAAAGCGAGAACGTCGAAACCCAGCCGGCCTGGGAAAAAGCCCTCGAGGAAGTCCAGCCGATCCTGCGCAAGGAAGGCTTGAAGCCGGCCGTGCAGATTCTCAAGCAAGGCCTGCAATCAGCCCACGGTGGCCGTGAACGCTTCTTCTGGCAGTTCACCCTCGCGCGGCTGTGTTTCCTGGCCAAGAAATACGAACTGGCCAAGAACCAGTTGGAAACCCTCGATCAGACATTACAGGACTCAGGCCTGCACGCCTGGGAGCCCGATCTTGCATTGCAAGTGCTGCACCTGCTGCACAGTTGCTGCGAGTTGTTGCCGCAGAACCACGCCGTACGTGAAAGCAAGGAAGAGATTTATCGCAGGCTGTGCCACCTCGACCTCGAAGTGGTACTCGAATAGGCCCCAGGGCCACAACCGCAAGGAGAAAAGCCATGGCCAAAGAAGGCTCGGTAGCCCCCAAGGAACGCATCAACGTCACCTTCAAACCCGCCACCGGCGGAGCTCAGGAAGAGATTGAACTGCCGCTGAAGCTGCTGGCAATCGGTGACTACACCCACCGCAAGGACGATCGCAAAATCGAAGATCGCAAGCCGATCAGCATCGACAAGATGACCTTCGACGAAGTGTTGGCCAAGCAAGAGCTGGGTCTGACGCTGAGCGTGCCGAACCGTCTGCAGGAAGATGGCGAGGCTGAAGAGCTGGCCGTGCAATTGCGCGTCAATTCGATGAAGGACTTCAACCCGGCCAGCCTGGTCGAGCAAGTGCCTGAGCTGAAAAAACTGATGGAACTGCGCGATGCGCTGGTGGCCCTCAAAGGCCCGCTGGGTAACGCACCTGCGTTCCGTAAAGCGATCGAAGGCGTGCTCGCCGACGACGAATCCCGCGGTCGCGTACTCGGTGAGCTGGGCCTGAACGCCGCAGCCCCGGACGCCTGAGACTCTTGCCAAGGAAGCCAACACAATGAGCACTAGCGCAGCACAAGAGAAGAGCGCCGCCAGCGGCGAATACAGCATTCTCGACAGCATCATCGCCGAAACCCGTCTGACCCCGGACGACGAAGCCTACGACATCGCCAAGCGTGGCGTGTCGGCGTTCATCGAAGAGCTGCTCAAGCCGCAGAACAACGGTGAGCCGGTCAAGAAAGCCATGGTTGACCGCATGATCGCCGAGATCGATGCCAAGCTCAGCCGTCAGATGGACGAGATCCTGCACCACCCGGATTTCCAGGCGCTGGAATCGTCGTGGCGTGGTCTGCAGTTGCTGGTCGACCGCACCAACTTCCGCGAAAACATCAAGATCGAAATCCTCAACGTCTCCAAAGAAGACCTGCTGGACGATTTCGAAGATTCGCCGGAAGTCATGCAGTCGGGCCTGTACAAGCACATCTACACCGCTGAATACGGCCAGTTCGGTGGTCAGCCGGTGGGCGCGATCATCGCCAACTACTACATGTCGCCAAGCTCGCCAGACGTCAAGCTGATGCAGTACGTGGCCAGCGTTTCGTGCATGTCCCACGCGCCGTTCATCGCTGCCGCCGGGCCGAAATTCTTCGGTCTGGAAAGCTTCACCGGCCTGCCGGATCTGAAAGATCTGAAAGACCACTTCGAAGGCCCGCAATTCGCCAAATGGCAGAGCTTCCGTACCTCGGAAGACTCGCGCTACGTTGGCCTGACCGTGCCGCGTTTCCTGCTGCGTAACCCGTACGATCCGGAAGAAAACCCGGTCAAGTCGTTCGTGTACAAGGAAACCGTTGCCAACAGCCACGAGCACTACCTGTGGGGCAACACCGCTTACGCGTTCGGCACCAAGCTGACCGACAGCTTCGCCAAATTCCGCTGGTGCCCGAACATCATCGGCCCGCAGAGCGGTGGCGCGGTTGAAGACCTGCCTCTGCACCATTTCGAAAGCATGGGCGAAATCGAAACCAAGATCCCTACTGAAGTTCTGGTTTCCGACCGTCGTGAATACGAACTGGCCGAGGAAGGCTTCATCTCCCTGACCATGCGCAAAGGCTCCGACAACGCGGCGTTCTTCTCCGCAAGCTCGGTGCAGAAGCCGAAGTTCTTCGGCATCAGCGCAGAAGGCAAGGCGGCAGAGCTGAACTACAAGCTCGGCACCCAACTGCCGTACATGATGATCGTCAACCGTCTGGCTCACTACTTGAAAGTGCTGCAGCGCGAGCAACTCGGTTCGTGGAAAGAGCGTACCGACCTCGAGCTGGAACTGAACAAGTGGATCCGTCAGTACGTGGCCGACCAGGAAAACCCGAGCGCCGAAGTGCGTGGCCGTCGTCCGCTGCGCGCTGCGCAAGTGATCGTCAGCGACGTTGAAGGCGAGCCGGGCTGGTACCGCGTGAGCTTGAACGTGCGTCCGCACTTCAAGTACATGGGTGCCGATTTCACCCTGTCGCTGGTTGGCAAGCTGGACAAAGAGTAAGAGCGACTCATGGACGGATACGGCAGCCTGTTCGAACGCCTCAACGGCGACGCACAACTACGCAAGGGCGACAGCCTTGAGGCTTGCGCCATGGCGTCAGTGGCTGCCCATCTGGCCAAAATGCTCAGCACCCGGGCCGGCAGCGTGCAAACGCTGGCCGACTACGGGTTGCCCGATCTCAATGACATGCGCCTGAGCCTGCACGACTCCCTCAGTCAGGCACGTCTGGCTATCGAAAACTTCATCGAAGCCTACGAGCCACGCCTGAGTAATGTGCGTGTCATTTCCTTGCCGCGTGACCACGATCAACTGCGCCTGGCCTTCAGTATCGAAGGCTTGCTGGAAGTCGAGGGTTTCAAGCGTCAGGTCAGTTTCTCCGCGCGCCTGGATGGCAGCGGTCAAGTCAAGGTCACCTAAGGAGATCCCCGATGTCTGGCAAACCCGCAGCACGCGTATCCGACCCCACCGCTTGCCCGCTCCCCGGCCACGGCACCAACCCGATCGCCGCCGGTTCCGGCGACGTATTCTTCGACGGCCTCGCGGCCGCCCGCCAAGGCGATGCCTCGGCGTGTGGTGGTGCGATGTCGGGCGGTTTGGCGACCACTGTATTGATCAATGGCAAGCCTGCCGCGACGGTTGATTCGGTGGGGACCCATGGCAACAAGGTCACGGCTGGGTCCGGGACGGTGATTATTGGCAATTCGCATTCGCCGGCGCCGTTTGTGCCGCCGTTGCCGGTGGAGATCAAATGGCCGTTTAACGAGCACTACGTCATCAATTGTCAGGACTCTGGGAAGCCACTGGCGGGAGTGGCATACAGCTTCAAAACAGCCTCGGGGAAAGTTATCAGTGGGGTCACGGGAGCCGACGGGAAGACGCAAAAAATCTCGTCCTCTATAGCGGAGTCCTATGAGTTGACTATTGAACAGCAATCTGAAGTTGTAATTGGATAAAAGGATTTTGTTATGGCGGATACGAAAATAGCATCAAGTCTGACGCCGGCCAGTAACCAAACTGGTAAGTCTGCAGCTGTCCGTCAATTCAAAATCACAGATATACCTGATGCGATGGATAAGATGAAATGGCCAGTTGCTGCGAAGCTTATGCGCCACTGGTTTGATGGCGCGCCATGGCCAACCGCCGATGGTGCGATGAGTAAAGAGGTCAAAGACCATATTGCTCTTGCTGACATCGCCTACGTGAATGACACTATCGTAAAAATGGACTGGTTGATGCAGTTTGAACCTGCGAAAGCTGTCATTGAAGAGCTTAAGTCTGCTTGGGATAATACTGCAGGTCGTAATAATATAAGCAAGAAGATTAAAGATAAGTATTTTGGCTCGGCGCCGGGTGTCTATTCTTTTAAGTTTGCGAGCGCCAGGAAGGTTGAAGAGTTTGGATACAGTAATAGTCGAGCAGTTAAATTTGGCCTGATAGACAAGACTGATGAGTTGCGAGCTGCGCTGGCAAACTTTAATGTTCGCGTATTTCCAGAAGGAAAACTGGTGATTTCCGTAGATAGCATTCAGCTGTTTGTGGAGCGAATTGGGTTTTATGCTGAGGATGCGTATGACTTCAATGACTCACCGGATGACAATTTCAGTCAGCCATTGGGGTTCTGGAACTTTGATGGTATAGCCAACCCTGCCTATGCGGCCACCGCAAATACCGGTGCAGCGCAGATGAAGTCAGACATCGCTTCAAACCCCTATATCAGTGCGGAAGATTCTCAGGCGATGTTTAGGGAAATAGAGAGCTCGCGTTATTTCTATATTACAAATTCTCACTTTGTAAAATATCGGATGGAATTTAAAAAAGGCGGTGATTTCCAGGTTTTGTCTGATGTTCAATATCAAAACGTTCCCGCGACAGTTATTAATGTTTGGAATAAATGATGCGCATTTTTACTCGTGTACAATCCGCTGTCGAACTGGGTGTGGCGAAAAAATGACTACGCTTAAAAAGAAATGGCTAGTGCCTATCAGTTTGCTCTTGGTGTTTATTGCATTGCTCGTTTATTGCTTGAACGCAATGCTGGATTATCCTGCAAGTACAACTACAGCTAGTCCCTCGGGCCGCTACACAATTGAGAATGTACGTGTCGGCAGGATCTTCATGCTTGGTGGTATGGCGTATTTAAGAGTTATCGATTCAAAAGAGCCAGAAAAGGTATATCGAACCCCGTTGTATGATACTCAGTCATTGGATATGCGTACATTTGAAGATGATGCTGAGGTTGGAATTACTTGGATCTCCTTCGAAAAGAAAGATAAGGCTTTTGTAATTTCCATGCCGCAATGGGAAGAAAGCTGGCTGAATATTTTCATCAGTAATACACCCTACGAGATTCTGGAAAACTGATAGCAGTATGAACAGCTACGTCCGTCTCGACCTATGTTTATTAACCCACGCCCTCGGATGCGTGGCTTATGCATTTTTGAATTACGCGGTTGTGCATGCTTACAAGCTTTTTAACGGCGGATTTACCTCCCATGGCGTCGCCATCGGAATTGCGACTTACTCACTGTTTTACATTTTTCTGGGCGCCAATCTGATCGTTGCGCTGACTCCAAATCTGGTTGCCAAGCTGGTCATCCTTTTTCTGATGGTGGGCTTCATCCTGCTCTGGATGCTACCCGACAACCCGTTAAGAGCCCTGTTCTACGGCGTGGCCCAAGGTTGCGTCACGTTGCTGGCGATCCTCACCACTCAAGTCATCGAGTTGCGCTGGGCTTTGCGAAACATCACAGGTCGCATTCAGCCAAGTCGGCCTGCGGGTGCAATCCAATGACCAAGTCGGGCGTTGAACGTAATTCACAGGTCGGTAATTCCATGAGCTCCATTACCAGGCAGGTACCCCGTGTCCTTTAACCACTACTACCAAAGCGAACTCACCGCACTGCGTCAGCTCGGTCGCCGTTTCGCCGAGCGTAGTCCGGCGCTGGCGCCGTATCTGGGACAGGCCGGTCGGGATCCGGATGTGGAGCGGTTGCTCGAAGGCTTTGCGTTTCTCACTGGGCGTTTGCGCCAGAAGCTCGACGACGAGCTGCCGGAGCTAAGCCATTCGCTGATGCAGCTGCTGTGGCCGAACTACATGCGCCCGCTGCCGGCGTTCAGCATTCTGCAGTTTGATCCGCTCAAGCGTTCCGGCCCGGCGCTGCTGGTTGAGCGCGATACGCCGATCGAGAGCAAGCCGATCGAAGACGTGCGCTGCCGTTTCCGCACCTGTTACCCGACCGAAGTCTTGCCGCTGGATCTGGCTGCGCTGAACTACTCGGTCAAGGGCGATGGCTCGCTGCTCAGCCTGCGTCTGGAAATGAGCGCTGACGGCCACCTCGGCGAACTGGAGCTGAGCAAGTTGCGCCTGCACTTTGCCGGTGAGCGCTACATCAGCCAGATGCTCTACCTGAGCCTGCTGCGCAACCTCGACGGCATCGAACTGATCCCGCTCGACGGCGCCGGCAAGCCGATTGATGGCGTCAGCGGCAAGCCGATGGCGTTCAAGATTCCCGGCGACCGGGTGAAACCGGTGGGTTTTGCCGAAGAAGAAGCGTTGATCCCGTATCCGCTGAACACCTTCCGTGGCTATCGCTACTTGCAGGAATATTTCGCCTTCCAGGACAAGTTCCTGTTCGTCGACGTCAACGGTCTGGACATTCTCAAGGCGCTGCCGGAAGACACCCTCAAGCAGATGCGTGGCCTCGAATTGCGTTTCGACATCCGCAAGAGCGGCATCATGCGCATGCGCCCGACGCTCGATAACGTGAAGCTGTTCTGCACGCCGATCGTCAATCTGTTCGAGCACGACGCTCTGCCGATCCGTCTCGACGGCAAGCAGGACGAGTACCTGCTGCTGCCGGCGGAATACGACCTGGAAAACTGCGGCGTGTTCTCGGTGGAAACCGTCACTGGCTGGAAGCCCGGCGGTCTCGGTTATCAGGAGTACGTGCCGTTCGAGTCCTTCGAGCACGACCCGAGTTTCGACGTGCCCAACAGCCGTCCGCATTACAGCATTCGCCAGCGTTCGTCCTTATTGCATGACGGCCTCGACACTTACCTGAGCTTCGGCATCCGCCACACCGAAGCCCACGAAACCCTGTCGATCGAGCTGATGTGCACCAACCAGAACCTGCCGAAAAAGCTCAAGCTCGGCGACATCTGCATGGCCAGCGAGCAGACCCCGGAATTCCTCAGTTTCCGCAACATCACCCCGGCCACGTCGAGCTTCGCGCCGCCGCTGAACCGTGACTTCCTGTGGAAGCTGATCAGCAACATGTCGCTCAACTATCTGTCGCTGGCCGACGTCAATGCGTTGAAGGTGATTCTGGAAACCTACGACCTGCCGCGCTACTACGACCAGCACGCGGAGAAGGTCAGCAAGCGCCTGCTCGGCGGCCTCAAGCACATCAAGCATCACCACGTCGACCGCCTGCATCGCGGCCTGCCGGTGCGCGGTTTGCGCACCGAACTGACCATCGACCCGGAAGGCTATATAGGCGAAGGCGACCTGTTCGTCTTCGCTTCGGTTCTCAACGAGTTTTTCGCGCTTTACGCCAGTCTCAATTCATTCCATGAGCTGCGGGTAAAAAGCACACAGGGAGAGGTGTACCAATGGACACCACGTATGGGCCTGCAGCCCCTGCTTTAAGCGGGCTGACCAAGGTAATACGCGAGTACTCGCTGTTTCAGGCCGTGCTGCTGGTGATCGACCGGCTGCGCGAGGCACACCCGCATCTGAGCGAAGACGATCTGTACGACCAGGTCGAGTTCCAGGCCAACCCGAGCCTGGGCTTTCCGCGCAGCGACGTCGATCGCGTCGAGTTTTTCGAAGAACACGGCAAGATGCGCGCGCGCATGCGCTTCAACCTGATCGGTCTGGTCGGCTCCGGTTCGCCGCTGCCGGCGTTCTATGGCGAACAGGCCTTGGGCGACAGCGAGGACGGCAACCCGACGCGCAATTTCCTCGACCTGTTCCACCATCGCCTGCAACGACTGATGCTGCCGATCTGGCGCAAGTACCGCTACCGCGCGAGCTTCCAGAGCGGCGCGATTGACCCGTTCTCGGCGCAACTTTTTGCGCTGATCGGCCTGGGTGGCGACGAGATCCGCAAGGCCAAGGAACTCAACTGGAAACGCCTGCTGCCGTACCTCGGTCTGCTCAGCTTGCGGGCGCACTCGGCGGCGCTGATCGAAGCCGTGCTGCGTTACTACTTCAAGCACGAAGACCTGGTCATCGAGCAGTGCATCGAGCGCCGCGTGGAAATTCTCGACGAGCAGCGCAATCGTTTGGGCCGCGCCAACAGCGTACTCGGCGAAGACCTGGTACTGGGCGAGCACGTGCGCGATCGCAGTGGCAAATTCCGCATTCACATCACCGAACTCGACTGGCAGCGATTCCATGAATTCCTGCCGATCGGTTTCGGTTACCAGCCGCTTTGCGCGCTGGTGCGGTTCACCTTGCGTGACCCGCTCGATTACGACATTCGCCTGGTCCTGCGCCAGGAAGAAATCCGCGAACTGCGCATCGGTGAGCAGAACGCCTGTCGCCTCGGTTGGACCAGTTGGCTGGGCCGCGAAAAAGCGGACGGCGTGGTGACCCTGGGCAGCAAAATTCATTAAGGACGTGAGCCATGATCAACGTAGACCTGCAACAACTCATCCAGGCGCTGGACGCCGAAACCCGTCGTGATCTGGAACGTTCGGCCGAGCGTTGCGTCGCCCGTGGCGGCAGCAAGATCCTCGTCGAAGACTTGCTGCTGGGCTTGCTCGAGCGCCAGAACGGCTTGCTGTCGCGCGCGCTGCAAGATGCTGACGTCGACGCCGGTGAACTGACCGCTGCATTGCAATCGCGGGTCGAGCACAGCGCTTCGCGCAACCCGGTATTCGCTCCGGAACTGGTGCAATGGCTGCAAGACGCGCTGCTGGTGGCCAACCTCGAGCTGGGCCAGACCCAGGTCGAAGACGCCGCGCTGATCCTGGCGTTGCTGCGCAACCCGATGCGTTATGCCGGCAGCCGCTATCAACCGCTGCTCGCCAAACTGAACATTGATCGCCTGAAGGAATTTGCCCTGTCGCAACAGGAGCAACCGGCGGCCAACGGCAAGCCGGCGGCGCAAGGCGAATCGCTGTTGCAGCGCTTCACCCACAACCTGACCCAACAGGCCCGCGACGGCAAACTCGACCCGGTGTTGTGCCGTGACGGCGCGATCCGCCAGATGGTCGACATCCTCGCCCGTCGTCGCAAGAACAACCCGATCGTCGTCGGTGAGGCCGGTGTCGGTAAGACCGCCATCGTTGAAGGCCTCGCCTCGCGCATCGCTGCCGGTGAAGTGCCGCAAGTGCTCAAAGGCGTAGAACTGCTGTCGCTGGACATGGGCCTGTTGCAGGCCGGCGCCAGCGTCAAAGGTGAATTCGAGCGTCGTTTGAAAGGCGTGATCGACGAAGTCAAAGCCTCGCCGAAACCAATCATCCTGTTCATCGACGAAGCCCACACGCTGATCGGCGCGGGCGGCAACGCTGGCGGTTCCGATGCGGCCAACCTGCTGAAACCGGCGCTGGCCCGTGGCGAACTGCGCACCATCGCCGCGACCACCTGGGCCGAGTACAAGAAATACTTCGAGAAAGACCCGGCGCTGGCCCGTCGTTTCCAGCCTGTGCAATTGCACGAACCGACCGTCAGCGAAGCGGTGACCATTCTGCGTGGTCTGGCTCAGGTCTACGAGAAGAGCCACGGCATCTACCTGCGCGATGACGCGGTGGTGTCCGCTGCTGAATTGTCCGCGCGTTACCTGGCCGGTCGGCAACTGCCGGACAAGGCCGTCGACGTCCTCGACACCGCGTGCGCCCGCGTGCGCATCAGCCTCGCTGCGGCCCCGGAAAGTCTCGAGCGCCTGCGTGGCGAACTGGCTGAAGGTGGCCGTCAGCGCCAGGCGCTGCGCCGCGATGCCGAAGCTGGCTTGCTGATCGACCACGAAGCGCTGGAGGCACTGGAAGCGCGGCTGGACGAAGCCGAAAGCGAGATGGTTGCGCTCGAGACCTTGTGGACTGAGCAAAAAGCACTGGCCGAGCGCCTGCTGGAACTGCGTCAGCAACTGGCCAAGGCCCGCGAAGCCGCAGCCGTCGAGCCGACCGTCAGCGTGGAAGAAGACGCCGAAGGCACCGTGATTGAAACCATGGGCGCCGAAGTCGAAGAAGGCCAGAGCGTCGAAGCGCTGGAAGCTCAGCTGCATGAAACCCACGCCGCGTTGACCGCTGCGCAAGTCAAAGAACGTCTGGTCAGCTTCGAAGTCTGCCCGCGTCTGGTCGCCGAAGTGATCAGCGCCTGGACCGGTGTGCCGCTGGCGCAACTGGCCCGCGAGCACAACGCCAAGGTTGCCAGCTTCGCCACCGACCTGCGCACACGCATCCGTGGTCAGGAGCAAGCCGTGCACGCGCTGGATCGCTCGATGCGCGCCACCGCTGCCGGTCTGAACAAGCCTGACGCACCGGTCGGTGTGTTCCTGCTGGTCGGCCCGAGCGGCGTCGGCAAAACCGAAACCGCGCTGGCACTGGCGGATCTGCTGTATGGCGGCGATCGCTTCATCACCACGATCAACATGTCCGAGTTCCAGGAGAAGCACACCGTCTCACGTCTGATCGGTGCACCGCCGGGCTACGTCGGTTACGGCGAGGGCGGCATGCTCACCGAAGCCGTGCGTCAGAAGCCGTATTCGGTGGTGTTGCTCGATGAAGTCGAGAAGGCTGATCCGGACGTGCTCAACCTGTTCTACCAAATCTTCGACAAAGGCGTGGCCAACGACGGCGAGGGTCGCGAGATCGACTTCCGCAACACGTTGATCCTGATGACCTCGAACCTCGGTAGCGACAAGATCAGCGATCTCTGCGAAAACGGCGCACGGCCGACCGCCGAAGTGCTCGAAGAAACCATTCGCCCGGTGCTCAGCAAACACTTCAAACCGGCGCTGCTGGCGCGGATGAAAGTGGTGCCGTACTACCCGGTGGGCGGGCCGGTGCTGCGCGAGCTGATCGAGATCAAACTCGGCCGTCTAGGCGAGCGCCTGAACCGTCGTCAGCTGGAGTTCAGCTGGTGCCAGAACCTCGTCGATCACCTGTCCGAGCGTTGCACGCAAAGCGAAAGCGGCGCGCGCCTGATCGATCATCTGCTCGATCAACACGTGCTGCCGCTGGTGGCCGACCGTCTGCTCGACGCGATGGCGACCGGCGAGAGCCTCAAGCGTGTGCATGCCACGCTCGACGGCAATTCCAGCGTGACCTGCGAGTTCGTCTGAGGTGGGCGTGATGTTCACTCAAGTGCCGCAGCCACTGGTCTATGCCGAAGCGTTGCTGGCGCAGTTCGCCAGTCTTTCGCGCGCGGCGGACAGTGCTGCGCTGCTGGGTGAATTCGTCCGTGGCCTGGCCGAACTGAGTGGCTGCGAACTGACGCAGCTGTATCTGCTCGACGCCACCCACACCTGCCTGGGGATGAATGCCGAGTGCCTCGACGGCGCGCTGCAACCGCGTCAGGCGGCGAGCCTGCCGGCGGATTACAACGGTGAACAACTGCTGCAATTCGCCCTGTGCCAGAACCGCGTGGTGTGCCTCGACGACCTGACCGGCAGCCTGCACGAAACCAGTTTTCTGCCAGCGGCGAGCACGCCGTGGCAGTCGCTGTTGTGCGTGCCGCTGGTCAATCAGCACAAGTCGGTCGAGGGCTTGCTGCTGTGTGCCAGTCGCCGTCGCACTGACTTGCAGGGTTTCGCCGACTCCCTTGGCCAGCTCGGCTCGTTCGTGCTCGGCCAACTGCATCTGCTGCAACGCCTGCGTCAGCCAACCGCCGAATCGGCCACCGCCACTCGCAGCGTGCCGAGCATCAGCGGCTACGGCCTGATCGGTAAAAGCGCGGCGATGCGCCAGACCTACTCGCTGATCAGCAAGATCCTCCACAGCCCGTACACCGTGCTGTTGCGTGGCGAGACCGGCACCGGCAAGGAGGTGGTGGCACGGGCGATTCACGATTGTGGTCCGCGTCGCTCCCAGGCGTTCATCGTGCAGAACTGCGCGGCGTTCCCGGAAAACCTGCTGGAAAGCGAGCTGTTCGGCTATCGCAAAGGCGCCTTCACCGGTGCCGATCGCGATCGTGCCGGGCTGTTCGACGCGGCCAATGGCGGTACGTTGCTGCTCGATGAAATCGGCGACATGCCGTTGTCGCTGCAAGCGAAGATTCTGCGCGTGTTGCAGGAAGGCGAGATTCGTCCGCTGGGTTCCAACGACACGCACAAGATCGACGTGCGCATCATCGCCGCGACGCACCGTGATCTGGCGGCGCTGGTCAGCGAAGGCAAGTTCCGCGAGGACTTGTACTACCGCCTCGCACAATTCCCGATCGAGCTTCCGGCCCTGCGTCAGCGCGAAGGCGACATCCTCGATCTGGCCCGGCATTTCGCCGAGAAGACCTGCACGTTTTTGCAGCGTGACCCGGTGCGCTGGTCGGATTCGGCGCTGGAGCATCTGTGCGGCTACAACTTCCCCGGCAACGTTCGCGAACTCAAGGCACTGGTCGAGCGCGCGGTGTTGCTCTGCGAGGGCGGCGAGTTGCTCGCCGAGCATTTTTCCCTGCGCCTGGAAGCGATGCCGGAAGACAACAGCGGCCTGAATCTGCGCGAACGCCTGGAGCAGGTCGAGCGCACATTGCTGCTCGATTGCCTGCGCAAGAACGACGGCAACCAGACCCTCGCGGCCCGCGAACTGGGCCTGCCACGGCGCACGCTGCTGTACCGCCTCGGGCGCCTGAATATCAATTTGGGTGACTTTGATGGTTGAGCTACAGCACTTCTTCGAACCCAACACATACCCTGTGGCGAGGGGATTTATCCCCGTCCGGCTGCGCAGCAGTCGCAGTCCGGTACATACGGTTTCACTGAGAAATCGCGCTGGCAGGTTATGGGGGCGCTGCGCGCCCCAACGGGGACAAGTCCCCTCGCCACGGGAGGTCGCCGTACCTCCAGGCTATGGCTCAAGGCTCCGATCTAGAGGCTTCGAGCCCACCTCAAGAACTTATTTCAGCGCCGCCCGCAAGGGTCGGCGCTTTGTGCTTTGTCTACACCTGGAGACCCTCTGATGTCTGTTCGTCACTGGCACGCTGTCCTGCTGACCCTCGTCGTTCTATGCGGCCTTGGCGGCTGTAGCGGCAATTACAAATTCAACGACAACGACTATCGCCCGTTGGGTGATCCGCAAGCGGTCAATCGCGGCAAGTGACCGCAAGGAGCATCAAACATGGAATTGGTTTTCGAAATGCTGAACACCAAGCAGTTCGTGCCCACCGAGCTGTGCCAGCGGACCTTCAAGCAGGCCGGCGGCGTGATCGGGCGCGGCGAGGACTGCGACTGGATCATCCCTGACCGCAAGCGGCACCTGTCCAATCATCACGCGATTGTCAGCTACCGCGAGGGCTCGTTCTTCCTCACCGACACCAGCAGCAACGGTGTCCAGGACGGCAGCAGCGGCGCGCGCCTGCACAAGGGCGAGCCGGTGCGCATCGAGCACGGCAGCACCTACATTCTCGGCGACTTCGAGATCCGTGCGCGGCTGGTTCGTGACCCGGCGACCTTCGACGGCGAAGTCGGCCGCCCGCGCGCCGCTGGCAGCATCATTCCGGACGACGCGTTTCTTGACCTCGACCCGCTCAACGCCCTCGAACAGCAAGAGCGCGTGTACTCGGAAATCGACGAACTGCTGTCGCCTACCGCCAAGCCGGAAGACTCCCGTCAACGTGCTGACTACGCGCGCATCGACATGGAAAGCCTGATGGTCCCGGAGCTGATTGCCGCCCCGGTCGAACCTGAGCCGGCGCCTGCACCGAAAGCCGTCGAGCGTCAGAGCGAAGGTTTCTGGGAGCACTTCGGCGCGGCGCTGGGCGTCGACGTCAAAGGCCTCAGCCACGACGAACGCGAAGCGCTGGCGCTCAACGCTGCGCGCCTGCTGCGCCAGAGCATCGGCGGTTTGCAGCAGAGCCTGCGCACCCGCTCCGAGCTGAAAAACGAACTGCGTCTGGCGCAGACCACCGTGCAAGGCACCAACAAGAACCCGCTGAAATTCGCCGTCGATCCGAGCGAAGCACTGCAGATTCTGTTGCAGCCAAGCAAGCCTGGACACCTGCCGGCCGAGCAAGCGATCTCCCGTGCATTCCGTGATTTGCAGGCGCACCAAGTGGCTTTGCTGACCGCCAGTCGCGCCGCTGTGCGTGGCACGCTGGAGCACTTCTCGCCGGAGCAACTGACCCTGCGTTTCGAGCGCGACAGCAAGCCATTGATCGCCACTTCGGGCGGTCGCTGGAGAGCGTTCGGCCGCTATCACCAGGCACTGCGTCAGGACGATGACTGGAGCGAGCGTCTGCTGGCCCGCGACTTTGCCCAGGCCTACGAAGAACAGATCCGCCTGATCTCCACCCTCCACACCGACCACCAAGGATGATGCGCATGTCTCGCCGCTCGACCGCTTTTTTCAAGACGCTGACTGCGCTCACCGTGCTGGTGCTGCTTGCCGGTTGCTCGTCGCTGTCGCCGTACTCGAAAGTGACCAAGATCAATCTGAAACTGACCGGCAGCGATCAGCTCAACCCGGACCTCAATGGTCGGCCGTCGCCGATCGTCGTGCGTCTGTTCGAACTCAAGCACCCGGTGACCTTCGAGAACGCTGATTTCTTCAGCCTCTACGAGCGCGCCAAGGAATCCCTCAACCCGGATCTGGTGGCCAGCGAAGAACTTGAACTGCGCCCGGGTGAAACCGTGGAACTGAAACTCAGCGTGGAGGAGGGCAGCCGTTACGTGGGCATCCTTGCTGCCTATCGCGACCTGCCGGATACGCAATGGCGCCACACCGTGCAGATCACTCCGCTGGAACTCACCGAGGCTGATCTGACCCTCGATCAGGCCGGTATCCGCAATACCCAACAAGTGCTCGCCAAGGCGGATGACTGATCATGAACACCCATAAAGTCATTTGGCAGGAAGGCATGCTGCTGCGACCGCAGCACTTCCAGCACAACGATCGCTATTACGATCACCAGATGAAAACCCGCACGCAATTGCTCGGTGGTTACACTTGGGGTTTTCTCAATCTGGAAATCGACTTGCAGTTCCTCAACATGGGCAAACTGGTGATCAGTGAAGCCTCGGGGATTCTGCCCGACGGCAGCCTGTTCGAACTCGGTGGCAACACCGAGCCGCTGGCGCTGGACGTGCCGCCGAACACCGGCAACACGCCGATCTATCTGGCGCTGCCGCTGGTCACCGGCAACCACATCGAGGCCCGGCGCCCGGAGCAATCCGACGTGCTCGCGCGCTACACCGCGTATGACGCCGAAGTCGCCGACTCCAACGCCGGCGACGATTCCGCCAGCCAGGTCAGCTGCGGTCGTCCGGACTTCAAACTGTTGCTCGGCGAGCAGCAGAGCGATCAGGCCTATGTGAAGCTGAAAATCTGCGACGTGCTCGATACCACGCCCGACGGCGTGATCAGCCTCGACCCGGATTTCGTCCCGACCTACATTCAGGCCCACGCCTCCAGCTACCTGCTGTCGTGCCTGAAAGAAGTCATCAGCATGCTCAGCCACCGTGGCGACACCATCGCCGAGCGAATTCGCTCCAATGGCAAAGTCGGCGGCGCTGAAGTCGGCGACTTCATGATGCTGCAACTGATCAATCGTACCGAACTGCTGCTGCGCCATTACCTGGGTCTTGAGCAGGTGCACCCGGAAGAGTTGTACCGCACGCTGCTGACCATGCTCGGTGATCTGGCGACCTTCTCCGGCGAGAGCAAACGCCCGCGTCTGGACAGCCGCTATTCCCACGCCGATCAGGGCGCGAGCTTCCGCAAACTGATGGAAGCGATCCGTCAGGTGCTGTCGATGGTGCTCGAACAGCACGCCATCGAGTTGATCCTGCAGGCGCGTCAGTACGGCATCATTGTTTCGCCGTTGCACGACCACAAACTGCTCGGCTCGGCCTCGTTCGTGCTGGCAGCCAGTGCCAACTGCGACTCCGAAGAACTGCGTCAGCGTTTGCCGCAGCACCTCAAGGTCGGCCCGGTGGAGCGCATCCGCCAACTGGTCAACCTGCACTTGCCGGGGATCAAGGTCAAACCGTTGCCGGTGGCACCACGGCAGATCGCGTTCCACTCGAACAAAACCTATTTCATTCTCGAACTCAGTTCCGAAGACCTGGCACAACTCGAACGCTCCGGCGGTTTCGCGTTCCACGTGTCCGGCGAATTCGCCGAGCTTGAACTGAAATTCTGGGCCATCAGGAACTGACCGACATGATCAAGGAAACGGATTACAACCAGGACGACAAAACCGTCCTGCTCGACCGTCAGGGCCACGGACCGGCATCGAGTCCGCTGACCGACTTCGCCGCGCCGCCGCGTTTCGAGCAACTGGAAGAACGCATGATCTACGCCGCGCGCCTGCGTCCGGCCGAGGCTTTCAACATCAGCCTCAACTCGCTGGTCGCGGCCTCGTCCGATCTGCTTTCGGAAGTGGTGCGTCTCAAGCACAGCGAAACCCGCGAAGACCTGTATGCACTGAATGAGCGGCTGACTGCCGGGCTGAAATTGTTTGAAGTACGCGCCCTGCACAACGGCGCCGAAAGCAGCCAGGTGATGGCCGCGCGTTACGTGCTCTGCACCGTGGTCGACGAAGCCGTCGTGACCACGCCGTGGGGCAACGAAAGCGAGTGGTCGCAGATGAGCCTGCTAAGCAGCTTCCACAACGAAACCTTCGGCGGCGAGAAGTTTTTCCAGCTGCTCGATCGGCTGTCGAAAAACCCGGTCAAGCACCTGCCGATGCTCGAACTGATGTACCTGTGCCTGTCCCTCGGTTTCGAGGGCAAGTACCGCGTACAGGCACGCGGCATGCTTGAGCTTGAAGGCATCCGCGACGCCTTGTACCGGCAGATCCGTCAGTTGCGCGGCGACGTGCCGCGCGAGTTGTCGCCGCACTGGGAAGGCCTCAACGACCAGCGCCGCAACCTGGTGCGTATCGTGCCGGCGTGGATGGTGGTGCTCTTTACTCTGGTCTGCCTGGTGGTGATGTATTCGGGCTTCGCCTGGGTCCTGAGCGAACAACGCGACACTGTTCTGCATCCTTATCAGCCGCTTGATCCAGCCGCGGTGCAACCGCAGGCGCAGCCGTAAAACAGGGACGTGTGATGAAAAATTTTTTCAAGAAAGTCGGCGCCTTCCTGCGCCAGACCTGGGTCTGGACCTTGCTGCTGGTGCTGTTCGTGGCGCTGCTGGTGTGGTTCGTCGGCCCGTTGTTGGCGGTCGATGATTACAAGTTCTGGGAAAGCGCGACCTCGCGCCTGCTGACCATCAGCGTGCTGTTCCTGATCTGGGGCCTGACCATGGTCTTCGTCAGTTGGCGCGCGGGTATCCGCAAGAAAGCCGAGGAAGAAAGCGAGGACGGTCAGGACCGTATCCGCCGCGAAGAGCTGATCGACGAAGAACAGAAAGAGTTGAAGGCGCGTTTCAAAGACGCGCTGAAAACCCTGAAGACCTCGAGCCTGTATCGCGGTCGCAGCGAGCGCTGGCGCAGTGACTTGCCGTGGTACCTGCTGATCGGTCCGCAGGCCTCGGGCAAAACCAGCCTGCTGGACTTTTCCGGTCTGGAATTTCCGATCAACAAGATCGACCGCAAGCTGACCCGCGACACCCTCGGCACCCGTCATTGCGACTGGTATTTCGCCGATCACGGTGTCCTGATCGACACCGCCGGGCGCTACACCACTCAACCGGACGCCGAAGTCGACGGCAACGCCTGGACCACCCTGCTGGAGCTGCTGCGCAAGCGTCGTCGCGGTCGTCCGTTGAACGGCGTGCTGGTGACCATTCCGGTGGAAACCCTCACCGGCGGCAGCGAGCAGGACATCGAGACCCTCGCGCGCCAGGTGCGCAGCCGTCTGCAGGATGTGCATCAGAAACTGCACGTCGACGTGCCGGTGTATCTGGTCCTGAGCAAGGCTGACAAGCTGCTCGGCTTCGACGAGTTCTTCGATCAACTGACCCGCGAAGAAAGCGATCAGGTGCTCGGCACCAGTTTCCGCAAGGATCAGGTCGGCACCGACGTCACGGTCCTGCGCAACGAGTTCGAAGAGCTGCTGCGCCGCCTGAACAGCCAAGTGATCATGCGCATGCACTCCGAGCGCGACACTCAGCGCCGTGGGCGCATCCTCGACTTCCCGCATCAGTTGGGGCAGATCGGCGAGCGTCTGTGCCTGTTCGTCGACATGGCGTTCACCGGCAACCGTTATCAGCGCGCCACGCAACTGCGCGGTTTCTACCTGACCAGCGCGCCGCACCTGACCCAGGAAATGGATTCGACCACCGCCGGCATCGGCGCCAGCCTGGGCATGAACGCCGGCGTACTGCCGACCCTGCGCAGCGGCCGTTCGCGGTTCATTCATCACTTGCTCAGCCAGGTGATTTTCCCCGAAGCCGATCTGGCCGGTCTGGACAAGCGCGAGCGCAGCCGCATTCATTGGGGCCAGCGTGCGCTGTATGTCGGCGCTCTGGCGGCGCTGGCGCTGTTCGGCATGCTCTGGGCCGGTGGCTTTTCGGCCAACTACGAGCGTCTGGAAAACCTGCGCACGCTGGCGCAGAACTGGACTCAGCAACGCTCGGCCGTGACGCCGCGTGATGACGCCATGGGCGTGCTGAAAGTGCTCGACACCAGCTACGCAGCGACTCAGGTGTTCCCGAGCAAGGGCGACGTGTCGTACCACGAGCGTGGCGGGCTGTATCAGGGCGAAGAGATCAACCCGGTTGTGAAAACCGCCTACGAGCGTGAGCTTGAAGCGCAGTTGCTGCCACGGGTGGCAACCATGCTCGAAGGGCAGATCCGCGCCAACATGAAGGACCGCGATCGCCTGCTCAACAGCCTGCGTGCGTACCTGATGCTGAACATGAAGGACCGTCGCGATGCGGCGTGGCTCAAGGACTGGGTCGCCACTGACTGGTCGCAGCGCTACACCGGCAACACCGCGGTGCAGAACGGTCTGAATACGCACCTCGAGCGTTTGCTCAAGCAGCCGTTCATCTACCCGCTGAACGATCAACTGGTGACGCAGGCGCGTCAGGTCCTGCGCAGCGAATCGTTGGCCAACGTGGTTTACCGCATGCTCCGCGAGCAGGCGCGCAATCTGCCGGACTACCGCTTCAGCCAACACCTCGGCCCGCAAGGCTCGTTGTTCATCGGCACTGAATACGTGATCCCGGGTTTCTACACCCAACAGGGTTATCAGCAGTATTTCTCGGTGCAGGGCGCGGCTCTGGTCACCGATATCCTGCGTGACAACTGGGTGCTGGGCGAAGGCGCGGGCATCAGCGACATGGACTTGCGTCGCCTGATGGTCGAACTCGAGCAGCTGTACTTCCGCGACTACGCCAACTACTGGAGCGAAGCCGTTGGCCAGGTCGCACTGCCACCAATCAGCGACGCTGGCGAAGGCGCCGAGCAACTGGCGGGCCTGACTTCGGCCAACTCGCCGGTCCTCGCATTGCTCACCGAAGTGCGTGAAAACACCCGTTTCGAAGCCGCTGCTGATCCGGTCGATGAAGCCGGCGAAGCCGCCGATGCGCTGGCCGGGCAGAAAGGCAAACTGGGCAAGGTCGGCAAACTCGCCGCGGCTGCCGCCGACAAGGCTTCGGCGCTGAACGTGGCGAAGAATCTGCCGGACACCGCGAAGAAATCCCTGCAACGCCGCTTCGAACCGCTGCATCGTCTGCTCGATGACAATAACGGCCCGGGCGCTGACCTGACGCCAGCGTTCAGCGCGCTCAACGACCTGCAACTGCAACTGGCCGGTCTGGCCCGCTCCAGCACGCCGGAGCAAGCCGCGTTCGAGATGGCCAAGACGCGCATGAGCGGCCAGCGTGATGCGCTGACCAACCTGCGCAATGCCTCCGGTCGTCTGCCGCGTCCGCTGAGCGTGTGGTTCAACGTGCTGGCCGAAGACTCGTGGCGTCTGGTGCTCAACGATGCCTATCAATACCTGAACGGCCGTTATCAGAACGAGCTGTACAGCGTGTATGGCAAAACCATCAGCAAGCGCTATCCGTTCAGCGCCAGCAGCACCAGCGACGTGGCGATCAGCGACTTCCGTGAGTTTTTCCGTGCTCAAGGTACCGTCGACCGCTTCTTCGACAGCTATATGCGTCCATTCGTCAGCGGCGATCCGGGCAACTACCGCATGCGCAGCGTCGACGGTCACAGCCTGCCGGTATCGAAGGTCTACCTCGATCAGATGGCGGCGGCGCAGACGATTCGCCAGAGCTTCTTCTCGATCAACCCGGCCGAGCCGACCGTGCAGTTCAAACTGGAGCCGTACACCCTCGACCCGGCGGTCAGCCGTTCCGAATTCAAGTTCGGCGACAAGACCATGGAATACCGTCACGGCCCGATCCTGCCAATGACCTTCAAGTGGCCGACCGATGCTGAAGACGGTCGCACCAGTCTGGTCATGGACAAGATGGCCGGGCGTCCGATCGGTATCGAGAAGAACTCCGGCCCATGGTCGCTGTTCCGTCTGTTCGACCTGATGCAGACCGAGTACCTGAACGGTCGTGACGTGCTGGTACTGAAAGCGGACGTGGGCGGCCTGCGCGCCAACTACCTGCTGACCAGCCAGCGCACGCCGAACCCGTTCGACATGGGCGTGCTGCGCACCTTCCGTATGCCGGTGCAGCTCTGATGCTGGTGGCCAGTCCCTGGCGCAGCGCGGCGCGTACCGACCCGGGCAAGGTGCGGGCGCGCAACGAAGATGCCTTCCTCGACTCCCCGCAGCACGGGCTGTGGGTGGTCGCGGACGGCATGGGCGGTCATCAGGGTGGCGACATCGCCAGCCAGTTGATCGTCGCCAGCCTGGCTGAGTTGCCGCAACACGAGGACTTCGACGAACGCCTCAAAGCCATCCGCCAGTGCCTGCACTGGCTGAACCGGCGCTTGGGCCAGGAGTTGACGGTCACTGCCGGACATCACGACAGCATCATGGGCAGCACCGTCGTCGCGCTGCTGGTGGAAGGCAATCGCGCGGCCTGCATCTGGGCCGGCGACAGTCGTTGCTATATGTGGCGCGGGCAGCGGCTGTATCAACTGTCCAAGGACCATTCGCTGCAACAGCAACTGATCGACGAGCAGCAAATGAGCGTCGAACAGGCGGCAGCGCACCCGGCGGCTCAGGCACTCACCCGAGCCGTCGGCGCCGCCGACACACTGACCCTGGATGTGCTTGAACTCGAGGTCTACCCGGGCGATGTGTTTTTGCTCTGCAGCGATGGTTTGTATCAGGGCCTGAGCAGCGATGCCCTCGGCAACGCCCTCAGCCTCAGCGCGCCGCACGTGGCGCTGGAACGTTTGTTCGACGGCGCTCTGCGGGGCGCCGCGCGCGACAACCTGACTGCCGTGGTGATCCGCCAATGAGTGAACTCGAATCGCCCATCGATGACCTGCTGATCAGCGAAGAACAGGCCAGCAACCTGACCTACTTCGCCTTCGCCAAGGGCAACAAGGCCGAACCGTTGCTGGCGCCGACCAAGGCCAGCATCGGTGCGCTGCCGGATGTACTCGCCGGTCGCTACCACCTTGAGCGTCTGCTCGGGGCCGGTGGCATGGGCGCCGTTTACCGGGCGCGGGATCTGCTGCATGAGCAGTTCGGCGATCCCGACCCTTACATCGCGCTGAAAATCCTCAGCGAAGAATTTGCCGAATCGCCGGACGCCAGTGCCTTGCTCTACAGCGAGTTCGCTCTGACCCGGCGTCTGCGCCACGACAATGTCGTGCGTGCGCACACCTTTGAAGTCGACACCGACTGCCAGCGGGCCTTCATCACCATGGAATACATGCGTGGCCTGACCCTGGACAAATTGCTCTGCGAGCGGCCCCTCGGCCTGCCGTGGCAAGAATTGCGCGACATCGTCCTGCCGCTGCTCGACACGTTGGCCTACGCCCACCGTCGCGGCGTGCTGCACGGTGATCTGAAACCGAGCAACGTCATGCTCAGCGAAGACGGCCTGCGCCTGTTCGACTTCGGTCTGGGGCAGGCAGAGGAGGGCACCTTGCCCGGCCTGCCGCACCTGAGCCGCGAGCGCTTCAACGCCTGGACCCCGGGCTACGCCGCCCCCGAACTGCTTGAGGGTCAACCGTTGTCGGCCAGCGCGGACGTGTACGGCGTGGCCTGCGTGATCTATGAACTGGCGGGCGGCAAACACCCGTTCCGCCGCTTGCCCTCGACCCAGGCCCGCGACGAGCACCTGGAGCGCGAGCTGCGCGCCCCAGCGAATCTACCCCAGCACGGCTGGCAAGCGCTGCGAACCGCGCTGAGCTTCAACCCGGCAGAACGCACCATCACTGCCCAACAATTGCGTGACGCCTTGGGCGCCACTTCGTCCTGGCTGCAACGTCTGCGACTTCGGGCGTAACGGATGACATTCGAACAGGGAGCACACGATGTTCAACTCAGCTAACGAAACCCACTTCAGCCTCAAGGTCGAAGACTACGTCGGCGACCTGCAAGTGCTGTCGTTCACCGGCACCGAAGGCATCAGCCAGGCGTATCGCTTCGACCTCGAGCTGGTCAGCGAAAACCCCGATCTGGACCTTGAACAACTGCTGCACAAGCAGGCGTTTCTGGCATTCGATCCACAGGGCTCGGGCATTCACGGGCAGATCTACCGCGTCGCCCAGGGCGATGCCGGCAAGCGCCTGACCCGCTACAAAGTCTCGATCGTGCCGCAACTGCAATACCTGCATCACCGCACCAACCAGCGCATCTACCAGCAGATGTCGGCGCCGAAAATCATCGCGCTGATCCTCGAAGAGCACGGCATCAAGAGCAACGCCTACAGCTTCCAGCTCAGCCAGCCGTGCCCGGATCGTGACTACTGCGTGCAGTACGACGAAACCGACCTGCATTTCGTCCAGCGTCTGTGCGAAGAAGAAGGTATCCACTACCACTTCCAGCACAGCGAAAAAGCGCATATGCTGGTGTTCGGCGACGACCAGACCGTGTTCCAGAATCTCGGTCAGCCGACTGCGTACGTGCAGGGCAGCGGCATGGTCGCCGACGAGCCGGTGATCAAAGCGTTCAAACTGCGCCTGGAAACCCGCACCACGCGCACCACGCGCCGCGACTACGACTTCGAAAAACCGCGCCTGCGAATGGAAGCCGCGTACAAACCCGACAGCGACAGCACCGAGCCGGATCTCGAAGACTACGACTACCCCGGCCGCTTCATCGACCGCGCGCGCGGCAAGTTCCTCAGCCAACGCGCCCTCGAACGCCACCGCGCCGACTACCGCCAGGCCGAAGGTCGCGGCGACCAGACCCGACTGGTCAGCGGCCACTTCATGGAAATGTCCGACCACCCGCGCAGCGAGTGGAACGACCTGTGGCTGCTCACCGAAATCTTCCACGAAGGCAAACAACCGCAAGTCCTCGAAGAAGGCGTGACCAGCGACACCACCGACAACAAAGACGACTTCCACCAGGGCTACCGCAACACCTTCCTCGCCACCCCGTGGGACGTGTTCTACCGCCCGGCCCTCGAACACCCAAAACCGCGCGTACTCGGCAGCCAGACCGCCATGGTCACCGGCCCCAAAGGCGAAGAAATCCACTGCGACCAATACGGCCGCATCAAAGTGCAATTCCACTGGGATCGCGAAGGCTTGGCCGACGACAAAACCAGCTGCTGGCTGCGCGTCTCCAGCTCCTGGGCCGGCGACCGCTACGGCGCCATCTCCATCCCGCGCATCGGCATGGAAGTCCTAGTCACCTTCCTCGAAGGCGACCCCGACCAACCGCTGGTGACCGGCTGCCTGTACCACAAGGAAAACCCGGTGCCGTACGCACTGCCGGCGAACAAGACGCGCAGCGTGTTCAAAACACTCAGCTCACCGGGTGGCGGTGGCTACAACGAGCTGCGCATTGAAGACAAGAAAGGTGCGGAGCAGATCTACATTCATGCGCAGCGGGATTGGGATGAAAACGTTGAGCATGACCAGAAGATTCGGGTCGGTAATGAACGTCACGACACAGTGGTGAAGAACACCTACACCGAGCTGAAAGCCGAGGAACACCGCACCACGATTTCCGATCGCAAGGTTGAAGCGAAGCTGGATGATCACCTGACGATTGGGCAGAACCAGCATGTGAAGCTGGGGACTGCGCAACTGACCAGCGTGGGGAAAGAAATTCACCTCAAGGCTGGGGACAAGATTGTTATTGAGGCGGGGACGGAGCTGACCATTCTTGGGGGTGGGAGCTTTATCAAGCTGGATGGCGGTGGGGTGACGGTGGTTGGGCCGGTGATCAAGATCAATGCTGGCGGTTCTGCGGGATCGGGCACCGGCATCGGGATTAAACCGCCGGTGCTGCCGGGGGCGGCGGATAAGGATAAGGCGGGGAGTTTGATGGATCAGGCGTTGGGGAATTCGCCGCCTGAGAAGGTTAAGCCGAAGGCTTTTTTTGTGTTTTCTGAGTGATGAATGTCGTGATGACAACAAACAGGTACGTAAGGCAGATGAAGTGGTTTTCGATTGTTTTGTTGTGCTGGGGGATGACTTCGGGAGCCTTTGCCTCTTCGTCCAGCACCGCCCAATGCCCAAGCGGCAATTTTGCTGAGTTCGTAAAAATTTTTGCATCTGAGCCAGAGATACAGAAAGCGTTTATTGCGACTCCTGCGAAGCATGTTCACGTCATTGCGGACGGGAAAATACCGAAGGTCGTCGAACGGAGCTTGGGCTCGATTTCCGTCGATGAGTTGAAGGTGCTGCTTCCGGAAAATGCTGCCAAATTGGGTCTCACTATCGAACCCAAGGTGCCTGACAGAGTGGTCGTCCGTGATGAGGCGGGCCATTTTTTGAAGATTTTCGTCTTCAAACACAGTGATTGCTGGGCTCTGAGTCGAGTGGAGGACTGGGCAATCGATGCGGTGATGGAAGAGATCACTCAGTCTGAGAGACTAACTCCCGGTGAGCTGGAACTAAAAAAAGGCGTCATATTCGACAGGTTGGTCAACAAGGCGTCTCCCGAATCAGGGATCTATTTGTACGCCGCGGCATTGGATAGCTATTTAGATGGCGCCCGGAAGGGTTCGGCGCAAGCAGCATTCGCTGCCGCGGGAATCAGTCTTTCTGGACAAGCGCCACGCTTGGAGAATTCCAGAATCCTGGCGTTGTTGATTCAAGCTTCAGAACAAGTGCCGGATGCCGGCTTGACTCTCGCAGATTTTTATTGCGATGAAGGTGAATACGACGAAAATCACGGTTGTATTAACCCCAAAGAATCAATAGCGACATTGGAGCGTGCCGCCCGTCTCGGTTCGACTAACGCGCTGATTCGATTAGGTGAAGTGTACGAAGCGGGAGACCTTGTAGCGGCTGACTTGCCTCGCGCGATGGCGTGTTACCGGAATATTCAGAAAACCGATCCTAAGACGGCTAACGCTTTGGTTGAGCGCTTGGCAGCCCGAGGCGTCGTCAGCGATAACTCTATTCAATGTTTTGAAGCAGGAAGCTTTTGATGAGCACAGGACTACTTGAACAAAGGCAGCAATATCGCACTGGTTACGAGTACGGCCCTTTCAAGGGCGAGACTGACCATGATGAAGATGGTAAAAAGGAAATCGACTGCTCCGGGCTTCTGTATCGAATGCTTAAGGATGCTGGATATACGATCCCTTACCTCACAACATCGGGGTTAAATGCCGACACTACTTTTTTTGATGTAATCCCGCTTGCGGAAGTACAGCCTGGCGATATTGCGCTGTGGATAAACTTTCATGGGCACACTGGGGTCATCGAAGACATCTCCGGATCGCCTGTTCGAGATCGGGGGAATTTCTTCGGTTCACAGTCTTCAAACGGACCGAAATCTGCCAAATATGGGGTGGGCAGTGGTTACTGGCCAATGCCTGAAAAGTTTTTACGCCCGAGGCCCCAATTCAGAGGCGCACAACCAGCACCCGCACCTAATCCTGCGCCGGCCCCTGCACCGGCAGGCCCAGCTCCGCTGATGAGCTTCCAATATCCATTCCGTAAACCAGATGGCAAGCAGTTCACTGGGGCTGACGAAGTATATAAGGTACTAGAGAGCGAAGTATCTGGTCATTATTTGTTAGGTAGTAACAAATTCTGGCATGGCGGATTACATGTTAGCGATGCAAGCACTCCCCAATGTGTATTGGATGAACCATTACGGTGTATGGCTGATGGTGAAGTCGTTGCTTATCGCCTAAATAAAGAATATCTAGAATCACCATTTGATGCAGGTGGGAGTTCAAAAAAATTAAAGTTTTCGAATTCTTTCTGTCTGGTCCGGCACGAGTATAAGTCTGCACCTAATCCAGAAGAAGGGGCGAATAAGGGGAAGCAAAATAAGCTGACATTCTATAGCCTATATATGCATTTGCTACCGTTTGATCGTTATCCTATACCTCCTGAGGAAGCGCCTAAGCCGAAAGTGACAATGCAGGTCAATGATTTTAAAGCATATGACGAATTGCCAGTGTCATCTAGTATTGTGTCTGTGGGTAAGTTAAATAAAGACTCGAAACTTGAAATCTTAGATCAAAGTCCGGTCGCGGGTACAGACCGAATTTATGCTAAAGGTAAAATCATATCTGGAAGTGTGCAGCTAAACTCACAAAAGACACGAGAAGTAGGGAGTGAAGTCTGGTTTGCGTACTTAAAGGCCGGCGAACCCTATAAAAACAACGCCGGTGATAGAGTTTGGTTGGAAGAAAAGGTACCAGAGCGAGAGCGGCCAACCTATTGGCAGGGCAAGGTTCATGGGACAGTAGTTAATAAGCTTCCCCTTTTCGGTGCACCGTCAGATCCTACTAATGGCAAGCCAGCGGGTGCTTCGCTCGGTGCCTTGCAGTTGATGATGAACAGCGTCGTAGCTTTTGATAGTCAAAAAGTTTTGAATTTAGTTGTCGGGCCATCCCTGCAGCGTATGGCCGAATGCACGCTGGTGAGTGGTGGTCCGGTCGCCACAGGAAATGTGCCACCGACATTCTGGGCGTGTGTTGAAAATACTTCGGAAAATAATGTTCTAAAATGGAGTGTAGCTGAACCGGCATCTGTTGACACTGTTTTGAACATAGGAGTTGGAATTAAGGCGGGAGATCCTGTCGGTTACCTTGGGCAAATGGAGAATGTCACTGAAGCTGGGGAGGTTAGTAGTAAGTTCCAAGCCCATATAGAAATTTTTACCGCTGATACAGGTATAGAAGACTTTTTGAATAATACTGCTGCCTTAAAAGTTGGCAGACAGTATTTGTATTTAGCCAAAAATTCTCTGGTTAAGTTAAAGGCCCCAGCCACTGGTGAAGTTTCTCTGAAAGAACTGCATGCTGTAGAGTTAAGCAAAGCGCCGATTTATAAAGATACACAAGAGTGGTATGAGATCAATGTAATAGACGAAGGGCAAAACGTGGCCGGTTTAGTACGTAAGGCTGGCGCCACTTTAATATCGCAGCATGATTGGGCGAAGCTGGGCTTTCAAATAGTGGAGGAGTCAAACGCTGCTGCTGATGGATTTCTCGATCCAAACGATATGCCCGTTTTCTTCAAAAGATTGTTTGAAAAAATCGATAAAGATAATAATAAAGAGATAGACGCATCAGAGTTGGCCGGCGCGTTGAAGGATACTGACACACGCTCTCAATGGTCAAAGCTTGTCGCCAAGCATCCAACGGAATGGAAAGATAGAGCTAATCAACCAAAATGGGCTCGGCTGAATGATATTTTAGAGCATTCGCCAAAATTAAAGGCTCATGAAAAAGAGAGGATAGATAAATTTATCTTCTGGGATGAGCTATCTGGAAAAGCGTCAGTTGAATCCAGTCTAGTTTGGCACATTCATCCGATAGAGTTCATAGCTGGGTTTACTTCATCGGCCGCGGAACTGATCTCTTTCGATCAAATGAAGAAAATGTTCCCAGACTCTACCGATCAAAAGCGTGAGGAGGTAAGGGGGTTATTTAATAAGTATGCTGATCGATTTGAAATTAATACCGCGCCGAAAATGGCTCAGTTTTTTGCTCAAGTGAAGACCGAGGTTGGTAGCGCTTTGGTAGGTAAGGTAGAAGATCTTTGGTATTCAGCTGAAGCTCTCAGGTCTAAGTTTGGAAGGTATTTCAACACGTATCCTGCAGAAGCTGAACTGTATGGATATAAACGCATTACAATGGCGCAGTATAATGCACTAAGTCCTGCGGCAAAGAGCGCCTATACGATTCGTAAGAATAAAGCGTATTCCCAATTCCCAAATGAAGACGAAATCGCGAAGCGTATTTATTGCTGCAACTCAGTACAAGGTGGATTTGTATTGACCGCAGGCGGCTGTGAAGAAGGTAAGAAGTATAAAGGCAAAGGGTTTATTCAGCTGACGTGGAAATCGAACTATCAGGCGGTAGAGGACCGCTTAAAGCAAAAGATACCTGAGGAAACCATTGAAATGGTTTCTAATCCAGACCAGTTGCTGGATACGAAAATAGGATTATTATCGGCTATGGGTTTTTGGGATGTAAATAATATAAATGATTTGGTGGCGCCAAATACGGACTCTACTAATAAAATTACAGAAGTAGTTAATAAGCATACTGATAGTTATGCGGAGCGCAGGGCTAATTTTACAGCGATTTATCAGGAGCTTAATAAGTGATTAATTTAAAAAAGATTTGGTGTCTACAGATTTTCTTATTTATTTTTTTTGCTGGCCAGTCTTCACTTGGTACTGCAAACGATAGTCCTCCTCCTTTAGAAATGGTGAAGAAACAGTTTGATGTTGGTTTGGTTCCTGGATTAAAGTCTTCAAGACTCCTGCTCGTAAAAAATGACGATGCTGCACTTCCCGATAAGCTTGTCTTGGTTGCTGAGGTGTCTGGGAAAGACACAGTTATATTGAGTGCAAAATCGGCGTTGGCGAAAATTAATAATGTGTACTCGCCTAAAAGTTATGACGGCTTCAATGTGTCTGTTGTTAAAGGCGTCGATAAAACTATAGGTGTTGTGGATTCTCAAGGGGAAATATACACGTTCAAGTCAGACGCTCATGTTGTCGGCGATGTTTTGAATTTGATTACCGAAAAAGAAGACCAAACGTCGCAGAACTTTAATGTTCAATTTGAATATGATGCTACTCGCAAAAGTGTGGCAGTTAGCCGGGTTGTCTATACGGTTAATAATGAATCGTGCGATAGATCTCTTAAAAGTGCTTATGTTTTACCCTCGAATGTTTTGATTTCTAAATCACTTGAAGATTTCGACGGTGCGACTGCATTTGAATATCTTCAAAAATTAAATTCAGAAATTCAGGCGGGGCGGGTGAAAGGTGAAAAACTCATGTCATCCTTTGTTGTCTCGACGGCAGACCAAGCATTCGTTGCATACAAAAATCATGATAAAAACAAGCTCATAGAATCTATGGGTTATCTTGTTGCCGATGGGGGCAGTAGTGAGTCCTGTGCACCTGAAAGCTACATAGCTGAAGCGTATTTCTATCCTGATAAGGTGGGTTGGACAAATGATCTCGGATTTTTGTTTGCTGAGGCAGGATATTATTCAGAATCGGTTGAACTACTAAGAAAGGTGATTTCTGAAAACCCAGAGAGAACTGTCGCTTACTTGAATATAGCTGATGCATATTGGGGGTTGAGCCAAAAAGATTTGGCTGCAGAGAACTATAAAAAATATATCTCTATGATGCAGCAGTCGGGAAAAGCCATGAAAATTCCTAAGAGAGTTTTAGAGCGATCGTAATAAAAGGGACGGATTTATTTTTTTAGTCCATCCCGCGGGCAGCTCTTAGGGTGAAATGAGGACAGATCACGGTTTTAGTATTTGCCACGAAAAACGTGGTCTGTTCCATTTTTTCCTCAAAAGGATATATAAAGTTGAAAAAATATTTAACTCTATTTAAGCGGCATTTTATTCCGTATGTAGTTTTTGGTTTCCTAGCGTCCAATGTGTTTGCGGATGCCGCACCCACAATAGGTGAATTCCATCCTACGGTGGTAGCCTCTTTGGGCGAAGAAAAGATCGCTGTATTTTTTTTGAAAAATAGTCTGAAGGCGATAGCTAAAGAAGAGCATGTTGCCGATGCTGAGATATATTACTCATCATTGAGCTCCGGTAAACCCTCTCTAAACTATGTTTGGAAGGTTGAGGGGGATCAGATCGCTTCTGTATTTTTCTACGAGTGGAAGTCCCCTGCGAGAGCCGGAAAATCTATGTTTGTGTTGACAAAAAGAAAATTGTCGAACTCGGCATTTGACGGTTTTGCTTATTCGGTAATGGAGCTTCCAATAAGGAGAGATGGTGGACGTGTATCCTTGCTTCATTTTAGTGGCGATTTGCCTGACCCATCTCTAGATAATTGTATGGAGGGAGCAGATCTGGTTACGGGAAATAAAGTGGTCTGTGCTTATAAAGATGCGGCGAGCATTAAAAATTACTTTAGCTTGCAGGACAAAAAACATTAAAAGTTGTGTGCGCGCCAATAGAGAAAACGGGGCGGTTCACTTTTAGCTGAATCCGTCCCACGGAAATGGGAACAGACCACGATTTTCCGAAAAACGTGGTCTGTCCCCTTTTTTTCGTTTCTGAGGTCAGTCGGATGATTCGATTAATTATATTGCTTTTGTTTGTTTATAGTGGCGCCGCTTATTCTGGCTCAGCTGAGCATAGCCTAATATGCAAAGAACGTGGTCAGAGTTCTGATTCGGCTAGGTTGATTCTTTCTTTTGAAGAGGAAGTCTTTTTTGTTAACAATACTGATCGCGGATGTCGGTCAGATTATATCGTTAGACAAGCGCAAGGAGCGGAAAATAAATCGATCATATTTTCTTATCCGACGAGTGACGATATGGGCTTAAATGCTCAAATAATGATTTTTGCTGCTCCAGCTAATGGCGGAGAAGCCCACTATATCGGAGATATTCCTGCTGGTGCTTCAGAACTAAAGGACGGAAATTATCAAGATGTTCAGCAGGCTGGTGATTCAATCTACGATAATATCTACCGTATTGATGGTTCTAAAGTTATTACTTTGATGCCAGGGAAGGAGTTAATCATTTCCGGCGAACAGTGTGTTTATAAGAAAGCAGGTGACGCTGTTTGTCAGAAAATGCGAGGTAGGTTTGAAAAACCTGTGTGTGTCCTTAATGATGGTACGCGTAAAATCCTCGCCGTTGCGAGTGACTGCACAGAGCTGAAAGAAAACCTTTAAGCACTCAAGAATAATATTGGGAGGACCACTCCTCAGTAACGGACGAGAAGTGGTCTGCCGCAATTTTCCACTACAGTTTTTTGCTTAAAACCGGAAATGAAAAAACAGTTAAACCGAACGTAAATGGAAGTAGGACCGTACATGCCAGTCAAAACTCTAGCGGTATCACTGCTCGCTCTGATGTGGACCTTCCCTGTGTTAGCCGAAACCACCACATTCAGTCCCACCGACGGCGTCAACGCTACGCTGGGTCTCGAGGGCTCCACATTGAACATCGCGGTTAAAAGCGAAACGCACAGCGAGTCGCGAACCATCGATTTTGAAGCCGAAAACGAACTCCACATGCAGTTCGACGATTTCAATTTCGACGGCGGCCAGGATTTCGCGATCTGGCAGCTGGATGACGGCATGGGCACGTACGACTACTACCGGGTATTCGTTTACCAAGCCAAAACCGGCACCTTCGAAGAGTTACAGCCGGACTGCGGCGACGACTTCGTTAATCTGCGCGTCGACAAAAAACGCAAAGCGTTGCTCAGCACTTACTGGGAAATGAACATCCCCAAGCAATGCATCACCCGATTCACCAAACGCAAAGCCTGAATGACTCAAGGATGAACATAGTGAACCGTTTTGTTTTAACCCTGCTAGCCGCGCTGCTGCTGCCAGTTTCAGCGGCCTATGCGCAGAACGACTGCAGCCATGTCACCTCAAGCCTGGAAATGGTGCCCTGCTCGGAGGCGGCGACGAAGGCTGCCGATGCGCAATTGAACGTCAGCTACAAGCAGTTGATGACGCGGCTTGAGTCTGACTATCGAACAGATCCGGCGTTGGGCGCGGAGTACGCGGCGAAGGTCAAGGAGTCGCAACGTGCGTGGCTGAAATTGCGCGATGCGAACTGCCCTTTGGAGGCATTCGAAATCGAGACGGGGATGCCGGCGCATGTGTTCGCGGTTAACTCGTGCATCGCCAGAATGAGTCGTGAGCGCTCGGCGTATCTGGACAAGATTGTCCCTGCTCTTGCATCCGACAAGAACTCGTCGACGGCTCCCACCAGGGACGCTTGCCCCTCGGAGGAATTCGCGCCTTTCATTGCGGCGTTTTCCGCCAACGGCGAATCACAACGCCGTCTCACTGCAATGACGGTCAAGTCGCTGGTGTTGAAACCGGTAGCGGCGAAGGATCGAAGTACCTTTGAGCCTTCGACCTCGGGTGTCAGTGGGGCTACTTTCACCTACCCGCTGATGGCCGCCATCACACCCGGCAAAACGCCTGGAGTCGAGATCGAAGAGGTCGACGACAGTCACGTCAACGTGGTGGATAAGCGGGCGGGCAACAGCAATATCAAGATCTTCAACTTCTCTCGTCAGGCGTGCTGGGTGCTTGAGGGGATTGAGGACTGGTCGATCAGCGACAAGGATCTTGTTACAACAGATAACCCTGGAATGAGCCGCGCCGAAAACTTTTGTTATCAGCGTGCCGAAGCGTTAGGTGGGCTGGGGTTTCTTGAGCAATACCGGCTGACTGCGGAGCTGATTGAAGCGTCCCTGGAGAATTTTGTGTGTGCTGCAGAGTCGGGTGATGCACAGGCGAGCCTGTCGGCGGCAAGCCTGAGTCTTTCGCAAATGGCGTCTCAATTGGAAACCCCTAAGGTTGAGGCTTTATTCAAAGCGGCTTCGAAAATACCAAAGGGTGCCATGGGCTATGCGACGTTTCTTTGTTCAGGAAACTCCACTGACTATAACGGCCCCTGCCTCCATCCCAAGCAGGCAGAAGAGCAGGTTATTCGAGCGATTACCATGGGCTCCACGGACGCGATGAATTACCTAGCCTCGACCTTTGAGGGTGGGGAGTTGGGAACGAAGGATATATCGCGGGCGTTAGCCTGTTATCAAATGTCGGCTGACAAAGGTGACCAGTTGGGCGTCTTCAACGTGGGGCGATTGGGATCGTCAGCCACGGCGCCGATCAAAGCCAGCCACTGCATTTGAATTTCGGGGCTGTTTGAGGCGGTTTTGCACAAGTTTTGTCTGAATCCCTCACGCTAAAACGTTTAACGCTTGAGCATCTGACGCCCCGATTTTCCTTTAAACTCCCCACCCCCAAGGAATGCGCTCAGGACACGGAATGCCAGCCTCTTCTTCCTCGCTTCGCCCAGCGTTGGTGCTTTGGCTATATGCCGCTGCGATCACGCACATCCTCGCCGGTCTTACCCTGACCTGGGCCGGTGACTCCGGCTTGCTCGATGGCTACCTGCAAGTCCTCGAACTGTCGTTCTGGGGCACCGATGCGGTGCCCGCGGCCGGACACGATCAACAGGTCTGGTGGCTCGCGCTGTTCGGCGCGACGTTGCAAAGTTATTCGCTGTACATGCTCGCGCTGGTGCACCTGGGCAATCGCTTGAAAGCCCCGGCAGTCTGGGGCTGGTTGAGCGCCGGCATCCTGTTATGGGCGCCGCAGGACATGTGGCTCTCAGCGCAACAACAGGTTTGGTCGCATCTATGGCTAGATGGTTTTGCATTGCTGGTGTTGTTGCCGCCACTGTTTTGGCTGTATCGGCATGACCGCCGGAAATCTCCTTCAGTAAAGACTCCGAGCCAATCCAACCCGTTTGCCGGCGGCGCTTTCAAACGCGTGCTGATCACTGGCGGCACCGGTTTTATCGGCGAAGCCTTGGTCAACCTACTGCTCGCCGCCGGCCACTCGGTCAGCATACTGACGCGCGATCCATTGAACGCGGCCAATCTATTCAACGGCCGCGTCCGCTGCGTGCATTCTCTCAACGAACTCAGCCACGACGACACCTTCGACGTAGTGATCAATCTCGCCGGCGCCCCTGTCGCCGGCCCACGCTGGACTCCCAAGCGTCAGGCACAACTGCTCGCCAGCCGAGTCGGCACCACCGAAGCGCTGATGACCTGGCTGAAAAACACCAAGCACAAACCAGCGCTATGGATTCAAGCCTCCGCCATCGGTTTCTACGGCGTGCGCGACGCCAGTGAAAACCTCGACGAACACGCCAGCAAAGGCGAGGGTTTCATGGCCGAACTCTGTGCGGGTTGGGAAGCCGCCGCGCAACCGGCCACGGAGTTCGGCGTGCGTCAGGTGGTGCTGCGTCTCGGCGTGGTCTTCGGCCCGGGCGGTGCGTTGACGCCGTTGCTGATTCCGTTTCGCCTGGGCTTCGGCGGACGCATGGGCGATGGTCGGCAGATCATGAGCTGGGTGCATCGCGACGATGTGCTTCAGGTGATCGCGCGGGCTTTCAACGACGACACTCTGCGTGGCACCTACAACATGGTCGCGCCCGAAACGGTCAGTCAGGCAGCGTTCTCCGAGCAGGCCGGCAAGGTCTTCAAACGCCCGGTGTGGTTGCACATTCCCGCCGCGCCAGTGCGTGCAATGGCGGGGGAGATGGCGCAGCTGTTCTTCGACGGTCAGCGCGTGGTGCCGCAGCGTTTGACCGAGGCCGGCTACACATTCCGTTATCCAACCCTCGACGCCGCTCTGCGCGATCTGACCTGAGGATCGCTCATGAGCAAGCCGTTGATATACCTGCTGGCCGGCAACGGTAGCGCTGCCGATTGGTGGGACGACGCGCTGCCACACTTCCAGCGCTACGACGTGGTGCCGCTGGAGTTGCCGGGCTTCGGCGCGAATTCGCAGCCGCCTTGCGAGGATCTGGCGGACTACGCGCAATCCTTGCTGGCGATGACACAGCAGGGCAGTGCGATCATGGCGGTCGGGGTCAATGCGTTGCTGGTGTTGCATGCGTTGCAACGTCGGCCCGGGCACTTTTCCCGCAGTGTTTTGCTGGCGCCGGTCGGTGCGTTTTTGTGGCAGCGGCTGTTACCGGCACTGATGTCGCCGCTTCCGATCCGCAAGACCATCCACTGGCTGCTGTCGAACAAACCCACGCTGTTCGCGCGCAAGTTTTCCAACCAGACTTGGACACCCGCGCAGTACCAGCGCATGGGCGCCGGTTATGCGCGCTGCCGTGCGTTCGTACCGCACTGGGATTTGGTTCGCGCCGACACTGCGCTGCCGCTGCTGGAGTGGATCACCGATCCGGTCGAGCTGGTCTGGGGCGATCAGGACGCGGTGCTCGGCATCGAGCAAGCGGCGGCGTGGTCGGCGATTCTTGCGCGCGCTGATCTGACCATCAGCCTCAAATCTGGTTGGGGTCATTACCCGTGGATCGACTCGCCTGCGCAGTTCGCGCAGTGGCTGGAGTCGGGCGAGCGCGGGTTTGTCGCGCACACCAAGGGTGGGCGTTTGCGCCTGGCTGAACTGGCCCGGCAAGCGGTACCGGCAGCGCTGACCCTCAACGATTGCACCGATCCGCGTCTGCCGGCATTTCTCGTCGCCCAACCTGATGTGACCTGGGCGGTGCGATCCTCCAGTTACGGTGAAGATCAGGCCGACTCGGCGAATGCCGGTTTGAGCACCACCTATCTGCGCGAGCCGTCCGCCAATGTGCCGAAACGCATTGCCGAACTGACGGCCGAAGGTGTCGAGGAAGTGGTGGTGCAGCGCTTCATCACGCCGGTCGTTTCCGGCATCGCTTTCGTGCGCCATCTCTCGGTAGAACTTGAGTGGGTGGAAGGCCATCTCGAATCGCTGGCCGACGGTCACGTCAGCCCCTCGCGGGCAACGCTTTCGCGGCTCGGCGATGCCTGGCGCAGCGGCACGTTCACGCCGTCCCACGGTTTGACCGAAGACCTGCTCTGGCGCTTTTTGCAAGACGTACTGCGCGTGTTCCACTACGTGCCCGGCGATGTCGAATGGGCCTGGGACGGCTCACAACTGTGGCTGCTGCAATACCGGCCGATCAGCGATTACGGCTGGCGCAGACACCTGACCGCCGCGAACATCGCCGAGATCCTGCCGCCGCAACCGAGCGTGCTAGTGGAATACGCCCAGCGCCGAGCAGCCGCGAGTATTCCGGCGATCATGGCGCGTTGGGATGCGCGGGTGTTGCAGGACAACGAGCCGTTCACCGCAGTGTTCGGCGGCGCGTCCTACATCAACAATGATTTGTTCCTCGCCCGGTTGGCCGACTGGGGCATCAGCGCCGATAACTACGCTGGTGAAGTTGGCGGCGCGACGCCACATCTGCCGTGGCAACCGCTGAAGATGCTGCGTTCGTTGCCGCTGTTTTTGCGTATGCAACGCAAGGCTCGCGGGCATTTGCTGAACCTTGAAAATGGTTTGCAGCGCTTCGATCGGGAACTGGCCGAACTCGTCGCCCAGAGTGCCGATGGCCAACAACTCGCGGACTGGTTCACCCGGTTTTACGTATTCGTGGTGCAAGGCAATCTGTGCATTGCCACGGCGCTGGCCAGCAGTGGCGGCGATTGGCTGGGCCGCCCGCCAACCGCTTACGACAACCTTGAAAACAGTCCGCATCGATTGCCGTGGGAAACCGATCCCGCTACGCCTCGGCCTAGGGCGACTGAGTTGCCGTTACAGGTATTCTCGCAATGGCCAGCTCTGATTCGCCTCGCCCATTCCACCGGCCTGCCGGGCCTGCGCGGCTACTACCTGCAAGTGCGCGAATGGTACCGCGACAACCTGATGCGCATCTTCTTCCGCCTGCACCAAGCCATGCCGCTGGCGGATCGCGAGCACTGGTTTGCACCGCACCCCGACATTCGCACCCGCGACGGCAGCTTCTGGCAGGACGGTCGTGAAGGTGCGGAGCTGGCGACCGGGTTCATGATTTATCCGGGGCAGGTGCAGGGCATCCTCGGCGCCGACATCTTGCTCGAAGACACCCTCGATCCCGGGCGGCATGCACACTACCAAACTGCGCGGGCGGTGATTGCGCGGATGGGTGGGCGCTTGTCGCATGGCTCGACGTTGTTGCGGGAGTTGCGCAAGCCGTCGGCGGTGATGCCGCAGGTGGATCCGGCGTGGGTGGGGTGTGAGGTGGTGTATCGGGATGGGGAGTTGGAATTGATCAATTCGAAGGATGCGAAGTGAAACTACGATACCTCCGCGAATTGATCTTTGGTCTGGTCGCGCTTTTACAGGTGGGTTATGTGACTGCCGCAAGTGCTGTGTTGGTCGGTAACGAGCCCGGCCAGTCGCCGGTTGCGCAAGGCCCGACCGAGACAGTTGTAGACATGGGTTCGTGTCGGTTCTCCATGCCGCTGCTGCAGAACCAATGGCTGAAGTTCGACGATTTCTATTTGGTATTTATCGCAGCCAAACAACTGCCAAAACCGTCCAGCGCTCCTGGCTTGTGGCAAGCGCAGACGTCGAGTGGTGCCGACTGGCACTTCGAGAAACACGGCGACCTGAGCCAGCCGTGGTTTGGTTTGATGTGTGAAAACTCGGAGTACTTTTCGCTTCTCACCGACTGGAAACCCCCGGAAGACGATGCGTTTGCGGTGCAAATCCTGCGTGACGACAACGACCGCAGGTGTCCGGCGACCCTTACCGATCAGGGCTGGGTGCCCAATTCGCTGGCCGGTCGTGCGAACACCTATACCTTTGAGCAATGGGGCGGGGAGAACTCTTCGGGATTCATTTTCGGTTTCCACGACAAGTCACGACGGCACATAACCCGCGTCGCTTTTTGCCTGCTGAGGGGCAAAGACGTGCTGATTGGCTCGGCGGAATCGGGTTCATCCGCCCCGCTGGCGATCAGCAACGAAGGGTTCGAGCAAATCAAGAAAGCGGTGCGCGTCATTGCCTTCGAATGAACATCCCGAAAATGCATTACGTCGACGGAGCTACAGCGTGAAAGGATTTTCGGTTCTTCTCGGCAGCTTGATATTGGCTGCCGCGTCCATGGCATTCGCTGCCGATCCAGTCTTCAAGGATTACACCGTCACGCCCGTTTTCACCGGCCCCAACCATAAGCTGGTGCCGCAAGAGAACAGCAGCCCAATGATGGATCAGGCACGGGTGCAAGCCCTGAAAGGCAAGGTCAACTTCGCCGGCCATTACATCCTTCACAGGCTCGGCTGTGGCGGCAGCGCGATTTGCGGCGAAGTGCTGGACGCCCAGACCGGTGAAGTGGTTGGCGGTCTGCCGAATGCTTACGACGGCAGCACGTTCGGCATGGTTTACCAGCCCGACAGCCGCTTGATCATCGTCTCCGGCATCACGCTCGACGGCGAAGAAGATGCCCAAGGGAATGCGTTGGAAAGTGGTAACCGGGACCGTTACTACGAATTTGTGAACAATGAATTTCGACTGCTGAGCATGACCGACGTGGAATCATCGCCGATGGATGAGGAGTGAGTGGATGATCCGTCTTCTCGCGGGCAGTCTTAAGCGGTTGATGTTTGTCATGGGCCTGTTAGCTTCAGCCAATGCCTTGTCTGAAAATATTCAGATCGTGGGGGTTGGCGGGCACTTAGTGACGCTGAAGGACAAGACATGGGGCAGGCCTGCTGCGGAGTCGGCGGTTGCCTCGATTACCGCCAATGGAAAAACGTTTCCCCTCTATGTACCCGCGGTGGGTACTGAAACGCATGAGGCTTGGTTAAGTCCCGACAAGAAAACATTGCTCCTCCTTCAGACTCTGTATGGCGTTGTCATTGGCCAAGAGGGTGAAGAAATCCCGACAGAGGAAACTGGTTGCGGGGTCATTTCGATGGAGACCGGTTGCGTGCTCAGTCAGCACGTAGCCAGGTTTTGCTACGGCAAGTGGGAGGGCAATCGGTGGACTTCCGGAGAAGAGGATGCGTCTGACCTCGTCATGCAGACGCCGTCTCCAAAGGACTTATTGAAGAAGATCTCAAATATTGAGATGCCGCAATCTCGCGTGGAAGAACTCGAATTCAATCTTCGCACTATAAGTCCAGAGTCCTATATGGCTTGTCACCCACCGGCGCGCAATGTTCAAGCTTTCAACGACTTGGCCTTCTATTTGGCCGAGGGCGGTAGAGATGAGTTGGCGCTGAAGTTTTATCGCGGCGTTGAGGCCGTTGGTAAACGGACGGTACTGATGTTGAACATCGCCGATTCACTCTGGCGTCTCGATCGCAAGGACGAAGCGCAGCGCTATTACAGCCAGTACCGCGACGCGATGAGCGCCGACGGCAAGACGCAGAAAATACCTCAACGTGTCGTTGAGCGATCCGTCATTCAGGGAATGGAAAATTGAACATGTTTGCGCGTTTTATCGCGTTGTCCTTTGGATGCCTGTTTGCCTCCTGCGCGATAGCCGAGGACGACTGTAAAGAAATCACCGTTAGCGCCCAGGTCGATCGGTGTGTGGAGGCAGCTCGCAAAGAAGCCGACACACAACTCAATGCCAGCTACAAGAAGCTGCTGGGACGGTTTGAGGCTCAACAACGGCGCGACCCTGAGCAGGGTAAGGCGCTGGTCGCCTTGGCCAGAGAATCCCAGCGCGCCTGGATCAAGCTACGCGACACCACGTGCCCGCTTGAAGCCACGGAAATCGAGCCTGGGGTGGCAGCGCATGTCACGACGATCAGCAACTGCATGGCCAGAATAAGTCTGGAGCGTGCGGCCTACCTGGACACAATCGTCGCTGATGAGCCGGGTAATGTGGTCGATCTCAACAAGGTGTACCTGTCCGGCTCTCAGCGCTTCGGCGATGTCGTGGCACGTTATGTCAGCACCTTTGGCAGCCCATGCCTGACGGTCCAGATACTGGCGCCCAACGGCGGTTGGAGAGTGCTGTCCTCCAAGCGGTTTTGCAGTTTCGAGGGCAAGGCATTTTGGACGGACTATGCCGATGCCGGGTTTGAGGATCATGTGTTTGCCGAGGATGGGTTGCACGTGACGCTCAGTTTGACGGAGCTTCGTGGGCTCGGAGAGAAGCGCCTTGCTTGTGTGATTCCGATCAAGAACGAGCAAATCAAAGAGCTGAAATGCGGCGCGCCTGAACCCGGTGCCTAATCGGGGCTCAATTGGGACGTATTTGGACATCATTTGATTGAATCAAGGATTGAAGAAAGTGAAACGCGTATTGCAGAGCGTTCTCTGCGCTCTAACTTGTTGTCTCGCTGTACCGGGTTCTCCCGCGCTTGCTGCGCCCCAAGTCCTCAAGGAAATTCCGGCTAGCTTGTTGGGTGATGCATCACGGCAAAACGTATTTGTTCTGGCAGGAGATGCGGACGAGGCCTCCAATCGGTTGTTGATCGCGCCGGTGCAGGCACGTAATGAGGAAATTTTGCTCGATACGTCGAAGGCGCTGCCTCTGATCAAGAGTCAGTACTCGTCCGCTCTTCAGGGTGTCTTCAGCGTCCATGTACTCAAAGGTCGCCCTGGCGTCATGACCGTCATTGATCCACAGGCTGAGGAAGCTGTGGTCAAGCAACCGTTCGTTGAGGCTGGGGATTACATCGCGCTGGTAACCAGCGAGGAAGATAACGCGGTTTACAACTTCAACCTGTTGTTCGCCTTCAACAAAGGTTCAAAGCAGTTTGAGCTGAAAGCTCTGCTGGAAGTGGCGAACAACGACTCCTGTGACCGGTCGCTTGTTAGCGTAGTGGAGTTGCCGGTGCAGACATTGGGCCCCATCACTCTCGCTTCTTTCGATGGGCGTGAAGCGCTGCAGAAGCTGCAGGTTGCTCGTATTGGCAGTATTGAGGGCGTTAGAAAGAAATTGATGACTGTCGATTCAGCTGATCTGCTGGATATGGCGCTGGCAGCCTACCGAAAGGGTGATGACTCTTCCTTCAAGGATACGATGAGCTACGCGTTGATGGGCGGTGGCTCGCATGACACTTGTCCCCCGGATAGCTATATCGTCGCAAAGTACTACTACCCGCAGCGTCCCGGCTGGTCCAACGACCTTGGGTTTTTACTGGGCGAGGCGGGTTATTACGCTGAGTCGATTGAGTTGCTCAATGCAGTGATTGCCAACCACCCAAACAGGACGGTTGCTTACCTGAATCTCGCTGACAGTTATTGGGCCGTGAACGATAAAGAGCGGGCGGTGGCGGCATACAAGCAATACTCATCGCGAATGTCTGAAGCGGGGAAGGCTTCGAAGATCCCGTCGAGGGTGGGTGAGCGCAGTGCTATGGCGCCCGAGGCGTGACCAGCGTTCGTTGAGTTGCTGAAAGCGTGTTTTTTATTACCCATGAACCGCTAAAGGAATGTTCGGTTTGAAATTTTCGTCTGCATTGTTTTCCGCGTTGCTCGTTTTCGTTCCTCTGGCGGCTCATAGCGAGGTCACGACCGAGGTTTTTTGCTTCCGCTCCTACGAAGGCAAACCCATAAATTTTGAATTCCGAACCTATTACGACTCTGTCGCCAAATGGAGCGGTGCTGGCGTCAAGTACAGCAAGTCGAAAAAGGCAATCGGGCTGGTTCATCGCAGTACTGAACAAGAAGAACTCGTGTATGGCCGGCCCTACCAGTACACGACAACTTGGGTTGAAGTAGTTGATGGCGCACTGACAGGTGAGTATCAGATGGTCACTCAGGGTGGCCGGGTTGATGCGATGACGTATACGAATTACAAATCTGCAAAGAAGTATTCGTTTGAAAACGATTACAACGTAGATTCGAAACCTGAAACAGGCTGCCAGTGGTGAAGCAGGGAATATTGAAAAAGGGGACTTAACGTCCCCTTTTTTTTCATTCACCAATCTCACTACGGCTTGGCCGCCACGCTTCGCACTTCAATCTGGTCGAGCGTCCCTTCCACCATCAATCTCACCCCGTCCGCCATTCTGCTCAGGGCCAGCGCCACTGAGCGGCGGGAGCCGTGGAGGTCGTCGGCGAGGTCGCAGGCGATGACGCTGATGGACAGGAGGTCTTCGGAGGCGTTGGCCATGAGGGCTTCGGCGTCGGTGCCGGGGGAGAGTTTGAAGAGGCCGGTTTCGCGTTTGGGATGTGGTTCAACGGCTGGTTTGAAATGGTGGTCGAGGGCGCGCTCGGCGGCTTCGTGGAATTTCTTTGATTCCAGAGATTCGTAGGGCGAAATATCGGGGTTTTCTGGGGGATTGGGTGTTGGTTTGATCATGGTGCAGCTTCCTGAAGTTATGAGGCCGACACCAATTCGCTTTGCACTTCGAATAGGTGGCAGCTGTGCGTTGGTGTGCAAGACCGGTTCAGGAACCCGGCAGACCCGAAGGTCTCCGACGCACAGCCGCCATAACGATCGGGAGCATAGGAAAACGCTCGGCGAAACGCCACTAACGATTGTGCACCTGAACCGGACTTGCACGTCCGTATCACCGATTTTGCGGCGACCCACAGAGCCTATCCCCACCGCACCAACTCGCCTAGTTCATGGACAGCCCCGCACTTTGCGGGAAATTTCCCATAGATTCGCGGGGCGGAAGATCAAAAGATCGCAGGCTTCGCCAGCTCCTACAGGGATGTGTTTCAACAGGTGTAGGACGTTGCTTGCGGAATCGTGACTTGGCGGTCATCGTGCGGGAAATGGTCTGCATCCTCTTCCAATAGAGTCAGATACTGGCGTTATCGTCCGAATCCCTTACACTGCCCCGGCCGTTCATTTTCCTTTTGAGGCTGTGCGCATGAAATTTCGTTTTCTCCTGTGGATGATGGGTTTGTTGATGGGTAAGGCCAGCCGGACAAATCCTGCGTTCCAGCAGCAGTTGGGTGACAAGGATCTGGTGTTTCAGTTGCAGACGCTGGATGGGAAAGTGGCGCGGCATTTCGTGGTCAAGGATCAGCGCATCACCAGCAAGTCTGGGGTGGTGGCGGAGCCGGCGTTTGCGATTGCGTTTAAAGATGCCGGTTATGGCTTTGCGACGATGCAGGCGAAGAACAAGCAGTTGGCGTTTATGCAGGGGATTCAGGACAAGTCGATTCAGCTCAAGGGTAACCCGGCGCTGGTGATGTGGTTTCAGGGGTTGATGAAGTATTTGGTGCCGAGGAAGGCCAAGCCCAAGACTTGAAGCACCATCTTTCCAGTGTGATTGTTTGGCTCAATAAGTCGGTAAATTGGCACATAAGGCCCTGAACACCTGTCAGAAATGACAGGTGTTTTTGTTTGCATAATGATGCTTGATCGAGATGTCCAGCAGTAAAGGGACTTATCCGGATTGGAGAGTTATCAACATGACCATACAAGCAGGTGAGCTTGATTCAACATTTGCCGCTGACGGCATACTCAATTGGGAATTTCCCGAGTTTATCAGCATTGCTCCGCACGTTGTTCTTCCGTTGCCTGACGGCCGACTGTTCGTCGTGGCGAATGAATTAGGTATTTTCCCCGGCTTCGTAGTCGCACGGCTCACGGACCATGGCGAGCTTGATGTTGGCACCGGGTTTGGCGAGAACCAGCAAGGATTTGCGCGAATTTCGACAGGGGAGAAATTTTTATCAGGGAAGTTTGGCGCAAACTTGCTGAGTAACGGAGGGGTACTGATTACGGTCGAATACAGTACACGCCCTCCGAATGGTGAGAACGGTTTTGTGCTTATCCAGCTCCTGCCAGACGGGCGACTCAACGATAAATTCGGTGAAGGCGGTGTCGCCAAATTTCCGTACGGTTCAGGGCCCGTACCACTTGATGGAGCGCTAACGGCAGCTCGTGCACGCCAAAATATACCTGGGCATGAAAAGTCTGCAATCCAGAGCGGCGCCAGCTCTGGTGCGTCCGGTATCGAGTTGCCAGGGGGCAAAGTGGCTCTGGTTTATTTCGGTTTTGATCATGCTTCACAGCAAACTAAAGGCTTGGTCATGCGACTCAATCCTGACGGCAGTTTCGACAACACTTTCAACAAAATCGGTTCGGCCACTGTTGAATTGGCTGAGCTGGGTGCGACAGGTGATAACGCCGCCCGCGGAGTGGCCGCTCATGTAGACGGTGGCTTGGTGGTGTATGGCGACTTTGATGATGAAGGCACCTTCGGGACTTATGCTGTGCGCTTCACTGAACATGGAACGCGGGACAATGAGTTCGGCGAGTTCATCGTGAAGTCTGATCGGCTGCCGGTGTTTCGCGATATTGCTGTAAGAAAAAAGGACGGAATAATTGCTCTGGTTGGAGGCCAGGATGGCCAAGGGGTTTTTGATGGTGAGGGCGTGATTGTCGTGCTCAGTGCGGATGGCTCACCTCACCCTCTTTTCAATAATGGTCAGCCTCTATTTACAAAAATTGTGCCTGAAATCGGCCAAAACTGGACGAGTTGTACGTTTGATAACCCAGATGAAAGCAAGCTGATTGTCGCCGGCACCAGCGGCGGGGCGTTCGTAACTGACGAGATGCATGCCGTCTGTGCACGTTACAAGCTTACTGGCGAGCCTGACACGCAGTTCAGCGGTGGCTATGTAACAGTTAATACGTCAGAGAGGCTGGAGTCGACTCTGAATGTGCAAGTTACCGGGCAAAATAAAATTGTTATGTGCGGTGAATATTGGCGAGACCGGCTGAGTCTGCCTAAGAGCGGATGGATCGCACGCTTCATTGCTTGATAAATGACGAAGCTGCAATTGCCCGCGCTCAGGAAAAAGAATGATCCGTGAGCGCGGGTTTTTTATGCCTGGCTGAATTGCGAAGCCAGTTCACGCAGCAGCACTTCAGCCTCAAGCACTTTACTGACGACATCGTTGGCTTTGTCACGGCTCAAACCAACGCGTTCGAGCAACGCATCCGGAATGTCTTCATCCGGCCCGGAGCCGATCCCGCGGCTGCGCAGCAGGCGCACGGCCAGGCAAACGAGGTTCGGGTATTCGGCGTAGGCGCCGTCGTAGCTTGGGTCGTGCTGGAAGCGCAGGGCGGTGGCCAGCTCATCCGGCATGTCCCAGTAGCGCATCAGCCACGAGCCGATCTGTTCACGGCTGATACCGAGCAGGTGTTGCTCGATGTAGCTGTGGCACAGGTGCGGGTTGACCTCCAGGTGACGGCAGATCAGCGAGAAGTGCGGCGGAAAGACGTGGGCCAGCAACAGGTAACCGAAGTTGTGCAGCAGACCGGCGAGGTAGGTCAGGCCGGCTTCCGGGCGCTGGGCGCGCGGCATGGCGCGGGTCAGGCCTTCGATGACGGCGGCGGTGTAGATTGATTGCTGCCAGTACGGCGTGGTGTGTTGCGGGTGGTCTTTGGGCAGGCTCAGGGTCTTGCCGAGGGCCAGGCCCAGCGCGAGGTTGATCACCAGATCGAAGCCGAGTACGCGGACGATCGCGTCTTCCACTGAACGAATCTTGCCCGGCGAGGCGTAGTAGGGCGACGCCGCCCAGCTCACCACTTGCGCGGCCAGCGCCGGGTCGGTTTCGACTACGCCGGTGATATCGTCGATGGTGGCGTTGGGGTCGACGCGCAGCTTGATGATTTTTTGCGCGGTTTCGGCCAGCGGCGGAATCTCGATGGTCGCTTCCAGACGTTGCTGAATGCGCCGCGCGGTGAACGCCTGCACGGCCTGGGTGATTTCCTCGCGGTCATCGTCCGGGCGGTCGAGGTTCGGGCGAATGCTGCTCAGGGCTTCGCCGAAGTTGGCGGCGCTGGCCTTGGTCAGCATCGATTTGAAGTCTTCGCTGCTGATTTCCAGCAGCAGGCCCGGCTCGCCGGAGTTGATCAGCAGCTTCGGCTCGCGCAGCAGGCTTTCTTCGTAGAGGCACGGCGAACTGGTCAGCGCCGGCAGGCCCGGCAGCAGGCTCAGATTGTGTTTGCCGAGCATCTTTTCCAGGCGCTCGGTGGACACGGCTGTAAGACGGCGACCAGTGAGTTCGGCGAGGCGGTTGAGATCCAGCAACTGGCTCTGTGGAAACAACACCATCAACGCGCCCACGGCATCGTCCAGCAACACGGCCTGCACCTTGCGCGAGGCATTGAGGCCGTGGTGGTCGAGCACTTCTTCGTAGGCAACGCCCAGCTTGTTGAGCAGCAGCCGAATAACAGACGGAGCTTGCGGAGATTCGGGGACGAGAGCAGCTTCGGTCATGGTCTGTATCCGTTTTTGAAACAATGGCAGGAGTATAACCAGCTCTGTAGGAACGATCCTGCACAAACTGCGACGGTGCTCACACTTGGCCGTATTGCTGCCCATGGCGCAGCCAACGGTCAAGCAATGGGCTGACGTGAGTCGGCCAGCGCTCCAGCAAAGCCTGGGCGGCGTCGCGCACGGCGGGCAGCAGGTCGGCGTCGCGCATCAGGTCGGCGACCTTGAATTGCAGCAGGCCGGTCTGACGGGTGCCGAGCATTTCCCCGGGGCCACGCAGTTCGAGGTCTTTTTCGGCGATGACGAAACCGTCGTTGGTCTCGCGCATGATGCCCAAACGCTGACGGCCGATCTGCGACAGCGGCGGGTGGTAGAGCAGCACGCAGTGGCTGGCCGCGCTGCCACGACCAACCCGACCGCGCAACTGGTGCAGTTGCGCGAGGCCGAGGCGCTCGGGGTTTTCAATGATCATCAGGCTGGCGTTGGGCACGTCGACGCCAACTTCGATCACGGTGGTGGCGACCAGCAGTTGCAGATTACCGGCCTTGAACTCGGCCATCACTGCGGCTTTCTCGACCGGCTTCATGCGCCCGTGAATCAGCCCGACTTTCAATTCGCCGAGGGCGGCGGTGAGGTCTTCGAACGTGGTTTCGGCGGCTTGGCAGGTCAGCTCTTCGGATTCTTCAATCAGCGTACACACCCAATAGGCCTGACGTCCTTCGGCGCAAGCGCTGCGTACTCGCTCGATGACTTCGACGCGGCGGGTGTCGGTGACCAGCACGGTGTTGACCGGCGTTCGCCCGGGCGGCAATTCATCGAGGATCGAGGTGTCGAGGTCGGCGTAGGCACTCATCGCCAGTGTGCGTGGAATCGGCGTGGCGGTCATGATCAGTTGGTGCGGGCACATGCGCCCGCCGACGCCTTTCTGCCGCAACGCCAGACGCTGCTGCACGCCGAAGCGGTGCTGTTCGTCGATGATCACCAGCGCAAGGTTCTTGAACTGCACTTCGTCCTGAAACAGCGCGTGGGTGCCGACCACCATTGGCGTGCCGCTGGCAATCTGTTCCAGCGCGGCGACGCGATTCTTGCCCTTGAGCTTGCCGGCCAGCCACGCGACTTCAATGCCCAGCGGTTCGAGCCAGCGCTTGAAGGTGATGAAGTGCTGTTCGGCGAGGATCTCGGTCGGTGCCATCAGCGCGACCTGATAACCGGCCTCCAGCGCCTGCAACGCGGCGAGGGCGGCAACCACGGTTTTACCCGCGCCGACGTCACCCTGAATCAGGCGCAACATCGGTTCGTGCTGGCTGAGGTCGTAGGCAATTTCATTGCCGACGCGCTGCTGAGCACCGGTTGGGCTGAAGCCGAGGTTCTTCAGGTATTTCGGCGGCAGCCTGGTGGCTTTCGGCATCGCTGGCGCGCGCAGCGAGCGCATGCTTTCGCGCAGACGCTGCTGCGACAGTTGATGGGTGAGCAGTTCTTCGAAAGCCAGGCGATGCTGCGCCCAGTGATGGCCGAGGGCGAGCTCATCGACATCGGCGTCGGCGGGCGGATTGTGCAAGTAGCGGATCGCATCGGCCAGCGGCGCCAGTTGATAGTCGCGGGCCAGTTCGGTCGGCAGCCAGTCCGGCAGGGTGCTCGGCTTGAGCAGTGTCAGGGTCTGCATGCACAGCTGGCGCAGGCGCTGCTGGGTCAGGCCTTCGGTGAGTGGATAGACCGGGGTCAGGGTTTCATCGACTGGCGGCGGTTCGTCGCCGGTGATCGCGCGGTATTCCGGGTGGTAGATTTCCAGGCCTGAGGCGCCGGGCCGGGCTTCGCCGTAACAGCGCACCCGCGTGCCGCGCTTGAGCCCTTCTTTCTGCGCGTTGCTGAAATGGTAGAAGCGCAGGCTGAGCCCGCCGGTGCCGTCCTGCAAGCGCACGACCAGGCTGCGCCGGCGACCCATGACCACGTCGGCGCCGCTGACGGTGCCTTCGACCACGGCGTCCTGTCCCGGCCGCAGCGCACCGATCGGCACCACGCGGGTGCGATCCTGATAACGCAGCGGCAAGTGGAAGAGCACGTCCTGCAGATTCTCCAGGCCGACCTTGGCCAGTTTCTCGGCCATGGCCTCGCCGACACCCTTGAGTGCCGTCACCGACACTTGCGACAGCTCCGTCATGACGCTCGCTTAACCGGCCGTAACCGGCGCGGCAGGCTTGGCCACCGAACACAGGCGAATGGAGTCGGCGAGGATCTCGATGGCTTTCGGCCGTGGGAAGCTCGCGCGCCAGGCGATCGCCACGGTGCGGAACGGCACCGGCGCGGTCAGTGGGCGCACTTCGATCACGCCGGGGGCGTAGTGATGGCTGTCCACTGCCGACAGTGGCAGGATCGAGATGCCCAGGCCGGACGCGACCATGTGGCGAATGGTTTCCAGCGAGCTGGATTCGACCGTGGTGTGCTTGGCGCCGTCGTTGCCCTTGGTCAGGGTCGGGCAGGCTTCGAGCACCTGATCGCGGAAGCAGTGGCCTTCACCGAGCAGCAGCAGACTCTTGTCGTTGAGCAGGCCGGCGTCGATGGACTCTTTCTTGGTCCACGGATGCTGCGCCGGCATGAGCACGTAGAACGGCTCGTCGTAAAGCGGCAGGGTCAGCACGTCGGCTTCGTTGAACGGCAGGGCGATGATGATCGCGTCGAGCTCGCCGTTGCGCAGTTTGTCGCGCAGCACGTGGGTGAAGTTTTCTTCGATGTACAACGGCATCTGCGGGGCGACCCGGTGCAGTTGTGGGATCAGGTGCGGGAACAGGTACGGGCCGACGGTGTAGATGGCGCCGACTTTCAGCGGCGCGGTCAGCTGATTCTTGCCGGCCTGGGCCAGTTCGCGAATGCCTTGGGCCTGTTCCAGGACCTTCTGCGCCTGGGCGACGATGCCTTCGCCGACCGGGGTCAGGCGCACGGCGCTTTTGCTGCGCTCGAAAATCAGCACACCGAGTTCGTCTTCAAGTTTCTTCACGCCCACCGACAGCGTCGGCTGACTGACGTGGCAACGCTCGGCGGCATGGCCGAAATGCTGCTCTTGGGCGAGGGTAACGATGTAGCGTAATTCTGTGAGGGTCATAGCAAGCGTCCATGAAGATGCGCGCCAAGCATACCGGCTGCAATCGATAGACGCACGTTATCAGACTGCGGGCTGAGTGCGACACCGGTCGAGGACGGTTTGCCGCTGGCAGATACGCAAAAGGCACCTTTCGGTGCCTCTCCCTGTTTACGCTGAACCCTGTGGGAGCGAGCCTGCTCGCGAAAGCGGTGGGTCAGGCAAAAATGTGCTGACTGACACGACCTCTTCGCGAGCAGGCTCGCTCCCACAGATTGCGATATTGCTTAACGGCGACGCTCCAGCGAATAAACAAACGGCGCAACAATTTCGATCGAGCCGTTGTTGAGCATGTCGGCCGGCGGCTTTGGCAGCGGTTGCGCGCGGCGGATCATGTCCAGGGTGGCCCGGTCCAGATCAGCGTTGCCAGAGCGGCCCACCAGTTCGAACGACAGCACATTACCTTCGCCATCAACCACGAAGCGCAGACGATTCAAGCCTTCCTTGCCCCGCGACTGCGCACTCTGCGGGTACTTCTTGTACTTCTGCAGATGCGCCAGCAGGGCGCCTTGCCAACTGGCCTTGGCCGCCACTTGAGCTGGCGATGGGCCCGGTGCCGGCTGGGCGGATTTCTCCGTTGGCGCCTGGGTCGGTTGAGTATCGGCCGGTTTTTCCTCGGAAGGTTTTTCCTTCGGCGGCTCGGGCAGCTTTTTCTCGACCGGCTTCGGCGGTTTTGGCTTGGGCTTCGGCTTGGGTTTGGGTACCGCGATTTCCGCTTTCGGTACTTCAGCCAGTTTCGGAATCGGCAATTCTTCCACCGGAGCCGGTGGCTGCGGCGGTGTGACGACTTTCGGCGGAGCCGGCGGTGGCGGGGCAGGCAACGGGGCCAGCTCGACCATCATTGCCTGCGGCGGCAATTCGATGGGCGGGCGGGCAGTCCAGTTCAGCGCCAGCGCGATGGCCAGCGCATGCACACCCAGCACCACGGCCAGGCTACCGCTGTAACGCGTCAGCTTATGGCGCGTCGTGATCATTTCTTGGCTGCCGTCTCGAGACCGACCAGACCAACCTTCAGGTAACCGGCGGCGCGCAGGCTGTCCATCACGCTCATCAGGTCACCGTAATCCACGCCTTTGTCGGCCTGGAAGAAGATGGTGGTGTCTTTCTTGCCTTGCGTCTTGGCGTCGAGGGTGGCACCGAGGGTTTCGGCTTTCACTTCGTCGTCACCGAGGAACAGGCGCTGGTCAGCTTTGACACTGAGGAACACCGGTTTCTCCGGCCGCGGCGCCGGTTTGGCGGTCGAGGCGGGCAGGTCGACTTTGATGTCCACAGTGGCCAACGGCGCGGCCACCATGAAGATGATCAACAGCACCAGCATCACGTCGATGAACGGCGTGACGTTGATTTCGTGGTTCTCGGCCAGATCGTCGTCTGCGCCTTCTTTCAAATGCAGGCCCATGGCCGATTACCCCACTTTAACCATGTGCGGCTGCGAGCTGCGCTCAGGCTGGTGGTCGAGATCGCGGCTGACCAGCAGCAGGACTTCTGCCGAGGCATCGGAGACCTGCGCCTTGTAACCGGCGATGGAGCGGGCGAAGACGTTGTAGATCACTACCGCAGGAATCGCCGCAACCAGACCCAGTGCAGTGGCCAGCAGGGCTTCAGCGATACCCGGTGCGACAACGGCGAGGTTGGTGGTCTGGGTTTTGGCGATGCCGATGAACGAGTTCATGATGCCCCACACGGTACCGAAGAGACCTACGAACGGTGCGGTCGAACCGATGGTGGCGAGGACGCCGGTGCCGCTGCTCATGTTGCGACCGCAGGCCGCTACGAGGCGCTCAAGGCGGAAGCTGACGCGTTCCTTGATACCCTCTTTCTCACGGCTGTTGACCGACAGGCGCATCTCTTCGAGCGCGTCGTGCACCAGCAGGTTGGCGAGAGTGCCTTCTTTACCAGCGGTGGCGCTGGCTTCCTTGAGTGTGGTGGCTTTTTTCAGTGCGGCGATTTCGCCACGCAGACGACGCTTGGCGCCCATCAGCTCGAAGCCTTTGGCGATCCAGATAGTCCAGGTGATGATCGATGCGATGGCCAGACCGATCATCACTATTTTCACGATGATGTCGGCGTTCTGATACATGCCCCACGGCGACAGGTCGTGGGCCATGCCCAAGGTGTTGTCGGCTTCGAGGGCTTCAGGTGCGTCGGCCGCGTCGACAGCCTGCACCGGATCGGTGGCGGCCGGTGCAGCCGGAGGGGCAGCGGTTGCGCTCTGCTCGGTGGCGGCTGGGGTGGCGGGCGCTTGAGCGTCGGCGAAGGCGGCGGTCGGTGCCAGCATCAGGCTGAGCAACAGAGCCGCGACAGCGCTCCAGGCGCGAGGTCGAGTGGTTGGCGAAGCGGGAGTTTGATTACGTGTCATGCTGGCCGGACCTGAGATAGAAAAACGTTGTTGCTCTTCCAGGCCTCGTGAGGCCGAGAACAAAAGTGGCATGCATTATTGCAAGTAATTCTTGTTAACAAAAGTAATAGAGTAACTTTTTTTCCTTCATTGCTAGCCGTTCGTCCTGTGCCAGAGCTAGTCTGTGCCTTTCTGATGGGAGTTTTCTGATGTCCGCGCCTTCTGTTTTGATTGCCGGTTGTGGTGATGTCGGCAGTCGTCTGGCCACGCAACTGCTGGCGGCTGGCTGGCAAGTCCATGGCCTGCGCCGCGACGTTTCCAAGCTGCCGGAGGGTGTCATCGGCGTCGCCGGCGATCTGTTCAACGAAGAATGCCCGGCGACCTGGCCGGTAGGTGCTGTCGATTATCTGGTGTATTGCGCTGCGGCCACCGATCACGACGAAGAGGGCTATCGCAAGGCCTACGTGCAAGGCTTGCAGAACGTGCTGAGCTGGCTGAACGACTATGGGCAAGTGCCCGAGCGACTGATCTTCGTGTCCAGCAGCAGCGTGTACGGCCAGCAGGACGGAGAATGGGTGGATGAGACCTCCGAGACGGTCGCGGCCGGATATTCAGGTCGCTTGATGCTCGAAGCCGAGCAGGTCGCGCTCAATAGCGGCATCCCGGCTAGCGTGCTGCGCCTGACCGGCATTTACGGTCCGGGGCGCGAGTGGCTGCTGACCCAGGTGCGTCGCGGCTATCGCGTGGCAGTCGAGCCGCCGCTGTATGGCAATCGTATTCATGCCGATGATGCAGCGGGGCTGCTGGCGTTCTTGCTGGAAAAAGACCGCGAGGGCGTCAAGCTGGACCAGCTCTATATCGGTGTGGATGACGCGCCAGCGCCGTTGGCCGAAGTGGTGGGCTGGTTGCGCGAGTACCTGGGTGTGACTGAATGGGCCGAAGACGCCAGCGTGCGGCGCACTGGCAGCAAACGTTGCAGTAATGCGCGGGCGAAAGCGTTGGGGTGGGTGCCGAAATATCCCAGCTACCGCGAAGGCTATGCAGCGATCCTTGAAGGTAAGTGCTGAATTTCCAGCAACACAAAAACCACTGTGGGAGCGAGCCTGCTCGCGAATGCGGTATGTCAGTCATTATCAGTTTGACTGACCCACCGCGTTCGCGAGCAGGCTCGCCCCCACATTTGATCTTCTGAGATTTCGGAGGCAGGTTACTGCTTTTCCAGCAACCACTTGCGCTCACCCGCGGCGAACTGCGGTTGCTCATCCGCTAGCGCAGCGTTGACTGCTTGCAAAATCTCAAGCTCCTTGCCCTTGCGCACAAAGATCCAGTTGTTGCCCTGGCCATTGAGTTGCAGCCACATGCTGTCGTTGCCATTGCTCATCGATGCGCAATCGCCCGCCAGGCACAAGGCATAACGATCAACGCCCGGCAGGCCGGTCACCTGGCCGTCTGCCTGGAACTGCACAGTGCCGCCTTCACCCTGGCCGCTGGCGATGGTCCAGTTGCCGCCCAAATACGCTGAATACAGAGCGCGTTCGAAGCTTGCACCGATTGGCGCGCCTTCCGGCACCGGGATCTGTGCGCGATCGAAAACTTGTTCGGGTTCGTTGTCACTGGCAGCTTGCTGCAAACGTCCACCGTCGCGTTTCAGTTCGCTGGCGGAGCTGCCATAGAAGTCGACTTTCCAGGCGCCGGACTCTTCGCCCAGCAGCCGTCCTTCGACGTTCTCAAAACCGTTGGTGTAGCGGGCCTGACCGGCCTTGGTGTTGACGTCCCATTCCAGATTCGGGCCGTAAGCCTGCAGCGCTTCACGCAGGGGGCCGCCCTTGGCGGCGGCATCGATTGCCACCTGATTGATCCAGGTGCCGCTGATGTCACGGTCGGCAGGGTCGCTGGCGCAGCCGCCGAGAAACAGGGCGAGCAGCGAGAGAGCTAGCGCTTTGCGCATGGTGGAATCCTTTCAAAACCTTTTCTTGCGGCAGTCGGCGCGGCGTGGAGGCCGCGCCGTGCGCATCACTCGATGACCAGAATGGCATCCATTTCAACCTGCGCACCCTTCGGCAGGGCGGCCACGCCAATGGCGGCGCGGGCAGGGTATGGCTGGTCGAAGTACTTGCCCATGATCTCGTTGACCTTGGCGAAGTGGCTCAGGTCGGTGAGGAAGATGTTCAGTTTGACGATGTCCTTGAACGAACCGCCGGCGGCTTCGGCCACGGCTTTGAGGTTCTCGAAGACCTGGACGGTCTGGGCTTCGAAGCCTTCGACCAGTTCCATGGTTTTCGGGTCCAGAGGAATCTGGCCCGACATGTAAACGGTGTTGCCTGCCTTGATCGCCTGGGAGTAAGTGCCGATGGCGGCCGGGGCCTTGTCGCTGGTGATGACGGTTTTGGTCATGTAGGACTCCTTGTAATAGGCAGGTTATGCACGCATGCGGGTGATGCGGATCACCCCGGTCAAAGCGCGCAGTTTCTTGATCACGCGGGCCAGGTGCACACGGTCGTGAACGCTGACCACCAACTGCACGACGCTGATGCGACCATCGCGTTCGTCCATGCTGATTTTCTCGATGTTGCCGTCGGCCGCGTTGACGCTGCTGGCCAGCAGGGCGATCAGGCCACGCTGATGTTCCAGCTCGACCCGCAGCTCGACGTTGAATTCGCCGGTGACATCCTTGGCCCACGAGAGCTGGATGCATTTTTCCGGGTTGTGCCTGATTTCGCTGATGTTGCGGCAGTTGTCCAGGTGCACGACCATGCCTTTGCCTGCCGACAGGTGCCCGACAATCGGGTCGCCCGGGATCGGCGTGCAGCACTTGGCGTAGCTGAGCACCAGGCCTTCGGTACCGCGAATTGCCAGCGGACCTTCCGGGCTCGGCAGCTGCTCGCCTTCGCCAAGCAGGCGGCGGGCGACCACGTAGGCCATGCGGTTGCCCAGGCCAATGTCTTCGAGCAGGTCTTCGATCAGTTCGAGGCGGTACTCGGTAAGCATTGCCTTGACGCGCTCTGCCGGGATCTTCTCCAGCGAGCTGTCGAAACCGTTGAGCACCTTGTTCAGCAGGCGTTCGCCGAGGCTGATGGACTCGGAGCGGCGTTGTAGCTTCAGCGCATGACGAATGTGCGTGCGTGCCTTGCCGGTAACCACAAAGTTGAGCCACGCCGGGTTCGGCCGTGCGCCGGGGGCGCTGACGATCTCGACCGTGGAGCCGCTTTGCAGCGGTTCGGACAGCGGCGCGAGACGACGGTTGATGCGGCAGGCGATACAGCTGTTGCCGACGTCGGTGTGTACCGCGTAGGCAAAGTCGACTGCCGTGGAGCCTTTCGGCAGCTCCATGATCCGGCCTTTTGGCGTGAATACGTAGACCTCGTCCGGGAACAGGTCGATCTTCACGCTCTCGATGAATTCCAGCGAGTTGCCGGCGCGTTGCTGCATTTCCAGCACGCCTTTGACCCACTGGCGAGCGCGTGCGTGCGTGCCTTTGGGCTGCTCGTCGCCGCTGGATTTGTACAGCCAATGGGCGGCGATGCCGTTGTTGGCCATCTCTTCCATTTCGCGGGTGCGGATCTGGATCTCGATCGGTACACCGTGCATGCCGAACAGCGTGGTATGCAGCGACTGGTAGCCGTTGGCCTTGGGAATCGCGATGTAATCCTTGAAACGCCCTGGCAACGGTTTGTACAAATTATGCACAGCACCCAGCACGCGGTAGCAGGTATCGACCTTGTCGACGATGATCCGGAACGCGTAGACGTCCATGATCTCGTTGAAGGCCCGACGCTTGCCGCGCATTTTCTTGTAGATGCCGTAGAGGTGTTTCTGCCGACCGCTGACTTCGCCCTGGATGCCGTCGATGGCGAGGCAATGGCCAAGGGACTCTTCGATCTTGTTGACGATTTCCTTGCGGTTGCCCCGGGCGCGTTTGACCGCCTGGTAGATCCGCGCGGAACGCATCGGGTGCATGGCCTTGAAGCCGAGGTCTTCGAACTCGATGCGGATCGCGTGCATACCCAGGCGGTTGGCAATGGGCGCGTAGATCTCGAGGGTTTCCTTGGCGATGCGCCGGCGTTTTTCGCCGGACAGCACTTCCAGCGTGCGCATGTTGTGCAGGCGGTCGGCGAGCTTGACCAGGATCACGCGAATGTCGCGCGCCATGGCCATGGCCATTTTCTGGAAGTTTTCCGCCTGGGCTTCGGCCTTGGTCTCGAAATTCATCTGGGTCAGTTTGCTGACCCCGTCGACCAGTTCGGCCACGGTTTCACCAAACTGCGCTTGCAGCGCTTCCTTGGCGATACCGGTGTCTTCGATCACGTCATGCAGCATCGCGGCCATCAGGCTCTGATGGTCCATGTGCATGTCGGCAAGAATATTGGCCACGGCAAGAGGATGCGTGACATACGCCTCGCCGCTGCGACGGCGTTGACCGTCATGGGCTTGTTCGGCGTAGAAATACGCTCGGCGGACCAGGTTGACCTGGTCGTTGCCGAGGTAGGTCGATAAGCGATCGGCGAGGGCGTCTATGCTCGGCATGATGATTCCTGCCGAAAGCTGTGACCCCGCGCCGTGCTACGTCGACCAGGCATAGGCTTAGACGGCCTCGTTCGACTCGTCCTCGAACGCTGCGAACAGCGGTTCATCCTGGACGATTTCCTGCTCGGCGATGAACTCGTAGCTCATCAGGCCTTCAGCAATTTCACGCAGCGCGACAACAGTCGGCTTGTCGTTTTCCCACTGCACCAATGGCTCTTTGCCGCCGGTGGCCAGTTGACGGGCACGCTTGGTAGAGAGCATGACCAGCTCAAAGCGGTTTTCCACGTGTTCTAGGCAGTCTTCAACGGTTACGCGGGCCATGGTATTCCTCGGAGCGAATGCAATATGCGCGCTGCCCGGTTGGGCGAGCGGACTAAGCAGTTTAAAAAATCACCAGCGATTAGGGAAGCGCTGATTTTTTGACCAGACCCTTCAACGCGCTGCAAGCACCAATGTAAAGCGCTTGCAGGCATTTTGGGAAGTGCTGTTTCAGCCGAGCAATTCAGCCAGCAATTTGCCGAAACGCACTTGCTGGCGTTTCTGTTGCAGCTGATTGGCGCGGAAAATCGCTTTCAGATCGTCCAGCGCATGGGCGAAATCGTCGTTGATGATCAGGTAATCGTAATCGACGTAATGGCTCATCTCGCTGACCGCTTCGCGCATGCGGCCGTCGATGATCTCGTCGCTGTCCTGGCCACGGTTGGTCAGGCGCTGGTGCAGGGCTTGCAGCGATGGCGGCAGGATGAAGATCGAGCGCGCTTGCGGCATCAGCTTGCGCACTTGCTCGGCGCCTTGCCAGTCGATTTCCAGAATCAGGTCGTGACCTTCGTCCAGGGTTTGCTGCAGGCGGCTTTGCGAGGTGCCGTAGAAGTTGCCGAAGACTTCGGCGCGTTCAAGGAAGTCGCCGTGCTCGCCCATCTTCACGAACTCTTCGCGGGTCACGAAGTGGTAGTTCACGCCATCCACTTCGCCCGGGCGCATGGCGCGGGTGGTGTGCGAAACGGAAACGCGAATCTCCGGATCGGCGTCGGTCAACGCCTTGACCAGACTGCTCTTGCCCGCGCCCGACGGCGCGGAAATGATGTACAGGGTGCCGGTGTGTTGGGTCATGTCAGGGTAGCCTTACTCAATATTCTGCACTTGTTCGCGCATCTGCTCGATCAACACCTTGAGGTTGACGGCGGCCTGGGTGCTGCGCGGGTCGAAGGCTTTGGAGCCCAGTGTGTTGGCCTCGCGGTTGAGCTCCTGCATCAGGAAGTCCAGACGCCGCCCGGCGGCACCACCGGACTTGAGCACCCGGCGAACTTCGATGATGTGAGTGCTCAGGCGATCCAGTTCTTCGGCCACGTCGCTTTTTTGCGCGAGGATGACCATTTCCTGTTCCAGGCGCTGCGGGTCGAGCTCGGCCTTCATGTCGGCGAAGCGGTCGAGGACCTTCTGGCGCTGGGTGGCGAGCATCTGCGGCACCAGTTCTCGCAGGGTCACCACGTCTTCTTCGATGGACGTCAGGCGGTCGTTGATCAAGCGAGCCAGCTCCGCGCCTTCGCGCTCGCGGCCAGCCTTCAGATCCTTCAAGCCCTGGTTGAACAGCGCCAGCGCTTCGGCGTTCAGCGCTTGCGGGTCGGTCGCATCGGCCACCAGCACGCCGGGCCAGGCCAGCACTTCCAGCGGATTCAGCGCGGCGGGATTCTTGATCAGCCCGGCCACGGTTTCCGCAGCGGCCACCAGTTGCGCGGCGCGCTCGCGGTCCACTTGCAGCGGTTTGCCGGTGCTTTCTTCGGTGAAGCGCAGCGTGCATTCCAGTTTGCCCCGCGACAGGCCCTGACGCAGCGCTTCACGCACGGCGCCTTCGAGATCGCGGAACGATTCGGGCAAGCGCAGGTGCGGTTCCAGATAGCGGCTGTTGACCGAGCGCAGTTCCCAGCTCAGGGTGCCCTGAACGCCGGCTTTCTCGACGCGGGCGAAGGCGGTCATGCTGTGCACCATGGCGGTGACCTCGCAATGCAGATCGGCGCGAAACGCTGTTTCGCAGGCGCGATTTCAATGAATTTAAGCCGACTGGCAGCAAAGGCGCAGGATTGTAGCGCAGTGCGGCGAATGCGCCCAAACACACGGTGTGACAAAGCGCTGCAGCCCGTCGGTTATGCGCGCTTGAGGGGCTTCGGTCGTCGGCCGGCGGTTTTAACCAGTGCCCACTCGCGGTGCAGCGCTCTATAATGCTCGGCAGTTTTCCGTCCTCAGTACAGGTATCCCTATGAAACGTCCAAGTGGTCGCGCTGCCGATCAGCTCCGCTCGATCCGCATCACCCGCAACTACACCAAACACGCCGAGGGATCCGTACTGGTCGAATTCGGTGATACCAAAGTCATTTGCACCGTCAGCGTCGAAAACGGCGTACCGCGCTTCCTCAAAGGCCAGGGTCAGGGCTGGTTGACTGCCGAGTACGGCATGCTGCCACGCGCCACCGGCGAGCGTAACCAGCGTGAAGCCAGTCGTGGCAAGCAGGGCGGTCGTACTCTGGAAATCCAGCGCCTGATCGGCCGCTCTCTGCGCGCAGCGCTGGACATGTCCAAGCTCGGCGACGTGACCCTGTACGTCGATTGCGACGTGATCCAGGCCGATGGCGGTACTCGCACCGCGTCCATCACCGGCGCCATGGTTGCGCTGGTCGATGCCTTGAAAGTGATCAAGAAGCGCGGCGGCCTGAAAGGCGGTGACCCGCTCAAGCAGATGATCGGTGCGGTCTCGGTCGGCATGTACCAGGGCGAGCCGGTGCTGGATCTGGACTATCTTGAAGATTCTGCAGCTGAAACCGACCTGAACGTGGTGATGACCAGCACCGGCGGCTTCATCGAAGTGCAGGGCACCGCTGAAGGCGCGCCGTTCCAGCCTGATGAGCTCAATGCCATGCTGGAACTGGCCAAGCAGGGCATGAACGAAATCTTCGAATTGCAGAAGGCTGCGCTGGCCGACTGAGATTTTGACCACAAGGAGGACGTGATGAGTGACGAGCAAGAGTTGCTGCCCAAACCGAGCCAGGAGGTTCGCCAGTGGGCGATGTTCTGTCACTTGTCCGCCTTGCTGGGGATCTGGATTCCGTTCGGCAATCTGATCGGGCCGCTGATCCTTTGGCAGATGAAGCGCGAGAAGGACCCGTTCATCGATGCACAGGGCAAAGAAGCACTGAATTTTCAGATCACGGTGGCGATAGCCTCAATGATCTGCTTCCTGCTCATGCTGCTGATCATCGGTTTCTTCCTCTTTGGCTTGCTGGCAATCGCGGCACTGGTCCTGACGATCATTGCAGGGGTCAAAGCCAACGAAGGTTTCCCATACAGATATCCGTTCACTTGGCGACTGATCAAGTAACAGTCTGTTGTATCGCTATATGGAAATGCCCCGGCTTATCGGGGTATTTTTATTTGTGCAACTCAATAATTGTTTTTTGTTGTAGGACTAGTCTGTTGTCGATGTGCGGTTTGGCATTTATTTGCTGATATTTCTCTATTACATCTTTGGTCACAACTGATCGACCGCGTGCTTATTCTCGTTCTTGTTATTGGCGCGAGCTGGTTGTTAAAGTTGCCCGATGTAATGTTTCGGTTGAAACATTCCGATATGTTCAAGCCATCGATGGCGCTTGAATTCCCCAGTAATCAGTGTTGATAAAATCAGCCGGTTCACCCGTCGAGCCCAGGTAAACGCTCGCCTCGTGAATACTTAGCCAAGAATAATCCACATGATTGAGCTCGATTTCTACGGCACGCTCGTGGCCGCTTCTTTAGTACTACTGCTCGGACGCGGGCTTGTTACGCGTGTCGGCTTTCTGCGAAGTTACAATATTCCTGAACCGGTAGCGGGCGGCCTGGTGGTTGCCTTGCTCTTGTTGATATTGCGCACTTTCGATATTGAAGTCCGCTTCGATACATCATTGCAAACACCGTTGATGTTGGCGTTCTTTGCCACGATTGGCTTGAGTGCCGACCTTGCCAGCCTGAAAAAGGGCGGGCGCATCGTCGGCATCTTCCTGTTGGCGGTCATTGGCTTGCTGGTGGTGCAGAACGCCATGGGCATCGGATTGGCAACCTTGCTCGGACTCGATCCTTTGATGGGCTTGCTGACGGGTTCGATCACATTGGCCGGCGGCCACGGTACTGGCGCCGCATGGGGCGCGGTATTCAGCGAGAAATATGGCCTGGCCTCGGCTTCAGAGCTGGCGCTGGCCTCAGCGACGTTCGGTCTGGTGCTCGGTGGGCTGATCGGTGGGCCCGTCGCGCGGTTGCTGATCAAGCGCGTGGAAGTGCCGGGCTGCAGTCCCCAGCAAGCGCCTCGACTGCCAAGAGGTTTTGAACAGCCGAACAAGGAACGTTCGATCACGCCGTTTTCGTTCGTCGAGACGCTGGCGCTTATTGCCGTCAGCCTGCTCGCAGGCAACATGTTGAATGGAGTGCTGCACGGCACTGCATTCGAACTGCCGACGTTTGTTTGCGTGCTGTTTGTGGGTGTGGTGTTGCGCAACAGTCTGTCAGCGCTTGGCTTGTATCAGGTATTCGAGCGCGAAGTTTCCGTGCTCGGCAATGTCAGCCTCTCGCTGTTTCTGGCAATCGCTTTGATGTCGCTGAAGCTTTGGGATCTGGCGGCGCTGGCATTGCCGATCTTCATCATCCTGGCCGTGCAGGCGCTGGTCATGGCTCTGTTCGCGATTTTCGTGACGTTCCGGGTGATGGGCAGCAACTACGATGCCGCAGTGCTGGCTGCGGGACATTGCGGCTTCGGTCTGGGCGCCACGCCGACAGCGATTGCCAACATGCAAGCGGTGACGCAGCGCTATGGGCCATCGCAGATCGCGTTTCTGGTAGTGCCGATGGTAGGAGCGTTCTTCATCGATATCGTTAACGTCATCGTGATCAAGCTGTACCTGGCCTTGCCATTCTTCGCTGCCGTCTAGAAAGCATGGCGCATAAAAAATGCCCGCATCTCACGATGCGGGCATTTTTTTTGGCTGCGAGGACGCTTAGATGGTCAGCGTCCAGTCGTAGTCGACGATCAGCGGCGCGTGCTGCGAGAACCGTGGCTGACGCGGCAGGCGTGCACTGCGCACCGAGCGACGCAGGCCCGGGGTCAGGATCTGGTAATCGAAACGCCAGCCCAGATTGAGCATCTCGGCCTGTTCGTTATCCGGCCACCAGCTGTACTGGTCGCCTTCGCGGCTGACTTCGCGCAGCGCATCGACATAGCCCATGTTGCCGACAATCTCGTCCATCCAGGCGCGTTCCGGCGCCAGGAAGCCTGGAGATTGCTGGCTGTCGCGCCAGTTCTTGATGTCGAGTTTCTGCTGCGCAACGTACAGCGAGCCACAATAAATGTACTCGCGACGTTTGCGTCGCTGTTTGTCCAGGTACTTGCCGAAATCGTCCATGAGCTTGAACTTCTGGTTCAAGTCCTCATCGCCGTTCATCCCCGAAGGAAACAGCAAGGTGGCAATACTGACTTTGTCGAAATCTGCTTGCAGGTAGCGCCCGTAGCGGTCGGCCGTCTCGAAACCGAGACCGCTGATGACAGCCTTCGGTTGCAACCGCGAATACAAAGCCACGCCGCCTTGGGCAGGGACTTCAGCATCGCAGGCATAAAGGAAGTAGCCATCCAGTTGGAAGGCTGGGTCATCCAGTTCAAAGGCGGAGGCACGGGTGTCCTGCAGGCAGATGACGTCGGCATTCTGGGCTTGCAGCCAACTGAGCAAACCGCGCTCGACTGCCGCCTGAATACCATTGACGTTCACACTGATGATCCGCATAAATGGCCCCAAAAATCGCGTGCGTGTATGATACACGGCGTCAAGCTAATTAGCTAAATCCGTGGTATTTGGGGTTTTTTTCATGCAAGCGTATCAGCGCGATTTCATTCGTTTTGCCATCGATCGCGGCGTTTTGCGCTTCGGTGAGTTCACCCTGAAGTCCGGGCGCACCAGTCCCTACTTCTTCAACGCCGGCCTGTTCAACTCGGGTTCGGCCCTGGCGCAGCTGGGGCGTTTCTACGCCGCCGCCATCGCCGAGAGCGGCATCTCCTTCGACGTCCTGTTTGGCCCGGCTTATAAAGGCATTCCGCTGGCGGCCACGACCGCCGTTGCGCTGGCCGAACATCACGACCGTGACCTGCCATGGTGCTTCAACCGCAAGGAAGCCAAGGCCCACGGCGAGGGCGGCAGCCTGGTTGGCGCACCGCTGACTGGCGAAGTCTTGATCATCGACGACGTAATCACCGCCGGCACCGCGATTCGTGAAGTGATGCAGATCATCGCTTCCCAGGACGGCGCCAAGGCCGCCGGTGTGCTGATCGCACTGAACCGTCAGGAGCGTGGCAACGGCGAGTTGTCGGCAATCCAGGAAGTCGAGCGCGACTTCGGCATCCCGGTGATCAGCATTGTCTCGCTGAATCAGGTGCTGGAGTTCCTCGCCGACGATCCGCAGCTCAAACAGCATTTGCCAGCCGTGGAAGCGTACCGCGCGCAGTTTGGCGTGTGACCAATATGGGAGCGAGCCTGCTCGCGAATGGCCGTCACCTGTCAGCGATGTGAGGCACATTAGGCGTTCGCGAGCAGGCTCGCTCCCACAGAAAAAAGACCCGGTTCAGGCAGGCTGAACCGGGTCTTTTTTTGTTGGCGATCAACGCAGATTTCGCCATTTCATCAGCAGTCTCAGCGCCAATGCAGCGTTCACTAGCGCAAACACCAGCAGCGCAACCACCACCATCACGTATAACGTGCGATCCACATCGAAATCCCAAAGGTCCAGCGTGCTGCTGCGCATGATCCCGACTGCTGCCGGCAAGTTAACGTAAAACAGCGCCACGAAAGCGCACGTCAATGGCAATGCTCGCCAGTAGAAAGCAGCCATCACCTTGTCTCGACTGCGCTTGCGGCCCTGCGAACCTTTTTGAAATTCATCCTCAGCCAGCGCTTCATTGAGCGCCGGCCACGCCAGATTGAACATGAACGTGGTCAGGGTCAGCAGCAAGCCACTGACCGCGACGATGTCACTGAACGGCATTCAGACCCAGCGTTGCACAGAGCAATGCGTGGGAATCTTCGCTGATCTCGAACTGCCCGGCGCTGCCCTTGCGTTTGGTGATGGGTTTGAAGGTCGGCTCGTTCTGGGTGATGAGCATGTTCAATTCATCGCGGATCACGTCCGAGCTGATCACCACCAGAAACACGTTTTGCGCATGCTCGGCGGACTGGATTACTGCGCGCATGCTGTGCTGCAGGATGTCGTCGAGCTGGTTGCGAAAACGCGAAACGGTGTTTTTCAACAGGGTTTTGCTTTGGCTCTGGGTCAGCTGAAAGATCGTCGAGATCTGCGATTCGGTCGGCAGGGTTTGCCCGAAGTAACTCTGAATCAGATACAGCAGGCGATCTTGCTTGGCTTCGTCGGCCCGGCTGGGCATGCCGCCCTCGACCAGCATTTTCAGGTATTCGGTCAGGCTGGCCTTGGCGATGCGCTCCAGCGCATGGGCGATTTCAGCGTCGCCGATGCGCAAGGTCTTTTTCACCGGTTCCTTCTGTTCCTGCTCGAAAGCGTCGGCGTCGATCGTGAACGAGATCTGCATGAGGCGCCGCTCCGGTTATTTGTCGCTGGCGGCTGGATAGGGATCCTGGGGTGCATCTCCTTGGCCGCTGAGCACTTTCCAGCCCTTGAGTGGGTGAGAGGCTTCGGTGAAGTCAGGGCAGGGCGGCATCGAAGTCTGCGAAGGGGCTGAATATTCTCGGCCGCAGTCCACGCAGGCGTAAGTGCCAGCCGAAATGTCACTGCCGTAAGGAACGCTGTTTTTTTGCATGGGAGGATCTCCGTTGGATGAGAGGAAGATCCTAGGGAGATTTATTCTGAAGGGATGTCGGACGTTTCGCTGTGTGGAGTCAGGCTTTTCCTGCGCGCATAAAAAGATCGCAGCCTTCGTCAGTTCCTACAAAAGCGGATTCTCGCGTGTGCGAAATCCCTGTAGGAGCTGCCGAAGGCTGCGATCTTTTGCTTTCAGCGATCAGCCATCAAGGACGCTTGCGATTACTGATCAGCGTGCCCACACCGGTATCAGTGAAGATTTCCAGCAGGATCGCGTTCGGCACACGACCGTCGATGATCAACGAACTACCTACGCCACCCTGAACCGCTTCCAGTGCGCAGCGGATCTTCGGCAGCATACCGCCGTAGATCGTGCCATCGGCGATCAGGTCGTCGACCTGCTGCGTGCTCAGGCCGGTCAACACGGTGCCCGACTTGTCCATCAGGCCGGCAATGTTGGTCAGCAGCATCAGCTTTTCAGCTTTCAGCGCTTCGGCAACCTTGCCCGCCACCAGGTCGGCGTTGATGTTGTACGACTCACCGTTCTCACCGACGCCAATCGGTGCGATGACCGGGATGAAGTTGCCTTTGACCAGCAGGTTCAGCAGCTCGGTATTGATGCCGACGACTTCGCCAACGTGGCCGATGTCGATGATTTCCGGCTGGGTCATCTCCGGGGTCTGACGGGAGACGGTGAGCTTCTTCGCGCGAATCAGCCCGGCATCCTTACCGGTCAGGCCGATAGCGCTGCCGCCATGGCGGTTGATCAGGTTGACGATGCTTTTGTTGACCTGACCGCCAAGGACCATTTCCACCACGTCCATGGTCGCCGCGTCGGTGACGCGCATGCCGTCGACGAAATGGCTTTCGATCGACAGGCGCTTGAGCAGATCACCGATCTGCGGGCCGCCACCGTGCACGACCACCGGGTTGATGCCCACGGCTTTCATCAGCACGATGTCGCGGGCGAAGCCGGTTTTCAGCTCCTCGCTTTCCATCGCGTTGCCGCCGTATTTGATCACCAGGGTCTTGCCGACATAGCGTCGGATGTAAGGCAGCGCTTCGGACAGGACCTTGGCAGTGTTGGCGGCGGCTTCGCGTTCGAGGGTCATTCAGGGCTCCGGGTGGATCAGAACGGTAGTTGGAGATCAGGTGCAACGCGTTTCAGTTGGGCGTGGAACACATCCTTGATGCGCTGCAATTCAGCCTCGTCATCGGCCTCGAAGCGCAGCACCAGCACCGGTGTGGTGTTGGACGCGCGCACCAGGCCCCAGCCTTTGGCGTAATCAACCCGCACGCCGTCGATGGTGGTCAGGTCGGCGCCTTCGCCCCACTGAGCATCGTGCAGTGCATCAATGATGCTGAATTTGCTCTCTTCGGTCACATGGATATTGATTTCCGGCGTGGAAATATCGTTCGGGAAGGTCGCAAACAGCTCTTCCGCGGTGGATTTTTCCTTGCTGAGGATCTCCAGCAGACGTGCGGCGCTGTAGATGCCGTCGTCAAAACCGAACCAGCGCTCCTTGAAGAAGATGTGCCCGCTCATTTCGCCGGCCAACAGCGCGCCGGATTGTTTCATTTTCTTTTTGATCAACGAGTGACCGGTCTTCCACATTAGCGGCCGACCGCCGTATTCCTTGATCAGCGGCACCAAACGGCGAGTGCATTTGACGTCGAAGATGATTTCCGCGTCCGGGTTGCGCGCCACTACGTCGCGAGCGAACAGCATCAGCAGACGATCCGGGTAGACGATACTGCCGGTGTTGGTCACCACGCCGACGCGGTCGCCGTCACCGTCGAAGGCCAGGCCGATATCGGCGTTGGTTTCCTTGACCTTGGCGATCAGGTCGACAAGGTTTTCCGGTTTGCCCGGATCCGGGTGATGGTTAGGGAAGTTGCCGTCGACTTCGCAGAACAGCGGGATGACTTCGCAGTTCAGCGCTTCGATCAGTTGCGGGGCGATCACGCCGGCCGCGCCGTTGCCGCAGTCGACCACGACTTTCAGGCGACGGGCCAGTTTGATGTCCTGGACGATTTCGGTGTTGTAGCGGTCGAGGATTTCGACCTGGGTGACGCTGCCCTGGCCAGTGCTCAGGTCGTTGTTCTTGATGCGTTCGTGCAGCACCTGAATCTGCTCGTTGGCGAGGGTGTCGCCGGCGATGACGATTTTGAAACCGTTGTAGTTCGACGGATTGTGGCTACCGGTGAGCATCACCCCGGACTTGCCCGCCAGCACGTTGGCGGCGTAATACAGCGCTGGCGTTGGCACCAGGCCGACATCGCTGACGTGGCAACCGCTCTCGGCGATGCCGCGAATGAGTTCCGCGACCAGCTCCGGGCCGGACAGGCGACCGTCGCGACCGACCGACACATTCGGTTCGCTCTGGGCCAGGCTCTGCGAGCCGATGGCACGGCCGATCCAGTAGGCGGTTTCGCCGTTGAGGAATTCCGGCACGGTGCCACGAATGTCATAGGCGCGGAAAATGCTGTCAGGCAGCTTCGGGGCGATCTTGGCGGGGGTGCTCATCTGTGGACATGCTCCATCTCGAAAAGGGCGGGACAGACCGGCGAAATGTTCGACGGCAGGCTCAAACTGAAGGGTATGACGGCGTTTTCCACAGAGAGTTCGTGCTATGAAAGGGCCATTACGCCCCGGCTGGCGTGGCTTTCGGCCGGCAAAACCTTGATTTACGGTGTTAAAACCTGCTGCCGATGTAGCGCATTTTTTGTGGTGAGGGGATAAACCCCCTCACCACAATAATTTTTATCCGGTTATTTGGTGCCGGTATGGCCAAAACCACCGGTACCGCGCTCGGTCTCGACAAACTCTTCAACCATTTCGAAATGCGCCTGCACCACCGGCACGAGCACCAATTGCGCCAGACGTTCGCCGACAGTCATGGTGAAGTCGCTCTGGCCGCGGTTCCAGCAGGAGACCATCAGCGGGCCCTGGTAATCGGAGTCGATCAGGCCGACCAGATTGCCCAGCACGATGCCATGTTTGTGGCCCATGCCCGAGCGCGGCAGGATCAGTGCGGCGAGATTCGGGTCACCGATGTACACCGACAGGCCGGTGGGGATCAGCACGGTTTCACCCGGTTTGATCACGATGTCCTGTTCCAGCATGGCGCGCAGGTCGAGGCCGGCGGAGCCCGAAGTGGCGTATTGCGGCAGCGGGAATTCGGTGCCGATGCGTGGATCGAGGATCTTGGCTTGCAAAGCGTGCATGTAAATTAAACCTGGTTCAGACGTTCGGCGATAAAAGTGACCAGTTGACGAGCGATCTTGCTCTTGCTGGTCTGGGCGAAAACCGTGGCGTGCAGCTCACGGTCGATGACGCTGCAGGCGTTTTCTTCGCTGTTGAAACCGATGCTCGGGTTGGCGACGTCGTTGGCGACGATCAGATCGAGATTCTTGTCCTTCAGCTTGCGTGCAGCGTAGTCGAGCAGGTGTTCGGTTTCGGCGGCGAAGCCGACACTGAACGGACGGTCGGGACGGGTCGCGATGGTGGCCAGGATGTCCGGGTTGCGCACCATTTGCAGGACGAAGCCGTCACCGCTCGTAGGATCTTTCTTGAGTTTATGCGGAGCTACTACTTCCGGGCGGTAGTCCGCCACCGCTGCCGACGAGATGAACACGTCGCAAGGCATGGCCGATTCGCAGGCGGCGAGCATGTCGCGGGCGCTGACCACATCGATCCGCGTCACGCGATCAGGCGTCGGCAAGTGCACCGGGCCGCTGATCAAAGTGACACGGGCGCCGGCTTCCACGGCTGCTTCGGCGAGGGCAAAACCCATTTTTCCCGAGCTGTGGTTGGTGATGTAGCGCACCGGGTCGATGTTTTCCTGAGTCGGGCCGGCGGTGATCACCACATGCTTGCCGGTCAGGGCCTGGCGCTGGAAGCAATCGGCGGCGAGCAGTGCCAGATCGGTGGCTTCCATCATGCGGCCCATGCCGACGTCGCCGCAGGCCTGGCTGCCCGAGGCCGGGCCGAAAGTCTTCAGGCCACGGCTCTCCAACAGTTGCAGGTTGGCCTGGGTCGCCGGGTCGCGCCACATCGCCTGATTCATTGCTGGCGCGACAGCAACCACGGCGTCGGTGGCCAGCACCAGCGTGGTCAGCAGATCGTTGGCAATGCCTTGGGCCAGACGGGCGATCAGGTCGGCGGTGGCCGGGGCGATCAGTACCAGATCGGCCCATTTCGCCAGCTCGATATGGCCCATGGCGGCTTCGGCGGCAGGGTCGAGCAAGTCGAGGTGAACCGGGTGGCCCGACAGGGCCTGCATGGTCAGCGGGGTAATGAATTCGGCGCCGCCATGGGTCATGACCACGCGCACTTCGGCACCCTGGTCGATCAGGCGGCGAACCAGATCGGCGCTCTTGTAGGCCGCAATGCCGCCGCCGACGCCCAGAACGATGCGTTTCCGATACAGCCGCTGCATAGGTCTGCCTTTCATTTCGTTGATGACTGCGGCGCGATGCCCCTCCCCAGGGTTGAATCGACCGCCAAAAAGATGGGCTACGATATCACAGCGACCGCTACGGAACAGCGGCGCCCACAGACAAGGAGGTGCTATGAGTATTCGCGATTGGCCGGCGGCGGAACGGCCGCGGGAAAGGCTGTTGGAACACGGCGCAGGGAGTCTTTCGGACGCTGAGTTGTTGGCGATTTTTCTGCGCACCGGATTGCCCGGAAAAAGCGCAGTCGACCTTGCCAGACATCTGCTGACGCAATTCGGTGGCCTGCGTTTGCTGCTTGAGGCCGATCAGGACGCATTCAGCAAACAAATGGGTCTCGGCCCCGCCAAGTTCGCCCAGCTGCAAGCCGCGCAGGAAATGAGCAAGCGCCATCTGGCCGAGCGCTCACGACAGAAGCCGGCACTGGAGAACCCACAGGTCGTCCGCGATTACCTCAAGGCGATGCTGCGGCACGAGCCGCACGAGGTGTTCGGCTGCCTGTTTCTCGATTCAAAGCATCAGGTGCTGAATTTCGAGGCGCTGTTTCGCGGCTCGATCGACAACACCAGCGTGCATCCTCGGGAGGTGGTGAAGCGCGCGCTGGCCAATAACGCCGCAGCGGTGATCCTGTGTCACAACCATCCGTCCGGCAACACCGATCCGAGTCAGGCCGATCGGCTGCTGACCAAGCGCCTGCAGAAAGCGCTGGAGCTGATTGACGTGCGAGTGCTCGATCACTTCATCGTCGGAGACGGCGAACCGCTGTCGATGGCGGAGTGTGGCTGGATGTAAAAGAGCAGCGGCAAGCCTCTAGCTGCAAGCGGCAAGCTGGAGCCGTGCGTGGAGTGCTCTAGCTTGCCGCTTGCCGCTTGCCGCTTGCCGCTTAGGGCTTGAGGCTGGTCTTGGAATAATCCTGCCGGCCGAACGGGCTGACGGAATAACCCTGAACATCCTTGCGCGTCAAAGCGTAGGCCGTCGGGTGCGCCAGTGGCAGCCACAACGCCTGCTGCTGGATCTGTGCCTGTGCCTGTTCATACAGCTTGGTGCGCACGCCTTGCTCGCTGGTGGTCTTGCCGGCGCTGATCAGCTTGTCCAGATCGGCGTTGCAGTACCGCGCGAAGTTGGTCCCGGATTTCACCGCCGCGCAGGAAAACTGCGGGGTGAGGAAGTTGTCCGGGTCGCCGTTGTCGCCGGCCCAGCCCATGAACAGCAGGTCGTGTTCGCCGGCCTTGGCGCGGCGAATCAGTTCGCCCCACTCGATCACGCGGATCTCCGCCTGGATGCCGATCTCGGCCAGATCCGACTGCAACATCTGCGCGCCGAGACTTGGGTTCGGGTTGAGCAGGCTGCCTGATGGACGCGTCCAGATTGTGGTCTGGAAGCCATCCTTCAAGCCGGCCTTGGCCAGCAGCGCCTTGGCCTTGGCCACGTCGTGCGGATAGCCCGGCAGGTTCTTGGCATAGCTCCAAGTGTTCGGCGGGTACGGGCCGTTGGCCGCTTCGGCGGTGTCTTCGAACACGGCTTTGATGTAGTTGGCCTTGTCGAAAGCGAGGTTGATCGCCTGGCGCACTTCCGGTTTGTCCAGTGGCGGATGCTGGCTGTTGATGCCCACGAAAGCGGTCATGAAAGCGTCAGTCTTTTCGACTTTCAGCGTCGGCTCCTTCAGCGCAGCCTGTACGTCCAGTGGTTTTGGCGACAGGGCGATCTGGCATTCATTGCGTCGCAGTTTTTGCAGGCGCACGTTGGCGTCCGGCGTGATGGCGAAGATCAACGGGTCGACCGCAGGCTTGCCACGGAAATAGTCCGGATTGGCCTTGTAGCGAATCGCCGCGTCTTTCTGAAAGCGATTGAACACGAACGGGCCGGTGCCGATCGGCTGGCTGTTGAGTTTGTCGGTCGCGCCAGCCTTCATCAGTTTGTCGGCATATTCGGCGGAATAGATCGAGGCGAAACCCATGCTCAGCGTCGCGAGGAAGGTCGAATCCGGATGGTCGAGGGTAAAACGCACGGTCAGCGGGTCGAGGGCGTCGATCTTCTTGATCAGGTTCGGCAGTTGCATCGACTGCGCATGGGGGAAGCCGCTCTGGGCGACTTTGTGCCACGGGTTGGCCGGGTCGAGCATGCGGTCGAAGCTGAATTTGACGTCTTCGGCACTCAGCTCGCGGCTCGGCTTGAAGTAATCGGTTGTGTGAAATTTCACCTGCGGGTGCAGTTTGAACACATAGGTGAGGCCGTCGGTGCTGACTTCCCAGCTGTCGGCCAGGCTCGGGATGACCTTGCCGCTGGCGGTGTCGAAATCCACCAAGCGGTTCATCAGTACGTCAGCCGAAGCATTGGTGGTGGTCAGCGAGTTGTACTGCACCACGTCGAACCCTTCAGGGCTGGCCTCGGTGCACACGCTCAACGCGGCAGCCTGGGCAAGGGGGCTCAGCAGGAGCGGGGCGAGCAATAGGGGTAGGGCAGCGAGGCGCATGGTCGGTTTCCTTTACAGATCGAAGGCCCATCTGCAAGTGCAGTCTGGAAAAGTCCTACCCTAGAGCTCTGAATTGCAAATGACTATACCCTTTTTGCATTTTCAGGCGCACTCTTGAGCGGTTTCGAGCGTGGGGAGCCAGATGAAAAGTCTGAATCGGCTGCAGGGCGGGATTTCTGCGACGAGTGGTCAAAACTGGCCGCAGCCTTTGTCCAAGGCGTCTGCGGCGGAAAAAATCGCCCTTTTGCCGATTGATTGCACACCGATTGTTGTTGCACCCCGGTCTTTCTGGTATAAAGCAGCGCTCTTTTCTAGGGGCCCGGTTCCTTCACTGTAGGTGTAGCCGGTAAGACCTCTAAAGAAACGCGGCGCCTGGCGCCAAATGACTGAGAGATTAAGCGGCCAACCCATGCCGGGTTGGGCATGTGGTTTTAGAGGGCTGAGGCATGTCGAGAGTATGTCAAGTTACCGGTAAGGGTCCGGTGACTGGGAATAACATTTCCCACGCAAACAACAAAACCCGTCGTCGTTTCCTGCCGAACCTGCAGCATCACCGCTTCTGGGTTGAAGAAGAGAAACGTTTTGTGCGTCTGCGCGTATCTGCCAAAGGCATGCGTATCATCGACAAGCGTGGCATCACTGTCGTGCTCGCCGAACTTCGCCGCGATGGCAAGATTTAAGGGAGCTAATCATGCGTGAATTGATTCGTTTGATCTCGAGCGCCGGTACTGGTCACTTCTACACTACCGACAAGAACAAGCGTACTACCCCGGACAAAATCGAGATCAAGAAATATGATCCGGTTGTTCGCAAGCACGTGATGTACAAGGAAGGCAAAATCAAGTAATTGATTTTTCCTGACTGCGAAAAAGGCCCGTATCGTGAGATACGGGCCTTTTTTGTTTGCCGTGGATTCTGCGGTGACCGGTTGGGCCTTATCGCTGGCAAGCCAGCTCCCACATTGATTGCCGGTCTTCACAGAACCTGTGTCATGCACAAAACCTGTGGGAGCTGGCTTGCCAGCGATGAGGGCCGATCAGCCAGCAAACATCTCAAGCCTTCTGTTCAAAGATCACATAAACCTTGCGGCAAGCCTCCAGCACTTCCCAGGTGCCGCGAAACCCCGCCGGAATCACGAAGCGATCACCAGCGCGCAAGGTCTTGGCATTGCCATCGCTGTCACGCAATACCGAAACCCCCTGCAGAATCTCGCAGTACTCATGCTCGGTGTAATTCACCGTCCACTGACCCACCGCGCCTTCCCACACACCCACGCCCATTTGCCCACAAGGGCTGTCGTATTGATGAAACACCGCCTGCTCAGGATCGCCCTTGAGCACCTTCGCCGGGTCCGGGCGATAACGCTCGGCTTCGCTGCTGGCGAGGCTGATGTCGACGACGTTCTGGATGTTCATTGTTGTTTTCTCCGCTAATGACGGCGCGTGGGCTGGAATGGGCCAAAGTCTATGTTTATTAAAATGAACACCGCAAGGCCGTATGGCCAGCTTATGTCAAATATATTGAAACAAACCCGGCCGCTGGTTTAGGGTGGCGGGTGCCTCGGGCCGAAAGTGCAGGCTGGCCGGGCAGAATTCTTGAACAGCGCCGCAGCGCTTGCGGTGCTCGTATTCAATAAGAGGAGGACACCCGAATGACCACCCTGACTCGTGCCGACTGGGAACAACGCGCCCGCGATCTGAAAATCGAAGGCCGCGCCTTCCTGAATGGCGAATACACTGACGCCGTCTCCGGCGAAACCTTCGAATGCATCAGCCCGGTCGATGGCCGCCTGCTCGGCAAGATCGCCAGCTGTGATGCAGCTGATGCCGACCGTGCCGTGGAAAACGCCCGTGCCACTTTCAATTCCGGCGTCTGGTCGCGCCTGGCGCCGACCAAGCGCAAAGCCACCATGATCCGCTTCGCCAGCCTGCTGAAACAGCACGCCGAAGAACTGGCGCTGCTGGAAACCCTCGACATGGGCAAGCCGATCAGCGACTCGCTGTACATCGACGTACCGGGCGCGGCGCAGGCGTTGAGCTGGAGCGGCGAAGCGATCGACAAGATCTACGATGAAGTCGCCGCGACTCCACATGATCAACTGGGGCTGGTGACTCGCGAGCCGGTAGGCGTGGTCGGCGCTATCGTGCCGTGGAACTTCCCGCTGATGATGGCTTGCTGGAAACTCGGCCCGGCGCTGTCGACCGGTAACTCGGTGATCCTCAAGCCGTCGGAGAAGTCGCCGCTGACCGCCATCCGTATCGCTGCGCTGGCCATTGAAGCCGGGATTCCGAAAGGCGTGCTCAACGTGCTGCCGGGCTACGGCCACACCGTCGGCAAGGCGCTGGGTCTGCACAATGACGTCGACACGCTGGTGTTCACCGGTTCGACCAAGATTGCCAAACAACTGATGGTCTATGCCGGCGAATCGAACATGAAGCGCGTCTGGCTGGAAGCCGGTGGCAAGAGCCCGAACATCGTCTTCGCCGATGCGCCGGACCTGCAGGCCGCCGCTGAATCCGCCGCCAGCGCCATCGCCTTCAACCAGGGCGAAGTGTGCACCGCCGGTTCGCGTCTGCTGGTCGAGCGTTCGATCAAGGACAAATTTCTGCCGATGGTCATCGAGGCGCTGAAAGCCTGGAAGCCGGGCAATCCGCTGGACCCGGCGACCAACGTCGGTGCGCTGGTCGATACCCAGCAGATGAACACCGTGCTGTCGTACATCGAATCCGGCCATAGCGATGGCGCTAAACTGGTCGCCGGCGGCAAGCGCATCCTCCAGGAGACCGGTGGCACTTACGTCGAGCCAACCATTTTCGATGGTGTGAGCAACGCGATGAAGATTGCCCAGGAAGAGATTTTCGGCCCGGTGTTGTCGGTGATCGCTTTCGACAGCGCCGAAGAAGCCATCCAGATCGCCAACGACACGCCATACGGTCTGGCCGCAGCGGTGTGGACCCAGGACATCTCCAAGGCGCACCTGACCGCCAAAGCCTTGCGCGCCGGTAGCGTGTGGGTCAACCAGTACGATGGCGGCGACATGACCGCGCCGTTCGGTGGCTTCAAACAGTCGGGCAACGGTCGCGACAAATCGCTGCATGCCTTCGACAAGTACACCGAGCTGAAGGCCACGTGGATCAAGCTGTGATTCATTAAGAGAGCCTGAGTTAATCAGGCTCTCGAACCTACAGAGATCCCCTGTGGGAGCGAGCCTCTGTGGTGAGGGGATTTATCCCCGTTCGGCTGCGAAGCAGTCGCTAAACCATTGCACGCGGTGTACCTGGTACATCGTGGATGCAGGTTTTGGGGCCGCTGCGCGACCCAACGGGGATAAATCCCCTCGCCACAGGGGCTCGCTCCCACAGTGATTTTGTGGTGCATATAAAAATATCCACAGGAGCGTGGAACATGCGTTGGGCGACGTATTTCGCCGTGTTGGCGTCTGTCTTGAGTGTCGGCCTGGCCCTGGGGGTCAGCATGCCGCTGGTGTCGTTGCGTCTGGAGGGCTGGGGCTACGGCTCGTTCGCCATCGGTGTGATGGCAGCCATGCCGGCAATCGGCGTGCTGCTGGGGGCGAAGATTTCCAGCCACCTCGCCGCGTATTTCGGCACGGCGAACCTGATGCGTCTGTGCCTGTGGGCCGGGGCATTGTCGATCGGCCTGCTGGCGCTGTTGCCGAGTTACCCGATCTGGTTGCTGCTGCGGTTGCTGATCGGGGTGATCCTGACCATCGTGTTCATCCTCGGCGAGAGCTGGATCAATCAACTGGTGGTCGAGCAGTGGCGCGGACGTCTGGTCGCGCTGTATGGCAGCAGCTATGCGCTGAGCCAACTGTCCGGTCCGTTGCTGCTGGGGGCGCTCGGTACCGAGCATGATTACGGTTTCTGGGTCGGGGTCGGCCTGCTCACGCTCTCGCCCCTTCTGCTGCTGGGGCGCAGCGGGGCGCCGAGCAGTGAAGCCAACAGCGTGACCTTTGGTGATCTGTGGGGCTTCGCCCGCGAGTTGCCGGCGATTGCCTGGGCGGTGTCGTTGTTCGCCGCGTTCGAAGCGATGATTCTGACGCTGCTGCCGGTGTACTGCCTGCAACAAGGGTTCACCGCCGAAATCGCGCTGGCCATTGTCAGCACCGTGGTGGTCGGCGATGCGCTGCTGCAATTACCGATCGGCGCGTTGGCCGATTACCTGTCGCGGCGCACGCTGTTCGCCGGATGCGCGGTGGTATTGATGCTGTCGAGTCTGGCCATTCCGATGTTGCTCGACACGCTGCTGATCTGGCCGTTGTGGGTGCTGTTCGGCGCCAGTGCCGGCGGCTTGTTCACCCTGTCGCTGATTCTGATTGGCGAGCGTTATCGAGACGATGCGCTGGTTCGCGCCAATGCGCATATCGCGCAATTGTGGGGTGTCGGTTGTCTGGTCGGGCCGCTGGCGGCAGGGGCGGGAAGTCAGTGGATCAATGGGCATGCGTTGCCACTGTTGATGGCGGCTGGGGCGTTTGGTCTGGTGCTTTTGTTGTTGCGCCAAGGCGCCTTCGGCAAGGTCCAGACTGCTTGAGATCAAAAGATCGCAGCCTTCGGCAGCTCCTACAGGGCAAACGCATTTCCGAATGTAGGAGCTGCCGAAGGCTGCGATCTTTGCTTTTTACAGCATCCGCTCCAGGCCGACGCTGGTGCTGAACCACGAGTTGAAGCGCCGCCACCAGCTCCCCGGCTCCTTGGTCAGAGTGTGCATCTGGCCGTTGTCCTCGGTGACCCAGACGACCTTGCCGTCCTCGAGTTTCGCCTGATAACTCAAGGTCGGCGCCATGCCTTGCAATGCCAGTGCGCGCACATGCTCGGCCAGTTCCGGGCTGTCGACGAGCACGCCGACTTCGGTGTTCCACAGCACCGAGCGCGGGTCGAAGTTGAACGAACCGATAAACGATTTGCGCCGGTCGAAGATCATCGCCTTGCTGTGCAAACTCGAATCCGAACCGCGAAACGACTTGCTGTAGAACACCCGCGGCCCGCTGCCATAGTTATCCCCAGGCTGGCGGCGCAGTTCATAGAGTTTCACCCCGTGTTCAAGCAACGCCTTGCGATAAGGCGCGTAACCGCCATGCACCGCCGGCACGTCAGTGGCCTCAAGCGAATTGGTCAGCAGGCTCACGGAGACCCCGGCATCGGCGCGCCCGGTCAGGTAGACCAGCCCCGGCTGGCCGGGCACGAAGTAGGCGGAAATCATGATCAGCTCTTTGCTGACGCCGGTCAGTTCCGGCGCCAGTTGTGTGGTCAGCAGCAGATGCGGATCCGGTTCGCCCTTGGACAGGACCTTGCTCGGCGCGTCCCACAAGGCCTGGTTCCAGGCCCAGATCAGCTCTTTACGCCAGATGTCCATGCGCGGGTCGGTAGTGAATTTCATCAACTGTTGATAGAGCGCGTGGTTCTGCTTGCGGGTTTCTTCCAGCGATTCTTCCAGGCGCGTGCGCGTGTTTTGCAGGTCGGCGGCGGTCGGTTGGCTGGAGAGGAATTCGTCGATCGGCTTGCTCAGCGCGCTGTTCCAGTACTGGTCGAAACTGTGTCCGAGCTGTTCGGCCACCGGGCCGATGCTGAGCATGTCGATGTCGGTGAAATTCAGGTTGGGTTCGGCGTCGAAATATTCATCGCCCAGATTGCGCCCGCCGACGATGGCCGCGCTGTTGTCCGCCAGCCACAACTTGTTGTGCATGCGCCGATGCTGCACGGACAGATTGAACAGTCGCCCGGCCGCGCGCGTTACGCCGGTGCTGCGCCCCAGGTGCAAAGGATTGAACAAACGAATCTGGATCTGCGGATGTGCCGCCAGCGTCGCGATGATCTGGTCGAGGCCGTCGCTGGTGGTGTCGTCGAGCAGGATGCGCACGCGCACACCACGGTCGGCCGCCTTGAGCACTTCCTCCACCAACATCCGCGTGCTGATGCCGTCGTGGACGATGTAGTACTGCAAATCGAGGCTGACCTGGGCATGGCGAATCAGCTCGGCCCGGGCGGTAAAGGCCTCGCCACTGTCCGAGAGCAGACGAAACCCCGACTGCCCTTTGTAGGGTGCGGCCTGAGCCTGAATCGAACGGCCGAAGCTGGAGTCCGACGCCGGCAGGGCCTGGCTTGGTTCGCGCGGCACATCGAGGCTGGCGCAGCCGCTGAGGAACGAGGCGAGTATCAGTGAAGCGAGTAAGGGCTGTCTGAAGCTCACGTAGGATCGTTCCGGTTGGCGGCTGAGGTCGGCAATTTGGACGCCGGGCGCGCAAAAAAGGTCAGTCGGTCTCAGCGAGTAGTTTGATTGCTGCAGCGCCGACCTTGCGCACCGCTTCTTCGATCTGCGCTGTTGGTTTGGCAGCGTAGTTCATCCGCAGACAATTGCGGTACTTGCCCGAGGCGGAAAAGATGCTGCCAACGGCAATCTGTACGCCCTGATCGTGCAGCGCGCGATTCAGTTTCAGCGTGTCGAAACCTTCCGGCAGCTCCACCCAGAGCATGAAGCTGCCCTGCGGGCGACTCGCGCGGGTGCCGGCGGGAAAGTAGCGCGTCACCCAGTCGATCATCGCGTCACGATTGCGTTGGTACTGCATGCGCATACGCCGCAAGTGCGGCTCGAAATGGCCGGCCTTGATGAATTCGGCGATGGCGATCTGCGGTTGTGGTGCGGTGGAGCCGGTGCTGATGTATTTCATGTGCAGCACTCGCTCCAGATATCGGCCCGGCGCCACCCAGCCGATGCGCAGCCCCGGCGCCAAGGTTTTGGAGAACGAGCTGCAGAGCAACACGCGGCCGTCTTCATCGAAGGATTTGATCGTGCGCGGGCGCGGATAGGTATAGGCCAGTTCGCCATACACATCGTCTTCAATGATCGCCACGTCGAAACGCTGGGCGAGCGTCAACAGCGCGCGTTTGCGCGACTCGGGCATCACGTAGCCGAGCGGGTTGTTGCAGTTGGGGGTGAGCTGAATGGCCTTGATCGGCCACTGTTCCAAGGCCAGTTCCAAGGCGTCGAGGCTGATGCCGGTGAGCGGGTCGGTGGGGATTTCCAAGGCTTTCATGCCCAGGCCTTTGAGGGTTTGCATGGCGCCGTGGAAGCTCGGCGAGTCCACCGCGACGATGTCACCCGGCTCGCAGATCGCGTGGATGCTGGTGGACAGCGCTTCGTGGCAGCCAGTGGTGATCACCAGATCGCTGGCGCTCAACTGGCAGCCGGAATCGAGCATCAGCCGTGCGATCTGTTCGCGCAGTTCGAGGTTGCCGTGGATGTTGTCGTAATACAGACCGGGCATGTCCTGCCGCCGGCTGATTCGCGCCAGTCCGCGCAGCAGCGGCTTCATGGTCGGCGAGCCGACATCGGGCATGCCACGGCCCAATTGCACGACATCCTTGCGTGGCACCGCGCGAATGAGTTCCAGCACCTGATCCCATTGCGAAATCTCTACTGGCCGTTGCGCGGGGCGGCCTACTGCAGGCAGCTCCGGCAACTCGCGGCCGACTGGGACAAAATAGCCAGACTTGGGTTTCGGCGTGGCCAGACCGCTGTCTTCAAGCACGCGATAGGCCTGCTGCACCGTGCTCAGACTGACGCCGTGCTCGACACTCAAGGCGCGCACCGACGGCAAGCGATCGCCGGGGCGATAGAAACCTTGTTCGATGCGGGTGCCGAGCAATTCGGCGAGGTTTACATACAGAGTCATGGCAGCCTCGGTGCGTCTTGGTGGAAACCAGTACAGATGCGGCAAAAATCAGTCATTCAGTCGGTGAATCGGCAAATCTGTATGGAGTTAATACAGGTTCTTTGAGTCTGTAATGGTTTTGCTCGCCCGCGCATCATGGAATCTCTGGCTACCCAAGTAAACAGGAGCAACGAAAATGAACGGCTTGAGCGATGTGCGGCTGACGTTACACAGTCAGGAACTGGCGGCAGGGCAGAAGGACAGCGCGCGCAATCTGCTGCGTAACGCACCGTCCGGCCTCAGTCGCTGGGGTCTGTTCTGGCATCGTCTGCACACGCGCAAGGCGTTGCTAGGCCTGACACCGGAGCAACTCAGGGATGTCGGGTTGACGCGGGAGCAGGCAAGGGAGGAGGGATTGAAGCCGTTTTGGCGGATATGAATACCACAGAGCGTTCCCACGCTCTGCGTGGGAACGCCGCCCCGGACGCTCTGCGTCCGCTGTGACGCAGAGCGTCACTGGATGCATTCCCACGCGGAGCGTGGGAACGATCCTGATTCGTCAGACCAACTCTTTCAGCCGATGCCACAACATCCCCAACGCCAACAACGGCGAGCGCAAATGCTTGCCGCCGGGAAAGGTGATGTGCGGCACTCTGGTGAACAGATCAAAGCCGCCGCCATGCTGCCCGCTGATCGCTTCGGCCAGCAGCTTGCCGGCCAGGTGGGTGGCATTCACCCCGTGCCCGGAATACGCCTGGGCGTAATACACGTTCGTCTGGTCGGCGAGCCGGCCAATCTGCGGCAAGCGGTTGGCACCGATGCCGATCATTCCGCCCCACTGATAATCGATTTTCACCCCGGCCAGTTGCGGGAACACTTCAAGCATCTTCGGCTGCATATAGGCGCCGATGTCTTTCGGATCGCGTCCCGAGTAATGACAGGCGCCGCCAAACAACAAACGTCGATCCGCCGAGAGCCGGTAGTAATCGAGCGCCACCCGCTGGTCGCAGACCGCCATGTTCTGCGGCAGCACGTTGTGCGCCTGCTCTGCGCTCAGCGGTTCGGTGGCGATGATGTAACTGCCGGCGGGCAGGACCTTACCGCTCAGTTGCGGGTTCAAGTCATTGAGATAGGCATTGCAGCCCAGCACCAGGGTCTTCGCCCGCACCGAGCCTTGCGCGGTGTGCACCTTCACTTCGGGGCCGTAATCGATGCGCGTCACTGCCGAACGCTCGAACAGCTGCACGCCCAGTTGCTGCGCCGCTGCCGCTTCGCCCAGTGCCAGATTCAGCGGATGCAGATGTCCGGAGCCCATGTCGATCAAGCCGCCGACATAGCGCTTGGAACCGACCACGGTGTGCATTTCACTGGCCTGCAACAGACGGGTTTCGTAGCGGTAACCGAGGCCGCGCAACTCTTCGGCATCTTCGGCAAAACCGTCGAGATCGGAAGGCTTGTTGGCGAGGTCGCAGTAGCCCCAGGTCAGGTCGCAGGCAATGCCGAAACGCTCGACGCGCCGGCGGACAATCTCCACCGCTTCCAGGCCCATGAGTTTCATCTCGCGCACGCCCTCGGCACCGATGACATTGGCGAACTGATCAAGGCCGTGACCGACGCCGCGAATCAACTGCCCGCCGTTGCGACCGCTGGCGCCCCAGCCGATCCGGTGCGCTTCCAGCAACACCACGCTGAAACCGCGTTCGGCGAGTTCCAGCGCCGTGTTCAGCCCGGAAAAGCCACCGCCGACCACGCAGACATCCGCCACCACCTCGCCTTGCAGCACGGGATGGTCAGGCTGCGGCAGGCTGCTGGCGGCGTAATAAGAGGCAATGTGGGGTTGGCTCGCGGTGGTCTGGGCGCGGGCGGTCATGGGCATCATCCAACGGCTGAGTGTCGAGAAAATTTGACGGAGCATAAGCCGCACGCCCGAACGTGGGCAACATCGGTCGGCCTGCGGTGTCTGGATCCGGGCTTTTGCGGCACAATCATCAGCCCGCCACTTTGGTCACCGTTTCGATGAGCTGCAACAGCCAGAAAATCCGCAACCTGCGTCAGCAGATCCCCACGTTCGACTGCGTGCCGGGCTGCCACGACTGCTGCGGGCCGGTGACCACTTCGCCCGAGGAAATGGCCCGGCTGCCGCGCAAGACCCGCGCCGAGCAGGATGCCGCGCTGGAAGAACTCAACTGTGTGCACCTGGGGCCAAATGGCTGCACGGTGTATGAAGAGCGACCGCTGATCTGTCGATTGTTTGGTACCACCAAGACGCTGCCATGCCCGAACGAGCGGCGGCCGGTGGAGCTGATTCATCCGCGGGTGGAGAAGCAGATATTCGAGTACATGGCGGCGAATCGGCAGGTGTTGGTTTAAGTGATCGTTCCCACGCTCTGCGTGGGAATGCAGCCCGGGACGCTCTGCGTCCCAAAGGCCGAACGCGGAGCGTCCGAAGAGGCATTCCCACGCAGAGCATGGGAACGATCATTGCGGTGATCAATCCGGAATCGGCAGGCACAGGCTCTCTTTCACCTCTTCCATGACGATATAGCTCTTCGATTCACGCACATGCGGCAGCTTCAACAGAATGTCGCCGAGCAGTTTGCGATACGAGGCCATCTCGGAAATCCGCGCCTTCACCAGATAGTCGAAATCCCCTGAAACCAAATGGCACTCCAGCACATGCGGCAGCTTCAGCACCGCGCGTCTGAATTCTTCGAATGTGTCGCCGGATTTGTAGTCGAGGCTGATCTCGACAAACACCAGCAGGCTACCCTTCAAATGCTGCGGATTGAGCCGGGCGTTGTAGCCCATGATGATCCCTTCGCGCTCCAGACGCCGCACGCGCTCGGTGCACGGCGTGGTCGAGAGGCCGACCTTTTCCCCCAGTTCGGTGAAGGAAATCCGCCCGTCCGCCTGGAGGATGCGCAGGATATTGCGGTCGATCTTGTCCAGCTCACGTTTGGTCTGAGTGTTGGTACGCATAGGGGATGCGCCTCCGTGAAAAGGGTTTTTGCCGAGAATTGTCGCCAAATATAGGCGCTTATATAGTGAAAAGCACTGGCATTTCTTTTTTACACTGCGCCCATCGTTGCTCTAACAAACAGTTCGGCGAAAAGCCGCGATGAGGGATTGAAAATGCGCGTCATGGTCTTGGGTAGCGGCGTCATCGGTACCGCCAGTGCTTACTATCTGGCCCGTGCCGGGTTTGAAGTGGTGGTGGTCGACCGGCAGCCTGCTGCGGCCATGGAGACCAGTTTCGCCAACGCCGGCCAGGTCTCGCCGGGTTACGCTTCGCCGTGGGCCGCGCCGGGCGTGCCGCTCAAGGCCATCAAGTGGTTGCTGCAACGCCATGCGCCATTGGCGATCAAGGCCACCGCCGATATCGACCAATACCTGTGGATGGCGCAAATGCTGCGCAACTGCACCGCCAGCCGTTACGCGGTGAACAAGGAGCGCATGGTGCGTCTGTCCGAGTACAGCCGTGACTGCCTCGATGAATTGCGCGCCGAAACCGGAATCGCCTACGAAGGCCGCAGCCTCGGCACCACGCAGTTGTTCCGTACTCAGGCGCAACTGGATAACGCCGCCAAGGACATCGCCGTGCTGAAAGAGTCCGGTGTGCCGTTTGAAGTCCTCGACCGCGCCGGCATCGCCCGCGTCGAACCGGCGCTGGCAGGCGTGACTGACATTCTCGCTGGCGCGCTGCGTCTGCCCAATGACCAGACCGGCGACTGCCAGATGTTCACCACCCGTCTCGCTGAAATGGCGCGCAAGCTCGGCGTGGAATTCCGTTTCGGCCAGGACATCCAGAAACTCGACTACGCCGGTGATCGAATCAACGGCGTGTGGATTGACGGCAAGCTGGAAACCGCTGACCGCTACGTGCTGGCGCTCGGCAGTTACTCGCCGCAGCTGCTCAAGCCGTTGGGCATCAAGGCCCCGGTGTATCCGCTCAAGGGCTACTCGCTGACCGTGCCGATCACCAACCCGGACATGGCGCCGACGTCGACCATTCTCGACGAGACCTACAAGGTCGCGATCACCCGTTTCGACAACCGCATCCGCGTCGGCGGCATGGCCGAGATCGCCGGTTTTGATCTGTCGCTGAACCCGCGTCGGCGCGAAACCCTGGAGATGATCGTCAACGACCTTTATCCTCAGGGCGGCAATCTGGCCGAAGCGAGTTTCTGGACCGGCCTGCGCCCGACCACGCCGGACGGTACGCCGATCGTTGGCGCCACGCCGTTCAAGAATCTGTTCCTCAACACCGGTCACGGTACGCTCGGCTGGACCATGGCCTGTGGTTCCGGCCGTTTGCTCGCCGACCTGATGGCGAAGAAAAAGCCGCAGATCAGCGCTGAAGGCCTCGATATTTCCCGTTACGGCAACCAGACCCAGGAGTCCGCAAAACATGTCAATCCAGCGCCAGCTCACCAATGAGCGCATGAGTCAGATCGTCAGCCACAACGGCACCGTGTATCTGGCCGGGCAGGTCGGCGACGACTTCGACGCCGGAATTGAACAGCAGACCCGCGACGTGCTCGCCAATATCGAACGTCTGCTCGATCTGGCCGGGACGGACAAACAGCATCTGTTGTCGGCAACGATCTATTTGAACGACATCGAAGCGCACTTCGCCGGGATGAACGCGGTGTGGGACCAGTGGCTGCCAAAAGGCGCTGCGCCGGCCCGCGCCACCGTCGAAGCGAAGATGGCCAAGCCGAGCATTCTGGTGGAGATCTCCATCGTCGCCGCGCTGCCATAACGTTTAACAGATCCCTCTCCCGGTGCTGCTGGCGGTTCGCGTCGTCAGTCAGCGCCGGTTTTTCTTCCCATGACCGCCCAGAAGTCTGCCGCCATGCGTCCTGCCCGTGCCCTGATCGACCTTCAAGCCCTGCGTCACAACTACCGAATTGCCCGTGAAGTCACCGGCGCCAAGGCGCTCGCGGTGATCAAGGCGGACGCCTATGGCCATGGCGCGGTACGTTGCGCCCAGGCGCTGGAAGCCGAGGCTGACGGGTTTGCGGTGGCCTGCATTGAAGAAGCACTGGAGCTGCGTTCCGCCGGGATTCGCGCGCCGGTATTGCTGCTGGAAGGCTTCTTCGAAGCCGATGAGCTGGCGTTGATCGTCGAGCATGATTTCTGGTGCGTGGTGCATTCGCTGTGGCAGCTCGAAGCGATCGAGCAGGCAGTCCTGAGCAAACCGATCACGGTATGGCTCAAGCTCGATTCCGGCATGCACCGCGTCGGCCTGCATCCGAAAGACTACCCAGCGGCCTATCAGCGTCTGCTGGCCAGCGGCAAAGTGGCAAAAATCGTGTTGATGAGCCACTTCGCCCGCGCCGATGAACTGCATGCGCAAAGCAGTGCCGAGCAGGTCGCGGTGTTCGAAGCGGCGCGTCAGGGTCTGGCGGCGGAAGTCAGCCTGCGCAACTCGCCAGCGGTGCTCGGATGGCCAGAAATCCAAAGCGATTGGGTACGCCCGGGCATCATGCTCTACGGCGCGACCCCGTTCGAAGAAGCCAACGCCGTCGCTGAACGCCTGCAACCGGTGATGACCCTCGAATCGAAAGTCATCAGTGTGCGTGAATTGCCGGCCGGCGAACCGATCGGCTATGGCGCCAGGTTCATCACCGACAAGCCAATGCGCATCGGCGTGGTCGCCATGGGCTACGCCGACGGTTACCCGCGTCAGGCGCCGACCGGCACACCCGTGCTGGTGGCGGGCAAACCCAGCCGCCTGCTGGGGCGCGTGTCGATGGACATGCTCTGCATCGATCTGACCGACGTAGCGGAAGCGGGGCTTGGTTCAACTGTCGAGCTGTGGGGTAAAAACATCCTCGCCAGCGACGTGGCAAAGTGGGCCGATACCATCCCGTATCAGATCTTCTGCAACCTGAAACGGGTGCCAAGGCTCTATTCCGAGGGTTGACGCCGCTGCGGGGGCCAGCTGTTGTAAATACTGAACGCTGTCGCCATGATAACGCTCAATATTCTTACAACATCAGGAGGCTCCCGCCTTGGACGTCGGTGAACGACTGCAATCGATCCGCAAGCTCAAAGGGCTTTCCCAGCGTGAACTCGCCAAACGCGCGGGCGTCACCAACAGCACCATTTCGATGATCGAAAAGAACAGCGTCAGCCCTTCGATCAGTTCGCTGAGAAAGGTGCTCGGCGGCATTCCCATGTCGATGGTCGAGTTCTTTTCCGAAGAGATCCTGCAGGACCAACCGACCCAGATCGTCTACAAGGCCAATGAGCTGATCGACATCTCCGACGGCGCCGTGACCATGAAACTGGTCGGCCGCGCCCACCCGAGCCGCGCCATCGCCTTCCTCAACGAAATCTACCCGCCGGGCGCCGACACCGGCGAAGAAATGCTCACCCACGAGGGCGAGGAAACCGGGATTCTGGTGGAAGGCCGCCTCGAACTGGTGGTGGGACTGGAAACTTTTATCCTCGAAGCCGGCGACAGCTACTATTTTGAAAGTACCAAGCCGCATCGTTTCCGTAACCCGTTCGACGTGCCGGCGCGACTAATCAGCGCAGCCACTCCGGCGAATTTTTAAGCAGAAGGCGCCAGGCCATGGCGGCGAAGGTGCCCGAACCGATTTACCGATGGGCAACAAGACCCCTCTAACCATGGGGTTGTTTCAGTACAGCGGCCTACCCGCTATACTTGCGCCCGCCTGCGAACCGTGGCCGCAGGCGTGAATAGCCACCATTGAGGGTGAACGCGTGAACCTAATTATGAAAATGCTGGCTGCACCAGCAACCGTACTGGCCCTCTGGGCTGTCAGCGCTCAAGCTGCGACAAATGACGACATCGCCAAACGCCTCGAGCCCGTCGGCCAGGTGTGTGTTCAAGGGCAGGAATGCAAGGGTATGGAAGTGGCTGCTACCGCTGGCGGGGGCGGCGGAGCAAAGGCCCCTAAAGACGTGATCGCCAAGCACTGCAACGCTTGTCACGGCACGGGCCTGCTCGGCGCGCCGAAGATCGGCGACAAGGCAGCCTGGAAGGAGCGCGCCGATCATCAGGGTGGTCTGGACGGCATCCTCGCCAAGGCCATCACCGGCATCAACGCCATGCCGCCAAAAGGCACCTGCGCCGATTGCTCCGATGAAGAGCTCAAGGGCGCGATCAAAGAGATGTCCGGTCTGTAATCAGCGCCGGCTTTGAAAAAAACCGTCTTCGGACGGTTTTTTTGTGCCTGTGGTTTCTGGTTTCCGATTCATTCAGGCCCTGATCCCTCCAAACCAAATGCTGTCCTTTGCAGCAAACTCAAGGCAATCTCGGTCTACCCCTATCAACGGAACGGGCGGGAGGCTTCAGATGGTGCAGTTGTGTTCGATCGAACAGGCGGTGGACGATGTGCTGGCGCGTTTGCCTGCGCACATCCACATGGGCCTGCCGCTGGGGTTGGGCAAGCCGAATCACTTCGTCAACGCGCTGTACCGGCGCATCAAGGACCTGCCCGAGCGGCAGCTGACGATCTATACCGCGCTGTGCCTCGGTCGGCCGAATCTGGGCGATGGCTTGCAGAAGCGCTTTATCGAGCCCTTCGTCGAGCGCGTGTTTGGTGATTATCCGGAGTTCGATTTCCTCGCCGATCTGCAGCGCGATAGCCTGCCCGCCAACATCCGCATCCAGCAGTTCTTCATGCAACCCGGTAGTCTGCTCAACAGCGCGTCGGCGCAGCAGGATTACGTCAGCAGCAATTACAGCCATGCCGCTCGCGACATCAACGCAGCGGGTCTCAATCTGGTGGCGCAATTGCTCGCCAGCAGCAGCGAACACCCTGATCGCTTAAGCCTGAGCTGCAACCCGGACATCACCCTCGACCTGTTGCCGATGATCGCCAAGCGCCGCGAGGCGGGGGAGACCATTGTGCTGGTCGGCCAGGTGCATACGGATCTGCCGTACATGCCCGGCGATGCGGAAGTGGATATCGACACGTTTGATCTGCTGATCGACGAAAAGGACAGCAGCACGCTGTTTTCCACGCCGAACATGCCGGTGGGGTTTCAGGATCATTTCATTGGCTTGCATGCGAGCACGCTGGTGCGCGATGGCGGTACATTGCAGATTGGTATCGGTTCGATGGGCGATGCGTTGACTGCTGCGCTACTTGCCCGTCAGGCCGATAACGCCGGTTATCAGGCGTTGCTCGATGACATCAACCTCAGCCAATGGGCGCAATTGATCCAGCGCGAGGGCGGCACCGCGCCATTTGCCAAAGGCCTTTACGGTTGCAGCGAGATGTTCGTCAACGGGCTGTTGGTATTGGCGGATGCCGGGATCATTCGGCGCAAGGTCTATCCGGATGTGCCGACTCAGCAGCAGGCCAACGCCGGTACCCTCGACGAAGCCGCGCAGCCCGACGGTATCTCGGTGCACGGCGGCTTCTTCCTTGGCCCGCGCAGTTTTTATGAGCGGCTGCGCGAGTTGCCGCAAAGCAAGCTGCTGGAATTCAACATGACCCGCATCAGCTACATCAACGAGCTGTACGGCCAGGAAGAGCTCAAGCGCTTGCAGCGCATCGATGCGCGCTTCATCAACACCGTGTTCACCATGACTCTGCTCGGCGCCGGCGTGGCTGATCAATTGGCAGACGGACGCGTGCTCAGCGGTGTCGGTGGGCAGTACAACTTTGTTGCTCAGGGCCACGCGCTGGAAGGCGCGCGATCGATGTTGATCCTGCGCAGCTGGCGCGAGTCCGGCGGCGAGGTCAGCTCCAATATCGTCTGGGACTACGGCCACTGCACGATCCCGCGGCACCTGCGCGACATCGTCGTCACCGAGTACGGCATCGCCGACCTGCGCGGAAAATCCGACGCGGCGGTGATCGAAGCGTTGCTCAATATCAGCGACTCGCGGTTCCAGCCGGGGTTGATCGAGCAGGCGCAGACAGTCGGTAAGCTGCCGAAGGACTTCCGTCTCGATCCACGGTTTGCCGACAACACACCGCAACGCTTGCGGGCGATTGCCGCACGGCATCCGAACCTGTTTCCGGAGTATCCGCTGGGCTGTGATTTCACCGCCATCGAACGGGATCTGCTGCGGGCGCTGAACTGGCTGAAGAGCAAGTTCAAGCTGACCGAGATTCTCGACTTGGGCAAGGCAGCGCTGGATGCGCCGGAGGCCTCAGTGTTCCCGGAACATCTTGAGCGGATGCAACTGACGAATCCGGAGGGTCTGAAGGAGGACCTTTTCCAACGCCTGCTGCTCACAGGCCTGAAAGCTACCGCACAGTAACTGACCACCCCCAGAACCCACTGTGGGAGCGAGCCTGCTCGCGAAAGCGGTGTGTCATTCACTCAACAGGGTGACTGACACAATGCATTCGCGAGCAGGCTCGCTCCCACAGGGGTAACTCGGTGCCGCTGGTTACTCGATGAAGGTGACGACGCCATCCTTCAGCGATTGCACGCGAGCCAGCGACTCGACGCGGTAGCCCTGCGAGTCCAGTTCGGCGCGGCCGCCCTGGAACGACTTTTCGATGACGATGCCCAGACCGGCAACGGTGGCGCCGGCCTGTTTGATGATCGAGATCAGCGCTTGCGAGGCCTTACCGTTGGCCAGGAAGTCGTCGATGATCAGCACGCGGTCGCTGCTGGTCAGGTGGCGCGGGGAGATGGCCACGGTGCTTTCGGTCTTCTTGGTGAACGAGTAGACGGTCGCCGAGAGCAGGTTTTCAGTCAGGGTCAGCGACTGTTGCTTGCGGGCGAAGATCACCGGCACGCCGAGGTTCAGACCGGTCATGATCGCCGGGGCGATGCCCGAGGCTTCGATGGTGACGATCTTGGTGATCCCGGAATCCTTGAACAGCGCGGCGAATTCGTCACCGATCAGCTTCATCAGGGCCGGGTCGATCTGGTGGTTCAGGAAAGCGTCGACTTTCAGGACCTGATCGGAAAGCACGATGCCTTCTTCGCGGATTTTTTTGTGCAGTGCTTCCACAACAGCTTCCTCTGTTGGCGCGATGGGCGCCGAAGGTAGATTAAAAAGTAGTCGATTCTAGCGCTTTAACATCGCGCGTATATCGGCCAATGCGCTATTGCCACGCACGGCTTTGACTTCAGTCGGGGTGTCGTCGTTGCCTTCCCAGGCCAGATCGTCCGGCGGCAGCTCATCCAGAAAGCGGCTCGGCGCGCAGTCGATGATTTCACCGTACTGCTTGCGCTTGGCAGCGAAGGTGAAGGCCAGGGTCTGGCGGGCGCGGGTGATGCCCACGTAGGCCAGGCGACGCTCTTCTTCGATGGTGTCGGCTTCGATGCTGGAACGGTGCGGGAGGATTTCCTCTTCCATGCCCATGATGAACACGTAGGGAAATTCCAGCCCTTTGGACGCATGCAGCGTCATCATTTGCACACCTTCGGCGCCGTCCTCTTCTTCCTGCTGGCGCTCGAGCATGTCGCGCAGCACCAGTTTGCCGATGGCGTCCTCGACGGTCATTTCGCCGTCTTCGTCTTTCTCGAGGGTGTTTTTCAACGCCTCGATCAGGAACCAGACGTTGCCCATGCGGTAGTCCGCCGCCTTGTCGCTGGAGCTGTTGGTACGCAGCCAGTTCTCGTAGTCGATGTCCATGACCATGCTGCGCAGCGCCGAGATCGGATCTTCGCCGGCGCACTGCTCGCGGACCTTGTCCATGAAGCGCTTGAAGCGCGCCAGGCGATCAGTGAAGCGGCTGTCGAGATGTTCGCCGAGGCCAATTTCGTCGGTGGCGGCATACATCGAGATCTTGCGCTCGGTGGCGTAGTTGCCGAGCTTTTCCAGGGTGGTCGAGCCGATCTCGCGACGCGGCACGTTGATCACGCGCAGGAAGGCGTTGTCGTCATCCGGGTTGACGATCAGGCGGAAGTAGGCCATCAGGTCCTTCACTTCCTGGCGACCGAAGAAGCTGTTGCCGCCGCTCAGGCGATACGGCACCTGGTGGTGTTGCAGCTTCAATTCGATCAGCTTGGCCTGGTAGTTACCGCGATAAAGAATCGCAAAATCGCTGTACGGGCGGTCGGTGCGCAAGTGCAGGCTGAGGATTTCCATGGCCACGCGCTCGGCTTCGGCGTCCTCGTTGCGGCAGCGGATCACGCGGATCTCGTCGCCGTGGCCCATCTCGCTCCACAACTGCTTTTCGAATTCGTGCGGGTTATTCGAGATCAGCACGTTGGCGCAGCGCAGGATGCGGCTGGTGGAGCGGTAGTTCTGCTCGAGCATGACCACTTTCAAGGACGGATAGTCGTCCTTGAGCAGCATCAGGTTTTCCGGACGTGCGCCACGCCAAGCGTAGATCGACTGGTCATCGTCGCCGACCACGGTGAACTGGTTGCGCTTGCCGATGAGCATCTTCACCAACAGGTACTGGCTGGCGTTGGTGTCCTGGTATTCGTCGACGAGCAGGTACCGCACCTTGTTCTGCCACTTTTCGAGAATGTCGCCGTGTTCTTCGAAGAGCTTTACCGGCAGCAGGATCAGGTCATCGAAGTCCACCGCGTTGAACGCCTTGAGCGTGCGCTGATAGTGGGTGTAGACGATGGCGGCGGTCTGCTCCTTCGGGTTGCGCGCGTTTTCCAAGGCCTGGGCGGGCAGGATCAGGTCGTTTTTCCAGGCGCCGATCATGTTCTTGATCTCGTCGACGCCGTCGTCGCCTGCGTATTCCTTCTGCATGATGTCGGTCATCAGGGCTTTGACGTCGGTCTCGTCGAAGATCGAGAAACCGGGTTTGTAGCCCAGCCGCGCATGCTCCTTGCGGATGATGTTCAGACCCAGGTTGTGGAAGGTGCAGACGGTCAGGCCACGCCCTTCGCCGGCACGCAACAGGGTGCCGACCCGCTCTTTCATCTCGCGCGCGGCCTTGTTGGTAAAGGTCATGGCGACGATGTACTGGGCGCGGATGCCGCAGTTCTGGATCAGGTGCGCGATCTTGCGCGTGATCACGCTGGTCTTGCCGGAGCCAGCACCGGCGAGCACCAATAGAGGGCCGCCGACGTAGTTCACGGCTTCTTGCTGCCGGGGATTGAGTCGGGACATACGAAAATTCGGGAGTCGTTGACGAAATGGGCCGGCATTTTAACAGGCTCAGCGATTTCTGCTGCTCTGTCCGACTTGTGACGCAGCACGCGATTCAGATTTGCCGGTTTTGTTACTTTCACGCAGGATACGCGGGGATTTTGCGGCTAATGTTCTCATTCGTGACACAAAATAACGTTTCGATGCCGTTGTCATCAGACAACGCATTGGTCATTGTTCAGCACACCGGCATAATGCCCCGCCTACATCATTGCAGAGTCTAGGGAGTCAGCTTGTCTACGCCTGTCGAACCCTTGCGTTTGCTGCTACTGGCCGAAGAGCCAGCGTGGACAGCGTTGTTGCGTGAGTGTCTGGCTCCGATGGGGAGCGCGGCGGTGCTGATCAGCGCGCCGAACTGGGATTCGGTCAGCCGCCTGTTCGAAGACAACCGCCACGCGGTACTGCTGACCCTGCCAGCGTTGCAGCCGCCGCCCGGGCGTTGCAGCCTGCCGACCGTTCTGCTGCTGGAGCACGAGCCGGCCACCGCGCCGGTCGGTGTCAGCGACTGGCTGGTGTTCGACGCCCTCGACGCCGGCATGCTCCAGCGTTGCCTGCGCCATGTGCGCGAGCGCGGCGTGCTGGAAAACACTCTTCAGCGCCTCGCCGAACAGGACCCGCTGACCGGTATCGCCAACCGTCAGGGCTTTCAGACCCTGCTCACCGCGCGCCTTGCCGAAGGCGACGGTCGTGGTCTCGCCCTCGGCCATCTCGATCTCGACAACTTCCGCCATGCCAACGACGCTCTCGGTCATCAGGCCGGCGATCGCCTGATCCTGCAAGTGGTCGCGCGGCTGAAAAGTCAGCTGGAGGCCGGCGATCAACTGGCACGGCTGGGCAGCGATGAATTCGCTCTGCTGATCGATACCCGTCGTGCACCGCAACGCGCCGAGTGGATGGCCGAACGCATCACTGAGGCGTTGGCCGAACCTTATTGGGTCGACGGCGAGAGCCTGCTGATCGGCTCCAGCCTTGGCATCGCCCATGCCCGCGCCAATGGCGGCGCCGATCCACTGATGTGGCACGCGCACATCGCCATGCAGCAGGCCAAGAGCACGCAGGGCTGCACTTTTCATATCTTCAACGAACGCATCAATCGCAACGCGCGGAGTATGGCCGACCTCGAAAGCGAACTGCGCCGGGCGTTGCGCCGCGATGAGCTGGAACTGCATTACCAGCCACGCCTGAATCTTGAGGACGGCCAGATTGTCGGCCTCGAAGCGCTGGTGCGCTGGCGCCACGGTGAGCGCGGTCTGCTGCCACCGAGTGAATTTGTGCCGCTGGCCGAGCAGAGCGGTCTGATCGTGCCGCTGGGCTACTGGGTGATTTCCCGCGCCTTGCGCGATATGCAGGCCTTGCGCGAGCAGGGGCTGCCGGCGCTGCACATGGCGATCAACCTGTCGTTCCGCCAGTTTCAGGACAGCCAGTTGCTGCCGACACTCAGCCGCCTGATCGCCGAGCGCGGCGTCGAGGCGCAGTGGCTGGAATTCGAACTGACCGAAACCGCCGTGATGCGGCGCAGCGATCTGGTCAAACAGACCATGGACGCCCTCGGCCGCCTCGGTGTGCGCTTCTCGCTGGACGATTTCGGCACCGGGTTTTCGTCGTTCGTGCACCTCAACAGCCTGCCGATCACCTTGTTGAAGATCGACAAGAGTTTTGTCGGCGGCATGGAACAGCGCGAAGAGAACCGCAAACTGGTGCACGCGATGATCAACCTTGCGCACAACCTGCACCTGGAAGTAGTTGCCGAAGGGGTGGAGACGCCGGAGCAACTGGAGTTGCTGCGCGGGTTCGGCTGCGATCAGGTGCAGGGTTACCTGATCAGCCGACCGCTGCCGCTGGATGAGTTGGTGGAATATCTGACCTTTGGAGCCAGTCAGCAGGCTTCGGTGGAAGCCATTTAAAAGATCGCAGCCTTCGGCAGCTCCTACCTTGGAATGTGTTCCTTTGTAGGAGCCGCCGAAGGCTGCGATCTTTTGATCTTAATCCGCGCCGATGGCCTCGAACCTCTCTGCAACTGACTCGCGCCGAATCATCCGCTGCATCTTCCATTCAAACGCCAGCGTCAGGCTCACCGCCGCGCAGGCCAGGCCCAACGCCAGACCCCACCAGACACCCGTCGGCCCCCAATTGAGATGGAACGCCATCCACCACGCCGCCGGCGCGCCAATCAGCCAATAGCAAGCGAGCCCCACCAGAAACGTAGTCTTGGCATCCTTGAGCCCACGAATACAGCCCATGGCAATCGTCTGCGTGCCGTCGAACAGCTCGAACCACGCCGCTACTGCCAACAGGCTCACCGCCAGACGGATCACCTCGGCAAACGCCGGATCGTTGTGGTCAAGGAACAGGCCGACCAACTGGTTCGGCCATAGCCAGAACACCAGGGCAAAGCCGAGCATCACCACGGCGCCGAAGGCGATGCCGACACGCCCGGACATGCGCGCATCGACCAGTTGCCCGGCGCCATAGTGTTGGCCGACGCGCATGGTGATGGCGTAAGACATCCCGGCCGGGACCATGAACGCCACCGACACGATCTGCAGGGCGATTTGATGCGCGCCCATCTGCGTACTGCCCATGGTGCCCATGCACAACGCGGCAAAGGCAAACAGCCCGACTTCCACCGCATAGGTGCCGCCAATCGGCAGGCCCAGACGCCACAGTTCTTTCAGGTATTGCCGGTTCGGCCGCGACAGGCCGGCGCGCAACGGATAAGCGTCATACGCCGGATGCCGGCGGATATGCCAGGCCAGCGCCAGTGCCATGCAGTTGGCGACAATCGCCGTGACCAGACCGATGCCGGTCAGACCCAGCTGCGGCAGGCCGAACATGCCGGTGATCAGCGCGTAGTTGAGCAGGAAGTTGGCCACCGTACCGGCGAGGCTGATGACCATCACTGGCGTCGCCCGGCCAATCGCACTGGTAAAACCGCGCAGGGCCATGAAGCTCAGGTAACCGGGCAGGGCGAAGGGCAGGGCGATGAGAAATTGCCCGGCGGCGTTGACGTTGGTTTCGGTTTGGCCGAACAGCAGCAACACCGGTTTGAGGTTCCACAACAACAGCCCGGCGCCGAGGGCCATCAGCCAGGCCAGCCACAGTCCGGCCTGGGTCAGGCGTGCGGCACCGATGATGTCGCCGGCACCCTGACGGATTGCCACCAGTGTGCCGACCGCTGCAATCACGCCGATGCAGAAAATCGACACGAACGAGTAGCTCGCGGCACCGAGGCCGCCACCGGCCAGCGCTTCGGGGCTGAGGCGCGCCATCATCAGGGTGTCGGTCAGCACCATCAGCATGTGCGCCAACTGCGAAGCAATCAGCGGCCCCGCCAGCCGCAGAATGGCCCAGAGTTCGGTACGCACAGGATGCTGCATGGCCATCACCACCCAAATATCAGAGGAAGCAGAAGAGCGTCGATTCTCGGCGCTTGGCAGGCTTTGCACAAAGGGATAAAAAGGATGGGTGGCATGATTAATACTCATCCTGAATCGTCCTGCCGAATTGGCTGTATCCCCGCTATTGGAGCTTTGTGTATGTCCCGACGCCTTCCGCCGTTGTATGCCCTGCGCGCATTCGAAGCGGCAGCGCGACACAGCTCGTTTACCCGCGCGGCGGAAGAACTGTCGATCACCCAGAGCGCGGTCAGTCGGCACATGCGCACTCTTGAAGAACACTTCGCCTGCCGGCTGTTTCATCGCAGCGGGCGCAACCTGCAACTGACCGAATCGGCGCGGCTGCTGTTACCCGGTATCCGCGAAGGCTTCGCCGCCCTTGAGCGCGCCTGCAATACCTTGCGCGCCGAGGACGACATCCTGCGCATGAAAGCGCCATCGACCCTGACCATGCGTTGGCTGCTGGCGCGGTTGAGTCGCTTCCGCCATTTGCAGCCGGGCAATGAGGTGCAACTGACCAGCGCATGGATGGATATCGATTCGGTGGACTTCAACAACGAACCATTCGATTGCGCAGTTTTGCTCAGTGACGGGCATTTCCCGCCGGACTGGGAAGCGAGCCTGCTGTTTCCCGAGGAATTGATTCCGGTCGGCGCGCCGAACCTGCTCAATGACCAACCTTGGGACGTAGCGCGTCTGGCGGCTGCTGAACTGCTGCACCCGACCCCGGATCGCCGTGACTGGCGCAGTTGGCTGGAGCGCATGGGGCTGTCCGAGCAAGTTTCGCTCAAGGGCGGGCAAGTGTTCGATACGCTGGAGCTGGGCATGATCGCCGCGGCGCGTGGCTACGGCGTTTCGATGGGTGATCTGTTGATGGTCGCCGAGGATGTCGCGCAAGGGCGCTTGAGCCTACCGTGGCCGACCGCCGTCGCCAGTGGCCTGAACTATTACCTGGTGTGGCCGAAACCGCGTCCGGGAGGTGAACGTTTGCGCCGTCTCAGCGATTTTCTCCAAGGCGAAGTCCGCGCCATGCAATTGCCGGCGGTAGAGCGCTTGAGCTGAAACGTTCGAGCCGGCACAATGCCACTACTGCGCCATACCCACGCAATCCGCTCAAGTATTCGGTTTTACCGCCGACTACGAGCATGTGGAACCGTCGTGCCGGTTCCGCGCTACCCCCATTATTAGAATATTTTCCGGGCAATTACCGCGATCAAGGAGGATTCGGTGGCTCGGCCAGGAGCTGTTCATGTCTCAACCTCGTGCTCGGATCGCCTCGCAGCTGGGCCTTGCCCTTGCTGTGATACTGGCGATAGTCATCAGCGGCAGTACGGTATTCGCCTTGCGTTCGCTGGATTCCGCCAACCTCGCCACCCGTGAAGAGCATCTGGCCAGTGAGGCCCGGCTGCTGGCCGATCAACTGAGTACCTTTCACGGTACGCTGCGCGAAAGCACCCTGCGCCTGAGCGGGCTGTTCGAAAAGCGCTTCGGCAGTGGTTTGAGTGTGCACCCCGATCAGCCAGTGACCGTGGCCGGCGTGCAGACTCCGGGCCTGCACCTGGGCAACGAGGTGCTGAACAACAACTTCAAGGAAGTTGACGAGTTCAAGCAGATGACCGCTGGTGTGGCCACGGTATTCGTGCGCAGCGGCGAAGACTTCATTCGCGTCAGCACCAACGTCAGCAAGCAGGACGGCACCCGTGCCATCGGCACCGTGCTCGATCATGCCAACCCGGCGTACGCGAAACTGATGGCGGGGCAGAGTTATGTCGGCCGCTCGTTGCTGTTCGAGCGCTACTACATGTCGCAGTACACCCCGGTGCGCGATGCGGGCGGCAAGATCATCGCCGTGCTGTACGTCGGCTTCGACTACACCGACGCGCAGAACGCGCAGTTCGCCAATCTCAAGCGCTTCCGCATTGGCAAGACCGGCTCGCTGGCGCTGCTCGACGAGCAGAACAAATGGCTGGTGCCGATTGCCGGCGTCGAAAACCTGGATCAAGCCGCCCCGACCATCAACAACCTGGTGAAAACCCCGGGCAAGGGTGAGTTCTGGAGCGACAAGGGTGAGGACTTCTACAGCATCGCCGTGCCGTTCGAAGGTGGCCCGTGGTCGGTGGTGGCGAGCATGCCGAAAGCCGAGATCCGCGCGGTGACCTGGAGCGTCGGTACGCAACTGGCGATCGGCAGCCTGCTGGCGATGTTGCTCGCGGTCGGTTCCGTGGTCTGGCTGCTGCGCAGCAAACTCGCACCGCTGGGCGATCTGGTGCGTCAGGCCGAAGCCTTGGGCGCGGGTGATCTGAGTGTGCGGCTGAACGTATCGAGCCACGATGAAATCGGTCAGCTGTCCCGCGCGTTCAACCAGATGAGCCAGGCGCTGTCGACCATGGTCGAGCACATCCGCCGCGCTTCGGAAGAGGTCAACAGCCGTGCGCAGGCGCTGTCCGGTTTGTCCGGCGGTGCGTATGAAGGCATGGAGCAGCAGTCGGGCGAAATCACCAGCATGGCCGGCGCCGTGGAAGAGTTCAGCGCCACCTCGCTGAACATTGCCGACAACATGGGTGCGACCCAGCGCCTGGCGCAGGAAAACGCTCAGCAGACCCAGATCGGCCGCAGTTCGATGGAAGAAGCGTCGTCGTCGCTGGAGCAGATCGCCGGCGCGCTGAACAGCACCGCCAGCGTGATCAACACGCTGGGGCAGCGCTCGCAGGAAATCGGCGGCATCGTGGGTGTGATCACCTCCATCGCCGAGCAGACCAACCTTCTGGCACTTAACGCTGCCATCGAAGCTGCCCGTGCTGGTGAGCAGGGGCGCGGTTTTGCCGTGGTCGCGGACGAAGTGCGCAGCCTCGCCTCGCGTACCCGTCAGGCGACCGATGAAATCTCCAGCATGATCCACAGCATCCAACAGGAAACCGGCAACGCGATCAGCACCATGGAGCAGGGCAATGTGCTGATGCAGGAAGGCTTGTCGCGCAACGCCAATGTCGCCTCGGCACTGGCGCGGATCGATGAGCAGAGCCGTTCGGCAGGCCAGCAGTTCGCCGCGATCACCACCGCCACTCAGGAACAAAGCAGCACTGCGACGTTGCTGAGCAGCAATTTGCAAAGCATCGCCTTGGCCAACAGCGAGCAGCGTGAGGTGGTGTCAAACCTGGCTGTCACCGCTAAAGAGCTGGAGAAGCTGGCGGCGGATCTGCGTTCCGAGGTTGACCGCTTCCGCTGATGTGTCGTTGAAACAGTTTTCGCGAGCAAGCTCGCTCCCACAGTTTCCGCGGTCGTTCACAAATCGTGTGAGCAGGCGAAAATCCGGTGGGAGCGAGCTTGCTCGCGAATGCTCCGGCACAAACCGGTTTTTGCACTTGCTGAAACGTTTCCGCAGCGCTATAAAAATGGCACAACTCCAATAAAGGCTGCTGCCATGACCCCGCTCAAACTCCTCGTCGCCCTCGGCGCATTCTCTGCCGCTTCCCACGCCGTGGCCTGGGACTATGTCCTGCTCGACGCCAACACTCCGGCAAAAAACTGGACGATCACCAGTGAGCAACTCGGCGTAAAAACCGCCAAACCGTATTCCGTGACCCTGCGTACCCTGCATGGTGGTCGTCAGGAGGGCGTCAGCATTGTCGATATCGATAACGGCACGATGAAACTCTCGGTAGTGCCGACCCGTGGCATGAACGTGTTGCAGGCTTCGGTGGGCGACGTGCGGATGGGCTGGGACTCGCCGGTCAAGGACGTGGTCAACCCGGCGTTCATCGAACTCAACGGTCGCGGTGGCCTGGGCTGGCTCGAAGGTTTCAATGAACTGGTCACCCGTTGCGGTTACGAGTGGGTTGGCCATCCCGGCATGGACAACGGCGAATTGCTGACCTTGCACGGTCGCGCCGCCAACATCCCGGCCAGCACCGTCACTTTGCACATCGACGAGAAGCCGCCGTATGCCATCACGCTGCGTGGCGAGCTGAAAGAGCAGGCATTCAAGAAAGTCGATTTCTCGGTAGCGACCGAACTGGTCACCGAACCGGGCAGCGCCAGCTTCGCCCTCAACGACACCCTGACCAACAACGGCGACTATGCGAAGGAATATCAGGCGCTGTATCACAGCAATTTCAGCACGCCGTTTCTCGAGCAGGGCGCAAAGTTCGCAGCGCCGGTGAAGCAGGTTTCGCCGTTCAACGACAAGGCCAAGGGAGATCTGCCCGACTGGCAGACCTATCGCGGGCCAACCAAGGACTACGACGAAACTGTCTACAACGTCGTGCCGTATGCGGACGCCAAGGGTGACACTCTCACCGTGCTGCACAACAAGGCCGGTAGCCTCGGCGTATCCGTTGGCTTCAATACTCAGCAGCTGCCAGTGTTTTCGCTGTGGAAAAACACCGATACCCAAGGGCAGGGCTACGTCACCGGGCTGGAGCCGGGAACCAGTTTTTCCTACAACCGTCGCTATCAGCGGCCGTTGAATCTGGTGCCGACCATTGCGCCGAAAGAACATAAACAGTTCCAGATCAGCTACAGCCTGCTGGCCGACAAAGGGGCGGTGGACAAGGCCCTCAAGCGCGTGACTGAAATTCAGGCCGGGCGCGACACTGAAGTGCGTCAGGCACCGCTGGTTGATCTGACTGAGCATTAAGGTGTCGCCGGCCGGTATTGCAGTGCCTCGGCCAGATGCTCGCGGGTAATCGCATCGGCCTGTTCAAGATCCGCCAGCGTGCGCGCGACCTTGAGCAGGCGATGCGCCGAGCGCAGCGACAGGATCAGTCGCTCGCAGGCCGCCTCCAGCCATATCTCGTCAGCTGTGGATAACTTGCAGTGACGCTTGAGCCCCGGCAGATCGAGAAACGCATTGGCACAGCCCTGACGTTTCTGCTGACGCTCCCGCGCTTCCGCCACCAACGCCGCAGCGCTGGCGCTGTTTTCGCCTGGCTTGGCTGCCGGATTCAATGCGGTTGCCTCCCGCGCGACGGTCAGGTGCAGATCAATCCGATCCAGCAGCGGCCCTGACAGCTTGTTGCGATAGCGCTGGACCATGTCCGGTGTGCACGAGCATTTGCCGCTGGGTTCGCCAAGATATCCACAGGGACACGGATTCATCGCTGCCACCAGTTGAAACCGTGCGGGGAAACGCACGCGATCCTTGGCCCGAGCGATGACGATATGCCCGGACTCCAACGGCTCGCGCAGCACTTCCAGAACCTTGCGATCAAACTCCGGCAACTCATCGAGAAACAGTACGCCATGGTGGGCGAGGGTGATTTCGCCGGGTTGCGGTTTCGAGCTGCCACCGACCAATGCCGGCCCTGAAGCCGAATGGTGCGGTTGCCTGAACGGCCGCTGCGGCCAGTGAGTCAAGGGAACCCCGCTGGCCACCGATTGAATCGCTGCCACTTCCAGTGCCTCGCATTCGGATAGCGGCGGCAATAATCCTGGCAGACGACTGGCCAGCAGCGTCTTGCCGGTTCCCGGAGGCCCGCTGAACAACAAGTTGTGCGCCCCCGCTGCGGCAATCAGCAGTGCGCGTTTGGCGGCTGTCTGCCCCTGCACCTCGTTGAGGTCGGGATAGGGTTTGGCGGCATGCATCAAGCCATCTGATGTGTACGGCTCGACCGGTGTGTGCCCATTGAAATGCGCCACCGCTTCCAGCAAGTGATCGACTGCGAACACTTTCAGCCCCGAAGCCAGGCACGCCTCTTCCGCATTCGCTCGAGGCACCACCAACGCCCGCCCGGCCTTGCGCGCCGCCAGTGCCGCCGGCAGCACGCCACGCACTGGTCGCACGGCACCGGACAATGCCAATTCACCCAGACATTCCACCTCGTCCAGGGTCAGACACGGCACCTGCACACTGGCCGACAAAATCCCCAAGGCAATTGCCAGATCGAAGCGCCCGCCATCCTTGGGCAGGTCCGCCGGCGCCAGATTCAAGGTGATCCGCCGCGCCGGAAATTGCAGCCCGGAATTGATGATCGCGCTGCGCACCCGATCCTTGCTCTCCTTCACCGCCGCTTCAGGCAGGCCGACCATGGTCAGCGACGGCAGACCGTTGGCCAGATGGACTTCGACGGTGACAGCGGGGGCTTCCACGCCAATCTGGGCGCGACTGTGGACAATGGAGAGGGACATGGTCGTTCCTTGAGCTGAATCGGGGAGCCGCTTCCTGCGGGTTTTTGAAGGGTAGTAGGGCGATGCCATTTTAGTGGGGTGAGTGGAGCGCAAAAATTTCGCAGGATGTTGCCGCAAGAAATGCCAGGAACTCGCCAGGGCATGGCAAACGGGAATAGGGGAGAGTTTGTGTAGGAGATAGCAACGGGTTCAGTAAGAACCAGCAAGCATGCGTAGTCCGTTTCTGAAAGTCCTGAAGAGAACACCCAAATCGCAAGATCATCCGTTTGCGCTAATGATTTTCACGAATAAACTCAGCGTTAATGCATAACGTTAAGCTTTAAACTATGATCGTTAGCTTCAGATGTCCTGAAACCGAATACCTGTTCCGAAGTGGTAAAACCCGTTTCTGGTCAGCCATATTGAGTGTCGCGGAACGTAAGCTGACGATGCTTGATGCGGCAGCTGCGTTGGCTGATCTCCGATCTCCTCCCGGAAATCGGCTCGAGTCTCTGGGAGGCGATCGGAAGGGGCAATGCAGTATTCGTATCAACGCCCAATGGCGAATTTGCTTCGTCTGGGGCCTGAATGGGCCCGAGGATGTTGAAATCGTCAATTATCACTGAGGTGAATATGACCAAGAATGGTATGCGTCCGGTCCATCCCGGCGAGATCCTCAAAGAGGAGTATCTGGAGCCTTTGAGCCTTACAGCCGCTGCGTTGGCGAGAGCATTGAGCGTGTCTACTCCGACGGTGAACGATATCGTTCTACAGCGCCGGGGCATCAGCGCTGACATGGCTTTAAGACTTTCAATCTGTCTGGACACCACTCCTGAGTTTTGGCTGAACCTCCAATCGACCTACGATCTGCGAAAAGCCGAAATTGAAAGAGGAGCTGCAATCCGTGATCAGGTCGAGCGGCTGGCACATTGCGCTTGATAGTGAATCTAGGCAGTGGAGCTGAAGGCTGCTTGAAGGAAAACGCTTGAAGGTTTTTTTTCGACGCCTTTAAAGCTGAAGAGCGTGCCCAACCTTCACTGTCAGTAGTGGTGCTATTCAGCCGGCGGATTCAGTTTCGCCTCCATCTCCGCCACCTTCGCTTCAAGACTCTCAAGCCGTGCCCGCGTGCGAGCCAACACCACCATCTGACTATCAAACTCTTCCCGGCTGACCAGATCGAGTTTGCTGAAGGCACTTTGCAGGAGCATTTTGAACTGGCTTTCGATTTCGGCTTTCGGCAGCGGGGTGTCGCCGTTGAAGAGGCGGGAGGCGGTGCCGCTCAGGGCGTCGAGGAAGTCTTTGGGCGCGAGCATGGGAAATGTCCTGGAAACAATGGCCGGCAGTGTATCACGCAGTGTCTATAGTCAATCCCGTTGCACGGATGCACGCTTTTCGCGCAGGGGGGCGGACGGTGGCGCACCGTTGTTGTGCGTATCGGCAAAAGCTTTTCTGCCCGAGCGCGTGCAACGGGGGCCAAGAGATTGAAATGCAGGGTTTTTGCCGAGCTGGCAAGGTTTCTGCTTAGTCACCCTCGACCCATGCACTGATGCAGTCGCTGTGACGAATGCAGTGCGGCAGACGAAGCGGGGAGTTTCGTCTGATGCGGTTAGCTGGCGTCAACGATGCGTTACAAAGCCAGGCACTGCGCTTAGACTTGAGACGGGTTTGTTTTCCTGGGGCAAGTCCACCAATTCGGGAGAGAGTTTCATGAAGCTAGTCACTGCCATCATCAAGCCGTTCAAGTTGGACGACGTGCGCGAGTCGCTGTCCGAAATCGGCGTGCAGGGCATTACCGTTACTGAAGTCAAAGGCTTCGGCCGGCAGAAGGGTCACACCGAGCTGTATCGCGGCGCGGAATATGTGGTCGATTTTCTGCCCAAGGTGAAAATCGACGTGGCCATCGACGACAAGGATCTGGATCGGGTTATCGAGGCGATAACCAAAGCGGCCAACACCGGCAAGATCGGTGACGGCAAGATCTTCGTGGTCAATCTGGAACAGGCGATCCGCATCCGTACCGGCGAAACCGATACCGACGCGATCTAAGCGCCGCCACAAACCCAACGCCCCAGGAGAAAACAATATGACTCTGCGTAAATTCGCAGGGCTAGGCGCCCTGTTGTCCATCGTAATGCCCGGCATCGCCATGGCGGCAGACGAAGTGGCAGCGCCAGTCCTCAATTCCGGCGACACCGCCTGGATGCTCACCTCGACAGCGCTCGTGCTGTTCATGACCATTCCCGGCCTGGCGCTGTTCTACGGCGGTATGGTTCGCTCGAAAAACATTCTTTCCGTGCTGATGCAGTGCTTCGCCATTACCGGTCTGATCAGCATCCTGTGGGTCATTTATGGCTACAGCATTGCCTTCGACACCACCGGCATGGAGCAGGGCGTCGTCAACTTCAATTCGTTCTTCGGTGGCATGGGCAAGGCGTTCCTCGCCGGTGTCACGCCTTCGAGCATCACCGGCCCGGCGGCGCTGTTCCCTGAGGCGGTGTTCATCACCTTCCAGATGACCTTCGCGATCATCACCCCGGCGCTGATTGTCGGTGCGTTCGCCGAGCGCATGAAGTTCTCCGCGATGCTGATCTTCATGGGCATCTGGTTCACTCTGGTTTATGCACCGATCGCGCACATGGTCTGGTCCGGTAACGGCGGCCTGATGTGGGACTGGGGCGTGCTCGACTTCGCTGGCGGCACCGTGGTGCACATCAACGCCGGTATCGCCGGTCTGGTCGCGTGCCTGGTACTGGGCAAGCGCAAAGGCTTCCCGACCACACCAATGGCTCCGCATAACCTCGGCTACACCCTGATGGGCGCGGCGATGCTGTGGGTCGGCTGGTTCGGCTTCAACGCCGGTTCCGCTGCCGCTGCCAACGGCACTGCCGGTATGGCCATGCTGGTTACCCAGATCGCCACTGCCGCTGCGGCACTGGGCTGGATGTTTGCCGAGTGGGTCACCCACGGCAAGCCAAGCGCACTGGGTATTGCTTCGGGTGTGGTCGCCGGTCTGGTCGCGATCACTCCGGCCGCTGGCACCGTGGGCCCGATGGGTGCACTGGTGATCGGTCTGGCCGCAGGCGTGGTGTGCTTCTTCTGCGCCACCACCCTGAAACGCAAACTCGGCTATGACGATTCCCTGGACGCCTTCGGCGTGCACGGCATCGGCGGTATCCTCGGCGCGATCCTCACCGGTGTGTTTGCCGCACCGGCACTGGGCGGCTTCGGCACCGTGACTGACATCGGCGCGCAGGTCTGGATCCAGATCAAAGGCGTCGGCTTCACGGTGATCTACACCGCGATCGTCACCTTCATCATCCTCAAGGTGCTGGACGCCGTCATGGGTCTGCGCGTAACGGAGGAAGAAGAGTCGGTCGGCCTCGATCTGGCACAACACAACGAACGCGGCTACAACCTGTAAGTACGCGCGATAAAAAATTGCCCGGTTCGCCGGGCATTTTTTTGTCCGGGATTTGTCATTCAGGGAGTGGCTGAAAGGATTTTTCTTACGGCTTTGGTCGTCTTTACGACGAGGCTTTTTCTGCGGGCAATCGCTTACATCGCTGCAGGAATATTAGGGCCTTTGTTTTTTTTCAGAGCACGCTAGAATGCGCCCCGAACGAGCGGAGAACTGTATGTGGCAACAGACTCTGATAACCCTGCGGGCAAGGCCCCGGGGCTTTCATCTGGTGACGGACGAGTTGCTCGCAGGCTTGCCTGAACTCAAGACCTGTCGGGTCGGTCTGTTGCATTTGTGGCTGCAGCACACGTCGGCGTCGTTGACCATCAACGAGAACGCCGATCCGGCAGTTCGTCGCGACTTCGAACGATTTTTCAATCGTCTGATCCCACAAGGAACAGACGGCTACGAGCACAACGACGAAGGCCCGGATGATCTCCCGGCGCACTTCAAGGCCAGCGTGCTCGGTTGCCAGATCAGTCTGCCGGTTGCGGCAGGGCGGCTGGCACTGGGTACCTGGCAAGGGATTTATCTGGGCGAGCACCGTGATCATGGCGGTGCCCGTAAAGTCCTCGCCACCTTGCACGGTGAACAGGCATGAGCCGCTGCCGGGCAGCGGCAGAAGATTTTTCAACGGCGGCTTCGACAGCCGCCAAAGCTGGTCTATAACTAATCTGCTTTTGGCAAGTCATGAGGTAGAACATGAGCGACGATGATCTGGAAAACGACGACCTCGAAGTAGGCGACGAAGACGAGGCCGAGGAAGGCCTGGAAGCGGCAGCGGAAGACGTTGCCGAAGACGATGGCGGTGACGACACGCCGGCCCCGGCTGCCAAAGGCAAAGCCAAGGCTGCGGTATCGGTCGACGAGTTGCCGAGCATCGAAGCCAAGAACAAGGAGCGTGACGCCCTGGCCAAGGCCATGGAAGAATTCCTTGCGCGCGGCGGCAAGGTGCAGGAAGTGGAGGCCAACGTGGTCGCCGATCCGCCCAAGAAGCCGGATAACAAGTACGGCAGCCGCCCTATCTGAGGCGCGTCGCTCGCTTGCTGAAAAAGCCCGCCGTCGCTGCGGGCTTTTTCATGCCTGGAATAAATGCGTTGAAAACAAATGCAGTCCCCGGTGGCAGCGAGCCTGCTCGCGAAGGGGGCATGTCAGCCGACATACATGTTGGATGACACACCGCATTCGCGAGCAGGCTCGCTCCCACAGGGTTTGTGGATTATTTCGAGGTGGCATTCCAGCGTGCGAGAACGGCTGGCAAATCGGTCAGGCTGCGGATTTCGGCATCGGGCAAGCGCTCCGCCTCCCAGACCTTGCCCGTCGGGTTGAACCACACCGCGCGTAATCCCGCCTGTTGCGCGCCGGCAATGTCATCGCCGGGATGATCGCCGACATGCACCGCCGCTTCGGCACTTACTCCGCCACGCTGCAGGGCCTCATGAAACAGCCGCGCATCCGGTTTGGCGATGCCGATGTCTTCGGCGCACAACGCGAACTTGAAGTAATCCGCCAGCCCCAGCCGGCGCACGTCGGCATTGCCATTGGTGACCACGCCGAGGGCATAGTGATTGGCGAGCAGCTCCAGCAGCGGCTCGACTTCCGGGAACACCTCGATCTGATGCCGCGCATGCAGGAACACTTCAAAAGCCTTGTCAGCCAGCTCCGACGCCTCGCCGTGGGCATATCCAGCTTCTTCCAGCGCATGGAACAGCACACGTCGGCGCAGCGCGCTGATGCGGTGTTTGAGGCTCGGTTCGCCCGCCAGCACTCGCTCGCGAATCGACCACAAATGCTCCACCGGCACTGCGCCCAGATTCGACGCATGCTCGCTCAGCCATTCGCGCAACACGGTTTCGGCGCTGGCGATCACCGGAGCGGTGTCCCACAGGGTGTCGTCGAGGTCGAAGGTGATCAACTGAATGCTCATGAATCATCGCCTTTCATGCGTTTGGCCCGGGGATGGGCGCTGTCGTAGACCGCCGCCAGATGCTGGAAGTCGAGGTGGGTATAGATCTGTGTGGTTTTGATATCAGAGTGACCGAGCAATTCCTGCACCGCGCGCAAGTCCTGCGAGGACTCGAGCAAATGGCTGGCGAACGAGTGCCGCAGCATGTGCGGATGCAGGTTCTGCCCCAGTTCGCGCTCGCCAGCCAGTTTGACCCGCACCTGAATCGCCCGCGGGCCAAGGCGTCGGCCTTGCTGGCTGACAAAAACCGCATCGTCGGCAGGATTGGTCATGGCGCGTAGCGGCAGCCATTGTTCGAGGGCTTCGCGGGCCTTGGTGCCAACCGGCAACAGCCGGGTCTTGCTGCCCTTGCCGAGCACCTGAACCATGCCGTCGGCGAGGTCGAGTTGATCGAGATTGAGCCCGGTCAGCTCGGACAGGCGCAGGCCAGAGGAATAGAACAGCTCGAGAATCGCCTGATCGCGCCGGGCGAGAAAATCGTCCTCGACCGCACCTTCCAGCAGCTGCAATGCGCGATCGGTATCAAGGGTTTTCGGCAGGCGCCGTTCGCCTTTCGGCGGGGCCAGGCCGGTAGCCGGGTCGTGGTCACACAGGCCTTCGCGATTCAAGTAGTGATAGAGCCCGCGCACCGCCGAGAGCAGGCGGGCGAGGCTGCGCGAGGACTGGCCTTGCGCATGCAACCGGGCGATCAGGCTGCGCAGGCGCTGGATATCCAGCGCGGCCCAACTGCCGATGTTCTGCTTGATGCACCAGCCGAGGACTTTATCGAGGTCGCGGCGATAAGCCGACAGGGTGTGCGGCGACACCTGTCGCTCACTGCGCAGATGTTCGCAGTAAGCGTCCAGTTGTCGTTCCATGGTCAGCGTACCGAGCGCAGCGAGCTGTTGACCCGTGGCAGCACACGGCCCATGACCTCGGCGATGTAACTGAGGAACAGGGTGCCGACCGAGCTCTTGTAGTGCTGCGGGTCACGGCTGGCGATGGCCAGAATGCCGTGAATGCCCTGATGGCTGACGGCAACCACGGCGGTCGAGCCGATCTGCTGGCGCTGTTCTTCGCCGAAGAGGAAATCCAGCTCATGTTCACGCAGGCTGCCGCTGACGCTTTTGCCTTCGGTGAGCAAGCCGCCAATCGCGGTTTGCGCGTCGGCGTGAGTCACCCAGCGGCCGACCGGGGCCGGGTTGTCGCCGAGCAGGATCAGGCTGACGAAGGGCACCTGGAAATCCTGACGCAGGCTGTCTTCAACGCTGATGACCACGTCTTCCAGGGTCGATGCATCCATCAGCGCGAGAATCAGGCGGCGGGTTTTTTCGAACAGGCGATCGTTGTCGCGGGCCACGTCCATCAGATGCGAAAGGCGATGGCGCATCTCGATATTGCGGTCGCGCAGGATGGTCATCTGCCGCTCGACCAGCGACACGGTGTCGCCACGTCGGTGCGGGATGCGCAACGACGGCAGCAGCTCTTCGTGCTCGACGAAGAAGTCCGGATGAGCCTCCAGGTAGGCGGCAACCGCGGCTGCCTCGAGGCTCTCGGACGCTGATTCGTCGACTGGTCGGGCGGGTACCTGTGGCTTGTCGGTCATGATTTCTGCTCGCTCAAAGACGCACTTGTCCTTCGTATACACGCACTGCCGGACCGGTCATCAACACCGGTTCGCCCGGGCCGGCCCACTCGATGGACAGACGCCCGCCGGGCAGGTCGATCAACAGCGGCGAATCCATCCACCCCTGACTGATGGCTGCCACCGCCGCCGCACAGGCGCCGGTGCCGCAGGCCTGGGTTTCCCCGGCGCCGCGTTCCCAAACACGCAGTTGCGCGCGATGGCGGTCGATGACCTGAAGGAAGCCGACATTGACCCGCGCCGGGAAGCGCGGATGGTGCTCGATCTTCGGCCCCAGTTCATGCACCGGTGCGCTGTTGATGTCGTCCACGCGAATGACCGCATGGGGATTGCCCATCGACACGGCGGCCAGTTCGACCGTGGTGCCATCGACATCCAGCTGATAACTGGTGGCCTGGGCTGGTGCCTGGAATGGAATGTCCGCCGGCACCAGCCGCGGCGCGCCCATGTTCACGCCGATCTGGCCGTCGTTACGCACGTCCAGTTCGATGATGCCGCCCTTGGTCTCGACGCGGATCTGCCGTTTGGCGGTCAGACGCTTGTCGAGCACGAAGCGGGCGAAGCAGCGCGCACCGTTGCCGCACTGCTCCACTTCCGAACCGTCGGAATTGAAGATCCGGTAGCGGAAATCCACATCCGGGTTGCTCGGCGCTTCGACGATCAGCAACTGGTCGAAACCGATCCCGGTGTGGCGATCGCCCCATTGCTTGGCGTGTTTGGGCTGAATGTGCGCGTGCTGGCTGACCAGGTCGAGGACCATGAAGTCGTTGCCCAGGCCGTGCATTTTGGTAAAACGCAGCAGCATGGGTTACTCCGGCAGCAGGCTTTCGCCGGCAAACAGCTCGGCCACGGTTTCGCGGCGACGCACTTCAAAAACCTGATCACCATCCACCAGCACTTCAGCGGCACGGCCGCGAGTGTTGTAGTTGGAGCTCATGACGAAACCGTAGGCACCGGCCGAATGCACTGCCAGCAAGTCGCCCTCTTCCAGCGCCAGCTCGCGGTCCTTGGCGAGGAAGTCGCCGGTTTCGCAGATCGGGCCGACGATGTCGTACTTGCGTGCAGCGCTGTCGCGCGGTTTCACCGCAGTGACGTCCATCCACGCCTGATACAGCGCCGGGCGGATCAGGTCGTTCATCGCCGCGTCGACGATGGCGAAATCCTTGTGCTCGGTGTGCTTGAGGTACTCGACCTGGGTCAGCAGCACGCCGCCATTGGCAACGATGAAGCGACCCGGTTCGAACACCAGCGCCAGATCACGCCCGTCGAGACGCTCGCGCACGGCTTTGATGTAGTCGGCAGCCAGCGGCGGCTCCTCATCGCGATAACGCACGCCCAGGCCACCACCAAGATCGATGTGGCGCAGGTGAATGCCGCAATCGCCCAAGCGGTCGACCAGATCGAGCAAGCGATCCAGTGCATCAATGAACGGCGGCAGGGTGGTCAGTTGCGAACCGATGTGGCAGTCGACACCGACCACTTCCAGGTTCGGCAGATGCGCGGCGCGCACGTACACGTCTTCGGCGTCGGCAATGGCGATGCCGAACTTGTTCTCTTTCAGACCGGTGGAAATGTACGGGTGGGTGCCGGCATCGACGTCCGGGTTCACGCGCAGCGAAACCGGGGCGCGAACACCCAGCTCGGCGGCGACCACTTGCAGGCGCTCGAGCTCATCGGTGGACTCGACGTTGAAGCAGTGCACGCCGACTTCGAGGGCGCGGCGCATGTCGTCACGGGTCTTGCCGACGCCGGAGAAAACGATCTTGTCGGCGCTGCCACCAGCGGCCAGTACACGTTCCAGCTCGCCACGGGAAACGATGTCGAAACCGGCGCCGAGACGGGCCAGGACATTCAGTACACCGAGGTTGGAGTTGGCTTTGACCGCGAAGCAGACCAGATGCGGCATGCCGGCCAGCGCATCGGCGTAGGCCAGATACTGCGCTTCGATGTGGGCGCGCGAGTAGACATAGGTGGGCGTGCCGAAGCGGTCGGCGATGGCGGACAGCGCCACACCTTCCGCGAACAGCTCCCCGCCACGGTAGTTAAAAGCGTCCATGGCGATCCCTTAGTAAACGTCGTGCTTGTGAGCCTTGGATGGCTGCTTCTGCGAAGACTGGGCTTGTTCGGCCGGGTCCTGGTCGTCATCGGGCAGGTACAGCGGGCCTTTTTGACCACAGGCCGAAACCAGGCAGGCAACCGCGACGAGCGCAGCAAGGGAAGAGATCAGGCGCTTCATGGCGAAATCCTTGAAAATGCGTTAATTGCGCCGGAGTATACCGGCCACCCGGCAGCTTGCCTATGCGAGGGGGTTCCCGTCCGGCGGGGCTTGCTGGATACCGGATGGATACCTGCAATACCTGTGGGAGCGAGCTTGCTCGCGAAGAGGTCGTCACATTCGATATGTTTGTTGCCTGACACACCGCTTTCGCGAGCAAGCTCGCTCCCACAGAGTGCGATGTTGGATGGAAACTGGTGCTTGGTCGTTAATCTTTGCAATCGGTCGGCAGCGTCCGTATCTTTCGGCGCTTGAGCCTGATCAGACATTTTTGAGGTTGCCGCAATGAGTTTGTCCGAAGCCCGTTTCCACGATCTGGTCGATGAAACCCAGGAAAAACTGGAAGACATATTTGACGAAAGCGATCTGGACATCGATCTGGAAAGCTCGGCAGGTGTCTTGACCGTCAAGTTCGAAAACGGCTCGCAGCTGATCTTCAGCCGCCAGGAGCCATTGCGTCAGCTGTGGCTGGCGGCCGTGTCCGGTGGTTTCCACTTCGACTATGACGAAGAAAGCGAGCGCTGGATGTGCGACAAGAGCGAAGAGCAGCTGGGCGAAATGCTTCAGCGCCTCGTCAAGCAGCAGGCTGACGCCGAATTCGATTTCGAAGGTCTGTGATTCGTGACGGATGCCGCGCTTGTTCGCCCGCCGAAACCGCTCTACAGCAACGTCAGCCCGGCGGTGCCTTCGCCGTGCACGGGCGTATGTCGGCTGGACGAACAGAAAGTCTGTCTCGGCTGCGCGCGTCACGTCGAAGACATTCGCGAATGGCGCTCGGCCGATGATCAGCGGCGCCGGGTGATATGCCAGCAGGCTGCCGCACGAAAATCCCAAGCCTGTTGATATCGTGGCGAGGGGATTTATCCCCGTTTGGTCGCGTAGCGGCCCCAGAATCTATACGGCTGCTGCGCAGCCGAACGGGGATAAATCCCCTCGCCACAAGGGTTTCACCCAGGCAAAAGGTGGGTGACTTGTATATTTTTTGAGCTGTGATAGTGTCCGCGAACGCCTCAAACCACCGAGGCACGGTGAAAACCCCGTCTTTTTTGGCGGGGTTTTGCTTTTTTTGTGCAGAAGAAAGGAGTCTGCCTGGATCATGACCGCACCTTCCATCACCCTTACCCGTCTGGACGTGCAACGTCTGCAGCGCCTGATCGACAACCTGATCGATAAAGACCAGGCAGCGCCGGGCGTGATTGCGCTGCAAACCGAGCTGGACCGCGCCGATACCGTGGTCGGCCACGATGAAGTGCCCGCCGATGTCGTGACCATGAATTCCCGTGTGCATTGCCGCGAAGAAGGCAGCGGCAAGGATTACCACCTGACGCTGGTCTATCCCAAGCACGCCAACGCCGATGAAGGCAAGATTTCCATACTGGCGCCGGTCGGCAGTGCGCTGCTGGGTCTGAAGGTCGGTCAGCACATCGATTGGCCGGCCCCGGGTGGCAAGTCGCTGAAACTGACCTTGCTGGAAGTGGAATCGCAACCGGTCAATGGCGGCGCCTTCCCCGAATAACTCCCCGCTTCAAACCTGTTCGAGCGCTTCATTCAACGAGCGCTCCAGGTCCGCCTTGTAGCGCAGATACAGATTGCTTGAACTGTGCCCGTCACCGAGCAGCCCCGAGAGATCGAGGTCGGTGATGTAGCAGCGATAGCGTTCGGTCTCGCGGCGCTGCTCGACGATCTCTCGGGCGACCACGCTGAACAGCTGGTCGCCATGCTCCAGCTCGCTGAACTCGCGCTGATTGCAATACAGGGTGACCTGCACTTCGCCGGGCGCGGCTTTGCCGATGATCGCCTGTACGTCATAGAACGGTTTGTTCACCGGGGTCTGCGGTGCCGGCCGGGTTTCGACCCTGCGCGAGCGCCCCGGGCCTGACGGCAACAGCTGGTAATACAAAGTCTCGGGGCTGCCCGCAGGGCCACCGTCCATCGGCAATTGCGCTTCACGGCGGTACTGGATCGATTGCAGAAAACGCTGCAGCGGCACCAGCAGACTCTGCTCGTCGTGGTACGGCAGTTGCTGCTGCCACAGCGCATTGAATTCATCCAGCACGTACAGCTCGGCCTGCTGCTCGCTGATGCGGTAGAAGACCTGAATGCACTCCGGCTGACCCATCGGCAGGATCAGCGCCAGGTCATGGTCCTCCAGCGCCATCGGGTCGAGGTGCAGCGGGCTGTAGCGCGGTTGTTCTTCGCCCAGATAATCGAGCAGTGCCGGCAGAGTGGCGAGGGCGACATGGTTGACCTGGCCGGGCACCAGCTCCAGCACGTGATAGTGCTGCTGCACCTGAATCAGGTAGCGGTGATTCAACTCGCTGAGCAACAGGGTCTGCGCGGTGTCGACGATTTCTTCGACGCGGCGGGCAATGAATTGCGCGCGGTTGTGGCAGAAACAGCGCACTTTCAGCGACGGCTGCACCGGGCCGCGCGGCAGGTTGTTGAGGTAATCGCGCAGGCAGTCGAGCAGCGCATGCGGGCCGTCGAAACGATTGACCAGCACTTCGTTCCAGCTGTTGAGCGTGACCTGATCGAGGGTCAGCACCAGGTTCTCGCGCACACCGGCATAGCTCAGCGAGTCGGTGCGTTCGGTGGTCATCAGGATGTTCAGATCACGGTGATGCTTGAGCGGGTCGACGCCGACGTTGATCAGCAGCAGCACTTCGCTGGGCACAGCGGCACGTAGCAATGGCTCTTCAGCAACAGAGGGCAAGGGCAGGGCGATGCACTGCTGCAAGCTGCCGAGCAGGTTGAACAGCTCGAACTCGCTCAAGTCGCTGGTGCCCGGATGCAGGGCCAGACGTGTGCTGCTGTCGATCACGCCGTTGCGGTGGCACCAGGTCAGCAGTTCAAGCAGCTCGCGACTGCGCTTGATCGGCGCGAAGTGTTCCCACTCCAGTGCCGTCAGGCTGCCGTTGTACAGGCCCCACTGGGTCTGCCCCGGCTCCTTTTTGTTCGGCGACTGCACCAGGGTCAGGGTGTCTTCGGCCAGATCCGGGGCAATGCCCGGATTGATGAACTCGACCTTGTCGGCCTTGCGCTCGAACGCTGCGTACAGGCGCCGGCCGAGGACATTGAGGTCGCGCTTGTTGATCAGGCTGACAGTCTGTTCGCTGCGGGCGAACTGTGTCAGGAAGCGATAGCTGTAATTGAGTTCATTGACCAGCGCGCGGCGCTCGGCGCTGACCTGGCGGACTTTCCACTGACTGCGGCTGTCGAGCAGCGCCAGTTGCCGTTGATCCCAGTGCCACTCGCCGGCCAGGCGTTCGAGCAGTGCGCGTTGCCAGCCCTGGCTGCGGCTGTTGCCGGTGAGCTTGCGGTTGACCTTCAGATACAGCGCGCGGCGCACCAGCTCAAGACGTTCCGGTTCGTTGCGGGCGATCAGGTATTCCTCGATACGCCGGTACACGACCATGTACGGGTCAAGCTCATCGAGATCGAGCTGATTGGCGAACACGGCTTTCTTGAAGCGCAGGCTCAGGCACTGAACGTGCGGGTGTTCACTGGCGTACACCTCGGTCAGCAGCAGTTTGAGCACTGACTTGTAGGGCGATTCGATGCCTTTGAACAACTGCCACAATCCGGCGCCGATGAATTCCCCGGGCGGAATGGTCGCCATCGGCCCGAGATCCAGGGTTTCGTCGGCGCGAATGAAGCGTTTGGACAGCAAGGTGTAGGTGTAGGCGTCGTAGGCTGTTTCTTCATAGACCGGCACCAGCCACCAGATCGGCGTGCGCCCGGCCAGCCAGATCGCCGTGCGGTAAAACTCGTCGAGCAGCAGATAGTGCTGGGTGCTGCCGCAGTTGTCCGAACTGAGCTGGGAATCGCGTTCGCCTTTGACGAAGCGCGCCGGGTCGATCAGGAAGAAATGCGCTTCGGCACCCTGGCTTGCAGCCCAGGCTTCCAGCAATTGGCACTTCTTGCTCAGCTCGGCGAGCTCGCTTTCGCTCAGATCCGGCCCATGGCAGACCCACACGTCCATATCGCTCTGATCGGCCTGGGCCAGCGTGCCGAGGCTGCCCATCAGGAACAGGCCGTGGATCGGTCGCGGCGGGTTACTGCCATGGCGCGGCCTGTAAGAGAACGAGCGAGTCAGGCGCTGCGCCTCAGTCAGCGCATTGGCGTCCGGCTCATAATTCGAAAGCCCCGCCGGCGTACTGCCCGAGACATAGCCGGGCAGCAACGGATGATTGACGTGAAAGAACAGCGGCAACAGCGTCAACACGCTTTGCTGGCGCGTCGACAAGCCTTCGAGAGCGCGGCCGAGGCGGCCTTCATTGAGTTTGAGAAAACGTGCGCGCAGTTGGCTGAGTACCTTGCGGTCGATGCCTTCGTCCAGGTCGGGGCGGATTTCGTGGGTGCGGGTCATGTCAGCTCAAACCGGCTTGCAGGCTCGGACGTAGAGGGTCTCGGAATGGCCGCAGTTTAGCCGCTGCGCGGCAGGACGTTTAAGCTGAATTTGTTTTTTGACGTCAGTTTTTTATCGACAGCGATCGGGCGGGCCCGCGGAAATCCCGTGGCAGGAGTTCCCGTGGGCAAAGTCAGAGAAATCAGGCGGTTTCCTGTTCTTTCAAAATCGTCAGTACGGTCTGCACGTTTTGCGCGGCATCGCGACCGAGGCTGGTCAGATAACCGCCATCGGGCTGGTCGGTGAGTTCTTTTTCAAAGAGGCGCTGGGCAGCAGCGATGTGTTTCGGGGCAGCGGTCTGGTGAATTTTCAGACCTTCCTGGGAACTGTCCAGGTTGAAGAGTGCAAGGACTTCCAGTTCGGCAACCAACTCAGGGGTAAGCGACATAAGGACTCCAGACTTTCTAGGAATTGGACGACAGCGCCTCTAAGGTGAACCCGCTGGTGCAGCATGTCCAGTGCTCGGATCAGGGGATTTTGTCTTGAGGCGAATTCCAGTGTAGTCGGGCGGCAGCAGATGGCTGGATGGATGCGTAACAAACCTTGTGGGAGCGAGCCTGCTCGCTCCCATAAGAGTGATGTGGTTACTGCTTTTCCGGTGGCAGCTCTGGCAAAGCGCGCAGTGCCGCTTCGTACCACTGGGTGTCGAACGGGCGATCTTCATCGAGCATCGCGTCAATTTCGAAAGCCAGCACATGGGCCATCAAATTGAGGATCTCCTCACGGTCCATGCCGACCAAAGTCAGCTTGTTCAACGTAGCCTTGGCCGCCGGCGGGTTGTCGCTTTCAATCTGGTTCTCGATGGCTTCGATCAGCGTCGCTTCAGTGAATGCTTCTTCGTCGTCATCGTTGACGATATCTGTCGGCTCGCTCATGGCAGGCTCCTCAGGGAAAGGCGCCAGTTTACCCGCATTCAGCGGCGTGATGCTGCTGGCGGGAAACGTCGCGGCGTTCTATAAACAGGCACTGCCCACCCCGCACGGCCTGGAGGCTCTGTGATGTTCAAGCTCTACGGATTTGCTGTCAGCAACTACTACAACATGGTCAAACTGGCACTGCTGGAAAAAGGCCTGCCCTTCGAAGAGGTGACCTTCTACCCGACGCAGACACCGGAGTCACTGGCAATCAGTCCGCGTGGCAAGGTCCCGGTGCTGGGTGTCGACGCCGGTTATATCAACGAAACCGCGATCATCCTCGAATACCTCGAACAAGCACAAAAGGGCACGCCACTCCTGCCCAGCGACCCGTTCGAGCGCGCGCAGGTATTGGCAATTGCCAAGGAGATCGAGTTGTACATCGAGTTGCCGGGGCGTGCCTGCTATGGCGAGGCGTTTTTCGGTGTGACATTGCCGGAGCCGATCAAAGAGAAGACCCGGACCGAGCTGCTGCTGGGCTTCGCCGCGCTGGGCCGTCATGGCAAGTTCGCCCCGTACGTGGCGGGTGACAGCCTGAGCATTGCCGATTTGTATTTCCTCTACAGCGTGCCGCTGGCCTGTGCGGTCGGGCAGAAGCTGTTCGGGATTGATCTGCTGGCCGAGATGCCGCAGGCGAAAGCGCTGCTGGAGCGGCTTGAGCAAAATCCGCATGTGCAGAAGATCGCGGCGGACAAGGACGCGGCGATGCCGGCGTTTTTGGCGATGATTGCTGCCAAGAAATGAATTTTGTAGCGCTCTGAAGGAAGCCTTCGCGAGCAGGCTCGCTCCCACATTGAACTGGTGGTGAACACAAATTTTGTGAACATCCAGAATCCCTGTGGGAGCGAGCCTGCTCGCGAAGCTCTTGGCTTTTAGCGGCTGGCCAGCAGGGCCTGGCCGCGCGCCACCGCAGCCTTGACCTGCGCCGGTGCAGTCCCGCCGATATGGTCGCGGGCATTCACCGAGCCTTCGAGGGTCAGCACGGCAAACACGTCCTGCTCGATCTGATCGCTGAACTGACGCAGTTCTTCCAGGCTCATCTCGGCCAGATCCTTACCCGTGTCGACGCCGTATTTCACCGCGTGGCCAACGATTTCATGGCAGTCGCGGAACGGCAGGCCACGGCGCACCAGATAATCCGCCAGGTCGGTCGCGGTGGAGAAACCGCGCAGTGCCGCTTCACGCATGATCGCGTGTTTCGGCTTGATCGCCGGGATCATGTCGGCAAACGCGCGCAGCGAATCGCGCAGGGTGTCGGCGGCGTCGAACAGCGGCTCCTTGTCTTCCTGATTGTCCTTGTTGTAGGCCAGTGGCTGGCCTTTCATCAGGGTCAGCAGGCCCATCAGCGCGCCGAACACACGGCCGGTCTTGCCGCGCACCAGTTCGGGCACATCGGGGTTTTTCTTTTGCGGCATGATCGAGCTGCCGGTGCAGAAACGGTCCGGCAGATCGATGAACTGGAACTGCGCGCTGGTCCACAGCACCAGCTCTTCGGAGAAACGCGACAGGTGCATCATCGCGATGCTCGCGGCCGAGCAGAATTCGATGGCGAAGTCGCGATCGGAAACGTTGTCCAGCGAGTTGCCGCCGACGGCGTCGAAGCCGAGCAGTTGCGCGGTGTATTCGCGGTCGATCGGGTAGGTCGTGCCGGCCAGCGCGGCGCTGCCCAGCGGCATGCGGTTAGTGCGCTTGCGGCAGTCGACCAGACGCTCGTAGTCGCGGCTGAGCATTTCGAACCAGGCCAGCATGTGGTGCCCGAAGGTCACAGGCTGCGCGGTCTGCAAGTGGGTGAAACCCGGCATGATGCTCGCGGCCTCACGCTCGGCCTGCTCCAGCAGGCCTTTTTGCAGGCGGGTGATCTCGGCGAGGATCAGGTCGATTTCATCGCGCAGCCACAGGCGGATATCGGTGGCGACCTGGTCGTTGCGGCTGCGCCCGGTGTGGAGCTTTTTACCGGTGACGCCGATGCGGTCGGTCAGGCGTGCTTCGATGTTCATGTGCACGTCTTCGAGGTCGACGCGCCAGTCGAACTGGCCGGCCTCGATTTCGCCCTGAATGGTCTTCAGGCCATCGATGATGCTGTCGCGCTCGGCATCGGTCAGCACGCCGACCTTGGCCAGCATGGTGGCGTGGGCGATCGAGCCCATGATGTCGTGGCGATACAGGCGCTGGTCGAAAGTGACGGAGGCGGTGAAGCGGGCGACGAAGGCGTCGACGGGTTCACTGAAGCGGCCGCCCCAGGACTGATTGGTCTTGTCAGTGCTCATGAATTCGCTCGTATCGGCTTGAAGAAATGGCGTGAAACGCTGGCGTGGATAATAACAGGGTTGCCAATCCTGTCGCTGACACCGGTCGATACGTTTTTTCGCGGATGTGTCAGGCGTGTCCGGCGCGGTCTGCAAGGAATTTACAAAAGGATATTTTTTGATTGAGCAATATCGTTCCGACGAACGTCTACAGTGGACATAAGGGTCGGTGCGAATGCGGATCATGCAAAGGTCCGGCCACTGGCTATAAGAAGAGGGGGCGGGTGAGTTGTACAACGGTCACCCACCGTGAGAAACGCAGGAAACACTGGGCTCCGCGCGGTACGACCCGGACGCTGGCAAATATTGCTGGCCGACGTACGGCACTTTTTGGCGCTCGGGCTAGTCTTAGCGTGGATCGCGGTGACGGAGGTCACTACACCTGTCTACGCTATCCTTGTGCGAGACTCACGCAGGAATCCAGCGCAATATGAATGTCCTGATCGTTGATGACGAACCCCTGGCTCGCGAGCGCCTAAGCCGTATGGTGAGCGAGCTCGAGGGTTACACAGTCCTGGAGCCCAGTGCCACGAATGGCGAGGAGGCGTTAGCGCTGATCGACAGCCACAAGCCGGATATCGTGCTGCTCGATATCCGCATGCCGGGCCTCGATGGCCTGCAGGTTGCTGCCCGACTGTGCGAACGAGAGACGCCGCCGGCCGTGGTGTTTTGCACCAGTCCCGATGAATTTGCCGTGGAAGCCCTGCAGGCCAGCGCCGTGGGCTATGTGGTGAAACCTGTGCGAACCGAACACTTGAATGAAGCCCTGAAGCGGGCTGAACGTCCCAACCGGGCGCAACTCTCGGCCCTGACCCGTCCCGCTGCCGAAAGTGGCAACGGCCCACGCAGCCACATCAGCGCACGGACCCGTAAAGGCATCGAGCTGATTCCGCTGGATCAGGTGGTCTACTTCATCGCCGACCACAAGTACGTGACCCTGCGTCACGAAGCCGGCGAGGTGCTGCTCGACGAACCCCTCAAAGCCCTTGAAGACGAATTCGGCGAACGCTTTGTGCGTATCCACCGCAACGCGCTGGTCGCTCGCGACCGCATCGAGCGCTTGCAACGCACGCCACTGGGACATTTCCAGTTGTTCCTCAAAGGCCTCAATGGCGATGCACTGATTGTCAGCCGGCGGCACGTTGCCGGTGTGCGCAAGATGATGCAGGGGCTTTGACCTGGTCCTCACCGGCCTTTTCGTGTTCTTTTATCCGGCATGGCAGGCCAGGGAGGCCGCGCCGGTTCTGATTCAGGTCAAAGTGAAATTGACTGAGCTGTTATTATCCGCCGTATCTATTCAGTACGGATTGTTCCATGTCCCCTCGCGAAATCCGCATCGCCACCCGTAAAAGTGCGCTGGCCCTCTGGCAGGCCGAATACGTCAAAGCCCGTCTCGAGGCGGCCCACCCGGGCCTGCTGGTGACGCTGGTGCCCATGGTCAGTCGCGGCGACAAGCTGCTCGACTCGCCACTGTCGAAGATCGGCGGCAAGGGTCTGTTCGTCAAGGAGCTGGAAACCGCGCTGCTGGAAAACCAGGCCGATATCGCCGTGCATTCGATGAAAGACGTGCCGATGGACTTCCCGCAAGGCCTGGGTCTGTTCTGCATCTGTGAGCGTGAAGACCCGCGCGATGCTTTCGTCTCCAACACCTACGCCAGTCTTGAAGCGCTGCCTGCCGGGGCCATCGTCGGCACTTCGAGCCTGCGTCGGCAAACGCAATTGCTGGCGCGGCGTCCCGACCTGCAGATCCGTTTCCTGCGCGGCAACGTCAACACCCGTCTGGCCAAACTCGACGCCGGCGAGTACGACGCGATCATCCTCGCCGCGGCCGGTCTGATCCGCCTGGGTTTCGAAGAGCGCATCACATCGGCGATCAGTGTCGATGACAGCCTGCCGGCCGGTGGCCAGGGCGCGGTCGGCATCGAATGCCGCAGCGCCGACCACGAAATTCACGCCTTGCTCGCGCCTTTGCATCACGCCGATACCGCTTCGCGGGTGAACGCCGAACGCGCCCTCAACAAACATTTGAACGGCGGCTGCCAAGTGCCGATCGCCTGCTACGCCGTGCTTGAAGGCGAGCAGTTGTGGTTGCGCGGTCTGGTGGGCGAACCGAGTGGTGGCAAGCTGCTCAGTGCCGAAGCCCGCGCGCCGCGCGCGGACGCCGAGACCTTGGGCGTGCAGGTCGCTGAAGACCTGCTCAAGCAAGGCGCCGATGACATTCTCAAAGCGGTGTACGGCGAGGCGGGTCACGAGTGACGGCCTGGCGCCTGCTGCTGACGCGCCCGGCAGACGACTGCGCGGCGCTGGCCGAACAGTTGGCCGGGCACGGGATTTTCAGCAGTTGCCTGCCGCTTCTGGACATTGTTCCGCTGCCGCTCTCTGACACTATTCGCCAGGCGATTTCGCGATTGCCCGCTTGCAGCGCGATGATTGTGGTCAGCAAACCGGCGGCGCGGATTGCGGTGGATCTGCTCAAGTCCCAAGGCACGGCGCCATTGAGCATGCCGTGGTTCAGCGTCGGCGCGGCGACCGCAGGCATTCTTCGCGAGCATGGTCTCGATGTCAGCTTCCCGGCTGACGGCGATGACAGTGAAGCCCTGCTGCGATTGCCGCGTCTGCGCGAGGCGCTCGACCAGTCCGGCGCGCAGGTGATGATCCTGCGCGGCGAGGGCGGTCGTGAACTGCTCGCCGAGCGCCTGCGCGCGCTTGGTGCTAGTGTCGAGTATCTGGAGTTGTATCGCCGCGATCTGCCAGCCTACCCGCCAAACGAGCTGCCACGGCGGATCGAAGCGGAACGCTTGAACGGGCTGGTGGTCAGCAGTGGACAGGGTTTCGAGCACCTGCGGCAGATGGCCGGCGATGCCTGGCCGAAGATCGCGCAGTTGCCGTTGTTTGTACCGAGCCCGAGGGTCGCCGAGCTGGCACGTGCCGCCGGGGCTCAAACAGTTGTGGATTGCCGCGGCGCGAGTGCCGCGGCTTTGCTGACGGCGTTACGGGAATGTCCCATGCCGTTTTCTAATGCAAAGGATGGATACGTGAGCGAAACAGCCTTGCCAAAAGATGACGTCCAGCCTGCGCTCGATGCCCAGGTTGAAACTCCACCACCGGCCAAAGAGCCGCGCCGAGGCAATGGACTGGCGATTGTCGCCCTGCTGCTCGGCGCCGCCGGTGTCGCCATCGGTGGTTGGGGTGTCTGGCAGGTGCGCCACCTGCAGAACAACACGCAGCAACAGTCGAGTCAGGTGCAGGCTTTGAACGATCAGGCGCAGAGTCTGAAGCTCAACGAACAGCGTCTGACCGAGCGTCTTGCACAGTTGCCCGGTGCGGACGAACTCGCCGAGCGCCAGCGTCTGGTCACGCAACTGCAGGGCGATCAACAGCGCCTCAATCAACGTCTGGAAACCGTCCTTGGCGCCAGCCGCAAGGACTGGCGTCTGGCCGAGGCCGAACACTTGCTGCGTCTGGCTAGTCTGCGCCTTTCAGCGTTGCAGGACGTCAGCAGCGCCCAGGCATTGGTGCAAGGCGCCGATGAGATTCTCCGTGAACAGAACGATCCGGGCTCCTTCGCCGCGCGCGAGCAAGTGGCGAAAACCCTGGTCGCCTTGCGCAGCACCGAACAGCCGGATCGCACCGGGCTGTTCCTGCGCCTTGGCGCGCTGCGCGATCAGGTTATCGACCTCACGGAGCTTGCGCCGGAGTACAAGGATCGCGGCGAGTCGCTGCTGGGCCTGACCAACGATGGCGATGGCGCCAGTCGCTGGGCGCAGTGGTGGGACAAGGTGTCGCGCTATATCCGCATCGATTTCAATGCTGACAAAAACGTCAAACCGCTGCTGGCCGGACAGAGCCTGAGCCAGGTGCGCCTGGCCCTGAGCCTGGCGCTGGAGCAGGCGCAGTGGGCCGCGCTCAACGGTCAGGCGGCGGTGTACACCCAGGCGCTGGCCGAGGCACGCGATGTGCTCAAAGGCAATTTCAACCCGGACAATCCGCAAAGCAAAGTCATGCTGGAACAGGTCGCCGAGCTGAGCAAGGAACCGGTCACCGTCAAGACGCCGGATCTGGCCGGCACCTTGAGTGCGGTGCAGGGATATCTGGAGCGACGTAACGTCAATGCCGAGGAATCGGTGAAACCGTTCGCCAAGCCTGCCGCCAATGCTGCGCAGGAGGCGACCCCATGAAGCGCCTCTATGTAATCGTGTTTCTGGTCATCGCCGCGACGGCAGCGCTGGGCCTGGCGATTGCCGAGCATTCCGGTTACGTGCTGGTGGCGTACAAGAGCTTCCGCTACGAATCGAGCCTGTGGGCGACCCTGGCGGTGATCGCGGTGCTGTGGCTGCTGTTCTGGGGCATCAAGGTGCTGGTCGAGCTGGTGATGACCTCCACCGGCGTGGTCAATCCGTGGTCGCGGCGCAATCGCAGCCGCCGCGTGCAAGTGGCGATCGAACACGGGCAGCTGGATCTGGCTGAAGGGCGCTGGGCCAGTGCGCAACGGCACTTGACCCGCGCAGCGGAAGCCGAGCGTCAGCCACTGCTGTATTACCTCGGCGCCGCCCGTGCGGCGAACGAGCAAGGTCAGTACGAAGAAAGTGATCGTTTGCTCGAACGCGCGCTGGAGCGTCAGCCGCAAGCCGAATTGGCGATCGCCCTGAGTCACGCACAATTGCAGACTGATCGTGGCGACACCGACGGTGCGCTGGTGACCTTGCAGGCAATGCATGAACGGCATCCGCGCAGCGCGCAGACATTGCGTCAATTGCAACGTCTGCATCAGCAGCGTGGCGAATGGCCGGCGGTGATTCGTCTGCTGCCAGAGTTGCGCAAGGACAAGGTCCTGCCGCCGGCGGAACTGGCCGAACTCGAGCGCCGCGCCTGGGGTGAGAACCTGTCCTTGGCAGCGCATCGCGAAGAAGACGGTACGGTGGGTCTGCAATCGCTCAAGCGGGCGTGGGAACAGCTGACTTCGGCGCAGCGTCAGGAAGCACCTTTGGTACTGGCCTATGCCGAGCAATTGCGCCAGCTTGGTGCTCAGGTCGAAGCCGAAGAGGTCCTGCGAACAGCGCTCAAGCGCAAGTACGACAGCCATCTGGCGCGGCTCTATGGTCTGGTTCGTGGCAGTGATCCTGCGCGTCAGTTGCAGAATGCCGAAGGCTGGCTCAAGGAGCACCCGGCCGACCCGAGTCTGCTGCTGACCCTCGGGCGGTTGTGTCTGCAAACCAGTCTGTGGGGCAAGGCTCGCGACTATCTGGAAAGCAGTTTGCGCGTGCAGCGCAATCCGGAGACCTGTGCGGAACTGGCCCGCCTGCTTGCACAGCTTGGCGATACCGAGCGCAGCAATCAGTTGTTCCAGGAAGGTCTGGGGCTGCTGGATGAACGCTTGCTGGCGGCGCCTTTGCCGGTTGCGGCGAAGGTATGAATGGCGAGGGCGTTTGCTCCCTCGCGAACTTCGATGACCGAAAATTCCCCTTCTTCGCGCTCTGGAGACAAAGTCCTACAGAGCGCTTCACCGTTTCCTATCGAGCCTGTCGGGTTTTCCCTACACCTGCGGTGAACTGTCGGCAGGCCCTTGCCTTGAAAGGCTGACACGCTTTCCTCTACCGTAACCGTCTGTCTCTACTGTTACGGAAAAGCCATGTCGTTGGCCTGCTCACGCTCCTTGTTCTTCATGGCTTTCATTGCGGGGGCCTTTGCTCTGGGAGCTTCCTATTACCTCGAATACGCGGTCGGCCTGACGCCTTGCAGTCTGTGCCTGGTGCAGCGATTGTTCCTCACATTGCTGTGCATCGGCTGCGGCGTGGCGGCGGTGCATGGCCCCCGGCGCGTTGGCTTATGGTGGTACTGGCTGTTTGCACTCGGCGCCAGTCTGGGGGGAACCACCGCTGCGTGGCGGCAGGTGTTGATCCAGAGTGATTCGATGCTGCAACTGGTCAAATGCTCGCCAACCGTGGAGTCACTGTTCAGCGACCTGCCGTGGATCTGCGCCTTGCAACGGATGTTCAACGGCGGCGCCGATTGTGCGGACATCTCCTGGACACTGTTCGATTTGAGCATCCCGGAATGGAGCCTGCTGTTTTTTGTCGGCGTGTCGATCCTTGCGGTTTATCAGTTGTTGCGTCTGATCTGGAGCGCTCTGCAACGACCGGTCAGCGACGAAGCGTCGCACCACCTGCTGGTCAGGGATTAAACACTTGTATGAACTTTATCTCCTGCGTACCTTGAAGCCATAGGCGTGCGGGCATAATCTGGCCGGCACGTGTCATTGGATTTATGTTGCTCGATGACGCTCTGCCCGATCGTCCACCAGTCAAATCAGAACAGGGGCGCGGGTGTAGAGCAGCATGACCCACAAGGGAAGAGAGATCGCCATGCTCGAAAGTTGTCAGAATGCTCAGGAACGTTGGGGTGGGGTTCATCTGCTGATCGACCGCTGGTTGCAGGAGCGTGAAGAGCTGATCGGCGCCTACGACAAGCTCGGTGCGCAGCCTGAGTCGCTGTCCGAGAGCCGCAAGCCTTTGCAGGAATTCTGCGGCGTGCTGGTCGATTACGTATCGGCGGGGCACTTCGAAATCTATGAACAGCTGACTGGCGAAGCCAAGGCGTTCAACGACAAGCGCGGTCTGGAACTCGCCGAGACCATCTATCCGCGCATCGACGTCATTACCGAGAAGCTGCTCGCGTTCAACGACCTGTGCGACGAAGGCAAATGCGTTGCGGAGAAATTCAAGGAGTTGGGCGGCTTGTTGCACGAGCGCTTTGAACTTGAAGATTGCCTGATCGAAGTGCTGCACACGGCACACAAGGCAGAAGATCCGGTTCAGGCTTGATCCACGTCCTTCATGAAAAACGGTGCGCCCGAAAGCGCACCGTTTTTTTATGCCTGATCAGCTCGTCGCGCCACGCAACTCCACTTCGAAAACCAGAGGCGTGAACGGCGCGATCAGGTCGCCGGCACCGTCGGCGCCATAGGCTTGATCCGATGGAATCACCAGCCGCCATTTCGCCCCCACCGGCATGTTCTGCAAGGCGGTGCGCCAACCGGCGATCACGCTGTCGAGGTTGAACCATTGCGGCTGGGTGTTCTGATCGAACACGGTGCCATCCGGCAGCTTGCCGATATACAGCACCTGCACTTTGCCGTCCGGGCCGGCCTTGGCGCCAGTGCCCGGAACCAGTTCAGTCAGAAGGATGCCATCGGCCAGTTCCTTCACCCCTGGTTTGGCTTTTTCCGCACTGAGAAAGCGTTGCTCGTTTTCCATCGCCGCGTCGCTCGATTGCCGTGATGCCTGCTCGGCATTGCGCGATTCGTGGTCGGCCAGAATCTGTTCGATACGCGCTTCACTCAGCGCCAGCGGCTTGCCCTGATACGCCTGTTGCAGACCTTCGATCAGCGCCTGGATCTGCAACTGTGGTACCTCCTGACGCAGCCGTTCGCCGAGGCTGGCACCGAGGCTGTAAGCCAGATCATGAGCATCGTTCGCCGTGTTTTTTTCATCGGCATACGCCGCCGAAAAAAACACGCAGAGGGACAAAATAAAGTAGCGCGACATGGGCACTCTCCGACCTGGGATGCGGGGGATTATGCCAGTGCAAACGTCTGCATCGGTGAACTGCTTTTTCCCGCGCGCAGAACATTTCGGCTTCGGTGCAACGCAACGGTGCAGATACTGTCAACATGCCCTAGCGGCGGTATCAGCAGAGGTCTAGTATGAGCCGCACTCACGTCAGCCAGGAGGTAAACCATGTCGGCCACCAAGAAGCCTGTAAATACTCCGTTGCACTTACTCCAACAGTTGTCGGGCAGCCTGCTCGAGCATTTGGAAAACGCTTGCTCGCAAGCCTTGGCTGATGCTGAAAAACTGCTCGCCAAGCTGGAAAAGCAGCGCGGCAAGGCGCAGGAAAAACTGCACAAATCGCGCACCAAATTGCAGGACGCCGCCACCGCCGGCAAAGCCAAGGCACAGAACAAAGCCAAGGCTGCCGTGAAAGAACTCGAAGACCTGCTCGACGCTTTGAAAGATCGTCAGTCCGAAACCCGCAGCTACATTTTGCAACTCAAGCGCGATGCCCAGGAAAGCCTGAAACTGGCCCAGGGTGTTGGCCGCGTGCAGGAAGCAGTGGGCAAGGTTCTGTCGTCGCGTTCGGCCAAACCGGCAGCAGCACCAGCGAAGAAAGTCGCTGCCAAACCTGCTGCAAGCAAAGCCCCGGCGAAGACCGCTGCGGCGAAACCTGCTGTCGCGAAAACCGCCGCCAAACCAGCGGCCAAGGCGCCAGTGAAAGCGGCTGCCAAACCAGCGGCGAAAACTGCAGCGAAGAAGCCGGTGGCGAGCGCGGCAAAACCGGCGGCTAAAACCACCGCAGCCAAACCTGCTGCAGCCAAGCCAGCAGTGAAAGCCACCCCTGCCAAAGCCGCTGCAAAACCGGCCGCGAGCAAAGCTGCACCGGCGAAAACCGCAGCCGCCAAACCTGCTGCCAAAGCAGCAGCGAAACCAGCAGCAAAACCTGCTGCGAAGACCGCCGCTGCGAAGCCTGCTGCCAAGACTGCGGCCAAGCCGGCCGCCGCCAAACCTGCTGCGAAAGTGGCGGTAAAACCGGCTGCCAAACCAGCCGCAACATCGGCAGCAAAACCTGCGGCAAAAACCGCTGCGAAACCGGCCGCCAAGCCAGCTGCGAAACCCGCTGCTGCCAAGCCTGCGACCGCTGCTGCAAAGCCGGCCGCCAAGCCAGCCGCAAAACCAGCGGTGAAAAAGCCTGCAGCTGCCAAGCCAGCCGCGACCAAACCGGCTACCGCTCCAGCAGCCAAGCCTGCCACTGCCGCTACCCCGGCTGCTCCAGCTGCATCGGCACCGTCGTCCGCCACTCACTCGACCCCTTCGACTGCGCCAGCGCCAGCCGCTTCGTCGAACGTCAGCAGCACCCCGACCAGCGCTTCCTAAGTGCCGGTTGCCGCGACGCGCAGCACTTGCAGCGCGTCGCGGTTCAGGCTGGTGGCATTGCCGGCCAAGCCCTCAAGCCAGGTCACCGAACCTGCATCGTTGCGCGTCCACTCCTGCGCCACACCTTCGAGCCGTGACAGCAAGGTGCGCTCAGCTTCAAGCTCCAGTGATTTGATCTGCTCGCGCATGCCGGCCACCACCGCATCGTCGACGGCCCGCGTTTTCCATTGCAGGCGCAGGGTTCGCAGCGGCTGCACCACGTCGATATCCCACGGCGCGGTCAAGGCCTTGAGCAGACGTACGCGCGGTTCATCGCACGCCACCGCGCGCTGCTCCAGCCATAAACCGCAGAGCAGCAGGCAGACATTGGCGCCCGCCGTTTGCAATTGCAGGCAGGCATCTTCCACGCCCGGCCGGGCGTAGACATCAAGGGCAAAGCTCCACAGGTCAGAGGACATCGTGCTACTCGCGCCAGTTGTGAGCGAAGCTGGTAGACTCCGCCGCCATTATGATCCGACTTCAGAACCTGACTTTACAGCGTGGCCCGCAACGTCTGCTAGAAGACGCCGAGCTGACCCTGCACGCCGGCCACAAAGCCGGCCTTATCGGCGCCAACGGTGCCGGCAAATCCAGCCTGTTCGCGTTGCTGCGCGGCGAGTTGCACCCGGATTCGGGCGACTGCCTGCTGCCGGCCGACTGGCGCATCGCGCACATGCGCCAGGAGGTCGACACCCTCGAGCGCCTGGCGGTCGATTATGTGCTCGATGGCGACCTGCGTCTGCGCGAGGTGCAACGCGAGCTGGCCGCCGCCGAGGAGGCCCATGACGGCACCGCACTGGCGCGCCTGCACGCCGAACTCGACAGCGCCGACGGTTACACCGCCGATGCGCGGGCGCGCAAGCTGCTCGCCGGTCTTGGGTTCACCAATGAGCAGATGGACCGTCAGGTAGGCGATTTCTCCGGTGGCTGGCGGATGCGTCTGAATCTGGCGCAGGCACTGATGTGCCCGTCGGATCTGCTGCTGCTCGATGAACCGACCAACCACTTGGATCTCGACGCGATCATCTGGCTCGAAGAGTGGCTGAAAAGTTATCCGGGCACCTTGTTGCTGATTTCCCACGACCGGGATTTCCTCGACGAAGTGGTCGATCACGTCGCCCATGTCGATCAGCGCAAACTGACCCTCTACCGGGGCGGCTACACCGCGTTCGAACGCGCCCGCGCCGAGCGTCTGGCCCAGCAGCAACAGGCCTACGAGAAGCAGCAGGCGCAGCGTGCGCACATGGAAAGCTATATCGCCCGCTTCAAGGCGCAAGCGACCAAGGCCCGTCAGGCGCAGAGCCGGATCAAGGCGCTGGAGCGCATGGAAGAATTGTCGGCGGCCCACGTCGATTCGCCGTTCGACTTCGTCTTCCGCGAGTCGACCAAGATCTCCAGTCCGCTGATCGACCTGTCCGATGCGCGCCTGGGTTATGGCGACAAGACCATCCTCGAGAAGGTCAAGCTGCAACTGACCCCGGGTGCGCGGATCGGTCTGCTTGGGCCGAACGGTGCGGGTAAATCGACGCTGATCAAGAACCTCGCCGGCGAGCTCGAACCGCTGGCCGGGCGCCTGACCCGTGGCGAAAACACCGTGGTCGGCTACTTTGCCCAGCATCAGCTCGACTCGCTGGATTCCAAGGCCAGTCCGTTGCTGCACTTGCAGCGTTTGGCGCCGGGTGAGCGCGAGCAGACCCTGCGCGACTTCCTCGGCGGCTTCGACTTCCGGGGCGCACGCATCGATGAGCCGGTGCTGAATTTCTCCGGTGGCGAGAAGGCCCGTCTTGCCCTCGCGCTGATCGCCTGGGAGCGGCCGAACCTGTTGCTGCTCGACGAACCGACCAACCACCTCGACCTGGAAATGCGTCTGGCGCTGACCATGGCCCTGCAGGAATTCAGCGGTGCGGTGCTGGTGGTTTCTCACGATCGGCACTTGCTCAAGAGCACCACCGACAACTTCTATCTGGTTGCCGACGGCAAGGTCGAAGAGTTCGATGGCGATCTCGAAGACTACGCACGTTGGCTGGTGGAATACCGTCAGCGCAATGCGCCGGTCAGCAACACGCCGGTCAACCCGGACAAGACCGACAAGAAAGCGCAACGCCAAGCGGCGGCAGCGTTGCGTCAGCAACTGGCGCCGCACAAGCGCGAGGCTGACAAGCTTGAAGCCGAGCTGGGCAAGCTTCACGAGAAACTGGCCAAGGTCGATGCCAGCCTCGGTGACAGCGATATCTACGAGCCGGCACGCAAAAATGAATTGCGTGATCTGCTCGCCGAACAGGCGAAATTGAAGGTGCGTGAAGCCGAGCTGGAAGAAGCCTGGATGGAAGCGCTGGAAACCCTGGAAAGCATGCAGGCGGAGCTGGAGGCGTTGTCCTGATGGAAGCCTTCAAGCTGCCCTTTGCGGCGGTGTGGGTCGAACCGCTCTGGTTCACCGCGCAGATTCTGCTGATTCTGCTGGCCGGTTACCTGACCCAGCGTTTCGTTGCCAAAGGCCTCACTCGCCTCGGTGAGCGCTATCCGTTTCCGCCGCAGTTGCTGATGCCGCTGCGTGGCGTGTTGCGCTGGCTGATCATGGGCAGCGCGCTGCTCTTCGTGCTCGAGCGCCTCGGCGTTTCGGCCACGGTGCTGTGGACTGCGCTGTCGGGATTTGTCGCAGTGGCGGCGGTGGCGTTCTTCGCTATGTGGAGCGTGCTGTCGAACCTGCTCTGCGCCATTCTCATCTTCACCGTCGGGCCGTTCCGCCTCGGCGACGTGGTCGAACTGGTCGACACCACCGACAAGCCTGGCGTCAAAGGCCGGGTGATCGCAATCAATCTGCTCTACACCACGCTGGTCGAGGCCGAAGAACTCGGCACCGGCAGCGCCATGGTGCAGGTGCCGAACAGTCTGTTCTTCCAGCGATCGGTGCGGCGTTGGCGCGGGACGGATGTGTTTCCTTCCAGCGGGTTCGAGAAGTAGCTTTTTCAGCAAGATCGCAGTCTTCGGCAGCTCCTACATTTGGAATACGATCCCTGTAGGAGCTGCCGAAGGCTGCGATCTTTTGCTTTTAGCCCCAAACAGCATTAGTTTTGACGACTTGTCACAAGCATCAGCCGAGGTGTGCGATGGAGCTTCAAACATGGCTGGCATTTTTTGCCGCCTGCTGGGTGATCAGCCTGTCCCCGGGCGCGGGCGCCATCGCGTCGATGTCCAGCGGTCTGCAATACGGATTCTGGCGCGGCTACTGGAACGCACTGGGCCTGCAGATCGGTCTGGCGGTGCAGATCGCGATTGTCGGCGCGGGTGTTGGCGCTGTGCTCACCGCTTCGGCCACAGCGTTCCATGCGATCAAATGGTTCGGTGTCGCCTATCTGGTTTACCTGGCGATCAAGCAATGGCGCGCGCTGCCCATGGACATGAGCGATGACGCCGCAGTGCGGCCGATCGGCAAGCCGCTGGCTTTGGTGTTTCGCGGCTTTCTGGTGAACATCAGCAACCCCAAGGCGTTGGTGTTCATGCTCGCGGTGTTGCCGCAGTTCATCAATCCCCATGCGCCGCTGCTGATTCAGTATCTGGTGATCGGCGTGACCATGGTGTTCGTCGACCTGATTGTCATGGCCGGTTACACCGGACTGGCGTCGAAGGTGCTGCGCCTGTTGCGCACGCCCAAGCAGCAGAAACGCATGAACCGCACCTTTGCCGGGCTGTTCATTGGCGCGGCGGCGTTCATGGCGACATTGCGCAAAGCGGCGGCGTAAAACGCTCGGGCACAAAAAAGGCGACCTCAAGAGGTCGCTTTTTTCATTTCTACCGAGACATCGGGGCAAGCGAGCTTTTGTGGCGAGGGGATCTATCCCCGTTGGACTGCGCAGCAGTCCCAATCGTCTTGAATCAATAGCGAGGGCCGCTTCGCGACCCAACGGGGATAAATCCCCTCGCCACAGAGCCCTTCGCCACAAAAGTCCTCAGATCCGGCTCAGCGTAAAATCACCGGTGCCGTATCACGCGGCAGATTGTTGCGCTGCGGCGCCTCACGCGGTTGTTCATAACCGTCACCACCGAGCTGCATGCTCAGCTGCCCGGCCACGTCTTCGCCCAAGGCCTTGGACACCTCACGCACCACCCGCGGACGGTTCAGCGAGATCTTGATGTCGCGATGGTTCACCAGTTTGGTGTCCTGCGCTTCGCCCATCGCCGTGAAGGCCGAGGTGATCTCGTAGGTCTTGGTGTTGATCAGGCTGAAATCCGCCACCAGCGTCAGGCCCAGCACCGCCGAGTAGCTGTCGGTGTGCGCCAGCTCGTTGATGTCCTGGGTGAAGTCGATATCGGACACGGTGCCGAACAGCACGTAGTCGGCGCCTTTGAAGTTGCCGGCCTTGATGCGCTTGATCACGTCATACACATCGCCTTTGGATGAGGCGGTATAAGGCGTGCCCTGCACCAGCTGGAACATGCCGGTACGCAGGATTTCACCCTTGATGTCGCCGGTGAATTTGCGCAACTCGCCCTGTTCGATATAGCTGGTGGTCGCTTCGATCTCGTTGTAGCTCGAAGAACCGCTGGCGCTGTAGTAACTCTCGCGGTGATTGCTCTGCGCCGAAACGATGTGGATGTATTGCTCCACGCGCTCCTGATACGCCAGATCCGTCACCGCCACTTTCGGGGCCGCCTGCGCGCTGAACGCGCAAGCCAGGGCCATCATGCCAATCCATGTGCGCATCGATCAACGCTCCGTGGTTTTGCGGATCTCTTTTTCATCCATCCACTCGGCCAGACCGCTTTCGACGTCGATCAACTGCAGGCTGAATTTGTAGAAGACGTCCTTGTAGTCGCTGCTGCGCTTGACGATCGAGCTGATCGAGCCTTCGATGCGGTACTTGGCGGCAACCATGTTGCCGGTCTTGGCCACGGTGCTTTTCTTGTACAGGCCGCTCTGGTTTTGCAGCTTGAGCTGGTCAACCTGGCTCTGCATCGCATTGTTGTCGCTGGCGAAGCGCGCAACACCGGTCTTCATCAACTGAGTCTTGATGCTGGTGGTGATTTCGCGGGTATCGATGTACTCGCTGGTCTTGTTCTTCACATCGTAGACCTGAACCACCGGACGACCCTGCAGGATGCCGGACTGGGCCAGCGAGCGGGTCATCGACTCGGCGATCATTTGCAGGTCGGTCGAACCGAATTCGTTGGTCACGGTTTCAACCGCTTTGGTGTCGCCGTAGCTGATGTTCTTGCTGCCCAGGGTCGGCGAGGTGTTGGCGCAACCGGAGGCGAGCAGGGCGATGACGGCGATGCAGGAAAAGCGTGCAAACATGAGAAGCTCTCTCAATCAGAAATAGGGTGGCGGGTTTACGGTGTCTTGATTTCCAGACGGAAATCCACGGCTTTCGGAGTTGGCGCGATGGCCTGAATGAAGCTGGTCTGGGCGCCGTACATCATCTGGCTTTTCCACACTTCTTCTTCGGCAACCGGGAAACCTTCGGCGCCAAGCCAGGCGAAGCGGTAGTAGAAAATCTTGTTGCTGTTGAGGGTGTTGCTCAACTGCACGTTGACGGTCATGAAGCCGTTTTCACGAGCCACGCGCATGGCGCCGACGACGATGTGTTTCTGCGGGCCCATGGCCACGACTTTGCTCGCGGCGCTGCCCGGCTCCGGCGGTGGCGGCGTGGCGCAGCCGGCCAGCAAGGCGAGGGCGGCGACGGCGATGATCTTCAAGCGCATTGCAAAGACTCCGTTCTTAAGGTTGTTTGAGGCTGGCGACGTTGGTCGCGGCAGCGCTCGGCATTACGTGAGCAGCGATGCCGCCAGCGAATACCTGGTTGCCCACGGCACGCAGGCTGATCACTTGGTAACGCTGGTCGACGGTGACCTTGACCACCGAGCCGCCGACGGCGCTCGGCAGGGTAACCTGATGCTCACCTTTTTTCAGGCGCAGACGCACCACTTGGGTGTTGTCCGGCAGGGTGCGCCATGTACGGGTATCGGCACCTTCAAGCACCGCTGAAGAAATCCCCACGGCGAGACCGGCCAGCGGGTTGGTTTCGTTGATCTGCTTTTGCGCCACGCCTTTGGTGATTGCGCGCACGGTGGTGCGCACGATGATCCCCGGCATGTCATCGCGCAGAGCGCGGCGGGACATGGCGGTGGTGCTGTTCAGCGCGGTCAGGTCGACCTGCTTGCCGTCGACGCCGATCTGCGCGAAAGGCGCGGTGGAGGTATCCGGTTTGATGATCGGGAACGACAGCGGAGTGATCACCACGTTGTTGGAAATCGGCAGCGGCAGCGGCACGCGAATCGAGTCGCGGGCCGGGGCCAGGCCGCTCTGCACGACGATGAGAATGTCGCTGTCATCGGATTTGGAAGGCTTGTCGAGATTGACCAGCGCCTGCTCGAGCAACGGCGTGTTCGGGCGCAGTTCGGCAGCCTTGCGATAACCCGGCGCGGCCAGATCCTTCTCGCCCAAAGCTTCGTAAACGAAACCGGCCAGGTAATGACTGAACGCACTCTGGTAGCTGTTCTTCAGGCCGACCACTTCCGGCGCGTCGAGGCTGGCCACCGGATAACCCTGCAAATCCTTGTACTGGGTCTTGATGCCTTCTTTCTCTGCCTCTTCTTCGCTCTTGAGGTATTCCTTGTCGCGCAGGTCGGCGATCACCGCTTCGCGTTCGTGGGTCTTTTTGATCGCCGTGCGGGCGCCATCGAAATCGTTGACCGCCAACAGGTTCAGGGCCATCTGCGTGGTCAGCATGACTTTTTCGTAGTCATAGCCTTCGTAGCGACGCACCTTGTCGTTGACGATGAAGCTGCCGAACTGTGCCAGGTACTTGGCCGAGTCGAGCTTGACTGCGTCTTCCCACTGACCGACCACCTGATCGGCATTGCCCCAGGCGTTCTGGCTGCCCGACAGGTCGCCCTTGGCGCGCAGCAGTTCACCTTTCTCGAAGTAATAGAGCAGGTCTTTGTCGGTGCCGGTGTTGTTCTTTTCCAGCAGGGTCAGCGCCGCGTCGACGTTGCCGGATGCCAGTTGCTGATTGGTCTGGGCCAGTTCGGAATCGTAGTTGCGAAACGCAGCGCAGCCGGACAACAGCGTGACAGCGCTGAGCGCGAGCAGCATGGGAGCGCGGAATGCCATGGGTACTTCTTCCCTGAGTAACAAAACTTGCAGCCGCGTGTGCTGGTCGGGCTGGTGTGACCTATCGACGGCGGCGCTGGCCTCCTGCCAATTCCTCGTGGGTGAGGAGCTTTTGATGCCGGCTCGCTGGGCGAGGGCGCGGCATTATAAACGTGGGGTGATGGCTATGTAATAGCTTTTTGGGTGCATTTTCAGATGTGGTGCCATCACTTCTCCGCAGTAGCGGGTTTATGCGACGCGGGTTTTTGATTCGGTACAAAGGCTGATCCGACGGTATAGACCTGATCCCGGAATACCCGCAGGTGCAGTATCTGGCGGTCCTGGTCGACGCGCATTTCGATGGACGCAGGCGTAAAACGGAAGGTATGCAGGCCTTTCTTCAAGCGCAGGCGGGCGACCAGCGTCTTGTCCGGCAACGCTCGCCATGTGCGGGTGTCGGCTTCTTCGAACGGATCATGCTGAGTGACGATCAACGAGGCTTTCGCCGGGTTGCGCTCGTTTTCCTGCGCTTGACCGATGGCGGCCATGTTGGCGCGGAACATCGCCCGCGAGATGATTTGCGGCATGTCGTCGCGCAGTGTGCGCATGGACATGTCAGTCACGCTGTTGATCACTACCAACGGCTGTTTGCGACCGTCTACGGTGATATGGCTGAAGTTGGGCGTGACCGCGTCCGGCACCATCACCGGGAATGAAATGGGCGCAATGATGACCAGCGTTTCGTTCAGACGAACCGGGATCGGCACTTGCACTGAGCTGCGAGCCGGGGCCAGGCCACTCTGGATAATCAGCAACACATCGCTTTCATCGGCGTTCGCTGGCGGTTTGTCGAGATTGCGCAGGGCCTTTTGCAGCAAGGGCATGTCCGGCCGCAGTTCGATCGCCTGACGATAACCGGCCGCCGCGAGGGCGCGCTCGCCGAGGGCTTCATAGGTGAATCCGGCCAGATAGTGGCTGAACGCACTTTGGTAGCCGTTTTTCAGCTCAACGACCTGCGGCGCATCAAGCAAGGCGACCGGGTAGCCTTCCAGTTCTTTGTAATGGGGAATCTTGCCCTGAGCTTTTGCCTGTTCCTCGGCCGCTTCGTATTGCTTTTCACGCTGGCGGGCGATCAGTGCTTCGCGTTCGTGGGTTTTCCTGATGTCTGCGCGGGCGCCGGCAAAGTCATTGACGGATAGCTGGTTCAAGGCCATTTGCGTAGTCAACATGACCTTTTCGTAATCGTAGCCTTCATAGCGCCGCAGCTTGTCGTTGACCAGCATCGTGCCCATTTCATCACCGAAACGCGCCAGTAATTTCATCGCGCCGGACGGGTTGGCTTCCTCGCGCTGGAAGATCATCCGGTCGGCATTGCGCCAGGCGTCCTGGCTGTCGGGCAGGGCACTGCCAGCGCTGAGGATCGCGCCTTTTTCCAGGTAATACAGCAGATCCTTGTCTTCCCACGGGTTGTTCATTTCCACCAGTGCCAGAGCCCCGGTCAGATTGCCCCGGGTCATTTGCTCGGTGGTCTGCTGCATTTCAAGATCGTAGTTGCGATAGGCGGCACAACCGCTCAACTGAACAGCAACGCAAAGCAGCAAAACGAACGGAAGACTCCGCATTGAGGTTGATTCCTTGCGCGCAAATGCTCTGGGGCGGGCAGTATAAAGTGGATGATGGCAAATGGCTGTGATCTTGATCGAACGTGTCGAGGCTCAATCGGCAGCGGATAGTGCGGCAATACTCGGCGATAAACGCTGATGCCGTCTGCCGGGTATTTCCCGCCAATCAAAGCGAAACGCCGACAAAGCTTGAGAGAAATGTCTTCGAAGTGAACAATATGTAACTTCGCATTTCCATTTGAGATTCGTTCATGACTGCCTCGTCCCGATTGCTGGCCTGGCTGCTGTTCCCGTTATTGTCCCTGAGCAGCCTGCCGCTGCTGGCCGATACCGTGGAAGGCGCGCCGCAAGCGTTGCACCTGCTCGATTACATCAGTGCCGATTACCCGCCAACGGTCGCGGCAGGCAAAGTCATCGACGATGGCGAATACCGCGAGCAGCTGGAATTCACTCAGGTTCTGCAAGGCTTGATCACTGCATTACCGGCCAAACCGGAAAAAGCCGCGCTGGAACAGGGCGTGGAGTCTTTGCACGCCGCCATCACTGCGAAGCAGGACGGTGTTGATGTCGCCCGTCAGGCCCGACAGCTGGGGGCCAAACTGGCGGTGGCTTATGAAGTCAGCCAGGCGCCGATCATCACCCCGGACCCGACACGCGGCGCGCCGTTGTATGCGCAGAACTGCTCGGTGTGCCACGGCGACACTGGCGCTGGCGACGGCCCGGCCGGCCTAGGTCTGACCCCTGCGCCAGCCAACCTGCGCGACGCTGTGCGCATGGATCACTTGAGCCTGTACGCGATCTACAGCACCCTCGGCCAAGGCGTCGAAGGCACCGACATGCCGGCGTTTGCCGATCAGCTCGATGATCGCCAGCGCTGGGATCTGGCCACCTACATCGCCGGCTTCAGTGCCGATGCGGCGGCCGCCAAGTCCGACAAGGTCTACAACATCGCCGACCTGGCCCGGCAGACCCCGGCCGAAGTACAGGCGGCGGAGGGCGCAGAGGTCGCGGCGACGTTCCGTGCCCAGCGCGCGCAACCACCGCAGGTCAAGCGCGGGCCGGCGCAGTTGCTCGATTACACCGCCGCCACGCTGGACAAGAGCCTCGCGGCCTACCGCGCCGGGGAACATGATCAGGCCTATGACCTGTCGGTAGCGGCGTATCTGGAAGGCTTCGAGCTGGTCGAAAGCTCGCTGGACAACGTCGATGCCAACGTGCGCAAGGACACCGAAAAATCGCTGATGGCTTACCGGCAGTCGCTGCAGGACGGTCTGCCGGTCGAACAGGCCGAGCAGCGTCTGGACGCGGCCAAGGCCAAACTCAAGGAATCTGCTGGCCTGCTGGGCAGCGATGGTCTGAGCTGGTCGCTGAGCTACATCTCTGGTCTGTTGATTCTTTTGCGTGAAGGCCTGGAAGCGATTCTGGTGCTGGCGGCGATCCTCGCCTTCTTGCGCAACACCGGTCAGCAGTCAGCGGTACGCAGTGTCAACGTTGGCTGGGGTCTGGCACTGCTGGCAGGTCTGGGCACCTGGGCGCTGGCGGCGTATGTGATCGACGTCAGCGGTTCGCAGCGTGAGTTGCTGGAAGGCGCTACTGCGCTGTTTGCCAGCGTCATGGTGCTATGGCTCGGCGTGTGGATGCATGACCGCCGTCACGCGGCGGCCTGGCAGGATTACATCAAGAGCAGCCTGGTCGGTGGCGGTGGTCGTTTCGGTTTTGCGATCCTGGCGTTCTTCTCGGTCTATCGCGAGTTGTTTGAAGTGATCCTGTTCTACGAAACCCTGTGGCTGCAGGCCGGGCCTGCCGGGCACAACGCCGTGCTGGCTGGCGGTGCGACGGCGCTGGTGCTGCTGGTTGGCCTGGCGTGGGTGATTCTGCGCGGCTCGGCGAAACTGCCGCTGACGCTGTTCTTCAGCATCAACGCCGCGCTGTTGTGCGCGTTGTCGGTGGTATTTGCCGGGCATGGCGTCAAGGCCTTGCAGGAGGCGGGAATCTTCGGCACACGGCCGGTCGCGTTCTTTGAATTCGACTGGCTGGGGATCCATGCCGATGCCTATTCGCTGACCGCGCAGGTGGTGGCGATTGTGGCGATTGCTGTGCTGTATGGGCGTAGTTGGGTGGCGGAGAAGCGTCGGGTGTCGGCTGCATAAAGGCATTCGCTGCGCTCATATTCGCGAGCAGGCTCGCTCCCACAGGTTCGGTATGTATCCTGTGGGAGCGAGTCTGCTCGCGAATTTTTTGGAGGCAAGAACATGCGTGTATGGATCGATGCCGACGCCTGTCCACGGGCGGCGAAGGATCTGGTGGTGAAATTCGCGTTAAAGCGCCAGTTCGAAGTAGTGCTGGTGGCCGGGCAGCCACAGATCAAGCCGGGGCTGGCGATCGTCAAATTGATCGTGGTGCCGAGCGGGCCGGATGCGGCAGATGATTATCTGGTCGAGCACGCCGTGCCGGGCGAACTGGTGATCTGCAGCGATATTCCGCTGGCCGATCGGCTGGTAAAGAAGGGCGTGGCGGCGCTGGATCCGCGCGGCAAGGAGTTCGATGCGCAGAACATGGGCGAACGCCTGGCGGTGCGTAACCTGTTCACCGATCTCAGGGAGCAGGGCCAGATGAGCGGCGGCCCGGCACCCTTTGGCGAGCGCGAGAAGCAGGCGTTTGCCAATGCGCTGGACCGGATTCTGACCCGGCTCACCCGCAAGCCCTGAGTCTTGCACAATCGCTGTGGGAGCGAGCCTGCTCGCGAAATCTGTGTGTCATACAACCTGATGTTGGCTGATACAACGCATTCGCGAGCAGGCTCGCTCCCACATTTGGTTTCATCTACGGCTAGGGATCAAGCGTCGTTTTCGTGGGTCAGTTCGAGCACGCGGTCGACCAGTTTGTTGATCCCCGAAGCCGCTTCACTGATGGTCTGCGCCAGCATGTACGCCGGGGTGGTGACCAGTTTGCGCGCTTTGTCTTCGACGATTTCGGTGACGGCGCATTCTTCGTGGGTGGCGCCCATCTTGTTCATGGCCGCAGCGGTGTCGGCGTCGTTGCCGATGGTGCAGGTCACGCCCGGGCCATAGATTTTCGCTGCCAGCGCCGGGGAGATGCAGATCAGCCCGACCGGTTTGCCCGCTTCGGCAAATGCTTCGGCAAGGGCCAGCACTTCAGGTTGCACAGTGCAGCCAGCGCCTTCGATGGCGAAGTTCGACAGGTTCTTCGCCGCGCCGAAACCGCCGGGCACGATCAGCGCATCGAAGTCTTCGACGTCGGCGTCGCGGATATCCGTGACGTTGCCCCGGGCAATCCGCGCCGATTCCACCAGCACGTTGCGCGATTCCGGCATTTCTTCGCCGGTCAGGTGGTTGATCACATGCAATTGCGCGATGTTTGGCGCGAAGCACTGCACCTGCGCGCCGCGCTGGTCGAGGCGCAGCAGGGTGATGACACTTTCCTGGATTTCGGCGCCGTCGTACACGCCACTGCCGGACAGGATCACTGCAACTTTTTTGCTCATGGGCTTCTCTCCAGATTCATGGCGCTCAATGTCCCTCAAATCGTCGCGCGTGGCCATAGGGGCATGGCTGACGCGCGCGGGAACAGAGCGCTCTCTCAATGGATCGCAACGGCGGCGGGGTGTTCATTATTTGCCTGGACTGCGCGTGGCAGCCGCCAGCGAATGGCTTATTCGGCTGGCGTTTTCGGCCCGGCAGGAGGGGTCGCTTCGGCCTGGCGCAACTGCTCTGCCTCGGCGGCCTTGGCGAGCAGCTCGTCCTGATAGATTTTCTTCGCCAGTTGCGCATTCTTGAAGCGGCGCCGCAGCCACAGGCCCAGGCCGAGGATCAGCAAGGCGCCGAGCACCCACAGCTCGTACTTCTTGATGCTGCCGAGCATGCCTTCCAGCACTGCGCCGAAGTGGTAAGCCGCCGCAGCCAGGGCGGTGGCCCAGATCGCCGCGCCGATGCCGTTGAGCAGCAGGTAACGTCCCGGTGGATAACCGGACAGGCCGATCGCCACCGGCATCACGGTGCGCAGGCCATAAACGAAGCGGAAGCTCAGGACCCAGATGTCCGGATGTTTGCGGATGTGCTCCAGTGCGCGGTCGCCCATCATCTGCCAGCGGGGTTTGCGCGCGAGCAATTTGCGCCCGTGCTTGCGGCCCAGGAAGTACCACAGCTGATCGCCGGCATAACTGCCGAAGAACGCCACGACCACAACCAGGTTGATGTCCATGTATCCACGGAACGCGAGGAAGCCTGCGAGCACCAGGATGGTTTCGCCTTCGAAGAACGTGCCGAGAAACAAGGCAAAGTAGCCAAAGTCGTGCAGAAATTGTTGGAGCATTGTCTGGGTGCTGGCGAAATGAACGCGCAGCCTAACCCTTCGGGCACATTCATGAAAGTGTCCAAATGTGTCTCGACGTGAACATTTCCTACATCGACAATGGATTGCGGCTACCTGTCACAGAGCACACATAACTGTCATCTGTTGGTCATAATGGCTGTCTATAACTGTCACGCTCGCCCGTTTGCCCGGGCTCAGGAGTCTGCCGTGAGCTTTACCCCCGCCAATCGTCTGTTCCCTGCCACTCGTCTGCGCCGCAATCGTCGTGATGATTTTTCGCGGCGGCTGGTGCGTGAAAACGTATTGACGGTCGATGACCTGATTCTGCCGGTGTTCGTGCTCGACGGCGAAAACCGCCGCGAAGCCGTGGCCTCGATGCCGGGCGTCGAGCGACTGACCATTGATCTGCTGCTTGAAGAAGCGGCGAAATGGGTCGAGCTGGGCATTCCGGCGCTGGCGCTGTTCCCGGTCACCCCGCCTGAGCTGAAATCCCTCGATGCTGCCGAAGCGTGGAATCCCGAAGGCATCGCCCAGCGCGCCACTCGCGCCCTGCGCGAGCGGTTCCCGGAGCTGGGCGTGATCACTGACGTCGCGCTGGATCCGTTCACCACCCACGGTCAGGACGGCATTCTCGACGAAGACGGCTACGTGCAGAACGACATCACTGTCGATGCGCTGGTGCGTCAGGCGCTGTCCCACGCCGAAGCCGGCGCGCAGGTGGTGGCGCCATCGGACATGATGGACGGTCGCATCCAGGCGATTCGTGAGGCGCTGGAAATTGCCGGTCACGTCAACGTGCGCATCATGGCCTACTCGGCCAAGTATGCCAGCGCCTACTACGGCCCATTCCGCGATGCTGTGGGTTCGGCGTCGAACCTGGGCAAGGCGAACAAGGCTTCTTATCAGATGGACCCGGCCAACAGTGACGAAGCGCTGCACGAAGTCGGTGCCGACTTGTCCGAAGGTGCGGACATGGTCATGGTCAAGCCGGGCATGCCCTACCTGGACATTCTTTTTCGCGTCAAAGATGCCTTCAAGGTGCCGACCTTCGTCTATCAGGTCAGTGGCGAATACGCCATGCACATGGCCGCTATCCAGAATGGCTGGTTGAGCGAAACGGTGATCCTCGAGTCACTGACCGCCTTTAAACGTGCCGGTGCAGATGGCATCCTGACTTACTTTGCCGTTCGTGCCGCTCAATTGTTACGAGAGCAGAAATAGCCCTCCCAGGAACATTCCATGAATACCGAAGGACTCACTGAAGTTGCCGTAAAAGAAGCTCAGCCGGTGGTCGAGCAAATCACCGAAACCCCGCCGGAACTGGAGCCTGCGCCACCCGCGCCGGTTGCCGAAACCGCTGTGGCGGTACCGGCGATCGCCATTCCCGGCCTGGATGACAGCAGCCTGTACATCCACCGCGAGCTTTCGCAATTGCAGTTCAACATCCGCGTGCTGGAACAGGCGCTGGACGAGTCCTACCCGTTGCTGGAGCGTCTGAAGTTCCTGCTGATCTTCTCCAGCAACCTCGACGAATTCTTCGAGATCCGCGTCGCCGGGCTGAAAAAGCAGATCACTTTTGCCCGCGAACAGGCCGGCGCTGACGGCTTGCAGCCGCATCAGGCGCTGGCGCGGATCAGCGAACTGGTCCACGGTCACGTTGACCGCCAGTACGCGATTCTCAACGACATCCTTCTGCCGGAGCTGGAAAAGCATCAGGTGCGCTTCATCCGTCGGCGCAACTGGACGACCAAGCTCAAGACCTGGGTCCGCCGCTATTTCCGCGACGAGATCGCGCCGATCATCACCCCGATCGGCCTCGACCCGACGCACCCGTTCCCGCTGCTGGTGAACAAGAGCCTGAACTTCATCGTCGAGCTCGAAGGCATCGACGCCTTCGGGCGCGACTCCGGTCTGGCGATCATCCCGGCGCCGCGTCTGCTGCCCCGGATCATCAAGGTCCCGGAAGAAGTCGGCGGTGCCGGCGACAACTATGTGTTCCTGTCGTCGATGATCCACGCCCACGCCGATGACCTGTTCCAGGGCATGAAGGTAAAAGGCTGCTACCAGTTCCGTCTGACCCGAAATGCCGACCTGGCGCTCGATTCCGAAGACGTCGAAGACCTGGCCCGCGCTCTGCGTGGCGAGTTGTTCTCGCGGCGCTACGGTGACGCGGTGCGTCTGGAAGTCGCCGACACTTGCCCGAAACACCTCTCGGACTACCTGCTCAAGCAGTTCAACCTGAGCGAGACCGAGCTGTATCAGGTCAACGGCCCGGTCAACCTGACGCGCCTGTTCAGCATCACCGGTCTGGACAGCCATCCGGAGCTGCAATACACGCCGTTCACCCCGCAGATCCCGAAACTGCTGCAAAACAGCGAAAACATCTTCAGTGTGGTCAGCAAGCAGGACATCCTCCTGCTGCACCCGTTCGAGTCGTTCACCCCGGTGGTCGACCTGCTGCGTCAGGCCGCGAAAGACCCGCATGTGTTGGCCGTACGGCAAACCCTGTACCGCTCCGGCGCCAACTCCGAGATCGTCGATGCGCTGGTGGATGCCGCGCGTAACGGCAAGGAAGTCACTGCAGTGATCGAGCTGCGTGCGCGCTTTGACGAGGAATCCAACCTGCAACTGGCCAGCCGTCTGCAAGCGGCCGGTGCGGTGGTGATCTACGGCGTGGTCGGCTTCAAGACCCACGCCAAGATGATGCTGATCCTGCGCCGTGAGGCTGGCGAGATCGTCCGTTATGCGCATCTCGGTACCGGCAACTACCACGCCGGTAATGCCAAGCTCTACACCGACTACAGCCTGCTGACCTCCGACGACGCCTTGTGCGAGGACGTCGGCAAACTGTTCAGCCAGTTGATCGGCATGGGCAAGACGCTGCGCATGAAAAAGCTGCTGCATGCGCCGTTCACCCTGAAGAAGGGCATGCTCGACATGATTGCCCGCGAAACCCAGTTCGCCCTCGAAGGCAAACCGGCGCACATCATCGCCAAGTTCAACTCGCTGACCGATCCGAAGATCATCCGCGCCCTGTACAAGGCCAGCCAGTCCGGCGTGCGCATCGATCTGGTGGTGCGCGGCATGTGCTGCCTGCGTCCGGGCATCGCCGGGGTCTCGCACAACATTCATGTGCGCTCGATCATTGGCCGCTTCCTCGAGCACACGCGGGTGTTCTACTTCCTCAACGGCGGCGACGAGCAGATGTTCCTTTCCAGCGCCGACTGGATGGAGCGCAACCTCGACAAGCGCGTCGAGACTTGCTTCCCGGTGGAAGGCAAGAAGCTGCTGACCCGCGTCAAGAAGGAGCTGGAGCTGTACCTGACCGACAACACCCACAGCTGGAGCCTGCAGTCGGACGGCCGCTACATTCGCAACACGCCAACCGGCAACCAGAACCCGCGCAGTGCGCAGGCGACGTTGCTGGAGCGGTTGGGCAGCCCGATATTGCCGGTGAGCAGCTGACCTTCAGCCCAATAAAAAGGCGATCCCTCGGGATCGCCTTTTTTGTACCTACACTGATTCCGACCTGTGGCGAGGGGATTTATCCCCGTTGGGCGCGAAGCGACCCCTTGAGTCAAAATCGGGCCTGCTGCGCAGGCCAGCGGGGATAAGTCCCCTCGCCACAATCAGTGTCAATGCACCGTGAGAACAATCCCCACCCGCGTCAACCAGTCCGCCTCAAGCCCGAAATCCGCCTGGGTCAGCTGATTTTCATCCAGCCAGTTCTCCGGGAATTCCACATCGAGATGATCGCCACTCGCATGCAGCGCCACCTGCGGCATCGCCTGGGTTCCGCGAATGTGATGGAACAGAATGGCGAACCGCAGCAGCACGCACAGGCGAATCAGCTTGATTCCGTCATCGCCGAATTCGGCGAACTTGTCCTTGGGAATATTGCGCCGGTGCCCGCGTACCAATAGCGCGAGCATCTGCTGATCCTCGCGGGAGAAGCCGGCCAGATCGGAGTGCTCGATCAGGTAGGCACCGTGCTTGTGGTAGTGATAGTGAGCGATGTCGAGGCCGACTTCGTGGACTTTCGCCGCCCAGCCGAGCAGTTCGCGCCAGATGCCGTCATCCAGTTCCCAGTCGACGGCGACCTGATCGAACGCGTGCAGGGCCTTGCGCTCGACCCGCGCCGCCTGTTCCAGATCGACGTGATAGCGCTCCATCAGCGAGGTCAGGGTGCGTTCGCGCACGTCTTCGTGATGATGGCGGCCGAGCAGGTCGTAGAGCACACCTTCACGCAGCGCGCCTTCACAATGATCCATACGTTGCAGTTCGAGGGCGTCGAAGATCGCTTCGAGAATCGCCAGGCCCGCCGGGAAGATCGCCCGGCGGTCAGGCTTGATGCCTTCGAAATCGATCTTGTCGGCGTCGCCCAGCTTGAACAGTTTGCGCTTGAGCCACGCCAGGCCTTCGGCGTTGACCTCGCCGCTGCCGTGGCCGCCAGCCTTCAGGGCCAGGCCGATGGCGCGAATCGTACCGGAGGAGCCGATGGCTTCATCCCAGGTCAGGCGATGCAGGGCGTGCTCGATGCTCATGATTTCCAGGCGCGCCGCCGTGTAAGCCTGGGCGTAGCGGGCCGGAGTGATCTTGCCGTCCTTGAAATAGCGCTGGGTGAAACTCACGCAGCCCATTTGCAGGCTTTCGCGCAGCAACGGCTCGAAGCGCTGGCCGATGATGAATTCAGTACTGCCGCCGCCGATGTCGGCGACCAAACGTTTGCCCGGGGTATCGGCGAGTGTGTGCGAAACGCCGAGATAGATCAGGCGCGCTTCTTCACGGCCGGAGATGACTTCTACCGTGTGGCCGAGAATTTCCTCGGCGCGGCGGATGAACTCGCCACGGTTGCGCGCTTCACGCAGGGCGTTGGTGCCGACGATGCGCACGGCACCGAGCGGCATACCGTTGATCAGTTGGGCAAAGCGCTTGAGGCAATCGAGGCCGCGCTGCATCGATTCTTCGTTGAGCTGGCGCGCGTCGTCGATGCCGGCGGCCAGTTGCACCTTCTCGCCGAGGCGCTCAAGGATGCGGATTTCGCCGTTCTGGGCCTTGGCCACGACCATGTGAAAGCTGTTGGAGCCCAGGTCGATTGCGGCGATCAGGGACAGATTCTTGGCTTGGGATTGCGGCATGGTCAGGGGGTCTCGGTCGATAACCCCGACATCGTGCCACGATCAAACGCTGGCGCCAACGCGCATGGTTCAAACCTGATCGTTCCTGCGCTCTGCGTGGGAATGCAGCCCGGGACGCTCCGCGTCCCAAAAGCGGACGCAGAGCGTCCGGTGAGGCATTCCGACGCGGAGCGTGGGAATGATCATGAGGCTGCTTCAGGCTGTCGCCTCCACCGTGCCAATAAAGTTCGCCAGCTCCGCCGTCTGCGGATTGGCAAACAATACCTTCGGATCGCCCACCTCATGCACCTTGCCATGGTGCATGAACACCAGTTTGTCGCCCACCTCTCGGGCAAAGCGCATCTCGTGGGTGACCATGATCAGCGTCATGCCTTCCTTGGCCAACTGCCGCACCACGCTGAGCACTTCATTGACCAGTTCCGGGTCCAGTGCCGAAGTGATTTCATCGCACAGCAGCACCTTCGGCGACATCGCCAAAGCCCGGGCAATCGCCACCCGCTGTTGCTGCCCGCCGGACAGGCGATCCGGGAAGGCATCGAATTTTTCCCCGAGCCCGACTCGCTCGAGCATTTCCCGCGCCAGTTCGGCAGCCTTGGCCTTGGGTACTTTCTGCACCACTTGCGGCGCGAGCATGACGTTCTCCCCGACGGTCAGGTGCGGGAACAGGTTGAACTGCTGGAAGACCATGCCGACCTTCTGTCGCAGGCTGCGCAGATCAGCGCGGGCGGCGTCGAGGTATTCGCCGTCGACTTCGATCACGCCGTCGTTGATCGACTCCAGGCCGTTGAGTGTGCGCAACAGAGTCGATTTGCCCGAGCCGCTGCGGCCGATGATCGCCACGACCTGGCCTTCCTCGACGCTGAGGTCGATGCCTTTGAGTACGTGGTGATCGCCGTAGTATTTATGCAGGGCGGAAATTCTAAGCAGAGGCATGCAGTCTCCTTTCCAGGTAGCGCGCACTGAGGGACAAGGGGTAGCAGAGCAGGAAGTAGCCGAGGGCGACGAGGCCGTAGACCATGAACGGTTCGAAGGTGGCGTTGGCGAGCATGCCGCCGGTCTTGGTCAGTTCGGTGAAGCCGATGATCGAGGTCACCGCTGTGCCTTTGACCACTTGCACCGAGAAGCCCACGGTCGGCGCCACGGCGATGCGCAGCGCTTGCGGCAGGATCACGTAGCGCAATTGCTCCAGCGGATTGAGCGCCAGGCTCGACGAAGCTTCCCACTGCCCGTGGGGAATGGCCTCGACGCAGCCGCGCCAGATCTCTGCCAGATAGGCGCTGGTGAACAAGGTCAAAGCGATCGCGGCGGCCATCCACGGCGAAATCTCGATCCCGGCCAGCGCCCCACCGAAGAACACCAGAAACAGCTGCATCAACAGCGGCGTGCCCTGAAACAGCTCGATCCAAGTGCGGGCGATGCTGCTGGGCAGTGTGTTCTTGGAGATGCGCATCACCAGAATCAGCAGGCCGACGAGGCCGCCGCCAATGAACGCCACCAGCGACAGCGCCAGCGTCCATTGCAGACCGGTGAGCAGGTTGCGCAGGATGTCCCAGAAAGTGAAATCGCTCATTGGCTGCTCCTCGCAATGAACCGCCGGCCGAACCAGTTGAGCAATTGGCGGATCAGCAGCGCCATGCACAGGTAGATCAGGGTTGTCAGCGCGTAGGTTTCAAAGGCGCGGAAGTTGCGTGACTGAATGAAGTTGGCGGCGAAGCTCAATTCTTCCGTGGCGATCTGCGAACACACCGCCGAACCGAGCATGACGATGATGATCTGGCTGCTCAGCGCCGGCCAGACCTTGCCCAGCGCTGGCAGCAGGACGACGTGGCGGAACGCTTCGAAGCGGGTCATCGCCAGTGCCGCAGCCGCTTCCAGTTGCCCGCGCGGAATCGCCTGGATGCCGGCGCGGATGATTTCGGTCGAATAGGCGCCAAGGTTGATCACCATCGCCAGCACCGCCGCCTGCCACTCGGAGATCTGCATGCCGAGCGACGGCAGGCCGAAGAAGATGAAGAACAGTTGCACCAGAAACGGCGTGTTGCGGATCAACTCGACGTAGACGCCGAAGATCGCCGAGAACGGGCGAATCTGCCACGCCCGCACCAGCGCCCCGACAATGCCCACGCCGACCCCGAGCAGCGCGCCGATGGCGGTCAGCTCAAGGGTGAACAGCGCGCCACGCAGCAGCAGGTCGGTGTTTTCCACCACCGGCAAAAAATCGAACTGATAAGCCATGAAGGTCTCCCGCGCAGTCGATCAGAGATCGGCCGGCAGCGGCTCTTTCAGCCAGGTCTGCGAGTTCTTTTCCAGTGCGCCGTCAGCCTTGGCGGTGTTGAGGATGTCGTTGACCTTGGCCAGCAACGCCGCTTCGTTCTTGTTCACACCGACGTAGACCGGGGAATCCTTGAGCTTCACTTTCAGCGCCGGTACACGCTTGGGGTTCTTCTCGCTGATGGCCACCATCACCACGTTGCCGCTGGCGATCAGATCGACCTGGCCTGCCAGGTAAGCGGCGATGGTCGAGTTGTTGTCTTCGAAGCGTTTGATGGTCACGCCTTCGGGGGCGACTTTGCTCAGCTCGATGTCTTCGATGGCGCCACGGGTGACGCTGATGGTCTTGCCCTTGAGGTCGTCGAGGCTGGTGATCGCAGCGTCTGGCGGACCGAACACGGCGAGGTAGAACGGCGCATAGGCGCGGGAGAAGTCGATGACCTTCTCGCGCTCGGCGTTTTTGCCGAGGCTGGAGATCACCAGATCGACCTTGCCGGTGGTGAGGAACGGGATGCGGTTGGTGCTGTTGACCGGGGTCAGTTCGAGTTTGACCTTGAGTTGGTCAGCGAGCAGTTTCGCCGTGTCGATATCCAGGCCGCGCGGCTTCATGTCCGGGCCGACCGAGCCGAATGGCGGGAAGTCTTGGGGCACGGCGACTTTCAGCGTGCCGCGTTTGACCACGTCGTCCAGACCGTCGGCGTGAGCGGGGGCCTGGCACAGCAGCAGGCCGGCAAACAGGGAAGCGAGGAGGGCGCTGTAACGCTGGGTCATGGACAATCTCCGGATCGGCGGGAAGTGGTTGCTGCGATCGGACAGAGCATGGGCCGTGCCAACAGGCGGATTTCGCCCCGGCAGGCCGCAGTAGCAGCGGCTTCGTTCGGTCTTACTGGTCTGAACAGTCAACTCGGTTTTCGCACTGCGATGGCGCATCGGCTGCACGCGCCGAACCCCGCTGGGGCACGACTTGCCGGACTCGGCGAATAGCTTTACAACTAGCCGCACCTTGGCCCTGACGCGTCCGCACATCATGAATTCGATCTCCCGCGCCGTACCCGAAGTGGCGCTGCAAGCGATCCGCAAACTGATCACCGAACAGGGCTTCGGCGCTGGCGATGCGTTGCCGTCGCAACGGGATCTGGCGCTGCAACTGGGCGTCAGTCGGGCATCGTTGCGTGAAGCGCTGTCGTCGCTCAGTGCACTGGGCGTGGTCAGCATTCAGCCGGGCAAAGGCGTGTTCGTGCAGTCACCGGTCGAATTGTCGCGCGGCGACAACGCGCCAGGCTGGTCGTTTGCGGCGCAGGCATCGCCGCTGGATATCTTTCAATTGCGCTATGCGCTCGAAGGGTTTGCAGCAGGGTTGGCGGCGGTGACGTTGAGCACGTTCGATCTGGATGCGCTGGAAGACAACGTTGCGGCCATGCGCGAGCGATTGAAGCTCGGCGACTTTGAGGCAGCGGCGAAACTCGACTTCGAATTTCACCGGCGCATCCTCCTCGCCAGCGGCAATCAGGCGATGCTGAGCATCCTCACCGCCAGCGCCGAGATTTTTCTCGAGAGCCAGAAACTGCCGTTCATCCGCGCCGAACGCGCCATGGAAACCTGGCAGGAACACCGCAAGATCCTCCGTGCCCTGGCCCGCCGTGCGTCGGGAGCAGCGCAAAAAGCCATGCAGGAACATGTGCGCAACGCCGCCCTGCGTACCGGAATCGCCTTCATTGCTCCCGCCACGGCGTGACTTGAGCTATACCCAAACTCATCAAGGGCCATAGCAACACTCAATCATCTGCGGCTTCCTGAACAAGGGAAGGGCGGCTATGATGGGCCACGTTTTTTTGCTTACAACCTGGAGAATTCCATGAGCAGCGATCTGATCAAACACGTTAGCGACGCTAGCTTCGAAGCCGACGTACTCAAGGCCGAAGGCGCTGTCCTGGTCGACTACTGGGCTGAATGGTGCGGCCCTTGCAAAATGATCGCACCGGTTCTGGACGAGATTGCCGAGACTTACAAAGGCAAGCTGACCGTCGCCAAACTGAACATCGACGAAAACCAGGAAACCCCGGCCAAGCATGGCGTGCGTGGTATCCCGACGCTGATGCTGTTCAAGAACGGCAACGTTGAAGCGACCAAGGTCGGCGCACTGTCGAAGTCGCAACTGGCGGCTTTCCTCGACGCCAACATCTGAGCGTCGCAGTAAAACGCTGAAAAAAAGCCCCGCAAATCGCGGGGCTTTTTGCGTATTCAGGGCTAGACGCTCCGAAACTCAGGTGGTACATTCGGCCCCGCACTGGTTTCTCCAATGCCCCCTGCTAGCCGTCGCCGACGCACTCCTTTTCGAATTAGTTCGCGATCCTGTCGCCTTCTCCGCGGCGCGGCCTCATTAAGCCAAAAGCTTAATTTCCCCCCCTCCATAAATGATTACGTCATTCCTATATGAATCTGACTGAACTCAAGCAAAAGCCGATTACCGAACTGCTCGAATTGGCCGAACAGATGGGCATAGAAAATATGGCCCGTTCGCGCAAGCAGGACGTGATTTTCTCCCTGCTGAAAAAGCACGCGAAAAGCGGCGAGGAAATCTCCGGTGATGGCGTGCTGGAGATTCTCCAGGACGGCTTCGGCTTCCTGCGCTCCGCAGACGCTTCCTACCTCGCCGGCCCTGACGACATCTACGTCTCGCCGAGCCAGATCCGCCGCTTCAACTTGCGCACCGGTGACACCATCGTTGGCAAGATCCGCCCTCCGAAGGAAGGCGAGCGGTATTTCGCCCTGCTCAAGGTCGACACGATCAACTTCGATCGTCCGGAGAACGCGAAAAACAAGATTCTCTTCGAGAACCTGACGCCGCTGTTCCCGACCGTGCGCATGAAGATGGAAGCCGGTAACGGTTCCACCGAAGATTTGACCGGTCGCGTGATCGACCTGTGCGCACCGATCGGCAAAGGCCAGCGTGGTCTGATCGTCGCACCGCCGAAAGCCGGTAAAACCATCATGCTGCAGAACATCGCAGCGAACATCGCCCGTAACAATCCTGAAGTTCACCTGATCGTGCTGTTGATCGACGAGCGTCCGGAAGAAGTGACCGAAATGCAGCGCACCGTGCGCGGCGAAGTGGTTGCCTCGACCTTCGACGAGCCGCCGACCCGTCACGTGCAGGTTGCTGAAATGGTGATCGAGAAGGCCAAGCGCCTGGTCGAGCACAAGAAAGACGTGGTGATCCTGCTCGATTCCATCACCCGTCTGGCTCGTGCCTACAACACCGTGATCCCGAGCTCCGGCAAGGTATTGACCGGTGGTGTCGATGCCCACGCCCTCGAGAAGCCGAAGCGTTTCTTCGGTGCCGCGCGTAACATCGAAGAAGGCGGCTCGCTGACCATTATCGCCACCGCGCTGGTTGAAACCGGTTCGAAGATGGACGAAGTGATCTACGAAGAGTTCAAGGGTACCGGCAACATGGAACTGCCTCTGGATCGCAAGATCGCCGAGAAGCGTGTGTTCCCGGCCATCAACATCAACCGCTCCGGCACCCGCCGCGAAGAGTTGCTGACCGCCGACGACGAACTGCAGCGCATGTGGATTCTGCGCAAGCTGCTGCACCCGATGGACGAAGTGGCCGCCATCGAGTTCCTGGTCGACAAGCTGAAGACGACCAAGACCAACGACGAGTTCTTCTTGTCGATGAAACGCAAGTAATACGCTGGCGTTTCAACAAAGGACGCTCCCGCAAGGGGGCGTTTTTTTTGCCCCGAAAAATCTCGCGCCCATCACGGATATCTGTTGATGGGCCGATTTTGCGGCGTCGGCAGCGCACTCCCGAGTTCGAGGCCTGCGCCTTCGCCGCAGCGCGGGGGCCACAATCGAGCAATGACGGGCTGCTGTTTGCTCCTCAGAGCAGGTAGGATGTACGCCTATTTTGAGGGTGCCATCGTCAATGAAATTCAAGGATCTTCGGGATTTCGTGCAGCAGCTTGAGCAGCGCGGAGAGTTGAAACGCATCCAGATTCCCGTCTCGCCGGTGCTGGAGATGACTGAGGTGTGCGACCGCACGCTGCGGGCCAAAGGCCCGGCATTGTTGTTCGAGAAGCCCACCGGTTACGACATTCCGGTGCTCGGCAACCTGTTCGGCACCCCCGAGCGCGTGGCCATGGGCATGGGCGCCGAGTCGGTCAGCGAACTGCGCGAAATCGGCAAGCTGCTGGCCTTTCTCAAGGAGCCGGAGCCGCCGAAGGGCTTGAAGGACGCCTGGTCGAAACTGCCGATCTTCCGCAAGATCATTTCGATGGCGCCGAAAGTGGTCAAAGACGCGGTGTGTCAGGAAGTGGTCATCGAAGGCGACGACGTCGATCTGGCGATGTTGCCGGTGCAGACCTGCTGGCCCGGCGACGTCGGCCCACTGATCACTTGGGGACTGACGGTCACCAAAGGCCCGAACAAGGAACGCCAGAACCTCGGTATCTACCGCCAGCAAGTGATTGGCCGCAACAAGGTGATCATGCGCTGGCTCAGCCATCGTGGCGGTGCTCTCGACTTCCGCGAGTGGTGCGAGAAGCATCCGGGTCAGCCTTTCCCGGTGTCCGTAGCCCTTGGCGCTGATCCGGCAACGATTCTCGGTGCCGTGACGCCGGTACCGGACAGCCTCTCGGAATATGCTTTTGCAGGGCTCTTGCGCGGTAACCGCACCGAGCTGGTCAAGTGCCGTGGCAACGATCTGCAAGTGCCGGCCACCGCCGAAATCATCCTCGAAGGCGTGATCCATCCCGGCGAAATGGCCGACGAAGGCCCGTATGGCGACCACACCGGTTACTACAACGAAGTCGACAGCTTCCCGGTGTTCACCGTCGAGCGCATCACCCACCGGATAAAGCCGATCTATCACAGCACTTACACCGGCCGCCCGCCGGATGAGCCGGCGATTCTCGGCGTGGCGCTGAACGAAGTGTTCGTGCCGATCCTGCAGAAGCAGTTCCCGGAGATCACCGACTTCTACCTGCCGCCGGAAGGCTGCTCGTACCGCATGGCCGTGGTGACGATGAAGAAGTCGTATCCGGGGCATGCCAAGCGCGTGATGCTCGGCGTCTGGTCGTTTTTACGACAGTTCATGTACACCAAGTTCGTTATCGTCACTGACGACGATATCAACGCCCGCGACTGGAACGACGTGATCTGGGCCATCACCACGCGCATGGACCCCAAGCGCGACACGGTGATGATCGACAACACGCCGATCGACTACCTCGACTTCGCCTCGCCGATCTCCGGCCTGGGCTCGAAAATGGGCCTGGATGCCACCCATAAGTGGCCGGGTGAAACCACCCGCGAGTGGGGCCGAGTTATCGTCAAGGACGACGCCGTCACCCAACGGATCGATGCCATCTGGAATCAGTTAGGAATAGATTGATGCGTGTAACCCTGCAGCCTTCCGGAGCCGTGCTCGAGATCCAGCCCGGTGAGCGGATTCTCGACGGTGCGCGGCGCCTGGGCTATGACTGCCCGCAAAGCTGCCGCAACGGCAATTGCCACGTGTGTGCAGCGCTGCTGGTCGAAGGCCGCGTCGAGCAGGCCGGCAAAGTCCGCGATCATGGCGAGTTCTACACCTGCATCGCCGCACCGCTGGAAGACTGCGTGCTGCTGTGGGATGGCGTGCTCGCGCTGGGTGAACTGCCGGTGCGCAGCCTGTCGTGTCAGGTCATCGAGTGTCGCGAGGTCGGCGGCGACACCTGGCGCGTGCGTCTGCGTGCGCCAGCAGGCAAGCCGCCGCGCTATCACGCCGGGCAATATTTGATGATCGAGCGCGAGAGCGGTGAGAAGTCGGCGTTCTCCATGGCTTCGGCACCCCACGGCGGACGTGATCTGGAAATCCATGTGCTGGCGCGCGAAACCAGTGCGTTGAGCCTGATCGAGCAGCTGCAACGCAACCCGATGGTGCGTGTCGAGCTGCCCTTTGGCGACACCCATCTTGCGGAGCTGCCCGACGGTCCGCTGGTGTTGATCGCCGCCGGCACCGGCATGGGCCAGATTCACAGTCTGATCGAACATTGCCGCGCCGAAGGCTTCAAGCATCCAGTGCATCTGTATTGGGGCGTACGCCGCCCGGAAGATTTTTATCAGATCGAGCACTGGGACGAATGGCTGAAGCTGCCCAATCTGTTCCTGCACAAAGTGGTCAGCGACCAGTGCGGCTGGGAAGGGCGTTGCGGGATGCTGCACGAGGCGGTTTGCGAAGATTTCCCTGATCTGAAGGCGCTGCACGTCTATGCCAGCGGTTCGCCAGCGATGGTTTACGGCACCTTGGACGCGCTGGTCGAGGCGGGCATGGATGCGCATCAGATGCGCGCCGATGTGTTCGCCTACGCGCCGCGCTCCTGATACTTATAACTTGGCATATAGCCGATCGGTATTTATCTAATTAGGCAAATACCGCTAGGTTATATATCAATCAGGCAATTAAGCAGTGGCACTTAATTTGCCTTAAAGCATATGTGCCTTATTGTTACAGCGGTGCGTTCTATTAAGTAATTCTTCACCCGCGGGGAGCTGAACGCTATTCGCCATGAGCGCCATTGAAAACGCAATTCTGAACCTGGCTTACCCTCCGCGGCTCGATCTTGGGCCGCAGCTGACGCACGAACAACTTCTCGCTTCCATGCAATCGACCATGGCGCGCCACAAGGGCGGGCCGGTGTGGCTGTTCGCGTATGGTTCGCTGATCTGGCGCCCGGAATGCACGGCAGTCGAGCGCATGCGCGGTCGCGTGCATGGCTACCATCGCGGCTTGTACCTGTGGTCCCACGAGCATCGGGGTACGCCGGAAATGCCCGGCCTGGTGTTCGGTCTGGATCGCGGCGGCTCATGCAGTGGCTTTGCCTATCGCTTGCCGGAAGACAATCTTGACACCGCGCTGTATGCCCTGTGGAAACGCGAGATGCCGTTTCCCTCGTATCGCCCACACTGGCTCAATTGCCGGCTCGAAGATGGCTCTCAGGTGCAGGCCTTGGGATTCGTTCTGGAGCGTCACCTGCCGAGCTATGCCGGCAACCTGCCGGACCATGTGCTCAGCCAGGTGTTCGCCAGCGCCAGCGGGCGCTACGGCACCACTCGCGATTATGTCGAGCAGACCGCGCATGCCCTGCGCAGCCACGCCATGCCGGATCGAAATCTGGAGGCGCGGCTCAAGCGCTGTAAATCACACAGCGATCAGGCGACCGCTTCACGGCTCTGACTGGCGACTTGCTTGTGCCACAGCGTTGGCGCAAGGAAGGCCATCGCCAGCAGGCAAGCGCCGACCAGCAGCACGAAACCGCCATCCCAGCCGAAGTGGTCAACGGTGTAGCCCATCGCCGCACTGGCCGCGACCGAACCCCCCAGATAACCGAACAGACCGGTGAAGCCCGCTGCAGTACCGGCGGCTTTCTTCGGCGCCAGTTCCAGCGCTTGCAGGCCGATCAGCATCACCGGGCCGTAGATCAGGAAGCCGATCGACAGCAGGGCGATCATGTCGACCATCGGATTGCCGGCCGGATTGAGCCAGTAAACCAGGGTCGCGACAGTCACCAGGGCCATGAACACCATGCCGGTCAGGCCACGGTTGCCACGGAAGATCTTGTCCGACATCCAGCCGCACAGCAGCGTGCCCGGAATGCCCGCCCACTCGTAGAAGAAATAGGCCCACGAGGTTTTATCCACGGTGAAGCCCTTGGCTTCCTTCAGATACGTCGGCGCCCAGTCCAGCACGCCGTAGCGCAGCAAGTAGACGAAAACGTTGGCCAGAGCGATGTACCAGAGCATTTTGTTGCGCAGCACGTATTTGACGAAGATTTCCTTGGCGCTGAATTCGTCTTCGTGGCTGGCGTCGTAGCCTTCCGGGTAGTCGTTCTTGTACTGCTCGATCGGCGGCAGGCCGACCGATTGCGGGGTGTCACGCATGGTGATGAAGGCGAACACCGCCACGCCCAGCGCGACCGCTGCCGGGACGTAGAACGCCGCATGCCAGTCATTGAACAGGCCCATGCCGATCAGGAACAGCGGGCCGATCAGACCGCCGCCGACGTTATGCGCTACGTTCCACACCGACACCACGCCGCCGCGTTCCTTCTGCGACCACCAGTGGACCATGGTCCGCCCGCTCGGCGGCCAGCCCATGCCCTGCGCCCAGCCGTTGATGAACAGGAGAATGAACATCATCGTCACGCTGGACGTTGCCCACGGCGCGAAACCGAAAATGAACATCACCCCGGCCGAGACCAGCAGACCGAACGGCAGGAAGAAGCGCGGGTTGGAACGGTCGGACACCAGGCCCATGAGAAACTTCGACAGACCGTAAGCAATGGCGATCGCCGACATCGCCAAGCCGAGGTCGCCACGGCTGTAGCCTTCGTCGATCAGGTACGGCATGGCCAGGGAGAAGTTCTTGCGCAGCAGGTAGTAACCGGCGTAGCCGATAAAGATACCGGCGAAGATCTGCCAGCGCAGGCGGCGGTAGGTGCTGTCTATTTTTTCTTCAGGCAATGGAGCCTGATGTGCGGCAGGACGAAAGAAAGCAAACATTCAAGAGCTCCAGTTTTCTTGTTTTGACTGCGGATGCGAATGTTACAGTTTCGTTACCGAAAATAGCATCGCTTCACGTCGGCAAAACAGCGGAAATTTGGGCAGATGAGCGTTCCTTTATGAACATGTCGCTCTGAGATAAGAAGGCGGCGCTGAGGGGATGGTGGCTCGGGTGGGTTTCTGCGGTTTGACGTATGGAAGAGGCAGACCTCAACGGTAAAGCGATCCGGATGGTTGCTCCGGATCGCTCCATGTTGTTAACGAACCTGAACGACAACCTTGCCCACAGCCTTGCGCTGGCCGAGATCATCGATCGCCTGCGCGGCATTGCTCAGCGGATACACCTGCGATACCAGCGGGTTGAGTTTGCCCTCGGCAAACCAGCTGAACAGCTGCTGGAAGTTGGCTGCGTTGTCCTGGGGCTGGCGTTGGGCAAAGGAGCCCCAGAACACGCCGAGCACCGCCGCGCCTTTGAGCAGGGCGAGGTTGACCGGCAGTTCCGGGATGCGTCCGCTGGCGAAGCCGACCACCAGCAGGCGGCCGTTCCAGGCGATGGCGCGGATGGCTTGGTCGAACAGGTCGCCGCCGACCGGGTCGTAGATCACGTCGGCGCCCTGGCCGTCGGTGAGGCGCTTGATCTCCTCCTTGAGGCTGGCTTCGCTGTAATTGATCAGCTCATCGGCGCCGGCAGCTTTGGCCACCGCGAGTTTCTCGGCGCTGCTGGCGGCGGCGATCACGCGGGCGCCCATGGCTTTGCCGATCTCCACCGCGGCGAGGCCGACGCCGCCCGACGCGCCGAGCACCAGCAGGGTTTCGCCCGGTTGCAGGTTGGCGCGTTGCTTGAGCGCGTGCATCGAGGTGCCGTAGGTCATGCTGAATGCAGCGGCAATGTTGAAGTCCATCGACGGCGGAATCGGCAGGACGTTGTAGCCCGGCACCGCCACCTGCTCGGCAAAACTGCCCCAACCGGTCAACGCCATGACCCGGTCGCCGACTTTCAGATGGCTGACCTTTTCCCCGACTTCGCGCACCACGCCCGCCGCTTCACCGCCTGGCGAAAACGGGAAGGGCGGTTTGAACTGGTATTTGCCCTCGATGATCAGCGTGTCCGGGAAATTGACTCCGGCGGCGTGCACGTCCAGCAGGATTTCATTCTTCTTCAGGGCGGGGCTGGCGACGTCTTCCAGCACCAGCGATTCGGCAGGGCCGAAGGCTTTGCACAGCACGGCTTTCATCAGGGCTATTCCTTTGGGAGTGATGGCCGATAAGTGTAGGTGTGTGAATCAACGGGTCAACGAGCATGCCCGGCCCTGATAGTCAGCCATAAGCTTGTGCTTGCGCGGCGGGTCGTTATGCTAGGCCGCAAACCGGATAAGGAGCGAATTGTGAAAGCGTGGATCATGTTGTTGCTGGCCCTGTCTCTGCCTGTGGCAGCACTGGCCGAAGAAGCCAAAGAAGGCGAGGCGCCGAAAGTCAATTACATCACCCTGAGCCCGCCGTTCGTCGGCAACTATGGCCTCGACGGCACCGCCAAACTCAAGGTCTACAAGGCCGATGTGGCCCTGCGCGTAACCGGCGAAGAGGCGACCAAACTGGTCAAGGCCAACGAGCCGCTGATCCGCAATCAGCTGGTGGCGCTGTTCACTCAGCAGACCACCGAGGCGATGGGCAGCATCGAAGGCAAGGAAAAGCTGCGTCAGGAAGCGTTGAAGCAGACCCAGCAGGTGATGAATGATGAGACCGGCAAGCCGGTGGTTGAGGATCTGTTGTTCAACAACCTGATCATTCAGTAAGTCATTCGCTGTCCGGGCTGGCCTCTTCGCGAGCAGGCTCGCTCCCACATTGGACTGCATGTTCCTGTGGGAGCGAGCCTGCTCGCGAAAGCTATTTATCCGGCATAAATGAATCAGGGTTTGAGCCCGATAACCGCCGTCCACTGTTCTGGTGTAACCGGCATAACCGACAACCGTGAGCCCTTCTGCACCAGCGGCAGCTCCGCCAAGGCCGTCTGCTGTTTCAAATAATCCAGCTTCAACACCCGTTTGAACGTCTCGACATGCTCGACATCAATCGCGCTCCAGGCATTTTTTTCTGCTGTAGCCTTCGGATCGAAGTAGTGGCTGTCCGGCTCCAGCGCCGTCGGATCGGGATACGCTGCTTCGATAATTTTGCCAATCCCGGCAATCCCCGGCTCGGGGCAGCTGGAATGGTAGAAAAAGAACTCGTCACCGACCGCCATCGCCCGCAGGAAGTTGCGTGCCTGATAGTTGCGAACCCCGTCCCAGCGCGCCTTGCCGAGCTTTTCCAGGCCCTTGATCGAGAGTTCGTCGGGCTCTGATTTCATCAGCCAGTAGGCCATGTCGTGTGCTCCTGAAGCGGTCATTGGGCAGGTTGTCGGGCAATTTTATGACAAACCGACAGTCGGTTGACGTCAGCGTTTGCGCACAGGTTCACGTTGCCGCAAAATGCCGGCCTTTAAAGCTTGACGCTGCTGCACGGCCTACGAACGGAAACCGCTGCTGTCATCGTGATGATGTGCCTTGAGGGGGGCAATCGATGAAACGCAAACCGGATTTGCTATGGACTTTGGTAATTTTGTTTGGCCTGGGCGTGGTAACCACCGGTTACGCGCAGAGCCTTTGGGCGAACAAGACCGACGCGCCGATTGAAGTGGCGCAACAGGTGCAACAGTCGACCGCTTTCAAACGCTGAACCTGTCTCTTCGACGCCGCTGTTCCATGCGGCGTCTACTCTGCGAAATACCACGCCTTGTCGGTGACCGTGCCTTGTAACGGCACATCCCAGCTCGCCTGCGCCAGACGCTCGACCTTCTGACACTCATGGGCCAGGCCCAGCAGCGTCGGCTTGCGCCAGTTCTTGCGCCGGGCCAGATAGGCGAGGCTGCGATCATAGAAACCCCCGCCCATGCCCAGGCGCCCGCCGACATCGTCAAACCCCACCAGCGGCAACAACACCAGATCCAGCGCCCAGACCTTGCGTTGCCGAGCCAGATTGGCCCGGGGCTCGAGGATGCGGAAGCGATTGGGCGTGAGCTTTTCGCCGGGGCGGATGCGCTGGAAGACCATTTTCGTTCGTGGCCAGGCGCTGAGTACCGGCAGATAAGTCGCCTTGCCGCGGCGCTGGGCTTCGCGCAGGAGCAGGCGCGGATCGATTTCACCGTCGGTGGGCAAGTACAGGGAGATATGTTTCGCCCGGCGAAAGTGCGGGTCTTGCGCCAATTGCCGGAACAGGCCTTTGGCCGCCTGGCGTTGTTCGCCCGGCGTCAGCGCACGGCGCGCCTTGCGCAGCAGGCGGCGGAGTTGCGGGCGGGGCAGCAGCGCGGGTTCGGTCATGGTTCGGCTTCGGCAGGTGGATGCAAAAACGTACGCATAAAAAATCCGATGTCGGCATACACCGACATCGGATTCGAATCAGGCTCCCCGGATGAACCGCTGTCAACTCAGCCCTTGAACCCGAAAGTTCAAGGTGGAAGAAGCAGTAGACTTTAAGGCTTTCCGTCTAGCGGACATGCACACCAGCCCAACGTGCAACTTCCAGGGTAGTGCGAATCGGCTCCGGGACATCGTCAACTGGCAAGCACCCCAGGGAGTGCCGCGAGTATACCTCAAGCTGTCAGTCGAATCAGCCCTTGGCGGTGTTCTGATCGTCGGCCAGGACCAAATCGACACGATCGAGCAAGTCGCGTACCTGTTCGCGGGTCGAACCGCTGGCCTGGATGTCCGGGCGCTCTTCTTTGTGCAACAGGTCGTGGGTGATGTTCAGCGCGGCCATCACGGCAATGCGGTCGGCGCCGATGACTTTGCCGCTGCTGCGGATCTCGCGCATCTTGCCGTCCAGGTAGCGGGCGGCACTGACCAGATTGCTGCGTTCTTCCGGCGGGCAGATGATCGAATACTCTTTGTCGAGGATCTGCACGGTAACGCTATTGCTTGAACTCATGAGTCTTGCTCCAGGGCCTTGAGGCGCGAAATCATCGATTCGACCTTACGCCGGGCGATTTCGTTTTTTTCAATGAGGTGAGCGCGTTCCTCGCGCCAGGTTTTTTCCTGAGCTAGTAAGAGTGCGTTTTGACTCTTAAGTTGCTCGACTCGGCCAATCAGCAGTTCGAGTCTGGCCATCAGCGCTTGCAGGTCGGTGTCTTCCATTGGGTCCACGTGTTCGTCTGATGGGTGGTAACTGGCGGACAGCCTTTAATGGTCTTGGCGGGGCTGTCGATGTAGGATACAAGGCCTTCATTCTAGACATAGCGCCGTCTGGCGCCTAGCTGCCCATGACCATTGCGAATTCCCCGTACCAAGCCTTTGCCACCCTGCTGACTGCCAGCGGCCACAACGTCTCGCCTGCCGAACTGCACGGCGTGCTGCTCGGGCGCAGTTGCGCCGGGGCCGGCTTCGATCACGAAGGCTGGCTGATCGACGCCGCCGAACTGCTCGAAGGCGACATCCAGGACAACGTCCGCAACGCCCTGATCGGCCTGCAGGAGATGGTCAAAGGCGAGCTGACCGGCGCCGACATCACCGTCGTGCTGCTGCTGCCGACCGACGATGCACCGCTGGCCGAGCGCGCCGCCGCACTGGGCGAGTGGTGCCAGGGCTTCCTCAGCGGTTTCGGTCTGACCCGCCGTGCTTATGCACTGAGTGACGAAGCCAACGAAGTGCTGCGGGATCTGGCCGCCATCGCTCAGGTGCAGGACGCGCTGGAAGAATCCGAAGACGGCGAATCCGACTACATGGAAGTCATGGAATACCTGCGCGTTGCGCCGTTGCTGCTGTTCTCGGAAACCAAAAAAGCCGATGTGCCGCCAGCGGCCAAACCTTCGCTGCATTAATCGCGTGCCAGGGAAAGCCATCTGCCCATGACCCACATCCCCAAAGCGGAATACAGCCGTCGCCGCAAGGCCCTGATGGCGCAGATGGAACCCAACAGCATCGCGATCCTGCCCGCCGCCGCGGTGGCCATCCGCAACCGCGACGTCGAGCATGTCTATCGTCAGGACAGCGACTTCCAGTACCTCAGCGGTTTTCCCGAGCCACAAGCCGTCATCGTCCTGATGCCCGGTCGCGAGCACGGTGAGTACATCCTGTTCTGCCGTGAACGCAACGCCGAACGCGAATTGTGGGATGGCCTGCGCGCAGGGCAGGAAGGCGCGATCCGCGAATATGGCGCCGACGATGCTTTTCCAATTACCGACATCGACGACATCCTCCCGGGCCTGATCGAAGGCCGCGACCGGGTGTATTCGGCGATGGGCAGCAATCCCGAATTCGATCGGCACCTGATGGACTGGATCAACGTGATCCGCTCCAAGGCGCACCTCGGCGCGCAGCCGCCGAATGAATTCGTTGCCCTGGATCATCTGCTGCACGACATGCGCCTGTATAAATCGGCGGCAGAAGTGAAGGTGATGCGCGAAGCCGCGCGGATTTCGGCGCAGGCGCATATCCGCGCGATGCAGGCCAGTCGTCCGGGGCTGTATGAATACAGCCTCGAAGCCGAGCTGGATTACGAATTCCGCAAGGGCGGGGCGAAGATGCCGGCCTACGGTTCGATTGTCGCCGCCGGGCGCAACAGCTGCATCCTGCATTACCAGCAGAATGACGCGTTGCTCAAGGACGGCGATCTGGTGTTGATCGACGCCGGTTGCGAGATCGACTGCTACGCCAGCGACATCACCCGCACGTGGCCGGTCAACGGCAAGTTTTCGCCGGAGCAGAAGGCGATCTACGAGTTGGTGCTGGCTTCGCAGGAAGCGGCGTTCGCTGAAATCGCCCCGGACAAGCACTGGAATCAGGCGCACGAAGCCACGGTTCGAGTGATTACCACAGGGCTGGTGAAACTCGGTTTGCTAAAAGGCGAGGTTGACGAGTTGATCGCCAGCGAAGCCTACAAGGCTTTTTATATGCACCGTGCCGGCCACTGGCTGGGCATGGATGTGCATGACGTCGGCGAGTACAAGGTCGGCGGCGAATGGCGCGTGCTGGAGATCGGCATGGCGCTGACCGTGGAGCCGGGCATCTACATCGCCGCGGACAATCAGAACGTGGCGAAGAAATGGCGCGGTATTGGCGTGCGTATCGAGGATGACGTGGTCGTGACCCGATCCGGTTGTGAAATCCTCACCAGCGGCGTGCCGAAAACCGTCGCCGAGATCGAAGCGCTGATGGCACAAGCAAGGACACACGCAGCATGAGTCGAGTCAATCTGGCAATCATCGGTGGCGGTCTGGTCGGCGCCAGTCTGGCGTTGGCGTTGCAGGCCGGGGCCAAGGCGCAGGGCTGGAAGATCGTCCTGATCGAACCGTTCGCCCCCGGCGACAGCTGGCAACCGAGCTACGACGCCCGCTCCTCAGCCCTTTCGTTCGGCTCGCGGCAGATTTATCAGCGCCTGGGCGTGTGGCAGGAAATTTCCCGCCGCGCCGAGCCGATCAAACAGATTCATGTCTCCGACCGTGGCCGCTTCTCCACCGCGCGCTTGTCGGCGATGGAAGAGGGTGTGCCAGCGCTCGGTTACGTGGTGGAAAACGCCTGGCTCGGCCAGTGCCTGTGGCAACACCTCGACAAAGACGTGATCACGTGGCGCTGCCCGGCGGAAGTCACGCGCATGGAGCCGTTGGCCGATGGCTATCGTCTGACCCTCAACGATGAAACCACCCTTGAATGCGACCTCGCGGTGCTCGCCGATGGCGGCCGTTCCGGGCTGCGCGAACAGTTGGGCATCAACGTGCGCACGCGCCCTTACAACCAGAGCGCACTGATCGCCAACATCACCCCGAGTGAAGCGCACAACGGCATGGCCTTCGAGCGCTTTACCGATGAGGGGCCGATGGCCCTGCTGCCGTTGCCGGACAATCGCTGCGCACTGGTGTGGACGCGGCTGGGCATGGATGCGCAGCGTCTGACTGAATTGAGCGAGCGTGATTTTCTCAGCGAGCTGCAAGGCGTGTTCGGTTACCGCCTCGGCACTTTGAAACAGGTCGGCGCACGGCATCTTTATCCGCTGTCACTGATCGAGGCTGAAGAACAGGTGCGCTCGCATCTGGCCGTGCTCGGCAACGCTGCACACAGCCTGCACCCGATCGCCGGCCAGGGCTTCAACCTGTCGCTGCGTGACGCCGACGCCTTGGCTGCCGCGCTGCTGGCCAGCGACAAGCCGCTGGGCGACTTCGCCACATTGCAGGCTTATCGCGAGCGGCAGCGCCTCGATCAGGACCTGACCGTGGGCTTCTCCGATCAGGTCACGCGCCTGTTCGGCAGCACCCAGCCGCTGGTGTCGCTGGGGCGCAATCTCGGCCTGCTCGGCCTCGACCTGCTGCCGCCAGCCAAACGCTGGTTCGCCCGGCAGGCGATGGGCCTGGGAACCCGTCCGGATGCTTGAGTGGCTGAGCAAAAAATTCGGCAAGGCACGATTGATGCGCTGGGTAATGACCTTCTACCCGCCGTATCTCGGCGCCGGAGTGCGCGTTCGGCACATCAGTGACGACTTTCGCGATGTGCAGGTGTCCATGGGTTTGGGCTGGTACAACCGCAACTACGTCGGCACCCAGTTTGGCGGCAGTCTGTATTCGATGGTCGACCCGTTCTTCATGTTGATGCTCATGGAAAACCTCGGCCCGAAATACATCGTCTGGGACAAGGCCGCCGACATCGATTTCATTGCGCCGGGCAAAGGCCCGGTGTTCGCCCGGTTCAACATCGACCAGACTCTGCTCGACGAGATCCGCCGGCAGACCGCCAACGGCGATAAATACCTGCCGCAGTTGCAGGTCGACATTCATGACGGCGCCGGCAACCTCGTGGCGCGGGTCGGTAAAACCCTTTACGTGCGGCTCAAGCCGCAAGCGAGACAGGCCTAAAGCATGGAAATGCGCGCAGATCTGCTGATTGTCGGAGCCGGAATGGTCGGCAGCGCCCTGGCGCTGGCGCTACAGGACAGTGGGCTGGAAGTGCTGTTGCTCGACGGCAGCCCGTTGAGCGTGAAGCCGTTCGATGCCGAAGCGGCGTTCGAACCGCGCGTCAGCGCATTGTCGGCGGCGAGCCAGCGCATTCTCGAGCGCCTCGGTGTCTGGGACGGCATCGCCCAGCGGCGCAGCAGCCCGTACACCGACATGCATGTCTGGGACGGCAGCGGCACCGGGCAGATTCATTTCTCGGCGAGCAGCGTACATGCCGATGTGCTCGGCCACATCGTCGAAAACCGCGTGGTGCAGGATGCTTTGCTCGAGCGTTTGCATGATTGCAACCTGGGCATGCTGGCCAATGCGCGGCTGGAGCAGATGCGTCGCTCCGGCGACGACTGGCTGCTGACCCTGGCTGATGGCCGCACCTTGCGCGCGCCGCTGGTGATCGCGGCCGATGGCGCCAATTCAGCGGTGCGCCGTCTCACTGGGGTGGCGACTCGCGAGTGGGATTATCTGCATCACGCCATCGTCACCAGCGTGCGCTGCAGCCAGCCGCACCGCAAAACCGCCTGGCAGCGCTTTACCGATCACGGGCCATTGGCGTTTCTGCCGCTGGAACGTGATGGTCAGCAGGACTGGTGCTCGATCGTCTGGTCGACCACACCGGCTGAAGCCGAGCGCTTGATGGCGCTGGAAGAGGCTGCGTTTTGCGCTGAGCTGGAGCGAGCGTTTGAAGGGCGCCTCGGTGACGTGATCAGCGCCGACCCGCGTCTGTGCGTGCCGCTGCGTCAGCGTCACGCCAAACGTTATGTCGCTGAAGGCCTGGCGTTGATCGGTGATGCGGCACACACCATTCACCCGTTGGCGGGGCAGGGTGTGAACCTTGGTTTCCTCGATGCAGCGGTGCTGGCGGAAGTGTTGCTGCAAGCGCATGAGCGCGGTGAGCGACTGGCAGACGTGAAGGTGCTGAGCCGCTACGAGCGTCGGCGTATGCCGCACAATCTGGCGCTGATGGCGGCGATGGAGGGCTTCGAGCGGTTGTTCCAGTCCGACCCGCTGCCACTGCGCTGGTTGCGCAATGCCGGGTTGAAACTGGTTGAGCAGATGCCCGAGGCGAAGGCGTTGTTTGTGCGCGAGGCGCTGGGGCTGACCGGGGATCTTCCAGCTCTGGCAAAGCCCTGACCGCCTCATTGAGGCTGATGGCCGCTTCGCGAGCAGGCTCGCTCCCACAGTTGAGATGCATTTCAATGTGGGAGCGAGCCTGCTCGCGAAAGCGTCCGCCCACTTACCGCAGTTTTGAGTCGTGCAACATCTGGTAACGCCTTCCCCCAGTGTTCGATTGAGAAGGTAAATGTGAGTCCTTATCATTTGGCCCACCTTTCCCGACCGTGAGACCACTCCCATGTTGGCACCCAAGCGTCTTCTGACCGCACTGGCCTTGACCCTGATCGGCAGCACCACTGCCCAGGCCGCCGATGAGGTGGTGGTTTACTCGTCGCGTATCGATGAGCTGATCAAACCGGTATTCGATGCCTACACCGCCAAGACCGGGGTGAAGATCAAGTTCATCACCGACAAGGAAGCGCCGCTGATGCAGCGCATCAAGGCCGAAGGTGAAAACGCCACCGCCGATCTGCTGCTCACGGTCGATGCCGGCAACCTGTGGCAGGCCGAGCAGATGGGCATCCTCCAGCCATTCACCTCGAAAACCATCGACACCAACATCCCCCTGCAATATCGCTCGTCCACCCACGCCTGGACCGGCCTGAGCCTGCGCGCGCGGACCATCGCCTATTCCACCGAGCGGGTGAAGCCAGGCGAACTGACCACCTACGAAGCGCTGGCCGACAAGAACTGGGAAGGCCGCCTGTGCCTGCGCACGGCGAAGAAGGTCTACAACCAGTCGCTGACCGCGACCATGATCGAAGTGCACGGCGCCGAGAAGACCGAGAAAATCCTCAAGGGCTGGGTCAACAACCTGTCCACCGACGTGTTCTCCGATGACGTTGCGGTGCTGGAAGCGATCAACGCCGGGCAGTGTGATGTTGGCATCGTCAACACCTACTACTACGGTCGCCTGCACAAGCAGAAGCCTGAATTGCCGGTGAAGCTGTTCTGGCCGAATCAGGCCGATCGCGGTGTGCATGTGAACCTGTCGGGCATCGGCCTGACCAAACATGCGCCGCACCCGGAAGCGGCCAAGGCTCTGGTCGAATGGATGACCACGCCTGAGGCACAGAAGATTTTTGCCGACGTGAACCAGGAATTCCCGGCCAACCCGGCGGTGGCGCCATCGGAAGAAGTGGCGGCGTGGGGAAAGTTCATTGCTGATACCTTGCCGGTAGAAGTGGCGGGCAAACGTCAGGCCGAGGCGATCCGGATGATGGATCGGGCGGGGTGGAACTGAGGCGTTTCGTGTAACTGTTGATCTTTCAAGATCGCTCCCTCACCCCAGCCCTCTCCCGGAGGGAGAGGGAGCCAACTTGTGTTGCTTTCGAAACTTGAGTTCGACTCAATATCTCAGGTCGATGTAGTTTGCATGAGCACCTCGGTCAGTTCCCTCTCCCTCCGGGAGAGGGCTAGGGTGAGGGCAGCAATCCCAACCTGAAATACGCAATCCAAGAACACCCCAATCCCTCCAGAGACCCAAAAGTGGCCCACCCCGCCCAACGCCGCTGGTACCCCATCGTCTTCGCCATCGCCGCGCTGGTGTTGTTGCCGCTGAGCGTGCTGTTGTTGTCGTGGCAGACCATCGATCAGCAGATCTGGTCGCATCTGTGGCAAACCCAGATGCAGCGACTGCTCGGCAATACCCTGACGCTGATCCTCGGCGTCGGTGTCGGCGTGACCCTGCTGGGTGTCAGCCTGGCGTGGCTGACCAGCCTCTGTGAATTCCCCGGTCGGCGCTGGCTCGACTGGGCGCTGATGCTGCCCTTCGCCATTCCAGCGTATGTACTGGCGTTCGTTTTCGTCGGCCTGCTCGATTTCGCCGGCCCCGTGCAAACCCTGCTGCGCGAATGGTTCGGCACGGGTCTGCGCCTGCCGCGAGTGCGTTCCACCGGCGGGGTGATCGTGGTGCTGGTGCTGGTTTTTTATCCCTACGTTTATCTGCTGGCGCGCACCGCATTCCTGGCTCAGGGCAAAGGCCTGATGGAAGCGGCGCGGGTGCTCGGGCAATCGCCGTGGCAGGCGTTCTGGCGGGTCGCGTTGCCGATGGCGCGTCCGGCGATCGGCGCGGGCGTGGCGCTGGCGCTGATGGAAACCCTCGCCGATTTTGGCGCAGTGTCGGTGTTCAACTTCGACACCTTCACCACGGCCATCTACAAAACCTGGTACGGCTTCTTCAGCCTGCCCAGCGCTGCGCAACTGGCCAGTCTGTTGCTGCTGGTAGTGATGCTGGTGCTGTACGGCGAGCGCCGGGCACGCGGGGCGAATCGGGCCAGCAACGAGCGGCCACGGGTGAAAGCGCTGTATCACCTGCGCGGGCTCAAGGCGTTGGCGGCGACAGGCTGGTGTGGATTTGTGTTCGCCTGCGCCTTCGTTATCCCGGTGCTGCAACTGATCGTCTGGTTCTGGCAGCGCGGACGCTTCGATCTGGATGAGCGCTACGCCGGACTGATTCTGCACACGCTGTACTTGGGCGCGATGGCGGCGCTTATCACCGTCAGCGTTGCGCTGTTGCTGGCATTTGCCCGGCGTCTGGCGCCGACCCCAGCCATCAACTCCGGCGTCGGTCTGGCCAATCTCGGCTACGCCTTGCCCGGTTCGGTGCTGGCGGTGTCGATCATGCTTGCCTTCAGTTATCTGGATCGTGAACTGGTGATTCCGCTCTCCGCCTGGCTCGGTGGTGCCGGCAAACCGTTGCTGCTCGGCAGCCTCGCGGCGTTGCTGATGGCCTATTTGGTGCGCTTCATTGCCGTCGCCTACGGGCCGCTGGAAAGCAGTCTGGCGCGTATACGGCCCTCTTTGCCCGAAGCGGCACGTAGCCTGGGTGTCAGTGGGCCGCGACTGTTTTTCAAAGTGTATCTGCCGCTGCTGCTGCCCGGCACCTTGAGCGCCGCGTTGCTGGTGTTCGTCGATGTGCTCAAGGAAATGCCCGCGACCCTGCTGATGCGCCCGTTTGGCTGGGACACGCTGGCGGTGCGCATCTTTGAAATGACCAGTGAAGGCGAATGGGCGCGCGCCTCATTGCCGGCATTGACCCTGGTGCTGGTCGGGCTGTTGCCGGTTATCGGCCTAATCCGACGTTCGGCGCACCGAAACTAGGGGGCGTTCTCGATTGGTTTCCACACCGCGCCGGGTCTGCTGTTGTGCAGGGCAAGACGCGAGAAGCGTGGTTTGGTTGTTCCAAATAAGCTTCGAGCAACGCAGCCCTGCACAACAGCAGGCCGGGCCCTCCGGGTTGTGCCTAAAAGCGAGCCAGCCTGCGTTGCAGGCCTTGAAAAGGGAATACCATTCCCAGCGGCCTGCGCCTTGCCTGGCTCGCTTTTAGGCGACAACGCGGTGGGGAAACCAATTGAGAACGCCCCCGTAGTAGTGAGTCCTACATCATGCGGCTACAATGCGCGGCATTCGGTGCGGTTCGTCTGACAGACCCGTGCGCTGGAATCGGCTGCAAGCCTTATTCATCAAGGCTTTCAGCCGTATAGCGGCGGTCCGCACCCTCGCCACGCCCGGAAGGAGAAACCCATGGGACAGCGTACGCCTCTGTATGACCTGCACCTCGCGCTCGGCGCGAAGATGGTCGATTTTGGCGGTTGGGACATGCCACTGCATTACGGCTCGCAGGTCGAGGAGCACCACGAAGTGCGCCGCGATTGCGGGGTGTTCGATGTTTCCCATATGACCGTGATCGATGTCAACGGCGCCCAGGCCAAAGCCTGGCTCCAGCATTTGCTGGCCAACGACGTCGAACGTCTGCACCGCCCCGGCCGGGCGTTGTACAGCACCATGCTCAATGAGCGCGGTGGCATCGTCGACGACATGATCGTCTATCGCCTCGACGACGCGTACCGGCTGGTGTTCAACGCCTCGACCCGCGATCAGGATCTGGCCTGGATGAACGCCCAGCTCGGCGCCTACGACGTGCAACTGCACGAGCGCGCCGAGCTGGCGATGCTCGCCATCCAGGGCCCGCAGGCCCGGCACAAGATTGCCGAACTGGTCACCCAGTCCCGCGCCACGCTGATCCAGCAACTCAAACCTTTCGAAGGCGCCATCGACGGCGACTGGTTCATTGCGCGCACCGGGTACACCGGCGAGGATGGCCTGGAAATCTGCCTGCCCGCGAATCAGGCGCCGGGTTTCTTCAACGACCTCGTCGGCGCCGGCATTTCGCCGATTGGCCTCGGTGCTCGCGACACCTTGCGTGTCGAGGCCGGAATGAACCTGTACGGTCAGGACATTCATCAGGACGTTTCACCGCTGGCCTCGAACATGGCCTGGAGCATCGCTTGGGAGCCGGCCTCGCGGCAGTTCATCGGCCGCGCGGCGCTGGAGGCGGAAAAAGCCGCCGGTGTGGCGCACAAACTGGTCGGTCTGGTGCTGGAAGAACGCGGTGTTTTGCGTGCTCACCAGGTGGTTCGCATCGCCGATGTTGGCGAAGGGGAGATCACCAGTGGTAGTTTCTCTCCTACGCTGAGCAAATCGATTGCCCTGGCGCGTGTTCCGATGGCAACCGCCGACCGCGCCGAAGTGGAAATCCGTGGCAAGTGGTACCCGGTACGGGTGGTCAAACCGACCTTCGTACGCCATGGCAAAACCTTGATCTAACCTTTTCTGGCGGGCATGACCGCTGACCAATTTCCGAGGAACCGAAGATGAGCGATATCCCTGCCGAACTGCGTTTTGCCGAAAGTCATGAATGGGCGCGTCTGGAAGCTGACGGCACTGTCACCGTGGGCATCAGCGATCACGCGCAGGAAGCGCTGGGCGACGTGGTGTTCGTCGAGCTGACCGAAGTCGGCAAGGTGTTCGCCGCCGGTGATCAATCCGGCGTGGTCGAGTCGGTGAAAGCCGCCTCCGACATCTACGCCCCGGTCAGTGGCGAAGTCATCGCGATCAACGAAGAGCTGGGTGGCTCGCCTGAGCTGCTGAACTCCGACCCGTACGGCGCGTGGATCTTCAAGCTCAAGCCAAGCGACAAGGCCGAGCTGGACAAGCTGCTGGATGCGGCGGCTTACAAGGCTGCCATCGGCGAGTAACTTGCCGGTATGACCCAAAGCCCCGATTCGTCGGGGCTTTTTTATGGGCGACGAATATCCCTTTGTGGGAGTGAGCCTGCTCGCGAAAGCGCCATATCAGTCAATGCCAAGGTTTCTGAAACACCCCTTTCGCGAGCAGGCTCGCTCCCACAGGGGCGGCGTGATCTTGAAAATTCGCCTGCTATGCTGGTTTGACCGTGTCGATTGACGCCAAGCGCCAGCCAGGAGAGCCCGTCATGTCCCAGTCGCCGTCCCTGAGCCAGTTACGCGATCCCGAAGCCTTTCTGCGCCGCCACCTCGGCCCGGATGCCGCCGAGCAGCAGGCGATGCTCGACAGCCTGGGCCTGGGCAGTCGCGCCGAGCTGATCGAGCAGACCGTGCCGCCGGGCATTCGCTTCAATCGCGCACTGGATCTGCCGCCGGCCCTCGACGAACAGGCTGCACTGGCGAAGCTGCGCGGTTATGCCGAGCAGAATCAGCTGTTCACCAGCCTGATCGGCATGGGCTATCACGGCACCGTCACGCCGACCGTCATCTTGCGCAACGTGCTGGAAAATCCCGGCTGGTACACCGCGTACACCCCATATCAACCAGAGATCGCCCAGGGCCGGCTCGAAGCCCTGCTGAATTTTCAGCAACTGACCATCGACCTTACCGGCCTGGAACTGGCCAACGCCTCGCTGCTCGATGAGGCTACCGCAGCGGCCGAAGCCATGGCTTTGGCCAAGCGCGTGGCGAAGTCAAAGAGCAATCTGTTTTTTTTGGATGAAAATTGCCATCCGCAAACCCTCTCCGTGGTACAGACCCGCGCCGAAGGTTTCGGCTTCGAGCTGATCGTCGACGCGGTGGATAACCTGGCGCAGCACGAGGTGTTCGGCGCGCTGCTGCAATACCCCGACACCCACGGCGAAATCCGCGACCTCAAACCCTTGATCAACCACCTGCACGCACAACAGGCCCTGGCCTGCGTCGCCACCGATTTGCTCAGCCTGCTGGTGCTGACGCCGCCGGGTGAGTTGGGTGCCGATGTGGTGTTCGGTTCGTCCCAGCGTTTCGGTGTGCCGATGGGTTATGGCGGCCCGCACGCGGCGTTCTTCGCCAGCCGCGAGGAATACAAACGAGCGATTCCGGGGCGGATCATCGGTGTGTCGAAAGATGCTCGCGGCAACGTCGCGCTGCGCATGGCCCTGCAAACCCGCGAGCAACACATCCGCCGCGAGAAAGCCAATTCGAACATCTGCACCGCGCAGGTGCTGCTGGCCAATATCGCCAGTTGCTACGCGGTGTATCACGGCCCCGAGGGTTTGAAGCGTATCGCCCAGCGCGTGCATCGCCTGACCTGTATCCTCGCCGCCGGACTCGAGCGCAACGGCATCAAACGGCTCAACAGGCAGTTCTTCGACACCCTGACCCTGGAGGTCGGCGGTGCGCAAACGGCGATCATCGAAAGTGCTCAGGCAGCGCAGATCAACCTGCGCATTCTTGGTCGCGGCCGCGTCGGTCTGAGTCTGGACGAGACCTGTGATGAACACACCGTGGCGAAGCTGTTCGATGTGCTGCTCGGCGCCGATCACGGCCTGAGCGTTGATGCGCTTGATGCGCAGGACATCGCCTCGGGAATTCCCGACGAACTCCAGCGCAGTACGCCGTACCTGCAACATCCGGTGTTCAACGCCCACCACAGCGAAACCGAGATGCTGCGTTACCTCAAGCAACTGGAAAACAAGGATCTGGCACTCAACCAATCGATGATCCCGCTGGGCTCGTGCACGATGAAGCTCAACGCCACCAGCGAGATGATCCCGATTACCTGGCCGCAGTTCGCCCATCTGCACCCGTTCGTGCCGAGGGAGCAGGCTGTCGGTTACACACTGATGATCGAAGAACTTGAGCGTTGGCTCTGCGCGATCACTGGTTTCGATGCGATCTGCATGCAGCCCAACTCCGGCGCCCAGGGCGAATACGCCGGGCTTCTGGCGATTCGCAAATATCACGAGAGCCGGAGCGAAGGCGCACGGGATATCTGCCTGATCCCATCCTCGGCCCACGGGACCAATCCAGCGTCGGCGCAGATGGCCGGAATGCGTGTGGTCATTGTCGAATGCGATGAGGCGGGCAATGTCGATCTGGACGATTTGCAGATGAAAGCCGCCGAGGCCGGGAATAAGTTGTCGTGCCTGATGGCGACCTATCCGTCGACCCACGGCGTTTACGAGGAAGGCATCAGCGAAATCTGCGCAGTGATCCACCAGCACGGCGGCCAGGTGTATATGGATGGCGCCAATCTCAATGCCCAGGTTGGTCTCGCCCGACCGGCGGACATTGGCGCCGACGTCTCACACATGAACCTGCACAAGACCTTCTGCATTCCCCATGGCGGCGGCGGGCCGGGCATGGGCCCGATCGGCGTTCGTGCGCATCTGGCGCCGTTCGTCGCCAACCATCCGGTGGTGCCGATTGACGGACCGCTGGCACAGAACGGCGCAGTCAGCGCAGCGCCGTGGGGCAGCGCGAGCATTTTGCCGATCAGTTGGATGTACATCGCCATGATGGGCCCGCAACTGGCGGACGCCAGCGAGGTGGCGATTCTGGCGGCGAATTATCTGGCGCAGCATTTATCCGGCGCGTTCCCGGTGCTCTACACCGGGCGCAATGGTCGTGTGGCGCATGAATGCATTCTTGATCTGCGCCCGCTGAAGGCGCAGACCGGCATCAGCGAGGAGGACGTCGCCAAGCGTCTGATGGATTACGGCTTCCACGCGCCGACCATGTCCTTCCCGGTGCCAGGGACGTTGATGGTCGAGCCGACCGAGAGCGAGTCCAAGGCAGAGCTCGACCGCTTCATCGCGGCGATGCTGAGCATTCGCGCCGAGATCAATGAAGTGCAGAAGGGCAACTGGCCGGGCGAAGACAACCCGCTCAAACGCGCGCCGCATACCTTGGCCGATGTCACTGGAGTCTGGGAGCGACCCTACAGTGTCGAACAGGCCATCACCCCGGATGCGCACACACGCTTGCACAAATATTGGCCGGCGGTGAATCGGGTGGATAACGTCTACGGCGATCGCAATCTGTATTGCGCCTGTGTCCCGGTGGAGGATTACCGCTGATCTCTAAATCCACCACCGTCCCTGTGGGAGCGAGCCTGCTCGCGAAAGCAATCGTCCAGCCAGCATTTTCGGTGACTGGCTCACCGCTTTCGCGAGCAGGCTCGCTCCCACAAGGCATGGTGGTGAGGCGGTAATCCGGGCAAAAAAATGCCGCTCGATCGAGCGGCATTTTTGAGGGTGCGAGGCTTACTCGGAAGCCACGGCGTTCTTCGCCAGAATCGCGTTCGCCAGTTCCATGTCCGAAGCCTGCAGGCCAGGGTTGTCGGCGCGGACTTTCTGCATCGCCGCTTCCAGGTACGGGCCACGGATGCCGCCGTCGCTGGCGACGAAGCTGCCGGCGTCGTCCTGGGCGGCGACGATCAGCTTGTGATCCTTGAAGGTCAGGTAGGTCGAGCCGGTGGTGGCACCGGAGGAGATGACGTTACGCCAAAAGCTGTCCGCCATGGCCGAACCAACGGGAAGCGACAGCAGGGCCAAGGTGGCGACAGCGAGTTTGAGACGCATGATGAGGTGACTCCTGGGATTGACTACGGCGTTGGATAGCCGATCCCCGATCCAGTTCCGTGCTGAATTATTTCAACTCACTTTGCGGTGTCACCCGCAGCACTTCCTCCACCGTGGTCAGCCCCGCCGCAACTTTCTGCGCACCGGACAGGCGCAGGCTGCGCATGCCTTCCTTGAAGGCCTGACGCCTGATCGCGGTGAGGTCGGTATCCGGGGTGATCAGCGCTTTGAGGCTGTCGCTCAGCTGCATGATTTCGTACACGCCGGCGCGGCCGCGATAGCCGGTGTCGCGGCATTCCAGGCATCCGATCGCCCGTTGCGCATTGCTCGGCAGCGGCGCCTGCCAGGGCCGGGTCAGGGTTTGCCAGTCTTCATCTTCGAGCGTCAGCGGCGCCTTGCAGTGCGGGCATAACGTGCGCACCAGACGCTGAGCCATAACGCCGAGCACGGTGGCTTTGATCAGGTAATGCGGCACACCGAGTTCGAGCAAACGGCTGATGGCGCTCGGTGCATCGTTGGTGTGCAGTGTGGACAGGACCAAGTGCCCGGTGAGCGCGGCCTGAATCGCCATTTCCGCAGTTTCCAGATCGCGGATCTCGCCGATCATGATGATATCCGGGTCCTGCCGCATCAGCGCGCGCACCCCGGCGGCGAAAGTCAGCTCAATGTTGTGCTGCACCTGCATCTGGTTGAAGGCCGGCTCGACCATTTCGATCGGGTCTTCGATGGTGCAGAGGTTGACCTCCGGCGTCGCCAGTTTTTTCAGCGTGGTGTACAGGGTCGTGGTCTTGCCCGAACCGGTCGGCCCTGTGACCAGAATGATGCCGTTGGGCTGGCGGGTCATATCCTGCCAGCGGCGCAGGTCTTCGGCGCTGAAACCCAACTGGTCGAAATTCTTCAGCAGCACTTCCGGATCGAAAATCCGCATGACCATTTTTTCGCCGAACGCTGTCGGCAAAGTCGACAGCCGCAACTCCACTTCGCCGCCGTCCGGGGTCTTGGTCTTGACCCGGCCATCCTGGGGTTTGCGCTTTTCCGCGACGTTCATGCGGCCAAGGCTTTTCAGGCGGCTGACGATCGCCATCGTCACCTGCGGCGGGAACTGATAGACGTTGTGCAACACGCCGTCGATGCGAAAGCGCACGGTGCCGTGCTCGCGGCGCGGTTCGATATGGATATCGCTGGCGCGCTGCTGGAAGGCGTACTGGAACAGCCAGTCGACGATGTTGACGATGTGCGCGTCGTTGGCGTCCGGCTCCTGATCGCTGGCGCCGAGGTTCAGCAGTTGTTCGAAGTTGCCGAGATTGCCGCCCTGGGCGTCGGCATTGCTGGCACCGCTGACCGATTTGGCCAGCCGGAAAAACTCGACGCTAAAGCGCTGGATGTCGACCGGGTTGGCCACGACCCGTTTGATCGGCAGCTTCAATACGTGGGTCAGGTCAGCTTCCCAACCGCTGACGTAGGGCTGAGCGCTGGCCACGGTGACCGAGTCGCGGTCCACGGCGACGGCGAGAATCTTGTGGCGCTGGGCGAAGGCGTAGGACATCAGCGGCGTGATCGCCGCGACATTGATTTTCAGCGGATCAATGCGCAAATACGGCTGACCGGCCTGTTGCGCCAGCCACAGGGTCAGGCTTTCCAGATCCAGATGTTTGCCCGGACGGCTGAGGTCGTCGAGTTGCTGGCTGGCGATGAATTCCAGCGGATGCATCTGCCCGTGAGCAGCATGGCGACGGCGGGCATTGAGCGCCTGTTCCGCCGCGTCCTGGCAGATGAAGCCTTGGGCGACCAGTTCCCGTAACACATCGTTGAGGTCCAGCCAGCGGTCCTGAGTGACAAATTGAACGGACATGCGGCTTTCCTTTTTAAGCGTCATGCGCAAAAGGATAGTCGTGGCCCGGCTGACCGTTGGGCCACTACCCGACGAAGCCGTTGCCGGATTTGTCAGCCGGCCGCCTGGGCGGGCGCCTGCCACGCCGCGTCGGCGTTGTGCAGATCCACTGCGCAGACGCTGATCAGGTTACGCAGTTTCTCCGCGATCACTTGCGCGCGATGCCAGCTCAGGCCGCTCATGAGCAGATCGATCGACAGCAGATCGTCCTGGCGCTGGACCTTGACCTGCTCCGGCGTCAGAAATTGCAAGGCGAACAGATTCAACACGCGCACCAGCAGATCCGGCTCGGCCTCGGCGAGGATTTGGTATTGCGCCAGGCAGTGGGCGTTGTTGACGTTCCAGACATCAGCGCGGGCGGCGGGGCTGTTCACGGCTTCAAGGTGCGGCATGGCGAGTCTCCAAAATCACTGGAGAAATTTTTACATTCGGTGCGGGGTATTTCTTGGCTATGATCGACGCTTGGGGCGATTTATCGAGCTCAGTAATTCGCAAAACACGGTTTTTAAGGAATAGTTATGCATGCCGAGCTGGACGCCTACGACCGCAAGATTCTCGCCTTGCTCCAGGAAGACGCTTCGCTGTCGAGCGCGCAGATCGCCGAGCAGGTGGGCCTGTCGCAATCGCCGTGCTGGCGGCGGATTCAGCGGATGAAGGAGGAGGGCATCATTCGCGGCCAGGTGACCTTGCTGGATCGCAAGAAGATCGGCCTGAACACGCAGATTTTTGCCGAGATCAAACTCAACGCTCATGGGCGTTCGAACTTCACCGAATTCACCGAGGCGATTCGCGGCTTTCCGGAAGTGCTGGAGTGTTATGTGCTGATGGGGGCGGTGGATTTCATGCTGCGCATTGTCGCGGCGGATATCGAGGCGTACGAGCGGTTCTTCTTCGAGAAGCTGTCGCTGGTGCCGGGGATACAGGAAGTGAATTCGATCGTGGCGCTGTCGGAGATCAAGTCCACCACCAGCCTGCCGGTCTAGTGCGGATGGCCTTCGTGGCGAGGGGATTTATCCCCGCTGGGCTGCGCAGCAGTCCCCGCTTGATCGTTCCCACGCTCCGCGTGGGAATGCAGCCCGGGACGCTCTGCGTCCCAAAGCGGACGCAGAGCGTCCATTGAGGCGTTCCCACGCAGAGCGTGGGAACGATCGGGTGGGAAGGTGTTTAGCTGCGCAGCAGGATTTTCCAGGCGCGGTTCTGGTACACCGCAATCGCCTGATGCTTGCGTGCATCGAGCAGTTCGTCGGTGATGGTCGGCTCGTTGGCCAATTGCGCCAGTTTGTTCAGCTCACCGTAAAGGCGATCCATTTCCGGGATGTCCAGCACGTTGCGCGCGTGGTGCAACCAGACCTGAATGCGTTCGATACGCGGCAGTTGTTCAGCAAGATCTTCCGGCTGCTGCTGATAGCGTTGCAGCTGCAGAGCAGTGGCTTCTTCGCCCAGCAGACGCGGCAACCAGCTGTGCAGTTGCGCGTCACCCTGACGATTGCCGCGAGTATTGCGGTCGGCGGTCCAGGTGCGGGCCAACAGCCAGCGTGAAGCGTTCAGCGAGAACTGGCCCCAGCGCGGGTCTTCCAGCTCTTCGAGGAACTGCTCCGGCGCGGCTTTGCGCACGTCTTCGTCTTCGATGCCGACCTGTACCAGTGGGCGCCAGTCTTCGAGCAAGGCATCGAGGGCCACGCGCAAATCGTGGGTCGACTGACGCGGCGCCGCCTGGCCCAGGCTGCTGAGCAGGGCGCGCATTTCCGCGAGGTTCTCGACCCAATCCTGCAACAGGCGCCAGTGGCCGTTGAAGCGATATTGTTCGGCCAGACGCTGGCTGCTGCCGAGCAAATGCCAGCTCAACGCGGCGAAGGCGTCGTCGAGACGGGTTTCGCTGGTCAGCTGCGGCGCTGGCAGGCTAAGCGAGTAGCTGTTGGCGTCGTGCAGGCGATAACCGCGCTCGGCCTTGCTGATATCGCATGGCATCAGCGCCAGGGTTTCGGCCAGTTCGGCAGCCAGTTCCAGCAACGCGGCAGGCTCGCCTTCGCGCAGCTCCAGTTCCAGCTCGCAGATTTCTTCCTTCTGCTTGCCGACCACTACGTGACCGAGATCCAACGCGGCTTCGATGACCACTTTGGTCTTGCCACGGCCCCAGGCGATTTCGGCGCGCTCGCGGACGAAATCGGTGGTGAAGATCGGCTTGAGGGTTTTCTTGTCCAGCTCGGCCAATGCCTCGGGCCAGCATTCGCCGTCGAGTTTCTTCACATCGAGCTTGGCTTTCGCCAGTTTCCAGTCGTACTCGTTACGCTCGGACAGACCGGCGACGCTCTGGCCACGGGTCTTGAGGGTCTGAATCACTTCGTCACCGTCCTTGCGCAGGCGCAGGGCGACTTTGGCCTGGGCGAGGTCGCGCTCGGGGGTGTCGAAGTACTGGTTCATCAACTCACGGCGTTCCCAGCCACTTTTGTTGCGTTTCTTCAGCAGCGGGTGCTCGCGCAGGGCAGCGAGGGTTTCGCGGCTGACGCGGAGTTTGATTTCAGTTTCTTTTTGCATGGCCGGAACATCCAGAATCGGGAGCGCAGCCGGGGGAATGTGTGGCTGCCAAGGCCGTGCAGTGTACAGGAGTCAAACTTCCTACGCCCTGCGGCGGTTTATTCCGCGCGCCGGATGGTTCTATAGTGGGCCTCAATCCGGGACCTGGAGTCAGTGATGCCATTGCCGTCCATGCAAGACCAGTTCGCCGCGCTGATTGCCGCGCCATCGGTCAGCTGTACCCAACCGAACCTGGACCAGTCCAACCGCGCCGTCATCGATCTGCTGGCGGGCTGGCTCGGTGACCTGGGTTTCAGCTGCGATATCCAGCAGGTCAGCCCCGGCAAATTCAATCTGCTCGCCAGTTTCGGCAGCGGCCCCGGCGGCCTGGTGCTGGCCGGGCACAGCGACACCGTGCCGTACGACGACGCGTTGTGGCAGACCGACCCGCTGAAGCTCACCGAAGTCGATGGCCGCTGGGTCGGGCTGGGCAGTTGTGACATGAAGGGTTTCTTCGCGCTGATCATCGAAGCCGTGCAGCCGCTGCTTGATCAGCCGTTCAAGCAACCGCTGCTGATCCTCGCCACCTGCGACGAAGAAAGCTCGATGTCCGGCGCCCGCGCGCTGGCCGAGGCCGGGCAACCGCTGGGCCGCGCGGCGGTGATCGGCGAGCCGACCGGGCTCAAGCCGATTCGCATGCACAAAGGCATCATGATGGAGCGCATCGACATTCTCGGGCAGAGCGGCCACTCGTCTGATCCACGCCTGGGCCACAGCGCCCTTGAAGCGATGCACGATGCCATCGGCGAACTGCGCGGTCTGCGCCTGTTGTGGCAGCGCGAATTCAGCAATCCACAATTCAGCGTGCCGCAACCGACGATGAACTTCGGCTGCATCCATGGTGGCGACAACCCCAATCGCATCTGCGGCCAATGCTCGCTGGAGTTTGACCTGCGGCCGCTGCCGGGCATGGACCCGAACCTGCTGCGCGCGGAAATCCTGCGCAAGCTCAACCCGGTGGCCGAGCGGCATAAGGTGAAAATCGATTACAAACCGCTGTTCCCGGAAGTGCCGCCGTTCGAACAGTCAGAGGATGCCGAACTGGTGCGCATCGCCGAAAAGCTCACCGGCCATCGCGCCGAAGCAGTAGCGTTCGGCACCGAAGCGCCTTATCTTCAGCGCCTCGGCTGCGAAACCATCGTCCTCGGCCCCGGCGACATTGCCTGCGCGCATCAACCCGGCGAGTACCTTGAAATGTCACGTTTGCAGCCTACCGTGCATCTGATTCGGCAGTTGATTGAACATTACTGCCTGAAGGATTGAACGCATTCCTCGTAGGAGCTGCCGAAGGCTCGGGCCGCGTTCGGACGATCTTTTGATCTTGATCTTTAAAGCAACATCAAAAGATCGTCCGAACGCGGCCCGAGCCTGCGGCAGCTCCTACAGGGCACAGTTAAATTACCGGGAATCCAACCCGTATTCATGAGGAGAGCGCGCGTGTCGCCAAGCCTGTTCCGACGATAACCATCAGCCCGCTGTGCGTTTTTCGTTTCGCCCCTTTTTTCGGCTGCTCTTTATTACAGGCCCAGGTTCATGCCCGAATACGTTAATTGGCTTCGCCACGCGTCCCCTTACATCAATGCCCACCGCGATTGCACCTTCGTCGTCATGCTGCCTGGCGACGGCGTCGAGCATCCGAATTTCGGCAATATCGTCCACGACCTGGTCTTGCTGCACAGTCTGGGCGTGCGTCTGGTGCTGGTGCACGGCTCGCGCCCGCAGATCGAAACCCGCCTCGCCGCCCGTGGCCTGACCCCGCATTACCATCACGGCATGCGCATCACCGATGCCGCGACCCTGGAATGTGTGATCGACGCGGTCGGCCAGTTGCGCATCGCCATCGAAGCGCGCCTGTCGATGGACATGGCCTCGTCGCCGATGCAGGGCTCGCGCCTGCGCGTGGCCAGCGGCAACCTCGTCACCGCGCGGCCGATCGGTGTGCTGGAAGGTGTCGACTATCACCACACCGGTGAAGTGCGTCGGGTTGATCGCAAGGGCATCAACCGCCTTCTCGACGAGCGCTCGATCGTGCTGCTGTCGCCGCTGGGCTATTCGCCGACCGGCGAGATCTTCAACCTTGCCTGCGAAGACGTCGCCACTCGCGCCGCCATTGATCTGGGCGCGGACAAGCTGCTGTTGTTCGGCGCCGAGCTCGGCCTGATCGACGAGAACGGCAAACTGGTGCGCGAACTGCGCCCACAGCAAGTGCCGGCCCATTTGCAGCGTCTGGGCATGAGCAACTATCAAGCGGAGTTGCTCGATGCCGCCGCCGAAGCCTGCCGTGGCGGCGTGGCGCGCAGTCATATCGTCAGTTACGCCGAAGACGGCGCACTGCTGACCGAACTGTTCACCCGTGACGGTGGCGGTACGCTGGTGGCGCAGGAGCAATTCGAATTGGTGCGCGAGGCGGCGATTGAAGACGTCGGCGGCCTGCTCGACCTGATCAGTCCGCTGGAAGAGCAGGGCATTCTGGTGCGCCGCTCGCGGGAAGTGCTGGAGCGCGAGATCGAGCAGTTCAGCGTGGTCGAGCGCGAAGGCATGATCATCGCCTGTGCGGCGCTGTATCAGATTGCCGATTCCGATGCCGGCGAACTGGCGTGCCTGGCGGTGAATCCCGAGTATCGCCATGGCGGACGCGGCGACGAATTGCTAGAACGCATCGAAACCCGTGCGCGGGCGCAGGGTTTGAAAACCCTGTTCGTACTCACCACGCGCACCGCGCACTGGTTCCGCGAGCGCGGATTCGAGCCGAGCAGCGTGGAACGCCTGCCAGCGGCACGGGCGTCGCTGTACAACTATCAGCGCAACTCGAAGATCTTCGAAAAGACCCTCTGAACAACAGCGAGGTCTGTGGCGAGGGGATTCATCCCCGCTGGACTGCGCAGCAGTCCCCTAGCGTTTCCAAGTGAAAACATAGGTGGTCGCTACGCGACCCAGCGGGGATAAATCCCCTCACTACAGGGTTCTGCATTCAGTCAGTGATGAATTTGGCACTGACGTACGGCGAATAATCAGGTAGCACCGTCTCGACCTTGCCTTGTTCCTTCAGGAATTTCGCCGTTTCGGCAATGGCCTTGGCGGTGCCGCCGTCCAGCAGCGCGGTGCTTTGCTGCGCCTTGGCATCCGGGAATGCCGACCCGGCCAGCAGTTCCGGTACATCCACCGCATTGGCGCCGGTCAATTTGGCGATTTTCTGCACAGGCACCGAGTCCGCCGTCCAGCTGTCCTTGTGCGCGGCGTAATCAGCGAACGAGTCCAGGGTGACCCTGGCAAACTTGGCCACGACCTCGGGATGCTTCTCGGCAAAGTCCTTGCGCGCCACCCACACTTCGAAGGTCGGCGCGCCCCACTGGCCGACTTGGGCCGCATCGGTCAGGGTCTTGCCGGTCTTGCGGATCTCGCCCAGTGCCGGCGACCAGACAAACGCCCCGTCAATGTCGCCACGCTTCCACGCGGCGGCGATTTCCACCGGTTGCAGGTTGACCACTTTGACTTGCGAAGTATTCAGGCCCCAGTGCTTCAGCGCCCCAAGCAGACTGTAGTGCGAGGTCGACACGAACGGTGTGGCGATGGTTTTACCGATCAGGTCCTGCGGTTTGTCGATGCCGCTGCCGTTGCGCACCACCAAGGCTTCGGCGGCATTAATCTGCGCCGAAACGATAAACGCCACGATCGGCAGATTGCGTGAAGCAGCTGCTGCCAGTGGGCTTGAGCCAAGGTTGCCGATCTGCACGTCGCCAGAAGCAATGGCAGTGACGACTTCCGGGCCGCTGTTGAAACGACGCCAGTCGATCTGCTCGCCGATGGTTTTTTCATAGACACCATCGGCCTGCGGCACTTTGCTCGGATCGATCCCGGTCTGGTAGCCGACCGTCAGACCGGCGGCATGTGCGGAAAAAGAAAACAGTGCCGACACACAAACTGTAACAAATTGACTTGATAGTGCGCGTTTCGCCATGATGCGTCGCCTTTTCGATGGGATTTGCCGTGTTGGGAGCACGGCAAAGCTAATCGATCTAAAAAAAGGTCAACAAATACCATTTAGGAATGAGCTTAGGCGCCGATACGCTGTTTCCCGGCGAAGAGGGCCATTAATGGGCCATATACCCGAATGGTATGAAAAAGAATGAATAAATTCTTTTTGGGATTATCAGGAAGTCTTTACGCTGCAGGGACCCAATCACTGGCGATTAGACGATGGTCGTAGACACACAAGGTTACGATTGACTTGGCAGTCACGGTCTGGCGCTAATCGCGCATCTTAGGATTCAGGGCAAATCGACCCCGAACCAGGAACACAAGAATTAGAACGAGAGGAGCGATACATGAACAAGTCCACCTTGGCCCTGGCTGTGGCCGTTGGGGTTATGGCGCAGCAGGCAGGCGCCGCCGGTTTCATCGAAGACAGCAAGGCTACTCTGGGTCTGCGCAACTTCTACATCAACACTGACAACCGTAACGGCACTGCCGAACCAAGTCGCAACGAAGAATGGGGCCAAGGCTTCGATCTGCGTTTCATTTCGGGTTACACCCAAGGCACTGTCGGCTTCGGTATCGATGCCATCGGCCTGCTGGGCGTACGTCTGGATTCGGGTGGCGGCACCAACGGTAACGTTAACGGTGATGGCACCCCTGGCAGTGCCTACGGCGGCACTGTTTTCCCAAGCGAATCCAACGGTCAGGCGGTTGATAACTTCTCCAGCCTGGGTCTGACGGCCAAAGCCAAGATTTCCCAGACCGAACTGAAGCTGGGTACCTTGCAGCCGAAGAACCCGGTCATCGTCACCAACGATGGTCGTCTGCTGCCACAAACCTGGCAGGGTGGCCAGATCACTTCCGGCGAGATCAAGGACCTGACTCTGGTCGGTGGCCAGATCGAACATGTGAAAGGTCGTAACTCCAGCAACAATGAGCAGCTGTCGATCGGTGGCGCAACTGCGCGCACCACAAACAGCAACAAGTTCATCTACGCGGGTGGTGACTACAAGATCACCAAGGATCTGACGGCCCAGTACTACTACGGCAACCTGGAAAACTTCTACAAGCAGCATTTCCTGGGTCTGGTGCATAACTGGTCGATTGGCCCAGGTGTGTTGAAGTCCGACTTCCGGTACTTCAATAGCTCCGATGACGGCCGCAATGGCAACGATTCGGACTACTTCAGCAACGGTGCGTACGGCAACAGTACGCTGGGTAACGGCAAAGGTAAGGTCGACAACAACCTGTACAGCGGCTTGTTCCTTTACACCGTTGCCGGTCACACCTTTGGTGGTGGCTATCAGGTGAGTAATGGCAGCAGCGACTTCCCTTGGCTGAACCAGGGTGACGGCTCGTCTAACTACACCATCACCGACATGCAGATCCAGAAGTTCAACCGTGCCGGCGAGCGCACTTGGCAAGCACGCTACTCCTACGACTTCGCCAAGGTTGGCGTGCCTGGCCTGACCGCTGGCATGGTTTATCTGCGTGGTGACAACGTTGATACCTACGCTCGTGGCGTCCAGACCTCGAATGGCGCTTCCGAGTGGGAACGCGATTTGACCGTGGCGTACGTGGTTCCGGAAGGCCCGTTGAAGAACGTCGGCTTTATGTGGAAAAACGCTTCGTGGCGCACCGACATCGCTGGTCAACGCGACCAGGACGAAAACCGTCTGATCCTCAGCTACTCGATCCCGCTGTTGTAATAGCGCTCGAGCAACTGAAGAAAAAAAGCCCCGTCCGGCATCGCGCCGGACGGGGCTTTTGCGTTTCGAGTCAGGCTCACCCCCGTAAGCCCTTCTCGATTTCCCTCTTTGCTGCAACTCAAGGCCTTCTCGAACCTTGCGTTGGATGTTCGTCGCGATGCCGTCTGGTGTCCAATGAACAGATGTTTAATATTCACTAATGATCTAGATATCTAGTTATTTATTCTTTTTCACGCTGATTGATCCCGAGCTACAGTTGTTGTCTCCCATCCCTCATCAGGAGCAGCACCATGAGCCTCAGACTCGGCGACATCGCCCCCGATTTCGAACAGGACTCCAGCGCCGGTAAAATTCGTTTCCACGAATGGCTGGGCGATAGCTGGGGCGTGCTGTTTTCCCATCCGGCGGACTTCACTCCGGTGTGCACCACCGAGCTGGGTTTCACCGCCAAGCTCAAGGATGAATTCAGCCAGCGCGGCGTCAAAGCCATCGCGCTGTCGGTCGACCCGGTGGACTCGCACCACAAGTGGATCGAGGACATCAACGAAACCCAGAACACCATCGTCAACTTCCCGATCCTGGCCGATGCCGATCGCAAGGTCTCCGATCTCTACGATCTGATCCACCCGAACGCCAATGACACGCTGACTGTGCGTTCACTGTTCGTCATCGATCCGAACAAGAAGATTCGCCTGACCATCACCTATCCGGCGAGCACCGGGCGCAACTTTCACGAGATCCTGCGGGTGATCGACTCGCTGCAGCTCACCGACAACTACAAGGTCGCCACCCCGGCCAACTGGCAGGACGGTGAAGAAGTGGTGATCGTGCCGTCGCTCAAGGATGAGGACGAGATCAAGCAGCGCTTCCCGAAAGGCTATCGCGCGGTGAAGCCGTACCTACGCCTGACGCCGCAGCCGAACAAATAAGTCAGTGAGATTTTGATCGTTCCCACGCTCTGCGTGGGAATGCCGCCCGTGACGCTCCGCGTCACAGTGGACGCGGAGCGTCCATGGATTCATTGCCACGCAGAGCGTGGGAACGATCTTCGTGTGACTACAACGCAGGGGAATTTCGGCCGTTTCGACGGCCTTTTTTTTCGCCTGTATTCTGCGCAGCGGTATATCTCTTAAATGCATAAACAAATGAATAAATATGATTTATGGATATATAAATCAGCTGGTAAGGTCACTGCCATTGAAGCGAGATCGCAGCCTGCGAATCGCCCGTAACGCTTAAAGGAATCTGCAATGCTGGTCGTCTCACTCGGTGGCAGCCCCAGCCTGCGCTCCCGTTCCGGGGTGCTGCTGGAGCGTTCGCAACGCTGGTTGCAACAGCAAGGGGTGGAAGTGGTGAGTTATCAGGTGCGGGACTTCCCGGCCGAGGATCTGCTCCACGCGCGCTTCGACAGCCCGAAGGTCCTCGACCTGCTGCAACAGATCGCAAACGCCGATGGCCTGCTGATCGCCACACCGGTGTACAAGGCCTCGTTTTCCGGTGCGCTGAAGACCCTGCTGGATCTGCTGCCGGAGCGTGCCTTGAATCACAAGGTTGTCTTGCCGATGGCTACCGGCGGCAGCATCGCCCACATGCTGGTGGTCGATTACGCGCTCAAGCCTGTGCTGTCGGCACTCAAAGCGCAGGAAATGCTTCAGGGCATTTTCGCCGAGGACAGCCAGATCGCTTACGGCGAAGGCAGTGCCACCGCGCAACTGGCGCCGGCCCTGGAGCAACGCTTGCACGAGGCCCTGGACCAGTTCATCGGCGCCATGGCGCGCCGGCCGAAACCGCTGGAGCCGGGCCTGCTGAACGAACGTTTGTTGAGTGCTCGCTGGAGCATTTAAGCCTCATCGAAATTTGAAGTACTGGCCTTACTCGCCCGCCAACGGGCAAGCAGGTGCAGCCAAAACCCAACAGCAAAAAGGAGAGCGCTATGCGCACTGTATTTTTGCGTCGTGGTCTGGTCGCTCTGTTTGCTGCGGCTGTCACCTTCGGCGCCATCACCCAAGCTCAAGCCGAGACATTGCGGATCGGTTATCAGAAGTACGGCACGCTGGTGCTGCTCAAAGCCAAGGGCACGCTGGAAAAACGCCTCGCCGCGCAAGGCGTCGACGTGCAATGGACTGAGTTTCCCGGCGGCCCGCAGCTGCTCGAAGGCCTCAACGTCGGCTCGATCGACTTTGGTGTGACCGGCGAAACCCCACCGGTTTTCGCTCAAGCTGCCGGCGCTGATCTGCTCTACGTTGCTTACGAACCGCCAGCGCCGAACAGCGAAGCGATCCTCGTGCCGAAAGACTCGCCGATCAAATCGGTGGCCGATCTCAAAGGCAAGAAAGTCGCCCTGAACAAAGGCTCCAACGTGCACTACCTGCTGGTGCGTGCACTGGAAGACGCCGGCCTCAAGTACAGCGATATTCAGACCGTGTTCCTGCCGCCGGCCGATGCCCGCGCTGCGTTCGAACGTGGCAGCGTTGACGCCTGGGTCATCTGGGATCCGTATCAGGCCGCTGCCGAGAAACAACTGCAAGCGCACACCCTGCGTGACGGCAAAGGCATCGTCGACAACCACCAGTTCTATCTCGCGACCAAACCTTACGCGCAGAAAAATCCCGAGGTAATCAAGACCCTCGTCGAAGAGGTGCGCGCGGTCGGTGAATGGTCGCAAGCCAATCCCGAAGACGTGACGCAACAGGTCGCGCCGCTGCTGGGCCTGCCGGCGGACATCACCCTGACCTCGGTGAAACGCCAGGGCTACGGCGCGTTGTTCGTGACTCCGGAAGTGGTCGCCGCGCAACAGAAAATCGCCGACACGTTCTTCCAGCTCAAGCTGATTCCCAAGCCGTTGAGCATCAAGGATGTGATCTGGACCCCGCCGGCCGCTGTGGCCCAAAGCTCCCCAGCCCAGTAATTCGAATCCATAAGGAGACCACTCCATGAGCCTCAACATCTTCTGGTTCCTGCCAACCCACGGCGACGGCCATTACCTTGGCACCGCCGAAGGCGCCCGCGCGGTTGATCACGGTTATCTGCAACAGGTCGCGCAAGCGGCGGATCGTCTGGGTTTTGGCGGGGTGCTGATTCCCACTGGACGCTCCTGCGAAGACTCATGGCTGGTGGCAGCCTCGCTGATTCCGGTGACCCAGCGCCTGAAGTTTCTGGTCGCCCTGCGCCCCGGGATCATTTCCCCGACGGTCGCGGCGCGCCAGGCAGCAACGCTGGATCGCTTGTCCGGCGGGCGTGCGCTGTTCAATCTGGTCACCGGTGGCGATCCGGAAGAACTGGCCGGTGACGGACTGTTCCTCAATCACGAAGAACGCTATCAGGCCTCGGTGGAGTTCACCCGCATCTGGCGCCGTGTGCTGGAAGGCGAAACCGTCGATTACGACGGCGAGCACATCAGCGTCAAGGGTGCCAAGTTGCTCTATCCGCCGATCCAGCAACCGCGTCCGCCGCTGTATTTCGGTGGCTCTTCGGAAGCGGCGCAGGATCTGGCCGCCGAGCAGGTCGAGATGGTGCTGACCTGGGGCGAACCACCGGCAGCGGTTGCCGAGAAGATCGCACAAGTCCGGGCCAAAGCCGCCAAACTCGGCCGTACCGTGCGCTTCGGCATTCGTCTGCATGTGATCGTGCGTGAAACCAACGCCGAAGCCTGGCAGGCTGCGGACCGGCTGATCTCGCATCTGGACGACGACACCATCCAGCGTGCGCAGGCTTCGCTGGCGCGCTTCGATTCGGTCGGCCAGCAACGCATGGCCGCGCTGCACGGCGGCAGCCGCGACAACCTCGAAGTCAGCCCCAACCTCTGGGCCGGCGTCGGTCTGGTACGTGGCGGTGCCGGTACTGCGCTGGTCGGCGATGGCCCGACCGTGGCAGCGCGGGTCAAGGAATATGCCGATCTGGGCATCGACACCTTCATCTTCTCCGGTTATCCACACCTCGAAGAATCGTATCGCGTGGCGGAGCTGCTGTTCCCGCACCTCGACGTTGAACGCCCGGAACTGCCGAAGAGCGCCGGTTATGTCAGCCCGTTCGGCGAGATGGTCGCCAACGACATCCTGCCCAAAGCCGCATCGCAGAGCTGAGGCGCGGCCATGAACAAATTTATCCACAGCCTCGCGCCTTGGGCGTTGCCGGTGTTGCTGCTGGCGGTGTGGCAGTTGTCGGTGTCGGCGGGCTGGTTATCGACACGGATTCTGCCGGCACCGGTGGCAGTGATCGAAGCCGGCGTCAGTCTGGTACGCAGCGGCGAGATCTGGACGCACCTGGCGATCAGCGGCTGGCGCGCGGCACTCGGTTTTACCATCGGCGGCAGCATTGGTCTGGTGCTGGGTTTCATCACCGGCCTGTCGAAGTGGGGCGAGCGCCTGCTCGACAGCTCGGTGCAGATGATCCGCAACGTGCCGCATCTGGCGCTGATTCCGCTGGTGATCCTGTGGTTCGGGATCGACGAGTCAGCGAAGATTTTTCTGGTGGCGCTGGGCACCTTGTTTCCGATTTACCTGAACACGTATCACGGCATCCGCAACGTCGACCCGGCGCTGGTGGAGATGGCGCGCAGTTATGGCCTGAGCGGTTTCAGCCTGTTCTGGCAGGTGATTCTGCCGGGTGCGTTGCCGTCGATTCTGGTTGGCGTGCGCTTCGCTTTGGGCTTCATGTGGCTGACGCTGATCGTCGCTGAAACCATCTCGGCCAGCTCCGGCATCGGCTATCTGGCGATGAACGCTCGAGAGTTCTTGCAGACCGACGTGGTGGTGCTGGCGATCCTGCTTTACGCGGTGCTCGGCAAACTCGCCGACCTCGCCGCCCGTGGACTCGAACGTGTGTGGCTGCGCTGGCACCCGGCCTATCAGGTTGCCAAGGGAGGTGCGGCATGACCGCTCAACAACCTTCACGCCTGTTGCGCGGGATTCCGCTGGCGGTGCGCAACCTGCAGAAAACCTTCGGCGCGCGGCAGGTGCTGCGCGACATCGATCTGCACATTCCGGCGGGGCAATTTGTCGCCGTGGTCGGGCGCAGCGGTTGTGGCAAGAGCACGTTCTTGCGCTTGCTCGCCGGCCTCGATCAACCGACTGGCGGCGAGCTGCTGGCCGGCTCCGCGCCGCTCAGCCAGGCGCGCGACGATACCCGGCTGATGTTCCAGGAAGCGCGGCTGCTGCCGTGGAAAAAGATCATCGACAACGTCGGTCTCGGTCTCAAGGGCAACTGGCGCCAGCAAGCGCTGGATGCACTGGAAGCCGTGGGTCTGGCTGATCGCGCCAATGAATGGCCGGCGGCGTTGTCCGGTGGCCAGAAGCAGCGCGTGGCGCTGGCCCGGGCGCTGATTCACCAGCCGCGCCTGCTGCTGCTCGACGAACCGCTCGGCGCACTGGATGCCCTGACCCGCATCGAGATGCAGCAACTCATCGAACGGCTGTGGCAGCAACACGGTTTTACCGTGCTGCTGGTGACCCATGACGTCAGTGAAGCGGTGGCGATTGCCGATCGGGTGATCCTGATCGAGGACGGCGAAGTCGGCCTCGACCTGCACGTCGAACTGCCGCGCCCGCGTGTCCGTGGCTCGCATCGCCTCGCCGCACTGGAAACCGAAGTGCTCAACCGTGTTCTGTCCCTGCCCGGCGAACCGCCGGCGCCGGAACCCGTTTCACCCCTGCCTACGCAATTGCGTTGGGCGCAATGAAGCAGCTGCAAGCTTCAAGCTACAAGCCGCAAGAACAAGCCTGGTGCTTTTACTTGCAGCTTATAGCTTGCCGCTTGCAGCTCATTTCGATCCTAGGAGAAATGCCATGACTATCAAAGCCATCAACGTGCGCAACCAGTTCAAAGGCTCGATCAAGGAAATCGTCCTCGGCGACGTGCTGTCGGAAATCGACGTGCAGACCGCTTCGGGCATCGTCACTTCGGTGATCACTACCCGCTCTGTTAAAGAGCTGGAGCTGGTGGTCGGCAGTGAGGTGATCGCCTTTGTGAAATCCACCGAGGTATCGATCGCCAAGTTGTAAGCCGGTGAACAAAAAACAACCCCGGAGGGTGTGAGCCCTGCGGGGTTTTTTGTGCCTGTCGATCGTTCCCATGCTCCGCGTGGGAATGCCTCTAGGGACGCTCCGCGTCCAGTGACGCGGAGCGTCACGGGCTGCATTCCTTTGCTGCGCGTGGGAACGATCATGTCTCAGCGCTTGGGCAGATACGGCGGTAGATACAGGCCAATGTAGGCATCAAACACGCGCATCCCTTCCTCGGCCATGCGCGGGGTGATCTGCCCGTGCTGCTGCACCGAACGGGCATAGACCCGGTCGCCCAGTTCCATCGCCAGGGCAAACACATCGACATCGTCCGGCAGCCTTGGCAACTCGAAATGCTGGTCGAACAGCTTGTGCATCAGGTCGCCCAGTTCCAGATCGTGCTGGCGGTCGGCCTGGGTCACTTCGGTCAGGCCGTGTTGCGCCAGGATCAACTGCCGCGCGGCGGCGTCTTCGTCGTAGATCTCCAGCATGCGCTGTTCGACCAGTCGCGACAGATCACGCCAGTCACGCAAAGCATCGTGATTGATCGGCGCTTGCAGGCAAGCGCGGAAGGCTGCGTGGACATCAGCAGTCAGTGCTTCGAGCAGCGCCGGTACGCTGGCGAAGAAGTGATACACGGAGGAGGGCGGAATCTGCGCGCGCTCGGCGACGCTGTAGATCGACAGACTGGCCACGCCCTCGGCCGCCAGCAGCGTGCGCGCGGCATCGAGGATCGAATCGATCCGCGCCTGACTGCGGGCACGGGGTTTGCGAACGGTGGCGGGACGCGTCATGGAAGTCTCCTGCGGGGCAGCGGGCATTGTACGAGGCGGTTCAGGTGTTGTCTGCCAGTACCCTGTAGCGAGGGGATTTAGCGAAACGTCGCACCGCCCCGTTCGGCTGCGCAGCAGTCGTAAACCCTGAGAGCCGGGTATTCCTGACGCACCGAGTGGGATGGATTTGGGGCTGCTTCGCAACCCAACGGGGATAAATCCCCTCGCCACAGGTTTTGTGTTCGGCCATAAAAAAACGCCGCTGGCTGAATCAGCCAACGGCGTTTTTTTGAAGCTGCAAACCATTTAAACGGTATGCAGATACCAGTTGTACTCAAGGTCGGAGATGGAGTGTTCGAACTCCTCCAGCTCGCTTTCCTTGCAGGCGACGAAGATATCGATGTACTTCGGATCGATGTACTTGGCCATCACCTCGCTGTCGTCCAGCTCGCGCAGGGCATCGCGCAAGTTGTTCGGCAGGCTCTGTTCGTTCTGCTCGTAGCTGTTGCCTTCGACAGGCGCGCCCGGTTCGATCTTGTTGACCAGGCCGTGGTGCACGCCGGCCAGTACCGAAGCCATCAGCAGGTACGGGTTGGCGTCGGCGCCGGCCACGCGGTGCTCGATACGTACGGCATCGGCAGAACCGGTTGGTACGCGGATCGCCACGGTGCGGTTGTCCAGGCCCCAGCACGGCGAGTTCGGTACGTAGAACTGCGCGCCGAAGCGACGGTAGGAGTTGACGTTCGGGCAGAGGAAAGCCATCTGCGCCGGCAGGGTCTCGAGCACACCGCCGATCGCGTGACGCAGCGCGGCGTTCTGCTCGGGATCCTCGCTGGCAAAAATGTTTTTGCCGGCTTTGTCCAGAATCGAAATGTGTACGTGCAGACCATTGCCCGCCTGGCCCGGATACGGCTTGGCCATGAAGGTGGTGTCCATTTCATGGTCGTAGGCGATGTTCTTGATCAGACGCTTGAGCAGGACGGCGTAGTCGCAGGCCTTGATCGGGTCGGCGACGTGGTGCAGGTTCACTTCGAACTGCGCCGGGGCACTTTCCTTGACGATCGCATCGGCCGGGATGCCTTGCTCTTTGGCACCTTCCAGAATGTCCTGGAGGCAGTCGACGTATTCGTCGAGGTCGTCGATCAGGTAGACCTGCGTCGAGTGCGGGCGTTTGCCGGAGATCGGCGAGCGTGGCGGCTGCGGACGGCCGTTCACGTTTTCCTGGTCGATCAGGTAAAACTCGAGTTCGAAGGCGGCGCAGATGGTCAGGCCGAGCTCGTCGAACTTGGTCACCACCTGGCGCAGCACTTCACGGGGATCGGCGAAGAACGGATCGCCTTCGAGTTCGTGCATGGTCATCAACAGCTGCGCGGTCGGGCGCTTCTGCCATGGCTCGTTGCACAGGGTATCGGGGATCGGATAGCAGATGCGATCGGCGTCGCCGATGTCCAGGCCCAGACCGGTGCTTTCCACCGTGGAGCCATTGATATCCAGAGCAAATAGAGAGGCCGGCAGGTTGATGCCTTTCTCGTAAACCTTGTGGAGGCTGGTGCGTTCGATGCGCTTGCCGCGCACCACACCATTCATATCCGCAATCAGAAGGTCAACGTACAGAACCTCAGGATGTTCCTTAAGGAACGCGTTCGCTTCGTTAAGCTGAACGGCACGCGGGGGTACCGACATGATGCAACACCTTTGTTGTTAAAAATATCAATCATTGATCTTTTCTGGTTTCAGTCAACCCGAACGGCCTGCCGAAGTCAAGCGAGGCCTTTTTTGCCCCGAAAAAGCGCTTGAAGGGCATTTATGGGGCACTTTGGGGCGTTTTTTCAAACCTTGAACGTTGCTCAGCTGCGGGCTTGAGCAGGCCGTGTTGTATTTTTTACGGGGGTGTTGTGTAAAAAAATGAACAAGGCTAAGCTCCGGTCAAACCCATAACAGCAATAATACCGGGGTGCTTCATGTCTCGCCTGCCGTTAATCGGCATCACCGACTGCTCGCAACAGTCCGGTCTGCATGCTCATCACATCAGTGGCGATCAATCCGTCCGGAGCGCAGCCAGCAAGGCGCGCAGCCTGTCGACGACACGCTCGTCAACATCCGGCAAAACGGCAGCGTCCGATATTCTGGACGTCGGGCACAGCATCCGCTTTATGGCGTCTCCTTTCACTATAGAACTCTTTCCCTCCCAAAGCCCGTGCCGCACTCAGCGTCATGCTTGTGATTCTGCACGTTTGCAAAGTGCACGGGAAATGCAACGCCAGCGTCAAGGGCAGGTAAGCTCCTCTTTCATTGTCTATGCGCGGTGCCAGGCGTAAGCCGGCACTGCGCGAGCAAGCCCCCTTTAACGCGACGCCGCAAGCGTCAAAATTGCCTGACATCGCGTCAGGAGACTCAGCCCAGAGGCATTTATGAGTAACAACCTCGACCAGCTCACCGATTGGTTGAAAGACCGCAAGATCACAGAAGTCGAATGCATGATCGGCGACTTGACCGGCATTACCCGGGGCAAGATTTCGCCGACCAACAAGTTCATCGCCGAGAAAGGCATGCGTCTGCCGGAGAGCGTGCTGCTGCAGACCGTGACCGGCGACTACGTCGAAGACGACATCTATTACGAACTGCTCGACCCGGCCGACATCGACATGATCTGCCGCCCCGACCAGAACGCCGTGTACCTGGTGCCGTGGGCGATCGAGCCGACCGCGCAGGTGATCCACGACACCTACGACAAGCAAGGCAACCCGATCGAGCTGTCGCCGCGCAACGTCCTCAAGAAAGTTTTGAAGCTGTATGCCGACAAGGGCTGGCAGCCGATCGTGGCGCCGGAAATGGAGTTCTACCTGACCAAGCGCAGCGACGACCCCGACTATCCGTTGCAGCCGCCGATCGGCCGCTCGGGCCGTCCGGAAATCGGTCGGCAGTCGTTCTCCATTGAAGCGGCCAACGAATTCGACCCGCTGTTCGAAGATGTCTACGACTGGTGCGAATTGCAGGAGCTGGACCTCGATACGCTGATCCACGAAGACGGCACGGCGCAGATGGAAATCAACTTCCGTCACGGTGACGCCCTTTCGCTGGCCGATCAGATTCTGGTGTTCAAGCGCACCATGCGCGAAGCCGCGCTCAAGCACGACGTAGCGGCGACATTCATGGCCAAGCCGATGACCGGCGAGCCGGGCAGCGCCATGCACCTGCACCAGAGCATCATCGACATTCAGACCGGCAAGAACGTCTTCTCCAACGAAGACGGGACCATGAGCCAGTTGTTCCTGCACCACATCGGTGGTCTGCAAAAATTGATCCCCGAGCTGTTGCCGCTGTTCGCACCGAACGTCAACTCGTTCCGCCGCTTCCTCCCGGATACTTCGGCACCGGTGAACGTCGAGTGGGGTGAGGAAAACCGCACCGTCGGCCTACGCGTACCGGATGCCGGCCCGCAGAACCGCCGCGTGGAAAACCGCCTGCCGGGCGCCGACGCCAACCCGTACCTGGCGATCGCCGCGAGCCTGCTCTGCGGTTACATCGGCATGGTCGAGGGCCTGAACCCGAGCGCGCCAGTGGTCGGTCGTGGATACGAGCGCCGCAACCTGCGCCTGCCGCTGACCATCGAGGACGCGCTGGAGCGTATGGAAAACAGCGCGACCATCGAGAAGTACCTCGGCAAGACCTTCATCACCGGCTACGTCGCGGTCAAGCGGGCCGAGCATGAAAACTTCAAGCGCGTGATCAGTTCCTGGGAGCGTGAGTACCTGCTCTTCGCCGTCTGATACGCCGGGCGCGGCGGCCAGCCGTCGCGCCTTCACCGATAACAAGGAGAATTGGCATGACCAGCAACAACCCGCAAACCCGTGAGTGGCAAGCGCTGAGCAGCGAACACCACCTGGCCCCGTTCAGCGACTTCAAGCAACTGAAAGAGAAGGGCCCGCGGATCATCACCAACGCCAAGGGCGTTTATCTGTGGGACAGCGAAGGCAACAAGATCCTCGACGGCATGGCTGGCCTCTGGTGCGTGGCGATCGGTTACGGTCGCGATGAGCTGGCCGATGCCGCCGCCAAACAGATGCGCGAACTGCCGTACTACAACCTGTTCTTCCAGACCGCACACCCGCCGGCACTGGAACTGGCCAAGTCGATTGCCGACGTGGCGCCAGAAGGCATGAACCACGTGTTCTTCACCGGTTCCGGCTCCGAAGGCAACGACACCATGTTGCGCATGGTCCGTCACTACTGGGCGATCAAAGGCCAGCCGAACAAGAAAGTCATCATCAGCCGCAAGAACGGTTATCACGGTTCGACCGTGGCCGGCGCGAGCCTCGGCGGCATGACTTATATGCACGAGCAGGGCGACCTGCCGATTCCGGGCATCGTCCACATCGCCCAGCCGTACTGGTTTGCCGAAGGCGGCGACATGTCGCCGGAAGAGTTCGGCATCTGGGCGGCCAATCAGCTCGAAGAAAAGATTCTCGAGGTCGGCGTCGACAACGTCGGTGCCTTTATTGCCGAGCCGATCCAGGGTGCCGGCGGCGTGATCATTCCGCCTGATACCTACTGGCCGCGCATCAAGGAAATCCTCGCCAAGTACGACATCCTCTTTGTTGCCGACGAAGTGATCTGCGGCTTCGGCCGTACTGGTGAGTGGTTCGGTAGCGATTTCTACGACCTCAAGCCGCACATGATGACCATCGCCAAAGGCCTGACCTCCGGCTACATCCCGATGGGCGGGTTGATCGTGCGTGATTCGGTGGTGGCCGTGCTCAATGAAGGCGGCGATTTCAACCACGGCTTCACTTACTCCGGCCACCCGGTGGCAGCCGCGGTGGGCCTGGAAAACATCCGCATCCTGCGCGACGAAAAAATTATCGAGAACGCCCACAACGAAACGGCACCGTATTTGCAGAAACGTCTGCGCGAGCTGAACGATCACCCGTTGGTGGGTGAAGTTCGCGGCGTCGGTCTGCTGGGGGCGATCGAGCTGGTGCAGGACAAGGCCACGCGCAAGCGTTACGAAGGCAGGGGCGTGGGCATGATCTGCCGGCAGTTCTGCTTCGACAACGGCCTGATCATGCGCGCGGTGGGCGACACCATGATCATTGCGCCGCCGCTGGTGATCAGCAAAGCGGAGATCGATGAGCTGGTTACAAAGGCACGCAAGTGTCTGGACCTGACCCTCGGTGCGCTGCAGGCCTAGGTGCTAGGCTTTGGGCGGGGGAGCTGCGGCGCACTCGCTCAAAGCTGTCAGAAAGGCTGGTCTTTTGTTGAAAGACCGCCTCGGATCTTGCCAGACTAGCCGCGGTTCCAGTTGTCCGGGTTCGGCCGCTGAACAAAGTGGTTCAAAAAAGAAAAATTTGGAGCATGACGCATGAAGGCATTAGGTAAAAAGCTAGCTGGCAAGACTCTGCTCGCGCTGTCCATGGCGGGCATGATGGCGGGTGCGGTGCACGCGGACGACAAGGTACTGCACGTCTACAACTGGTCCGACTACATCGCGCCGGACACCGTGGCCAACTTCGAAAAAGCCACCGGGATCAAAGTCGTCTACGACGTCTTCGACAGTAACGAAACCCTGGAAGCCAAGCTGCTGGCCGGCAAGTCCGGTTATGACATCGTGGTGCCTTCCAACAATTTCCTCGCCAAGCAGATCAAGGCCGGCGTTTACCAGGAGCTGGACAAGTCCAAGCTGCCGAACTGGAAAAACCTCGACGAAGACCTGCTCAAGGCCGTTGGCGATGCCAGCGACCAGGGCAACAAGCACGCCTTCCCGTATATGTGGGGCTCGATCGGCATCGGCTACAACCCGGCCAAGGTCAAGGCTGCGCTGGGCATCGACAAGATCGATTCGTGGGACGTGGTGTTCAAACCGGAAAACATGGAGAAACTCAAAAGCTGCGGCGTGAGCTTCCTCGATGCGCCGACCGAAATGATTCCGGCGGCATTGCACTATTTGGGCAAGCCGACCAACAGCAAGGACAAGGCTGATCTGAAAGCCGCCGAAGACCTGTTCCTGAAGATCCGTCCGTCGGTCGCCTACTTCCACTCTTCCAAGTACATCTCCGACCTGGCCAACGGCAACATCTGCGTCGCCGTCGGTTACTCGGGTGACCTGGAGCAATCCAAGACCCGCGCCCAGGAAGCCGGTGACAAGGTCAAGCTGGCCTACACCATTCCGAAAGAAGGCGCCGGTACTTTCTACGACATGGTCGCCATTCCCAAGGATGCGGAAAACGTCGAAGCCGCCTACAAGTTCATGAACTACCTGATGGAGCCGCAAGTGATGGCCGGCATCACCAACGCCGTGCGTTTCCCGAACGGCAACAAGGCGGCGACGCCTATGGTGGACAAGGACATCACCAGCGACCCGAGCATCTACCCGTCGGCTGAAGTGAAGAAGCAGCTCTATGCGATCAGCGATCTGGACGCCGCCACACTGCGTCTGATCACCCGCAGCTGGACCAAGATCAAATCGGGCAAATAAGCCGGTTTGTCGCCACAACCACTGGCCGTCGTCGTCGCGACGGCGGCCAGCGGATAATTAAATGACAGAAAGTTTTGCTGGATCGGTTTTTCGAGGGTAAGTTGCGCGCCGGTTTTGTTGTCGGGCAGCCATGGCTGTCATGCAGCGCGGGGCAACTTGGGCCCAATCAATTTAGAGGACCTCCACTTGCCTGTATTTTCTTCTTTGCGCAAAGCCCTGCTGGCCGCTGCCGGCCTGACAATCGCTGTCGGAGCCCAGGCCGCCGGTACGGTGCATATTTATAACTGGTCCGATTACATCGGCGAATCGACCCTGGCCGACTTCGAGAAAGAGACCGGGATCAAACCGGTCTACGACGTTTTCGACTCCAACGAAACCCTGGAAGGCAAGCTGCTCGCCGGGCGTACCGGTTACGACGTGGTCGTGCCGTCGAACCACTTCCTCGGCAAGCAGATCAAGGCGGGCGCGTTCCAGAAGCTCGACAAGGCGCAGCTGCCGAATTATTCCAACCTCGACCCGGTGCTGCTCAAGCGCCTGGAACAGAACGACCCCGGCAACCTCTACGCCGTGCCGTATCTGTGGGGCACCAACGGCATCGGCTACAACGTCGACAAAGTCAAGGCTGTGCTGGGCATCGAAAAGATCGATTCCTGGGCCGTGCTGTTCGAGCCGGAAAACATCAAGAAGCTGCACAGCTGCGGTGTCGCGTTCCTCGATTCGGCTGATGAAATGATGCCGACCATGCTCAATTACCTGGGCCTGAACGCCAACAGCACCAACACCAAGGACTACGAAAAGGCCACCGCCAAGCTGCTCGCGGTGCGTCCCTACGTGACCTATTTCCATTCCTCGAAGTACATCGGCGATCTGGCCAACGGCGACATCTGCGTGGCCATCGGTTTCTCCGGCGACATTTTCCAGGCGAAGAACCGTGCCGAGGAAGCCAAGAAGGGCGTCAACATCGCCTATTCGATTCCGAAAGAGGGCGGCGCGCTGTGGTTCGACATGCTGGCGATCCCCAAGGATTCGTCCAACGTCAAGGAAGCCCACGCCTTCATCAACTATTTGCTGAAACCTGAGGTGATCGCCCAGGTCAGTGATTACGTCGGTTACGCCAACCCCAACCCGGGTTCGGACAAGCTGATGGAACAATCCATTCGCACCGATGAAGCGGTTTACCCACCGCAAGCAGTCCTCGACAAGACCTACGTGTCGACCGAGTTGCCAGCCAATATTCAGCGTTTGATGACCCGCAGCTGGACCAAGGTCAAGTCGGGCAAATAACGCACAAACTATCCAGGGTTCGTCTTGCGGGGCGAACTGCTGCTTCTGTTGGGAGTTTCGTAAATGGCAGTTGCCTCCGGCGCCTACAAGAAAGCCCTCGAGGGCGACCAGACACCAAAACAGGTGCTGGTCAAAATCGACCGGGTCACGAAGAAGTTCGACGAGACGATTGCCGTGGACGACGTGTCCCTGGAAATCAAGAAGGGCGAAATTTTTGCTCTGCTCGGCGGTTCGGGATCGGGCAAATCCACCTTGCTACGGATGCTTGCAGGCTTCGAACGGCCCACGGAAGGGCGGATTTTCCTCGACGGCGTCGACATCACCGACATGCCGCCGTACGACCGTCCGATCAACATGATGTTCCAGTCTTACGCTTTGTTCCCGCACATGACCGTGGCGCAGAACATCGCCTTCGGCCTGCAGCAGGACAAGATTCCCAAGGCTGAAATCGACGCCCGCGTGGCCGAGATGCTCAAGCTGGTGCAGATGAGCCAGTATGCCAAGCGCAAGCCGCATCAACTGTCCGGCGGTCAGCGTCAGCGCGTGGCCCTGGCCCGCTCGCTGGCCAAGCGCCCGAAGCTGTTGCTGCTCGACGAACCGATGGGCGCACTGGACAAGAAACTGCGTTCGCAGATGCAACTGGAACTGGTGGAAATCATCGAGCGCGTCGGCGTGACCTGCGTGATGGTGACCCACGACCAGGAAGAGGCCATGACCATGGCCGAGCGCATCGCGATCATGCACCTGGGCTGGATCGCGCAGATCGGCAGCCCGATCGACATCTACGAAACCCCGACCAGCCGTCTGGTCTGCGAATTCATCGGCAACGTCAACATCTTCGAAGGCGAAGTGATCGACGACGCCGAAGGCCACGCGACCATCACCTGCAAGGACCTCGACCGGCAGATCTACGTCGGTCACGGCATCAGCACCTCGGTGCAGGACAAGTCGGTCACCTACGCGATTCGTCCGGAGAAGCTGCTGGTCACCGCCGACATGCCGACCTGCGAGTACAACTGGTCGAGCGGCAAGGTCCACGACATCGCTTATCTGGGCGGACACTCGGTGTTCTACGTCGAATTGCCGAGCGGCAAACTGGTGCAGTCGTTCGTCGCCAACGCCGAACGTCGCGGCGCGCGTCCGACCTGGGGCGATCAGGTCTACGTGTGGTGGGAAGACGATAGCGGCGTGGTACTTCGCTCATGAACATGCGCAAATTCAAACGCCGTATAAACCGAATCATCCCCAATGGCCGGCAGATGGTCATCGGGGTGCCGTTCATCTGGCTGTTCCTGTTCTTCATGCTGCCGTTCTTCATCGTCCTGAAGATCAGCTTCGCCGAAGCCGACGTGGCGATCCCGCCTTACACCGAGATCTACACCTACGCCGAGCAGAAGCTGCAAGTGCTGCTGAACCTGGGCAACTACGCGTTGCTTGGTGACGACGAGCTGTACATCGCGGCCTATCTTGGCTCGCTGAAAATGGCTTTTATCAGCACCGTGCTCTGCCTGCTGATCGGTTACCCGATGGCCTACGCCATCGCCAGCGCGCGCAAAGAGCTGCAAACGGTGCTGGTGCTGCTGATCATGATGCCGACCTGGACGGCGATCCTGATCCGCGTCTACGCGTGGATGGGCATCCTCAGCAACAACGGCCTGCTCAACGGCTTCCTGATGAGCATGGGCCTGATCGACGAGCCGCTGCAGATTCTCAATACCAACCTGGCGGTGTACATCGGGATTGTCTATTCGTACCTGCCGTTCATGATCCTGCCGCTCTACGCCAACCTGGTCAAACACGATCAGAGTCTGCTGGAAGCTGCGTCTGATCTGGGTTCGAGCACCTTCAACAGCTTCTGGAAAATCACCATTCCGCTGTCCAAGAACGGGATCATTGCCGGCTGCATGCTGGTGTTCATTCCGGTGGTCGGCGAGTTCGTGATCCCGGAACTGCTCGGCGGCCCGGAAACCCTGATGATCGGTAAGGTGCTCTGGCAAGAATTCTTCAACAACCGCGACTGGCCGGTGGCGTCCGCGCTGGCGGTAGTGATGCTGGCGATCCTGATTGTGCCGATCATTCTGTTCAACCGCAGTCAGGCCAAGGAAATGGAGGGTAAAGAATGAAGCGCTTCCGTTTCTCCAGCCTGATGCTGGTATTGGGTCTGCTGTTCATCTATCTGCCGATGCTGATCCTGGTGATCTACTCGTTCAACGCCTCGAAACTGGTGACGGTGTGGGGCGGCTGGTCGATCAAATGGTACGTCGGCCTGCTCGACAACTCGCAACTGATGGGCTCGGTGCTGCGCTCGCTGGAAATCGCCTGCTACACCGCGGTTGCTGCGGTGGCATTGGGTACCCTGGCCGCCTTCGTGCTGACCCGTATCACCCGCTTCAAGGGCCGTACGCTGTTCGGTGGCCTGGTGACTGCGCCGTTGGTGATGCCGGAAGTGATCACCGGTCTGTCGCTGTTGCTGCTGTTCGTGGCCATGGCCCAAATGATCGGCTGGCCGCAGGAGCGCGGCATCGTCACCATCTGGATCGCCCACACCACTTTCTGCGCGGCGTATGTGGCGGTGGTGGTGTCGGCGCGCTTGCGTGAGCTGGACCTGTCGATCGAAGAGGCGGCGATGGACTTGGGCGCGCGGCCGTGGAAGGTGTTCTTCCTGATCACCATCCCGATGATCGCGCCGTCACTGGCGGCGGGCGGGATGATGTCGTTCGCGCTGTCGCTGGATGACCTGGTGCTGGCGAGCTTCGTGTCGGGCCCGGGTTCGACGACCCTGCCGATGGAAGTGTTCTCGGCGGTGCGCCTGGGTGTGAAACCGGAAATCAACGCCGTGGCCAGCCTGATTCTGCTGGCCGTGTCGCTGGTGACCTTCCTCGTCTGGTTCTTCAGCCGCCGCGCCGAAGAAGCCCGCAAGAAAGCCATCCAGCAAGCCATCGAAGAAAGCGCTGCCGATTCGTGGAAACAACCGGACGCACGTCGCGCGCCTGCGCCACAGACTGTGTGAGCCGGCGGGTTGGTTTCATTCCCGAGGCCAACCCAAATCAAAATGTGGTAGCGGGCTTTTGTGGTGAGGGGATTTATCCCCGATGGACTGCGCAGCAGGCCTTTTTTTGGGGTCGCTTCGCAACCCCACGGGGATAAATCCCCTCGCCACAGGGCCCAGATTCCAAATCTGGTTTTAAGCAGTCCAGGGAGACTGGCGGATGACCTCGACGAAATTCATCGGTTTGAACCCTGGCTCCTGATCCACCAGCACATCAGTCTTCACATTGCCAAACGTGGTCTGCGGGCGATGACGCAAGCCGTCGGCGAACGCGCAGATGATGCACTCCTTGAAACCCTCCCCACGTGGATGCGCATGCACCACCGCTTCGCGCTGCACGCTGCTGAACGCCGCGTAGTCCATGCCCAGCACGTCCATCTCCACCCCGGCCGTCACCAGCGCGACGGTCGGGCGCAGATGCCTGGGTACGCCCGGCGTGGTGTGCAATGCGATCGACAGCCAGACTTGCTCGATATCGTCGTCGCTCAGCCCGTACGGTGTGAGAAAGGCTGCGGCGGCATTTGCGCCGTCCACTTCAAAGCGCTCGTCATCGCTGCGATGACCTGCGACCAGACCAAGGTCGTGGAACATCGCGCCGACATACAGCAGCTCCGGGTTATAGGCCAGTCGCTGGCGCTCGCCGCTCAGGGCACCGAACAGAAACACCCGGCGCGAGTGGTGATAGAGCAGGTCGGATTCGATGTCGCGGATGTATTCGGTGGTGGCCCGGGCGAGGGCGCTGTCAGGGATCTTGATGCCGGCGATAGTGCTGGTCATAACGGTTTCCTCGTCGAAAAACGCCGTCGTGGCGCTGCTGGAGAAAGTCTGTTCCCCGCGCGCCAAGCGAACAATCGAGTCATGGATGCGATCCTTGCCATTGCACCTGCAAATCGTGCCAAGCTCACTTGTCGGGTGTGGGCTGGCCAGGGTTAGCTCGATCAACCATTTGGACATGGCCCATGTGGGAGCGAGCTTGCTCGCGAAAGCGGTTTCTCATTCGACAGCTATGTTGCGTGTGTTGGCCTCTTCGCGAGCAAGCTCGCTCCCACGGGTTTGTGTGTTTGCCAAAGGATCGAGGACGGTTGAGTCATGAACAAATCCGTCGCCATTGTGGTGTTCCCCGGCGTGCAGTCACTGGACGTCAGCGGCCCGATGGACGTGTTCGCCGAAGCCAACCGCTTTCTTGCGCCGCAGGATCACTATCGCTTGCAAGTGATCGGCGTCGAGCATGGACCGATGGCCTGTTCCAACGGCATGAGCCTGAATGCCCATCGCCACTTCAGCGAAGCAAAGGATAGCCCTGACCTGTTGCTGGTCGCCGGTGGCCCGCAATTGCCGTTCATGGATTTTGGCCCCACGTTCGATGCCTGGCTGCGTGAAGCCTGTGGCCGCGCCCGGCGTTTCGGCTCGATCTGCAATGGCGCGTTCATGCTCGCCCGCGCCGGTTTGCTCGAGGGGCGCACTGTCACCACGCACTGGAACGATGCCGAGGCGTTGGCGCAGTTGTGCCCGACCACGCGGGTCGCGGCGGATCGCCTGTATGTCGAGGACGGCGCGCTCTACACCTCGGCCGGGGTCACCGCGGGCATCGATCTGTCGCTGTACCTGCTGGCGCGCGACCACGGTGCCGAGGTCGCGCTGAGTGTGGCGAAACGGCTGGTGGTGTTCACCCAGCGCTCGGGCGGGCAATCGCAGTTCAGCCCATTCCTCACGCCGCATGCCGAACCGACGTCAGCGGTAGCGCTGGTGCAGTTGTATGTGCTGGCCAATCTCACTGGCGATCTGACGATCGCCGATCTGGCCAATGCGGCGAACATGAGTGCGCGCAATTTCTCCCGGGTATTTGCGCGAGAAGCGAAAGTGACCCCGGCGGAGTTTGTCGAACGGGCGCGGGTGGATGCGGCGCGGGTCATGCTGGAAAGCACCACGGCGCCGCTGAAGACCGTGGCCTATCAGTGCGGGTTTCGTGATGCGCAGCATATGCGCAGTGTGTTCAACCGCAGATTAGGCGTGACGCCGCAGCAGTTTCGGATGAATTTTGCGCTGAATGTTTGATCCGGGCTTGAGCTCGAAAGCCCTCACCCCAGCCCTCTCCCAGAGGGAGAGGAAGCCGACTGCAGTGTCTGGCGTGTTACATCGACCTGAAAGACGTTATCGATTATGGATTCGGCGCCAATCTTTCACGTCGGCGTTTCTCATGAATATCCCCCAATCGGTCCCCTCTCCCTCTGGGAGAGGGCTAGGGTGAGGGGCTCTTCAGGGCTTGCGCGCCGGCAGCAGCTTCAACGTACTGCGCGTATTCGCCAGCACCTCTTCCTCACTGAAATGCGCCTGCACATAAATCCCCTCCACATACGCCTCGGCCTGGTCGTCATAGTGACTGTCCAGTGGCACGCCACTCTGGCCGACCGGGTTGATCGTCAGTCCATGCACCGGATCGGCGAAGTCCACCAGGCGTCGGGTCGACGGTCCATACGTCACCGGCCACGGAGCCGGGCCGATCTTTGCCGAGAGGTTGTTCGGCACTTCGTGGCTGCCCGGCGCTGCGAACGGGCCGACGTTGAACAGGCGATCCAGCGGCTTCTGCTGCCCCAGCGGATGGCCGTGGGTGAGGGTGTGCGCCGCGCCCCACTGCCAACCGGCCACGTTATCGCCGAGGGTCAGTTTCAGATGCGCCATGCTCGCCGCCCACGCCGTGCGCACGACATTGGCGCGGGTTTCTTTGGCCGGCGTGCTGCGATTGTCCCACCACGGTGAATCCGCCTTGGCCGCCAGGCGTGGCAGCGCCGAATCGATCACCCTCGTCGACAGCAGTGTTTCGAAGAAGTCATTGCCCAACTCATCGCGCATCGCCGCGTCGGCAAGGTCGTAGAGGAATTGGTTGAACAGCGTCGCGCTGATCGAATTCAGCGGATAGTCGCCGGGCCACTGCGCCAGTTGCTCGACCAGTTTCAGCTGCGCCGGATCACTGACCACCTCACGCAACACCGGCAGCAGCGGCGCCAACAGGCGCGGGCCGTAACCGGTCGCCGTGCCCAGTTGCAGTTGCTGGTTGGCCTCGTTGCTCCACTTCACCCGGTTGTCGCTGAGCTGACGGTCAAGCTGCTGACCACGATCGGCAAGGTTGTAGTAACCGGGGATCTCCATGCCGGTCGGCGACACGGGCTGGAAGTTGGCCGAGACGATATAGCCGCGCGCCGGATTCTCTTCCTGCGGGTTGGCGCTGAACGGGTAATAGCCTTCCTTGTCCGCCTCAGGCGTGCTGCCGTCGAGGATGAAGCCCGGTTTCACCCCGGCCGGACGTTTGGGCAGCAGGGCCGAGGCCCACCAGGCGATATCGCCTTTGGCGTTGGCGTACACCAGATTCAGGCCCGGCGCCTGCACCTTGGCCGCTGCCGCGCGGGCCTTGGCCAACGTGTCGGCGCGGTTGAGCTGGTAGAAACCGTCGAGGATCGGGTTGGGTGTTTCGAGGAACGCCCACCACATCGCAATCGGGATCTTGCCGGCAGCGCTGCCAAGAGCATCGTTGACGATTGGCCCGTGCGGGGACTGGCGCAAGGTGAGGGTCACCGGCGCCTGCCCCTTCACATTGATCTGTTGTTCGCTGACGAGCATCTCGGTCCACTGACCGCGATACCAGACTTGATTGGGGTTGTCCGGGTTGACCTTCTCGGCGATCAGGTCGAGATCGTCGTTCTGGAACATTGTCAGGCTCCAGCCGAAATCGAGGTTGTGTCCCAGAAACGCGAACGGCACCAGTGCCTGATGATGGCCGTACAACTCGAAACCCGGCGCCGACAGCTGCGCCTCGTACCACACCGACGGCACCGAAAAGCGGATATGCGGATCGCCGGCCAGCAACGGCTTGCCACTCTGGCTGCGGCTGCCGGCAATCACCCAGGCGTTGCTGCCTTCAAACTGCGGCAGGCCGTTGTCGAGCAGCGCCTGTTCGCTGAGGCGGGCGAGGGCGGTGAGGTCCTGCCAGTCGCCGGCGGCGAGGGCCGGTGCGTGGCGGGTGTGATCGGTGGCCAGAACGCCTTTGGCCTGCCAGTCCAGATCGAAGACATTGAGGTAATCGGCGCCGAGCTGATCGCGCACGTAGGTCAGCAGCGGCTCGGTGCGGAACGCGGCGGCAAAGCTGTAGGCCATGTAACCGGCGACGCTGATGCTGTCTTCGGCAGTGAACGGCCGCTTGGGGATGCCCAGCACGTCGAACTCGATCGGCGCGGCGTGGCTGCTCTGATATTGGTTGATGCCGTCCAGATAGGCTTGCAGGCCCTTCCACGCCGGCGACTGCTTGTCGAGGCTGGCGACGTAACTGGCCGCACGCTCGCGGATGCGCAGGCTGCGGAACAGTTTGTCGGTGTCGAGCAGTTTCGGCCCGAGCACTTCGGCCAGCTCGCCCCTGGCGAGGCGGCGCATGGCTTCCATCTGGAACAGACGATCCTGCGCGTGCACATAACCGAGGGCGCGATAGAGGTCGGTTTCATTCTCGGCGCGGATATGCGGCACACCGCGCTCGTCGTAGCGCACGGTCACTGAGCCTTGCAGGTTGCGCAACTCGACCTGGCCCTGGCGCGTCGGCTGCTTGCTGTAGATATACCCGCCGGCGGCGCCGAGCAGGACAACGATGAGCAAGGCAACGACGATCAACGCACGCTTCATGGTGACTCCTTGTGCAGGCGAAAAGGCCGCCCGTCGGGCTGCAAACATTTAGCACAGAGCATCTGTGCGGTGCAGCGCTGTCCTTGAAAAGTCCGGAATGCCTTACTTCGCGTCCGCCGGCCACGGGCAATAACAACCCACCGCCAGCGTGTGCGTGGCATTGACCGGGCGATCTTCCGTCAGGGCATGCAGAATCGGTTCGATAAAGCTGTTGCTGGAGTTGCAGGTCAAACCTTCGCTGTACGGGCCGAAGTAGGCGAGTTTGCCGCTACGATCCCAGATCGCCACGGCGGGGCTGGCGGGGATCTGTTCGGCGCCGGGCAGGACGATGATGGTTTTCAGGCTGGCGAGGGTGGCGGGCAACTGGCCGTGGCTGCCGGGCTTTTGCACGGCGAAGAACTCCACGCCGCGAGGACCGAACTGTTCGACCATCTCGCTCAGGTGCTGTTGATTGCCGACGTTGCACGGGCAGGCCGGGTCCCAGAAGTGCACCAGGCGGATATTGCCCGGCCCGGCGAGGTTGTCCGGCAGGCGCAGCGGGTCACCGGAAAATACCGTCGTATGTTCGCTGAACGCGCGCAGATAGCGGCCCTGAAACCAGTCATACGCCGCCCACAGCACCCCGGCGCAGATCAGCGCGAGCAGGCTGGCGAACAGTGCGGTGCGGTAGGGCGAACGCATGATTTCGGAATCTGAAAAGGTTGGCTAGCTTGCCATGCTTGCTCCGACAGATGAATATCGCAGGCCGATAAAGTCCGTTTACCGCTTTGGAATGTGCGCATGCCTGATACTTTCGACCCCGATCATTTACGCGCGAGCCTCAAGCCATTGGCCGAGTGGCAGCCGTTATCGGATGAGGCGAAGGCTTATCAGCGCTTCTACAAGACCGACTTCGCCGAGCGCGATGTGTGGCGCGGCATGGGGCGTTTCGAAGTCGATGGCTACGAGCTGGTCAGCCATTGCTGGTGGCCGGAGAAGGTCAAGGCGACGCTGTTTCTGCTGCATGGTTACTACGATCACATCGGCCTGTACCGGCATGTGATCGAATGGGCGCTGGATCAGGATTTCGCCGTGATTGCCTGTGACTTGCCAGGGCACGGATTGTCGAGCGGGCCACGGGCGAGCATTCGTGATTTCTCTGAATACCAGGACGTGTTGCAGGCGCTGTTCGCTGAAGCGAACTCGATCGCGCTGCCGCAGCCTTGGCATTTGTGCGGGCAAAGCACCGGTGGCGCGATTGTCGTCGATCATCTGCTCAACCATGGTGAGAACAGCCCGGCGCAGGGGCAAGTGATTTTGCTGGCGCCGTTGGTGCGGCCGAGGGCGTGGGGCTGGTCGCAGTTGAGTTATTACCTGCTGCGGCCGTTTGTACGCGGGGTCGCGCGACGCTTCAGCGAGAACTCCAACGATCCGGATTTCCTGCCGTTTCTGCAGGCCGATCCGTTACAGCCAAGGCGCCTGCCGACGAAATGGGTGGGCGCGCTGTCGCGCTGGATCATCCGCGTCGAGCACGCGAAAAAAAGTCCGCGACGGCCGCTGATCATTCAGGGGCAGGCGGACATGACTGTCGACTGGCAGCACAATCTGCAGGTGTTGAAATGGAAGTTCGACCGGCCGCAGATTCTGCTTCTGGCCGAGGCACGGCATCACCTGGCCAATGAAACGGCGGAGATGCGTGAGGAGTATTTCGAATTCTTGAGCAAGCGGATCAGGGGGCGGAATCTCTAGTGCCTGGGAGGGCCTCTTCGCGAGCAGGCTCGCTCCCACAGGGGAATGCGTTACAACTGTGGGAGCGAGCCTGCTCGCGAATGCGATCTTTCAGGTAACGAACATCACTGGCCGACCGCCAACCCCGCCCGAATCGCCGCCAGTGCCGCCTGGTAGTAAGCCTTGCCCTCGGTCGACTCGGCAAACGTCGCAAATTCTTCGAGCTCTTCATCCGACAAGTCGCGATAGACATAGAGCAGCGTGTTGTTCAGATCGGCGCCGATCTGATCCATCAGCCGCTGGCGCTGACCGTTCAACATGCCCTGTGCCTGTCCACCGCCGAGCAGTCCCGGGATCATCGAACTCAAGCTGTCCGCCGCTACGCCGGCAATCGCCAGGCTGACCTCGGCGCCCGCCTCACGGGCTGGCAGGGCCTGGGCGAGATGGCCGATGATCAGCAAGCGACTGTCGCTGGCCTGCATCTTCGGCAGGCCCTGAGCATTTTTTGCCAGTTGATCGCGACGGGTTGCGAGCAATTCGGCGGCGACGATTTTCTTGCCCAGCGGTGACTGGAAGAAGGTCAGCGCGGGTTTAGGGTCGGCGAGTTTCTGCCGCAGTTGCGCTTCGGCACGCTGATCCATGGCCTGCGCGGCAAAGCGTTGATTGCTGTTGTTGACCAGCGCCTGAAATACCGCAGGCGGCAGGCTGTTCTGATAGCGCTGCTGGGCGGCGCTCAGGGCATCGTTGAAATGCGCGCGTTGTTCTGGCCAGCCGGCGACCTTGTACAACTGATCAAAGCCGTCCGCCCAGGCGGGCAATACGCAGAACATCAACAGTGAAAAAAGCAAACGGCGCATAGGGACTCCTGTCAGCAGCGGACTATTGTCCGTGCGGTGCCGGTACTTGTCGAGAATTCGTAGCAAGGCGCTGCGTGGCTCTGTCGGATTTGTTGCCGTCGGCATACTATGCGCGCCATGCCGATATCCTCTGAACACCCGCTGCTGTTACGCATTGTCGACGACCTGGCCGAACGCGGCTGGTCGCAGCAGAACATCTTCCTGCCCGCCGATCTGACCCGGGCGCTGGCGGCCGAGTGCCGTAAACGTGAAGCCGAAGGTGAGCTGGCGCCGGCAGCGGTCGGTCGCGGGCCGTTTTCGGAGATTCGCGAGGGTATTCGCGGCGATCACATCCAGTGGATCGACCCGGGTCAGGCCGAGGCCACCGACCGTTACCTGAGCCTGATGGACAGTCTGCGCGAGGCACTCAATCGCGGCTTGTTTCTGGGGCTTGAGGATTTCGAATGCCATTTCGCCCTGTACCCGCCCGGCGCGTTTTACCTCAAGCACGTCGACCGCTTTCGCGATGATGACCGGCGCATGGTCTCGGCCGTCATTTACCTCAACGAGGCCTGGTTGCCGGAGGACGGCGGACAGTTGCGCATGTACCTGGGCGAAGAACGTGTGCATGACGTACAGCCGACCGGCGGCTGTCTGGTGGTGTTTCTCTCCGGCGAAGTGCCCCACGAAGTGATGCCGGCCCATCGCGAGCGCCTGTCGCTGACTGGCTGGTTCCGTCGCCGTGGCAACGAGCCGTTCTGAACATGGAAAAGATCCTGGTCAGTCGCTGCCTGCTTGGCCATCGCGTGCGCTATGACGGTGGCGCGAGCGGGCCGTTTGATCTGCTCGAGCAGTGGATCGAAGAAGGGCGCGTGGTGCCGTTGTGTCCGGAGGTGGCCGGTGGATTGCCGACGCCGCGGGCGGCGGCTGAGATTCCTGGCGGGCAGGGCGGTGAGGTGCTGGATGGCACTGCTGCTGTGATCACTACCGATGGCGAGGATGTCAGCGCGCAGTTTCTCGAGGGGGCGCGGCAAGCGCTGGAACTGGTGCAAAAGCACGGCATTCGGGTGGCGGTGCTCAAGGCCAACAGTCCTTCTTGCGGGAATCTGCTGACGTATGACGGCACGTTCAGTGGGGTCAGAGTCAGTGGCGAGGGGGTGACGGCGGCGTTGCTCAAGCGTCATGGGGTTCGGGTTTTCAGTGAGCTTGAGCTGGCTGAGGCGGCGGTGACTCTGGCGGCTTTGGACTGATCCGCCATCGTTGCCCTCACCCCAGCCCTCTCCCGGGGGGAGAGGGGGCCGACCGAGGTGTCTGGCGCTGTCCATCGACCTGAAAGACCTTGGCGACCAGGGATTCGACAAAGCCATGATCAGTCGATTTCGGATTCGGTATAGCAATCCCAAGTCGGCGTACCTCTAAAGCATCCCCGGATCAGTTCCCTCTCCCTCCGGGAGAGGGTTAGGGTGAGGGACTCTTACGGTTTCAACCACTTCTCGGACAACGCCGCCAACCGCCCATCCGCCTTGATCCGTTCCAGCGCGCTCTTGAGGCTGGCCTGAAACGCCGGATTGCCCTTCTGGAAGGGAATCGCCAACTCGACCGGCACTGCCGCTTTCGGCTTCGCTTCGGTCAACGCCTGCACCAGCACCATCGGCCGCGGCGTCTCGTCCTTCTTCGCCAACAACTGCCCATCAACCTCGCCGTACGGCTCGCTGAAGTCGAAACGATCCTTGAGTTCGGGTGTCAGTGCTATGTGGTTGAGCGCGACGTCGTACTTGCCGCTTTCAACGCCCTGGAGCAGGTCGCCCTGGTCGGTGACGATGAAGTCGGCGCGTACATCCAGCTCCTGGGCCAGAAGTTGCCCAAGCTCGACCTCGAACCCCGTGAGGGTGTCGCCCTCCTTGTAATTGAAGGGCGGTGTATTAGCCTCAAGGGCTATGCGCAGCTCGCCACGGTCGTTGACGTCATCAATCAGTTCGGCGTGAGCCAGCGGGCTCAGAAGGGGTAGCAGGCAGATCAGGCCAGGCAGCAGGCGCATGGTCACTCCTTTGAAATCATTATCGCGACGCTCTGATTCAGGCTCGCTTTGCTATGGTTGTCGAGTGCCTTCGACAACGAATGGTCATGAAGTTGTCATGACCGTGCGGATTTTACGGAAAAACTGGAGAAGAAAATGAAAAGCTTTATGTCACGTGCAGCGTTGGCCGGTGTGCTGATGGGTGTTTCGGTGCTGGCCAGTGCGGCGACACCGGCGCCGAAGGATGCTGAAGTGTTCATCGTTTCTCCCGAGGACGGCGCTACCGTCTCGCAGGAATTCAAGGTCAAGTTCGGCGTCAAGAACATCGCGCTGGCCCCGGCGGGTGACACCACCAAGAACACCGGCCACCATCACCTGCTGATCGACGTCGACGACCTGCCGGCCGAAGGCGCGCCGATCCCGACTGACGCCCATCACATGCATTTCGGCAAGGCGCAGACCGAAGCCACGATCAAACTGGCCCCGGGCAAACACACCTTGCAACTGATCCTCGGCGACAGCGGCCACATGCCGTTCGACCCATCGATCGTTTCGGAAAAAATCACGGTCAACGTGAAATAAAAAAAGGGAGCCCTGCGGGGCTCCCTTTTTTAATTCAGCTTCAAGTGGCTAGCTGCAAGCGGCAAGGTAAAGCAAAAGCGCTGTTCACTTGCCGCTAGTAGCTTGAAGCTTGCCGCTGCTTCTTCAGAAGAGAACACGGCTACGGATAGTACCGTTGACGTGTTGCAGCTTCTCTTGCGCCAGCTCCGAGTATTCGGCGTCGACGTCGATCACCACGTAGCCGACTTTCTCGTTGGTCTGCAGGAACTGACCGGAGATGTTGATGCCGTTTTCGGCGAAGACCTTGTTGATCTCGCTCATCACACCCGGGATGTTCTCGTGGATGTGCAGCAGGCGGTGCTTGCCAGGGTGAGCCGGCAGGGCCACTTCCGGGAAGTTCACCGACGACACCGAAGTACCGTTGTCGCTGTACTTGACCAGTTTCTCTGCTACTTCCAGACCGATGTTGGCTTGCGCTTCGGCGGTCGAGCCACCGATGTGCGGGGTCAGGATCACGTTGTCTAGGCCGCGCAGCGGGCTTTCGAACTCTTCGTCGTTGGAGCGGGGCTCCACCGGGAAAACGTCGATGGCCGCGCCGATCAGGTGCTTGTCCTTGATCGCGTCCGCCAGGGCGTCGAGTTCGACCACGGTGCCGCGTGCAGCGTTGATCAGAATGCCGCCCTTTTTGATGGCGCGGATTTCCTTCTCGCCGATCATCCACTGAGTGGCGGCAGTTTCCGGGACGTGCAGGGTGACGATGTCGGACATGCCCAGCAGCTCGTGCAGGTTGTTGACCTGCGTAGCGTTGCCCAGTGGCAGCTTGGTCACGGTGTCATAGAAGAACACCTGCATGCCCAGACCTTCAGCCAGCACCGACAGCTGAGTGCCGATCGAGCCGTAGCCGACAATGCCCAGCTTCTTGCCGCGGATCTCGAACGAGTTGGCGGCGGACTTGATCCAGCCGCCACGGTGGCAGGATGCGTTCTTCTCAGGGATGCCGCGCAGCAGCAGGATCGCTTCGGCCAGCACCAGTTCCGCTACGGAACGGGTGTTGGAGTACGGCGCGTTGAACACGGCAATACCGCGCTCGCGGGCCGCACTGAGGTCAACCTGGTTGGTGCCGATGCAGAAACAGCCGACCGCGACCAGTTTCTTCGCGTGATCGAAGATCTCTTCGGTCAGTTGCGTGCGCGAGCGGATGCCGATGAAGTGAGCGTCAGCGATCTTTTCCTTGAGCTGGGCTTCCGGCAAGGAACCAGTCAGGTATTCGATGCTGGTGTAGCCCGCCGCCTTGAGGACGTCGACAGCCGATTGGTGGACGCCTTCGAGAAGAAGGAACTTGATCTTGCTCTTATCGAGAGAAGTCTTGCTCATCTGCGTAAACCTGTATCCCGGAGAAAAATGGCAGGGAGGGAGCAGCCTGGAGCTGACCCGCACGGCAACAAAGCCGTCACCGCGGATCTGGCCTTGGGCACTGTCCTGCGGGGTCGGTATGCTAGCATAGCCACCCCGCTAAACACTCATTCCTGCGACGTGAAGCGTTCTCAGGATGACCATGAATTGTTCGAGAGTTCTGTCGATGACCAATCCTGCGCTGATTGATGAACTGAAGACCCTGGTTGAGCCTGGCAAAGTCCTCACCGACGCCGACTCCCTGAACACTTACGGCAAGGATTGGACCAAGCACTTCGCCCCGGCGCCGAGCGCCATCGTGTTTCCCAAGACCATCGAGCAAGTGCAGGCCGTGGTGCGTTGGGCCAATACCCACAAAATTGCGCTGGTGCCATCCGGCGGGCGCACCGGGTTGTCCGCCGCTGCGGTGGCGGCCAATGGCGAAGTGGTGGTTTCGTTCGATTACATGAACCAGATTCTCGACGTCAACCTCACCGACCGCACCGCCGTGTGCCAGCCGGGTGTGGTCACCGAGCATCTGCAGAACGTCGCCGAAGAGAACGGCCTGTACTATCCGGTCGACTTCGCCTCGGCGGGTTCCAGCCAGATTGGCGGCAACATCGGCACCAATGCCGGCGGGATCAAAGTGATTCGCTACGGCATGACCCGCAACTGGGTGGCCGGCATGAAAGTCGTCACCGGCAAGGGCGACGTGCTCGAGCTGAACAAGGACCTGATCAAGAACGCCACCGGTTACGACCTGCGCCAGCTGTTCATTGGCGCCGAAGGTACCCTCGGTTTCGTTGTCGAAGCGACCATGCGCCTTGATCGCGCACCGAAAAACCTCACGGCGATGGTCCTCGGCACCGCCGATTTCGATTCGATCATGCCGGTTCTGCACGCCTTCCAGGGCAAGCTCGATCTGACCGCGTTCGAGTTCTTCTCCGACAAGGCCCTGGCCAAGGTCATGGGCCGCGGCGACGTGCCGGCGCCATTCGACACCGAGTGCCCGTTCTACGCCCTGCTGGAATTCGAAGCGACCACCGAAGAAGTGGCCAACAGCGCGCTGGAGACCTTCGAACACTGCGTAGAACAGGGCTGGGTGCTCGACGGCGTGATGAGCCAGAGCGAAACCCAGTTGCACAACTTGTGGAAGCTGCGCGAGTACATCTCCGAAACCATTTCCCACTGGACGCCGTACAAGAACGACATCTCGGTGACCGTTTCCAAGGTGCCAGCGTTCTTGCGTGAAATCGATGCGATCGTTGGCGAGCACTATCCTGATTTCGAGATCGTCTGGTTCGGCCACATCGGCGACGGCAACCTGCACCTGAACATCCTCAAGCCGGAAAACCTGAGCAAGGACGAGTTCTTCGCCAAGTGCGCCACCGTCAACAAGTGGGTGTTCGAAACCGTCGAGAAATACAACGGCTCAATCTCGGCCGAGCACGGCGTCGGTATGACCAAGCGTGATTACCTGACCTACAGCCGCTCGCCGGCCGAGATCGAGTACATGAAAGCGGTCAAGGCAGTGTTCGACCCGAACGGCATCATGAACCCGGGCAAGATTTTCCCGGTTTGATCGGTAATCTCTGTTGAATCAATAAAGGCAGGAGTCGGTAAATGAGCTATCAGCACCAGTACGTCGACGGCACGCGCATTCACTTCCCGATCGGGAAAGTCGTGTGCATTGGCCGCAATTACGCCGAACACGCCAAGGAACTGGACAATCCGGTGCCGACCGAGCCGCTGCTGTTCATCAAGCCGGGCAGTTGCGTGGTGCCGCTGGAAGGCGGGTTCAGCATTCCGACCGAGCGTGGTTCGGTGCACTACGAAGCGGAAATCGCCGTGTTGATCGGCAAGCCGCTGTCGACCAAACCAAGCCGTGAAGAAGTCCTCGATGCGATCTCCGGCTTCGCCCCGGCGCTGGACCTGACCCTGCGCGACAAGCAGGCCGAGCTGAAAGCCAAGGGCTTGCCTTGGGAAATCGCCAAGTCGTTCGACGGCGCGGCGGTGATCGCCCCGTTCGTGGTCGGCAGCACCTTCGCTGACCTGACCGACATCGGCATCCGCCTGACCATCAACGGCGAAGTGCGCCAGGACGGCAACAGCAGCGCGATGCTCAACCCGATCGTGCCGATGATCCAGCACATGGCCGGCTGCTTCTCGCTGCAGGCCGGCGACGTGATCCTCACGGGCACGCCAGTGGGCGTCGGCCCGCTGAACGTCGGCGATGAAATCGTCCTCGAACTGCCGGGGGCGAGCAGCTTCAGCAGCAGCGTGCGCTAACCGCAGAACCCCTTGTGGGGGGTGAGCTTTTTGGTGAGGGGATTTATCCCCGGTGGCGCGCGAAGCGGGCCCCTTTTGATCTTAAAGAGGGGCCTGCTGCGCAGTCCAACGGGGATGAATCCCCTCGCCACAAGGGCCATTGAATATCTGAATGTGTTGCTGCTGGCAAATGCACACGGCAATCCCGCCATTTCCCGTTTTTTTCACATCCTCTCTGGATAATTCCCGCGATTCTGGCGTCTCAGCCGGCCTCTTTGTGCTATTACCCTTGGCCTGAATTAACGGAACGCATCCCTTGATGGCATCTTCAACTCAGCAGAAATCCCCCTCCCGTTCGCGCTTCGTCCTGCGCTGGTATGTCTGGCTGTTGCTGGTCATCGCGGCAGCCTATGGGCTGGCGTTCGCCATGCACTGGGATGATCGCGGCGTGCTGTGGGTGCTGGAGCGCTTCGAGAGCAAGGCAGAGCAGAAGGAGAGTGTCTGGCTGCCGGATTATCAGGTGGTGATCGATGCCAAGCCGCTGCCGGGCATGGAAAAGGACGAAGCTTCGGATCTGGCCTATAACCCGCAGACCAGGACCCTGTTTGCGGTGATGGGCAAGAATGCCTTCCTGGTCGAGCTGACGCTTCAGGGCGACGTTTTGCGCAAGATGCCGTTGGTGGGCTGGAGCAATCCGGAAGGCTTGACGGTCATGGAAAACGGTTTGCTGGCCATTGTCGATGAGCGTGAGCATACGCTGTCGATCGTTAAGGTCGATGCCGCGACCCGTGAGCTGAACATCGCCGATTTCCCCAAATACGACCTTGGGCCGTCGAAAGATCAGAACAAGGCTTTTGAGGCCATCACGTGGGATCCGCGCAATGAGCGACTTATTCTGGGGGAGGAACGCCCCCCGGCGCTGTTCACCTGGAAAAGCGATGGCGGCCAGACCCTGCAGGGCGAGAAGCAGAAACTGGCCAGCGATCAGCTGGATCTGCGCAACCTGTCGGCGCTGGCTGTCGATCCGCGCACTGGCCATCTGCTGGTGTTGTCCGCCGATTCGCACCTGTTGCTGGAACTGGACGAGGCCGGCAAGCAAGTCAGCTTCATGACATTGCTCGGCAATTTCAACGGTCTGAAAGACACCATCCCCCGCGCCGAAGGCATGACCATGGATGAGGAAGGCACGCTGTACATGGTCAGCGAACCGAACCTGTTCTACCGATTCGAAAAACATCGGTAACTTTCCCTACAGCAATTGCGGAATTGCGCAGTTGTCGTGCGAGGCAAGTGGCCATTAAGCTTCAATTCAGACGGGCGTGATATTTCATCGGCCTGTCATGAATCCGAGCCTGCCTGAATGCGTCGACTTGCCCGCCCCAAACCGCTGATCCTCGTCCTGTTGATGATTGTCCTGATCGCGTTGCTCGCGATCGGCCAATACCTGCGCCTGTTCGAGCGCGCCTGGTTCAACCTGCACACGCTGTGGCAACCGGTGAGCAGCGAGGCGATCGGCCTGGATCAATATCGGGTGATCATCGAAGCGCGACCGATCGACGGGCTCGACGATGACGTCTCGGCGCTGACCTACGATCCGGTGCGCAAAAGCCTGTTCACCGTGACCAACAAGAATTCCGAACTGATCGAACTGTCGCTGGAAGGCAAGATTCTGCGGCGCATCGCTCTGGTGGGGTTTGGCGATCCGGAAGCCGTCGAGTACATCAGCGCCGACACCTACGTGATCACCGACGAGCGTCAGCAACGCCTGATCAAGATCCACCTTGAAGCCGACACCACTTTTCTCGATGCCGAAGATGCGGAGCAAATGACCTTGGGCGTGCACATGGCCAGCAACAAGGGTTTCGAGGGGCTGGCTTACGACTCGGTGGGCAAGCGGCTGTTCGTGGCCAAAGAACGCGACCCGATGCTGATCTACGAGGTCCACGGTTTTCCGCACTTCAAACCGGACAAGACCTACGCGGTGCACGTGATCAACAACCCCAAGCGCGATGCCGGGATGTTCGTGCGTGATCTGTCGAGTCTGCAGTACGACGAACGCAGCGGGCACTTGCTGGCACTGTCGGACGAGTCGCGGTTGATTATCGAACTGGATGTCGACGGGCGCCCCTTGAGCACCATGTCGATCAGCGGCGGGCGCCAGGGTTTGCAGAAAACCGTGCCGCAGGCGGAGGGAATTGCGATGGATGATGATGGCACGTTGTACCTGGTGAGCGAGCCGAATCTGTTTTACGTCTTCAAGAAGCCCACACAAAACTGACCAACACCACAAAACACTGTGGGAGCGAGCCTGCTCGCGAAGGCGGTGGATCAGTCTCTGAATATGTTGACTGACCCGATGCTTTCGCGAGCAGGCTCGCTCCCACAGGTTTATTCGTCTGCCCGTGATTCGGGCATTCTGTTACTCAGCCTTCAGGGTTTTCACGCCTTCACTGGTGCCCAGCAACAACAGATCCGCCGGGCGCGCGGCGAACAGGCCGTTGGTGACCACCCCGACGATGGCATTGATCTGCGCTTCCAGCTCCACCGGGTTAGTGATCTGCAGATTGAACACGTCGAGGATGATGTTGCCGTTGTCGGTCAACACGCCTTCGCGGTACACCGGGTCGCCACCGAGTTTCACCAGCTGGCGGGCTACGTGGCTGCGGGCCATCGGGATCACTTCCACCGGCAGCGGGAACTCGCCGAGCACCGGCACCAGTTTGCTGGCGTCGGCGATACAGATGAAGGTCTTGGCCACGGCGGCGACAATCTTCTCGCGGGTCAGGGCTGCGCCGCCGCCCTTGATCAGGTTCAGGTGCGCATCGCTTTCATCGGCGCCGTCGACGTAGAACTCCAGATCGCTGACGGTATTCAGCTCATACACCGGAATCCCATGGCCCTTGAGGCGCGCGGCGGTGGCTTCGGAGCTGGCGACCGCGCCATCGAACGCGCCCTTGTGCTGGGCCAGTGCATCAATGAAGCAGTTGGCGGTGGAGCCGGTGCCGACACCGACGATGCTCTTGTCGTCGAGTTTCGGCAGGATGAAGTCGACGGCGGCCTGGGCCACGGCCTGTTTGAGTTGATCCTGGGTCATGCGGGCTCCGGAAGCGGGCAAGGGTTGGGCAGAAAGGCCGGCATTATAGGCCTCGCGGTGGTAGAGGGGGAAACAAGCTGTGGTGAGGGGATTTATCCCCGTTCGGCGACGCAGTCGTCGTAAAACCCAGGAACGCTGGTGTAACTGAAAAAATGCAGGGGAGCGCTTCGCACTCCAGCGGGGATAAATCCCCTCGCCACAACGGTGCTCACTCAAGAATGGGTTTCCAGACCTTAAAACCACCTGTTTAGTGTGGTCGCCTCGGCAAAAGGCGGGTTAGACTCGCTGGTCCCGCCCAATCGCCAGTGATGCTTTCCGATGCTCGAACAGTACGTCAAGAAGATCCTCACCTCGCGCGTTTATGACGTTGCCGTAGAAACCCCGCTGCAGAACGCCCGCCAGCTCTCCGAGCGGCTGGGCAACGACATCTGGCTCAAGCGTGAAGACTTGCAGCCGGTGTTCTCGTTCAAGATTCGCGGCGCCTACAACAAGCTGACGCAACTGAGCGACGAAGAGCGCGCTCGTGGCGTGGTCACCGCGTCGGCGGGCAATCATGCGCAGGGGCTGGCCTTGGCGGCGAAAGTGTTGGGCGTCAAAGCCACCATCGTCATGCCCAAGACCACCCCGGAAATCAAGGTCGAAGGCGTGCGTTCGCGCGGCGGCAAAGTGGTGCTGCACGGTGACTCGTTTCCGGAAGCGCTGGCCTACTCGCTGAAACTGGTCGATGAAAAAGGCTACGTCTACATCCACCCGTACGACGATCCGCACACCATTGCCGGGCAGGGCACCGTGGCGATGGAAATCCTGCGTCAGCACCCGCAGCCGCTGGATGCGATTTTCGTCCCGGTCGGCGGCGGTGGTCTGATCGCCGGTATTGCCGCGTACGTGAAGTATCTGCGCCCGGACATCAAAGTGATCGGCGTCGAACCGGACGACTCCAACTGCCTGCAAGCCGCGATGGCAGCGGGCGAGCGCGTGGTTCTGCCGACCGTCGGCATCTTCGCCGACGGCGTGGCGGTGGCACAGATCGGCCAGTACACCTTCGAGATCTGCAAGGATTACGTCGATGAAGTGATCACCGTCAGCACTGACGAGATCTGCGCCGCGATCAAGGATATCTACGACGATACCCGCTCAATCACCGAGCCTGCCGGCGCATTGGGCGTGGCCGGGATCAAGAAGTACGTCGAGCAGCGCGGCGTCAGCGGCCAGACTTTCGTCGCCATCGACTCCGGCGCCAACGTCAACTTTGACCGCCTGCGCCACGTCGCCGAGCGCGCCGAACTGGGCGAAGGTCGCGAGGCGATCATCGCCGTGACCATTCCCGAGCAGGCCGGCAGCTTCAAGGCGTTCTGCGAAGCCATCGGCAAGCGCCAGATCACCGAATTCAATTACCGCTACAACACCGGCAGCGAAGCGCACATCTTCGTTGGCGTGCAGACTCACCCGGACAACGATCCGCGCAGCGCCTTGCTGGCGAGCCTGACCGAGCAGGGTTTCCCGGTTATCGACCTGACCGACAACGAACTGGCCAAGCTGCACATCCGCCACATGGTCGGCGGCCGCGCGGCGCAGGTGGTCGATGAAGTGGTGCTGCGCTTCGAATTCCCGGAGCGCCCGGGCGCGCTGTTCAACTTCCTCAACAAGCTCGGCGGGCGCTGGAATATCTCGATGTTTCACTACCGCAATCACGGCGCAGCGGACGGCCGCGTGGTCGCCGGCCTGCAAGTGCCCCATGACGAACGTCATCTGGTGCCGGCGGCACTGGCGGAAATCGGCTACCCGTATTGGGATGAAAGCGACAACCCGGCCTATCAGCTGTTTCTTGGCTGAGCGGCTACGCTGATGGGCATGGATCTACGGAAGAGAACGACATGGAAACCCTGACCACCCTGAAAGTCCTCCACGTCGCGGCGACCGTGGTCATCCTCGTGAGCGGGCTGGGGCTCGCCGCCCTGACCTGGCGTAATCGCAGCGAAGGCCCGGCCAGTACGATGCGCCGTCCGTGGCTGTTCATCTGGTGTCTGATGCTGATCGGCATGCTCAGCATGCCTTTCACTGGCTGGTGGCTGGTACACCTGGTGGGCTGGCCATTGGGCCAATTATGGATTCTGGGGTCCAGCGTGATCTACGCCGTGGCCACGCTCAGCGCGGTCTGGCTGCTGGTCCGGCTGGATCGGCTTTGGACCAGTGGGGTGGGCAATCGCAAGTTCAATCTGGCCCTGGCGATTGTCAGCGGCGTCGGATTTGTCGCCATAGCGGCGTTGATGGGGGCCAAGCCGGTTTAAGGCTGGAGACCTTATCGCCTCCATTCGCGAGCAGGCTCGCTCCCACAGGAGATTTGCCAATGACACAGATCCAGTGTGGGAGCGAGCCTGCTCGCGAAGGCGATATCAGTCGCGCAACGAAATCACCGGCCAGCCACGCTTCTCGGCTTCGGCCCGCAGATTCGGATCAGGATCCACCGCCACCGGATTCGCCACCTGCTCCAGCAACGGCAGATCATTCATCGAATCACTATAGAAATAGCTGTCCTCAAGCGAATGCCCGGTCTCTTCCAGCCAGCGATTCAGGCGCGTGACCTTGCCTTCACGGAAACACGGAATGTCGGTGCTGCGCCCGCTGTAGCGGCCGTCGATCATCTCGCATTCGGTGGCGATCAGGGTTTCCACGCCCAGGCGCACGGCGATCGGCGCCGTGACGAAGCGGTTGGTGGCGGTAATGATCACCAGTTTGTCGCCGGCATCGCGGTGTTTTTTCAGCAGCTCCAGTGCCTTGGGCAGCACGATCGGCTCAATGCAGTCGCGCATGTAATCGCTATGCCAGGCGTCGAGTACGGCCATTTCGGTGCGGCCGAGAATTTCCAGGCAGAAGTTCAGGTAGGCAGCGTTGTCGAGCTTGCCGGCCAGGTAATCCTGATAGAACTCGTCGTTGCGCGCCTTGTAGGCGATCGGGTCGAGGAAGCCGCGCTCGCACAGATAATCGCCCCAGGCGTGATCGCTGTCGCCGCCCAGAAGGGTGTTGTCCAAATCGAATAAAGCCAGGCGCATTGCAGTTACCCGCTGAAAAGTCAGTAAAAAGGCGACAAGAATACGGTCTTTTCACAAGAGTGCACATAAGGTAGGAACCTTCGTTGCCGCCTCATCAAGCTTTGTGGAACAATGCGGCGACATGCGTTTGCGAGGTTGTTGCCGTGATCGACCCCGATGGTTTCCGCCCCAATGTCGGGATCATTCTGACGAATGACGCCGGCCAGGTGCTATGGGCTCGCCGTATCAATCAGGACGCCTGGCAGTTTCCGCAAGGGGGGATCAACCCCGAGGAGACGCCGGAAGACGCCTTGTACCGCGAGCTGAACGAAGAAGTTGGCCTGGAACGTGAAGATGTTGAAATACTGGCCTGTACCCGAGGCTGGTTGCGCTATCGTTTGCCGCAACGCCTGGTGCGTACCCACAGCCAACCGCTGTGCATCGGCCAGAAACAGAAATGGTTTCTCCTGCGCCTGATCTCCAACGAGCAGCGGGTGCGGATGGATCTGACCGGTAAACCGGAGTTCGATGGCTGGCGCTGGGTCAGCTATTGGTATCCGTTGGGCCAGGTGGTGACATTCAAGCGCGAGGTGTATCGACGCGCTCTCAAAGAGCTTGCCCCGCGCCTTTTAGCGCGCGACTGACGACGGAGTTCGACCCCGAGCCATGCTCAATACGCTGCGCAAGATCGTCCAGGAAGTTAACTCCGCCAAGGATCTCAAGGCGGCGTTGGGGATTATTGTGTTGCGCGTCAAAGAGGCCATGGGCAGCCAGGTCTGCTCGGTCTACCTGCTTGATCCGGAAACCAATCGCTTCGTCCTGATGGCCACCGAGGGCTTGAACAAGCGCTCGATCGGCAAGGTCAGCATGGCCCCCAACGAGGGTCTGGTCGGTCTGGTCGGCACGCGTGAAGAACCCCTGAACCTGGAAAACGCGTCGGTTCACCCGCGCTATCGCTATTTCGCCGAAACCGGTGAAGAGCGTTACGCCTCGTTCCTCGGTGCACCGATCATCCACCACCGCCGCGTCGTCGGCGTGTTGGTCATCCAGCAGAAAGAACGCCGCCAGTTCGACGAAGGTGAAGAAGCCTTCCTCGTGACCATGAGCGCGCAGCTCGCCGGCGTGATCGCCCACGCCGAGGCCACCGGTTCGATCCGTGGTCTGGGCCGGCAGGGCAAGGGCATTCAGGAAGCCAAGTTCGTCGGCGTGCCGGGTTCGCCGGGTGCTGCCGTCGGTACCGCCGTGGTCATGCTGCCGCCGGCGGACCTGGACGTGGTGCCGGACAAGACCATCACCGACATCAACGCTGAGCTGGCGCTGTTCAAGACTGCCATCGAAGGCGTGCGCGCCGACATGCGCGCCTTGTCCGCCAAACTCGCGACCCAGTTGCGCCCGGAAGAGCGCGCGTTGTTCGACGTCTACCTGATGATGCTCGACGATGCCTCGCTGGGCAGCGAAATCACCACGGTGATCAAGACGGGGCAGTGGGCTCAGGGCGCCCTGCGTCAGGTGGTCACTGAGCACGTCAACCGTTTCGAACTGATGGACGACGCCTACCTGCGCGAGCGCGCCTCGGACGTCAAAGACCTTGGCCGCCGTCTGCTCGCCTATCTGCAGGAAGAGCGTCAGCAGAATCTGGTCTACCCGGAAAAAACCATTCTGGTCAGCGAAGAGCTGACGCCGGCGATGCTCGGCGAGGTGCCGGAAGGCACGCTGGTCGGTCTGGTCTCGGTACTCGGTTCCGGTAACTCTCACGTCGCGATTCTGGCCCGGGCCATGGGCATTCCGACGGTGATGGGCCTGGTCGACCTGCCGTACGCCAAGGTCGACGGCATCGAAATGATCGTCGACGGCACCCGTGGCGAGGTCTACACCAACCCGAGCGAAGTACTGCGCAAGCAGTTCGCCGAAGTCGTCGAAGAAGAGAAACAGCTGGCGCTGGGCCTCGACACCCTGCGCGACCTGCCGTGCGTGACCCTCGATGGCCACCGCATGCCACTGTGGGTCAATACCGGCCTGCTCGCCGATGTGGCGCGGGCGCAGAAGCGTGGCGCCGAAGGGGTCGGCCTGTACCGCACCGAAGTGCCGTTCATGATCAACCAGCGCTTCCCGAGCGAGAAGGAACAGCTGGCGATCTACCGCGAACAGCTCGCCGCGTTCCACCCGCAACCGGTGACCATGCGCAGCCTCGACATCGGCGGTGACAAATCGCTGTCGTACTTCCCGATCAAGGAAGACAACCCGTTCCTCGGCTGGCGCGGTATCCGCGTCACCCTCGACCACCCGGAAATCTTCCTCGTGCAGACCCGCGCGATGCTCAAGGCCAGCGAAGGCCTGAACAACCTGCGGATTCTGCTGCCGATGATCTCCGGCACCCACGAACTCGAGGAAGCCCTGCACCTGATCCATCGCGCTTGGGGCGAAGTGCGCGACGAAGGCACCGACGTGCCGATGCCGCCGATCGGCGTGATGATCGAAATCCCGGCAGCGGTGTACCAGACCAAGGAACTGGCGCGGATGGTCGACTTCCTCTCCGTCGGCTCCAACGACCTGACCCAGTATCTGCTGGCGGTAGACCGCAACAACCCGCGCGTCGCCGACCTCTACGACTATCTGCACCCGGCGGTGCTGCAAGCCCTGCAAACCGTCGTCACTGACGCCCATGCCGAAGGCAAACCAGTGAGTATCTGCGGCGAGATGGCTGGTGATCCGGCGGCGGCGGTGCTGTTGATGGCGATGGGTTTCGACAGCCTGTCGATGAACGCCACCAACCTGCCGAAGGTGAAGTGGATGTTGCGTCAGGTGAACCTGAGCAAGGCGCAGGAGATGCTGGCGGAACTGATGAAGATCGATAACCCGCAGGTTATCCACAGCTCGCTGCAACTGGCGCTGAAGAATCTCGGGTTGGCCAAGATGAATTCGCCGGTGGTGACCAAGGCTCTCTAAAGATCAAAAGCCCCTCACCCTAGCCCTCCCGAAACGTCGGACCGCCCAGAGGGAGAGGGGACTTTGGGGGATGCTGCAGAACTCCGTCGACCTGTAAGTGCTTTGCTGAATCCATAATCGACTCGATCTTTCAGGTCGATGTATACCGCAAGACACCTCGGTCGGCCCCTTCTCCCAGAGGGAGAGGGGACTGATTGGGGGATGCTGCAGAACTCCGTTGACCTGTAAGTGCTTTGCTGAATCCATAATCGACTCGATCTTTCAGGTCGATGTATACCGCAAGACACTTCGGTCGGCCCCCTCTCCCTCCGGGAGAGGGCTGGGGTGAGGGGCTGCTGTTAGACACAAACCTCAACTTCCCCGAGATGCCCGCCATACGGCCCAAAACTGCGCTCTACCATCCGCCGCGTGCCGTCCGCTTGTACGATCAACGCTGTACTCGCTCGGGTCCCATAGCTCTGGCTGGCAATAAACACGCTCGACAACAACGACTCCGTCGCCATGCCTACCCCGGTATCCGGCAACTCCGCCTCGGGTGCGGTCTGCGCATCGCTCAGCAAGGCCAGCAATCGCTCAGGCTGCGGATCGTCCAGCACCGCGCTCAACGCCGCCCTGGCCTTGAGCAGTTTCGGCCAAGGCGTATCCAGCCCCGCGTTGGATAAACCATAAACCCCGGGCTGCAACATCACCGGCTCTGACGCCCGCGCATTGAAGTGCCACAACTCATGGGCATTGCCCAGCAGCAGATTGAACCCGGCATATTCGGCGGCACGAGCCACCACATCGCTCAAATAATCATCAATCGACAGATCACTAGCAAGAAACCGCGCCACCAGCTCGCCCCGGGATTTGGTCGCCGGTGGCTGCTGTGGATCGCGAATATTGGTCAGCGCGGCGAAGCGTCCGTTGGCGCCGATCCCCAACCAGGTGCCGCCGGCTTCAAGATCGCGCCCGGCGTGCACATGCGGAGCTTCCGCCCACGGCGCCAATGGCAGGCTGGGGCGGGCGTAGAACTCGTCGCGGTTGGCCGCGACGATCAGCGGCTGGGCATGGTCCGGGCGCCAGGCGAAAACAATCAGGCACATAAGGTGGTCCTTGCGTGTTTTTTGCCCACTCTACGCATCCGGCGTCCGTGCATCCATCGCCAGTGGAGCAGAAGGCTGCGCATCCGTTAACATGCCGCTCCTGTTTTGCCGATGCGTGCTGGAGACGGTCATGGAATTTCTGCTCTACCTGGCGCTCGGCGCCTGTGCGGGCGTGCTCGCCGGGCTGTTTGGCGTCGGCGGCGGGATCATCATCGTCCCGGTGCTGGTGTTCAGCTTCACTTTGCAGGGCTTCGATCAGTCGATTCTTACGCACTTGGCGGTAGGGACTTCGCTGGCGACGATCATCTTCACCTCGGTCAACGCCGTGCGTGAACATCACCGTCGCGGCGCGGTGCGCTGGGCGATTTTTCGCTGGATGACCGTGGGTATCCTGCTCGGTGCCGGTTTCGGGGCGCTGACCGCAGAAGCCATCTCCGGGCCGAACCTGCAAAAGATCATCGGCGTGTTCGCTCTGGTGATCGCCGTGCAACTGGCGCTGGACGTCAAACCCAAGGCCAGCCGAACGGTGCCGGGCAAACTCGGTCTGACTGCCGCCGGTACGGTGATTGGCTGGGCCTCGGCGATTTTCGGCATTGGTGGCGGCTCGCTGACCGTGCCGTTTCTGACCTGGCGCAGCGTGCCGATGCAGCAGGCGGTGGCGACCTCGTCGGCCTGTGGCCTGCCGATCGCTCTGGCCAGTGCAGCAAGTTTCATGATTCTGGGGTGGCACGATCCGTTGTTGCCGGCCCATAGTCTCGGTTTTGTGTATTTGCCGGCATTGTTGGGCATCGCCCTGACCAGCATGGTCTTCGCCCGGCTCGGCGCGCGTCTGGCACACAGGTTGTCGCCGCGCTTGCTGAAAAGGCTGTTCGCCGCTTTGCTGTTCTGCGTGGGTCTGAGCTTTCTGCTCTGACCGCGTGGCAATCCTGGCTTAATCCTGAGGTGGCAGCGTCGCCCGGGAATTTCGCTTTCAACTCTAACAAGGAGTCGCAATGCTGCCTTACCCGCAGATCGACCCGGTGGCCCTGGCCATCGGTCCGCTGAAAATCCACTGGTACGGTCTGATGTACCTGATCGGCATCGGCGGCGCGTGGCTGTTGGCGTCGCGCCGGCTCAACCGCTTCGACCCGACCTGGACCAAGGAGAAACTCTCCGATCTGGTGTTCTGGCTATCGATGGGCGTGATCGTCGGCGGCCGTCTGGGTTACGTGCTGTTCTATGATCTGAGCGCGTACCTGGCCAACCCGACGCTGATTTTCGAAGTATGGAAGGGCGGCATGTCGTTCCACGGCGGATTCATCGGCGTGATGCTCGCGGCCTTGTGGTTCGGCAAGCGCAATGGCAAGTCGTTCTTCCAGCTGATGGACTTCGTCGCGCCGATGGTGCCGATCGGCCTGGGCGCCGGGCGCATCGGCAACTTCATCAACGCCGAGTTGTGGGGCAAGGCCACCGACGTGCCATGGGCGATGGTGTTCCCGCCGTTCAGCGATCCGGCGCAGTTGCCGCGTCACCCGTCGCAGCTGTACCAGTTCGCCCTCGAAGGCGTGGCGCTGTTCCTGATCCTGTGGATCTTCTCGCGTAAACCGCGTCCGACCATGGCGGTCTCCGGCATGTTCGCGCTGTTCTACGGCATCTTCCGTTTCATCGTCGAGTTTGTCCGCGTGCCTGATGCGCAGTTGGGCTATCTGGCGTGGAACTGGCTGACCATGGGTCAGGTGCTCTGCGTGCCGATGATTGTCGGCGGGCTGTTGCTGATCTGGCTGGCCTATCGTCGCGCCCCGGCAGCACCGCTCGCGCCGACGGCTTAAACTACGAACCCCGGCGCGCGACGCCGGGGCTCCAAGGACACAGGTAACTCATGAAGCAATATCTCGAACTGGTCTCGCACGTCATTCAGAACGGCACCAAACAGGCCAACCGCACCGGCATCAACACCATCAGTTTTCCGGGAGCGATGCTGCGTTTCGATCTGCAGGAAGGTTTCCCGGCGATCACCACGCGCAAAATGGCTTTCAAATCGGCCATCGGCGAGATGTGCGGCTTTCTGCGTGGCGTGAACAACGCCGCTGAATTCCGCGCACTGGGCTGCAAGGTCTGGGACCAGAATGCCAACGAAAACGCGCAATGGCTGGCCAACCCGTTCCGTCAGGGCGACGACGACCTCGGTGAAATCTACGGCGTGCAATGGCGCAAATGGCCGGCGTACAAGCAGATCCCGCTGAGCAACACCGCCGCCATTGAACAAACCCTGGCCAACGGCTACAAGCAGATCGCTCAGGGCGAAGAAGACGGCCAGGCCTACGTCGTGCTGTACAAGGCGATCGATCAGGTGCGCCAGTGCGTCGACACGATCATCAAGGATCCGGGCAGCCGGCGCATTCTGTTCCACGGCTGGAACTGCGCCCAGCTCGATGAAATGGCCCTGCCGCCATGCCATCTGCTGTACCAGTTCCATCCGAACGTCGAGACCAAAGAGATTTCTCTGACGCTCTACATCCGTTCCAACGATCTGGGCCTGGGTACGCCGTTCAACCTCACCGAGGGCGCCGCGTTGCTGAGCCTGATCGGGCGCCTGACCGGCTACACGCCGCGCTGGTTCACCTATTTCATCGGCGATGCGCACGTCTACGAGAACCACCTGGACATGCTCAACGAACAGCTCCAGCGCGAGCCGTTTGCCATGCCGAAACTGAAGATCTCCGACCGCGTGCCGGAGTTTGCCAAGACCGGTGTATATCAGCCGGAGTGGCTGGAATTGGTCGAGCCGAGCGACTTCTCGCTGGAAGGCTATGAGCACCATCCGCCGATGACCGCGCCGATGGCGGTCTAAACCACACCGCAATATCCCTGTGGGAGCGAGCCTGCTCGCGAAGAGGGCGTGTCAGTCACAGATGTGTCGACTGATACACCGCTTTCGCGAGCAGGCTCGCTCCCACATTTGGTTGTGTGTTGGGCTCAATGGCCGTGGCTACGGCCGACGTGGGAATGTTCAACTTCGGTCGCGACAACCCCGCCACTCACCTCCAGCCGCTGCAAGATCCCGCATTGATCCGCCTCCGGCCCTTCGCCACAGCGTTGGCGCAGGTCGAGCAGTTGTGTCTGCAACGCCAATAACCCATCAATTCGCGCCTTCACATGCTGAATATGTTCGTCGATCAGCGCATTGACGCTCTCGCACTGATCCTGCGGGCTGTCGCGCAGGGCGAGGAGGCTGCGGATTTCTTCGAGGGTCATGTCGAGGGTGCGGCAGTTGCGGATGAAGGTCAGGCGTTCGGCGTGGGCTTGGGTGTAGACGCGATAGTTACCGTCGCTGCGCGCCGGTTCCGGCAGGAGGTTTTCGCGCTCGTAGTAGCGGATGGTTTCCACCGCACAGTCGGTGAGTTTCGCCAGTTCGCCGATCTTCATGACGGCCATCTCCAAAAGGGTGCTTGACCCTATAGTGGCTACAGGGTCTTTACTTGGCAACAGGCACCTTCATGGACGCGACCAATGAGCGATTCCCTGCACACCCACAAGCCCGGCGACGGACACGATCACAGTCATAAATTGCAGCCCGTGCATAAACATGCGCATGGCGGCGATGCCTGCTGCTCGTCAAAAGCCGCCGCACCTGCGCGGGTGCAATTGAGCGAAAAGACCAGCGCCGACGCGCGCCTGAGCAGCTTCCGCATCGAGGCGATGGACTGCCCGACCGAGCAGACGCTGATCCAGAACAAACTCGGCAAACTGGCCGGCGTGCAGCAGCTGGAATTCAACCTGATCAACCGCGTGCTTGGAGTGACCCATAATCTGCCGGGCACCGAGCCGATTACCGACGCGATCAAATCCCTCGGCATGCACGCCGAGCCACTCGAGGCGGGTGTCGACGCGCCGGCCCCGGCTGCGGTGAAAAAACACTGGTGGCCACTGACGCTGTCCGGCCTGACCGCGCTGGGCGCCGAAGTCATTCATTTCACCAGCGCCGCACCGGATTGGGTGGTGGCGATTGTTGCGCTGGTGTCGATCCTCAGCGGCGGCCTCGGCACCTATAAAAAGGGCTGGATCGCCCTGAAGAACCGCAACCTCAACATCAATGCGCTGATGAGCATTGCGGTGACTGGCGCGATCCTCATCGGCCAGTGGCCGGAAGCGGCGATGGTGATGTTCCTCTTCACCGTCGCCGAGTTGATCGAAGCACGCTCGCTGGACCGAGCGCGCAACGCAATCAGCGGCTTGATGCAGATGACGCCGGAGCAGGCGACGGTCTTGCAGGCTGACGGCAACTGGCGCGAACAAGAGGTGAAAAGCGTCGATCTCGGCGCGCGCGTGCGGGTAAAACCCGGCGAGCGCATCGCCCTGGACGGCGCGGTGGTCAGCGGCAGCTCGACCATCGACCAGGCGCCGATAACCGGTGAAAGCCTGCCGGTGGAAAAAACTGTCGGCGATAAAGTCTTCGCTGGCACCATCAACCAGGCCGGTTCGCTGGAATATACGGTGACCGCTGCGGCGAACAATTCGACCCTAGCGCGGATCATTCACGCCGTCGAACAGGCCCAGGGCGCACGGGCGCCGACCCAGCGTTTCGTTGACCAATTCTCGAAAATCTACACCCCGGCGGTGTTCGTCTTCGCCTTGGCCGTGGCGATCATCCCGCCGTTGTTCATGGGCGCGGCGTGGTTCGACTGGATCTACCGCGCGCTGGTGTTGCTGGTGGTTGCCTGCCCGTGCGCACTGGTGATTTCCACCCCGGTGACCATCGTCAGTGGCCTCGCGGCGGCGGCGCGCAAGGGCATTCTGGTCAAGGGCGGCGTGTATCTGGAAGGCGGCTTCAAGCTCGATTATCTGGCGCTGGACAAGACCGGCACGATCACCCACGGCAAACCGGTGCAGACCGATTACCTGTCGCTCGATCCGACAGCCGATGCCAGCGCGCCGGCCATCGCTGCCGCGCTGGCCGGGCGCTCCGATCACCCGGTGTCGCTGGCGATTGCCAATGCTGCTGTGGATAAAAACTTCGCCGCGCTGACTGTGGGTAACTTCGCCGCGTTGGGCGGGCGGGGCGTCAAAGGTGACATCAACGGCCAGACTTATCACTTGGGCAACCATCGTCTGGTCGAAGAACTTGGCCTGTGCTCACCGCAGCTGGAAGAGAAGCTGTTCGCGCTGGAAAAGCAGGGCAAATCCGTGGTGCTGCTGCTCGACAGCGCAGGACCCTTGGCACTGTTCGCCGTGGCCGACACGGTCAAGGAAACCAGCCGCGAAGCGATTCGTCAGTTGCATGAACTCGGGGTGAAAACCCTGATGCTGACCGGCGATAACGTCCACACCGCGCAAGCGATTGCCGCCCAGGTCGGGATCGACGAGGCGCGCGGCGATTTGCTGCCGACCGACAAGCTGCAAGCCATTGAAGATCTGTACAAGCAGGGCCACCGGGTCGGCATGGTCGGCGACGGCATCAACGATGCCCCGGCATTGGCCCGTGCCGAGATCGGTTTCGCCATGGCCGCCGCCGGCACCGACACGGCGATCGAAACCGCCGATGTCGCCCTGATGGACGACGATCTGCGCAAGATCCCTGCGTTCATCAGCCTGTCGCGCAACACCGCGAGCATCCTCAAACAGAACATCGCACTGGCGCTGGTGATCAAGGCGATCTTTCTTGCGGTAACCTTCGCCGGGCTCGCCACCATGTGGATGGCGGTGTTTGCCGATATGGGTGTGAGCCTGCTGGTGGTGTTCAACGGTTTGCGCCTGCTGCGCAAATAGATGAGGAAAGAGTGTGCTGAGTGCCGAGCTGAAAGCGTTTTACATGGTCGCCCGCCTGGGCAGCATCACGCTGGCGGCGAAAAAGCTCGGCCTCAGCCAACCGACCGTGACCACGCAGATCCGCAATCTGGAGAGTCAGTATTCGGTGGAGTTGTTCTACCGTGGCGGGCGCCGTTTAAGCGTCAGTGACGAAGGCGCGCGGCTGCTGCCGATGGTCAAGACCCTGTTGCAGCAAGAGGCGGACATCGAGTTTTTCCTGCGCAATAGCGGGCAAGTGCAGGGCACGCTGCGTATTGCCGCGACGGCGCCGTATTACATCCTCGATCTGGTGAAGACCTTCCGCGAGCGTTTGCCGCAGGTGGAAGTGTCGGTGGAAATCGGCAACTCGCAGCAGGTGCTGGAAGCGCTGGAGGATTACCGCGTGGATGTCGCGGCCTCGTCGCAGTTGCTCGACGATGCGCGGCTGATTCGCCGGGTACTCGGCACCGATCCGCTGGTGCTGGCGGTGCATCGCAATCATCCGTTGGCGGCGCAGGAACATGTGACGCTGAACGCGCTGGCCGGGCATACGTTGTTGATGCGCGAGCCGGGTTCGACTACTCGGCGCTTGACCGAAGAGTTGCTGGCCAGCGCCGGGGTCAGCTTCGGGCCGTTGCTGGAGATCGGCAGCCGCGAGTCGATTCGTGAGGCGGTGCTGCGCAATATCGGCATCAGCATCATTGCGCGGCAGGAGGTGCCGCATGATCCGCAACTGAGGGTGCTGACCATCGAGAATGCGCCGCAGATTCCGGAGTATCTGTATTGCCTGAAGGAAAGAAAGGGCGCGCGGTTGCCCGCGGCGTTTCTTGGCCTGGCCCAAGAGATGTCTCCTGCGTAATGATCGTTCCCACGCTCCGCGTGGGAATGCAGCCCGGGACGCTCTGCGTCCCAAAAGCCGAACGCGGAGCGTCCGATGAGGCATTCCCACGCAGAGCGTGGGAACGATCTGCAGTGAACCAAAATCCTCGAATACCACTATCAGCGGTTTTTGCCTCGCTGCCACATGACGGACGCATTACAACTCTAGGATTGGCCTCATCCGTTTGCTGAGGTCCGTCCATGAATCCTGCCATCGCAACTGCCCTGACCAACCCCGGCGCGCCGATGAAAGTGCGCGGCGTGCACAAGCGTTTCGGTGCGTTCACTGCGCTGGACAACGTCTCCCTCGATGTCGCCGCCGGCGAACTGGTGTGCCTGCTCGGCCCGTCGGGCTGTGGCAAGACCACGCTGCTGCGCTGCATTGCCGGGCTGGAGCAGCAGGACAGCGGCGAGTTGTATCTGGGCGATCGCGATGTCTCGCATCTTGCCCCGCAAGCGCGGGATTACGGGATTCTGTTCCAGTCCTACGCGTTGTTTCCCAATCTGACGGTCGAGGCGAACATTGCCTACGGCCTCGCCGGCAGCGGGCGCGATGAAGTGCGCCGGCGTGTCGGTCAGATGCTGGAACTGGTCGGCCTCAGCGGCAGTGAGAAAAAGTATCCAGGCCAATTGTCCGGCGGTCAGCAACAGCGAGTAGCGCTCGCTCGCGCATTGGCGCCGGCGCCGTCGCTGCTGTTGCTCGACGAACCGATGTCGGCCCTCGACGCGCGGGTGCGCGAGCATCTGTGCACCGAGCTGCGTCAGCTGCAACGCAACCTCGGCATCACCACGCTGATGGTCACGCACAATCAGGACGAAGCGATGCTGATGGCCGATCGCATCGCGGTGATGAACAACGGCCGCGTCGAGCAGTACACCACGCCGCAGGAAATCTACAACCGCCCGGCCACGCCGTTCGTGGCCGAGTTTGTCGGCCAGGGCAACTGGCTGCCGTTTCAGCGCAGCAGCGACAGTCACGCCCGGGTCGGTGGGATGAATCTGCGCCTGGCCGAGGGCAGCGTACACGGCGCTTCGGGTCGACTGTTCTGCCGCCCGGAGGCGATCAACGTCAACCCGCTGGTGCACGAAGAGAACCTGTTCCCGGCCAGGGTTCGCGAAATCACTTTTCTCGGCAACCGCTGCCGGATGAGCTTCGAACTCGATCAACTGCCAGGCCATGCGCTGCTCGCCGAGCTCGCGCCAGAAGCCATGCCGCGCCTCGGCGCCCAGCAGATCATGGTCGCCTTGCCGCCGCGCAGTTTGCAGGTGTTCGCCTGATGAACAGCAACCTCGCGCTGCCGCTACCGCACAAGCAGGTGCGACAGTCCTCGAAAGCCGAGATCGGCGATCGCCTGTTCGTGCTCGGCGGCAAAATCCTCCTGCTGGTGTTGCTCGGCCTCGCGGTGCTGCTGCCGTTGCTGGCGATCTTCTGGCGCGGTTTCAGCAATGACGCCGGGCAGGGCGGTGGCTGGCTCGCGGCGAAGGAGTTGGTGACCAGTGCCAATTTCCATTGGCTGCTCGGCAACAGCCTGAAAGTGTCCCTCAGCGTGGCGGCCATTGTCGTACCGCTGGCCTACCTGTTTGCCTACGCGCTGCAACGCACGCTGATTCCGGGCAAAGGCATCTGGCGCGGGATCTCGCTGCTGCCGCTGATGGCGCCGTCGATGCTGCCGGGAATTGCGCTGGTCTATCTGTTCGGCAACCAGGGCATGCTGCGTGGGCTGCTCTCGGACAATATCTATGGCTTCTGGGGCATTGTGCTGGGCGAGGTGATCTACACCTTCCCCCATGCGCTGATGATTTTGCTCTCGGCATTGTCGCTGGCCGATGCACGTCTGTTCGATGCCGCATCGAGCATGGGCGCCAGTCCGGCCAAGGCGTTTCGCAGCATCACCTGGCCGGCGACCCGCCAGGCGGTGTTCGCTGCGTTCTGTCTGGTGTTCACCCTGACCATCACCGATTTCGGTGTGCCGGTGGTGGTCGGTGGCGACTATCAAGTGTTGGCGCTGGAAGCCTACAAAGCCGTGGTCGGCCAGCAGCAATTCGGTCGCGGCGCGTTGATCGGCATGGTGCTGTTGCTGCCGGCGCTGTTCAGTTTCGGTGTCGATGCGTGGTTGCGTCGCCGCCATGGCGACTCCATGAGCGGGCGCGCGCAGGTGTTCAAACCGCTGCCGTCGAAAATGCGCGACGGCTGCTATCTGGCGATCGTTTTGCTGATTTGCGCCGCGCTGCTGCTGGTGTTCGGCATGGCGGTGTTCTCGTCGCTGGTGAAGTTCTGGCCGTACAACCTGTCGCTGTCGCTCAACCACTATCAGTTCAACGAGACCGCCGGCGGTGGCTGGCTCGCCTACAGCAACAGTCTGAAAATGGCGCTGGGCACCGCGCTGATTGGCAGCGTGCTGATTTTCACTGGCGCCTATCTGATGGAGAAAACCCGCACCCAGCGCGGCTTGAACCTGGCTTTGCGCATGCTCAGCTTCGTGCCGATGGCGGTGCCGGGGCTGGTGCTGGGCCTGGGTTACGTTTTCTTCTTCAACCTCAGCGGCAATCCGCTGCACGTGCTGTACGGGACGATGACGCTGCTGATCGTCTGCACCATTGCGCACTACCTGACCACCGCACAAATGACCGCGACCACCGCGCTGCGCCAGCTCGACGCCGAGTTTGAAGCGGCGGCGCTGTCGCTGAAGGCGCCGCTGTACCGGCATTACCTGCGCGTGACCGTGCCGATCTGCCTGCCGGCGTTGCTGGACATCGTGCGCTACCTATTCGTCTCGGCAATGACCACGGTTTCCGCCGCGATCTTCCTCTACAGCCCCGACACCATCCTTGCGGCGGTGGCGGTACTGAACATGGACGACGCCGGCAACGTCGGCGGTGCGGCGGCGATGTCGACCCTGATTCTGTTCACTTCGGCCGGCGTGTCGCTGCTGCTGGCGTGGGCTTCGCGCGGCCTGTTGCGCCGTTCCCAGGCCTGGCGGCAAACCGCGCCAGGTCACTGATTGCAAACCCGATCAACTCATCTACAGGAAAACGCTCATGTTCAAGCCTATGGCCCTGGCCGCTGCTGTGCTCGCGACTTTCAGCCTGAATGCCTTCGCGGCAAAAACCGAGTTGACGGTGTACACCGCACTCGAAGCCGAACAGCTGAAGTCCTACAAGGACGCTTTCGAAAAGGCCAACCCGGACGTCGAGATCAAATGGGTGCGCGATTCCACCGGGATCATCACCGCCAAACTGCTCGCCGAAAAGGCTCGTCCGCAGGCTGACGCGGTGTGGGGCCTGGCCGCGTCGAGCCTGGCGATTCTCGACCAGCAAGGCATGCTGCAAAGCTATGCACCGAAGGATCTCGGCAAGATCGGCGCGAACTACCGCGACGCCGCCAACCCGCCAGCCTGGGTCGGCATGGACGTCTGGGCCGCGACCATTTGCTTCAACACTGTCGAAGCCGAGAAGCAGGGGCTGAGCAAACCGGTCAGTTGGCAGGATCTGACCAAGCCTGAGTACAAGGGCAAGATCGTCATGCCCAACCCGGCGTCGTCCGGCACTGGTTTCCTCGACGTCAGCGCCTGGCTGCAAACCTTCGGCGAGAAGCAGGGCTGGGCGTATATGGACGGCCTGCACCAGAACATCGGCCAGTACGTCCACTCCGGTTCCAAGCCTTGCAAGCTGGCGGCGGCGGGGGAGTTTCCGATCGGGATTTCCTTTGAATATCCAGCCGTACAGTTGAAACGCCAGGGCGCGCCGCTGGATATCATCCTGCCGAAGGAAGGTCTGGGCTGGGAGATCGAAGCGACGGCGGTGATCAAAGGCACACCGCATGAAGAAGCGGCGAAGAAACTCGCCGATTTCTCCGCCAGCGCCGAGGCGATGGATCTGTACAAGGAAAACTTCGCAGTGCTCGCGCAGCCGGGTATCGCCAAGCCGCAGACCGAATTGCCGGCCGACTATGAGCAGCGTCTGATCAAGAACGACTTTGCCTGGGCCTCGAAGAATCGCGACGAGATCCTGGCCGAATGGCGCAAGCGGTATGACGGCAAGTCCGAGAAAGTTGTCGCCAAGTAAGATCTTTATCGACTGACAAGGCCCCTTCGCGAGCAGGCTCGCTCCCACAGTTGCAATGCTGTCCCCTGTGGGAGCGAGCCTGCTCGCGAAAGCGGTTTCTCATTCAGAGCACCTCTACATGACACAACCCAAAGACCTGCTCATCATCGGCGCCGGCATCCTCGGTCTGTCCCACGCCTATGCCGCCGCCAAACGCGGCCTGAAAGTCGCGGTATTCGAACGCACCGCCACGCCCCTCGGCGCTTCGGTGCGCAACTTCGGCCAGGCGCTGGTCACCGGTCAGCCGCCCGGCATCATGCTCGAACTGGCCAAGGCCAGCCGCGATATCTGGGGCGACTGGGCGCAACTTGCCGGCCTGCAGGTCAAGCGCAACGGCTCATACCTGTTCGCCCGCAGCGAGGCCGAAGAACACCTGCTCGAAGCCTTTTGCGCCGGCCGCGCGATCGAGCACGGCTACAACGTCGAGCTGCTGCGCGGCGCGGCGTTGCGTGATCTGTATGGCGGCCAGTTCAGCCATCACCGCGCCGCGCTGCACGGTATCGATGATCAGCAGTTGTACTCGCGCGAAGCGATTCCCGCGCTGATCGACTACTTGCGCCGTGACCTCGGTGTCGAGTTTCACTTTTCCACGCTGGTGCGCGACGTCGAACCGGGGCGTCTGCACAGCACCGCCGGCAGTTTTACCGGCAAGCAGATCATCGTCTGCTCCGGCCACGATTATCAGACCCTGCTGGCCGAGCCGATTGCTGCGCTCAATCCGCAGATCTGTCGTTTGCAAATGCTGCGGGCCAGACCAAGCATCGAGTTGAACCTGCAACACGCCGTGCTCACCGGCCTGAGCTGCGTGCACTACGGCGCCTTCGCCGATTTGCCGCAAGCCGCAGCGGTGCAGGCGCAGATCATCCGTGAGCAACCGCACCTGCACGCCAACGGCATTCACCTGCTGATCAGCCCGACGCCGTATGGCGAACTGATCATTGGCGATTCGCATCATTACGGCAGCGATGCGTCACCGTTCAACGCCGAACAGGTCGACAATTGGATGCTCGAACTTGCCGAGCAGACGCTGGGCTGCCAGGTGCAAGTGGTCGAACGCTGGCAGGGCGTCTATGGTTCTCGGGGGCCAGGGCCGTTTTCTTTCCTGCGCCCGGCACCGGGCCTGAGCGTGGCGCTGATGCACACCGGCGTCGGCATGAGCGTCGGCCCGGCGCTGGCCGAACGCAACATCGCGCAGTTACTGGAGGAGGCATGAATCACGAACAGGTGATCGCCCGGGTGTTCGGCCTGTATGAACGCTTCGGCGCCAGCGATTACATCGGCGAACCGGTGTCGCAACTCGAGCACATGTCCCAGGCCGCAGAACTGGCCATGGCTGAAGGCTGTGACGATGAAGTGGTGCTGGCGGCGTTTTTTCATGACATCGGCCATTTGTGTGCCGAGGGCGCGGAAAACATGGGCGGTTATGGCGTGGTCAGCCATGAACGGCTCGGTGCGGATTATCTGCGTGAGGCAGGTTTCAGTGAACGGCTGGCGCGACTGGTGGAATATCACGTTCAGGCCAAACGCTATCTGACGTTACGCGAGCCGGGTTATTACGCGCGGTTGAGTGAGGCGAGTCGGCGCACCCTGGAATATCAGGGCGGGGTGATGAGCGAGGCTGAGGCGGATGCGTTCGAGGCTGATCCGTTGTGTGCGCTGAGTTTGCGCATGCGGCGCTGGGATGAGTTGGCGAAGGAGGTTGCAGTGCCGCTGGTGAATCTGAGTGTGTTAAAGCGCAAGGCTGAGAAATTGTTGTCGGCTGAGTGATTGCAGTCCTCACCCCAGCCTCTCCCGGAGGGAGAGGGCGCTGATCTCCATGCTTTTCAAACCTGAGTTCGACTGGATATCTCAGGTCGGTGTATGACCCAAGAGCAACACAGTCGGCCCCCTCTCCCTCCGGGAGAGGGCTGGGGTGAGGGGGTAGCGATCTAAAGCTCAAGCACCCGATCAACCAACGCCTCAACCTGCTCCTGCCTTTCCGCCTGATTCAACTTCGCCTGCGGATTGAGCGACGACCACTGCGGATGCGCGCGCGCCTTGTTCAGCGCTTCCGGCAACTTGCCTTCGCGCCAGGTTTTATCCACAGGCGTGGCCACCTGAATGCTGTCCATCGCCGCATGCCCGCGCTGATCGAGTGCCAGCAACAACTGGCGCTGGCGCAACGCCAACAGGCGCAGCACGGCGTCATCCACCGTCAATTCCCGCTGGCCTTTGATCTTGCCGAGCAGGCGACTGCCATAACTGCGCGCGGTTTGCAGCGCACCGCCGGCAATCGCGCCGGCCAATGCTGCTGCGCCGAGGGTAATCCCGCCGACCAGCAAATCCACCCCAGCCCCGGCCGCTGCACCGGCAGCAATGCCACCGCCGACGCGCACGCCCAGTTGCTTCAGGGTTTCCGGGTTGAACAGGTCATCGCCCCAGCGCCCGTCGAGCAACGGCAAGTCACTGGCCGCCGCGTCCTGCGGGCGAAACGCGTAGAGCTTGAGCAACGCCTCAACGCACTTCTGCTCACGCTGGCGTACGGCTTTGCGCAGCTCGCTGATCGCCTGCTGTTCCTGCTCGGCTTCGCTGACCACACTGCGCCGGCACGCAGCGCAGTCGATCAGCAATTCGGCAATCAGGCGTGCGGCGCTTTGCTGACGGGCGAGGCGCTGCGCCTGCTGGTCGGCGATCAACCGCTCCAGTTGCGGCCGGGCGTTTTCCAAAAGCAGGGCGAGGCTCTCGTACAAGCGCCGCTCGCCATCTTCGGGCGGTGCGACGCTGTCGAAACGTACCAGCGCATGCAGCCCCAACCGCGCTAGCGCCTCGCGCCAATCGGGTTCGCGATGGTTGGCGCTGCTGACGAAATTCAGCACCGGCAGCAGCGGTTTGCCGCAACTGGCGAGCACTTCCAGTTCGTCGCGATACTTGGCCAGCACCGGTTCACGGGCGTCGATCACATACAGACCAGCGTCGGAAGCGAGCAATTGCCGCAGTACCTTGGCTTCCTGTTCGAACCGCTGGCGCGCCTCGCTGCCGTCGAGAAACCGTGCCAGTCGTGCCGGGCCGTCGAGGCGTTCGCCGGGGCGTTCCAGACGCTCGAGAAAATCCAGCAGGGCGATGGCATCTTCCAGCCCCGGCGTGTCGTACAGATCGAGCAACGGCTCGCCGTCCACCGACAACCGCGCGCCTTCGACATGCCGGGTGGTACTCGGCCGATGCGAGACTTCGCCGAAGCCGACATCGCGGGTCAGCGTGCGCAGCAGCGAGGTCTTGCCGACGTTGGTGTGGCCGACCACCGCGAGTTTCAGCGGGGCTTTGCGTGCATCAGTCATGTCCGCTCTCCAGCCAGTTCATCGGCGCGCAATCGGCAAACGGCAGGTTCAGTTGTTGCAGCGCCGCGTGCCAGTCACCCAGACGTTGCCCGTCCAGCGCTTCGCCAGGCGGCGCTTGCAGCAGCCAGATGCGAGTGGCGCCAGCGTTGCGCGCGAGTTCGGCGATCAGCGCAAGGCTGCCGCGATCCGGCGAACGTCGCGGATCACAGGCGATGGCCAGCCGCGCCGGCGGGAAGCGACTGAGTTGCTCGAGCAGTTTGTGCCGCGATTCGCGACTGTCGAGGATGCCCGCGTTGCCGACGTTTTTCGGCAGCGCGGGTGGCCACGGACGCTGTTCGTCCAACTCGATCGCCACCAGCAGCGCGCCTTCACTGGCCAGTTCGCCGACGTTGCTTTCGACGCGATGCAGTTGCGCCGGCTCCGGGTCGTTGACGCCGAGGCGCTCGCTGGTTGGCATCAACCGTTCGCGCAGTTGCGCGTAGCCGGGCAGGTTCAGATCCAGGCGCAGCGCAGCTTTGCCGCGGTTCCAGCGCCACAGGCAGAACAGCGCGAGCAGCAGGCGCGGCAGCACGCCGTAGACCACCAGCACACCGACCAGCCAGGTCGCCCAGGCTTGTCGTGCGCTTTCAATATCCAGTGCGCCGGCGCCGCTGGCGCGGATCATTTCCTCGGTCGGCACGTTGAAGCCGAGCAGCGACGGCAGATAGCCAAGGGCCTGGGTGACATGGATAAAGGTGTCGGCACCGAGGATTGTGGTTTCCCAGACAAAGCCGTAGCGCCGCGTGGCCATCAGCGTCAGCAACAGAATCAGCGCGCTGAGCATCGCCAGCAGCCACAGACCATTGACCAACGCGCCGAGCGCCCAGCGGTTGAGTTTCTTGCGCTGCAGCAGCAACAGCAGGGCCGGCGCCAGTTGCGCGGCTTTGGCGTCGCGGGCGAATTTTTCGCTGAGCCACAGCCACAAGCGCCCAAGGGTGGCGCCGTGTTCGCCAGCGAAAATCAAGCCCAGCGCCCAACTCAGCAGCAAAATCAGATTGATCCCGAGCAGACTGCCCAGCGCCCAGAACACATTCACCGGCGTTTGGCCAAGTGCGGCGAAAGCCAGGCCGGCGCCGCTGAGCACGGCGAAAATCATCAACAGCACCAGCGCCAGACGCGCGCCTTGCAGCCAGTGCTTGAGCGCGGCGGTCAGCCCGTCACGCTCGGCCAGCCATAGCGCCCGGCGCGCAATGCGGCTCGGCAGATCGCCGCCAGCGGCGCGGGCCAGACGATTGGCTTCCAGATCATCCAGCGGCCCCGCGTGTTCTTCGCGCAGGCGGATGGTTTCGGTGAGCCAGAGGTTTTGCAGTGGAGTCAGTTCAGTCACGCGGCGTCCCGTCGCTAAATCGAGCGCTGAGCATAACCGCTGTGGCGCTTATCGGGGTAAGCGCGGCTCTGGTATCCTCGCCGGCATGACTAAATCACTGCCCCTCAGCCTGATCGCAGCCCTCGGTGAAAACCGCGTGATCGGCGTCGACAACAGCATGCCCTGGCACCTGCCGGGGGACTTCAAATACTTCAAGGCGACCACGCTCGGCAAGCCGATCATCATGGGTCGCAAGACCTGGGATTCGCTCGGCCGGCCGCTGCCGGGGCGCTTGAACATCGTGATCAGCCGCCAGACCGATCTGCAACTCGAAGGCGCCGAGGTCTATCCGTCGCTGGAAGCCGCCGTGGCCCGCGCCGAGGAATGGGCGAAGGCCCAGGGCGTTGATGAACTGATGCTGATTGGCGGCGCGCAGTTGTATGCGCAGGGACTGGCGCAGGCCGATCGGCTGTACCTGACCCGCGTGGCGCTGAGCCCGGAAGGGGATGCGTGGTTTCCGGAGTTTGATCTGAGCGAATGGAAGCTGGTGTCGAATGTTGAAAACCCGGCGGTTGAAGATAAACCCGCGTACAACTTCGAAGTCTGGGAGCGCGCGTGATCGTTCCCACGCTCTGCGTGGTAACGCCTCAGGGGACGCTCCGCGTCCAGTGACGCGGAGCGTCACGGGCTGCATTCCCACGCAGAGCGTGGGAACGATCCTTTGAAACTATGCCTGGGCCAACTCTGCGTGTTCATCGGCATCCAGCAGCGCTTTATCCGTCTGCTGCATGACCTGACTGGTAATCGCCCCTGCGGTAATCGAGCCACTCACGTTCAACGCGGTGCGGCCCATATCGATCAGCGGCTCGACCGAAATCAGCAGGGCCACCAGTGACACCGGCAAGCCCATCGCCGGGAGCACGATCAGGGCGGCGAACGTCGCGCCGCCACCGACCCCGGCGACACCGGCCGAACTCAACGTGACAATCGCTACCAGCGTCGCAATCCACAACGGATCCAGCGGGTTGATGCCGACCGTTGGCGCGACCATCACGGCCAACATCGCCGGGTACAGGCCGGCACACCCGTTCTGGCCGATGGTCGCACCGAATGAGGCAGCGAAACTGGCGACCGACGACGGAATACCCAGGCGGCGGGTCTGCGCTTCGATGCTCAGCGGAATGGTCGCCGCGCTGGAGCGGCTGGTGAAGGCGAAGGTCAGCACCGGCCAGATCTTGCGGAAGAAGCGCAGCGGGTTGATCCCGGCGGCCGACACCAGTACGCCGTGCACGACGAACATCAGACCCAGGCCGATATACGAGACCACGACGAAACTGCCCAGCTTGATGATGTCCTGCAGGTTGGAACCGGCGACCACTTTGGTCATCAGCGCCAGCACACCGTACGGGGTCAGCTTCATCACCAGACGCACCAGTCGCATCACCCAGGCTTGCAGGGTGTCGATGGCGTTGATCACTTTTTGACCTTTTTCCTCGTCATCCTTGAGCAACTGCAACGCAGCAACCCCAAGGAACGCGGCGAAGATCACTACGCTGATGATCGAGGTCGGCTTGGCCCGGGCCAGGTCGGCGAACGGGTTCTGCGGAATGAACGACAGCAGCAATTGCGGCACATTGAGGTCGGCGACCTTGCCGGCGTAGTCGTTCTGAATGGTTTGCAGGCGCGCCATTTCCTGAGTGCCGGCGACCAGACCTTCAGCGGTAAGGCCGAACAAATTGGTCAGGCCGATGCCGATCAGCGCCGCGATGGCGGTGGTGAACAGCAGCGTGCCGATGGTCAGGAAACTGATTTTGCCCAGCGACGAAGCGTTGTGCAGGCGTGCCACGGCGCTGAGGATCGAAGCAAACACCAGCGGGATCACGATCATTTGCAGCAACTGCACGTAACCGTTGCCGACCAGATCGAACCAGCCGATCGAGGCTTTCAGCACCGGGTTGCCGGCACCGTAAATCGTGTGCAGCGCAACGCCGAACGCCACGCCGAGAACCAGTGCAAGCAGGACTTTTTTCGCCAGGCTCCAAGTGGTGTGGCGGGTTTGCGCCAGACCGAAGAGCAAGGCGAGGAACACCAGCAGGTTGAGAATCAACGGTAGATTCATGAGAACTCCAGTAAAGACTGTGCCAACAGCCGTCCGGGGCTGCTGCGAACCGGAAAGCCTAACAGCTTGATTTGCAATGATTTAATACCGAAATGGCAGGGCGTCCGTCGTTTTTGGAATAAGCGCGTGTCGCTGTCGGCAATGCAACTGACGCGCAGGGGACGCAAGCGGTCGCTGACAGGCGAGGGTTGTCACACTGATTTGTTAGCGTCGAACTCTTTGCATCGGGGAGTAGCGCTATGAAAATTGCACGCACGTTGTTGGCTGTGGCACTGGCGGCTGGCCTCGCCGGCCAGGCATTGGCCACGGACCTCAAGCATTGGCCGGCAGATCAGGCCAAGGCGCTGGACGCGATGATCGCTGCCAACGCCAACAAGGGTAATTACGCCGTGTTCGACATGGACAACACCAGTTACCGCTACGACCTCGAAGAATCCTTGCTGCCGTTCATGGAAAACAAAGGCCTTATTACCCGCGACAAGCTCGACCCCTCGTTGAAACTGATGCCCTTCAAGGACACCGCCGAGCACAAGGAAAGCCTGTTCAGTTATTACTACCGGCTCTGCGAAGTCGACGACATGGTCTGCTACCCATGGGTGGCGCAGGTGTTCTCCGGCTTCACCCTCAAGGAGCTCAAGGGCTACGTTGACGAACTGATGGCTTCGGGCAAACCGGTGCCGGCGACGTATTACGAAGGCGATGTGGTGAAGAAACTCGACGTCAATCCGCCGAAGATCTTCACCGGCCAGCAGGAGCTGTATAACAAACTGATGGAGAACGGCATCGAGGTCTACGTGATGACCGCCGCTTCAGAGGAACTGGTGCGTATGGTCGCGGCGGATCCCAAGTATGGCTACAACGTCAAACCGCAGAACGTCATTGGCGTTTCACTGCTGCTCAAGGATCAGAAGACCGGCGAGCTGACCACCGCGCGCAAACAGATCACTGCCGGCAAATATGACGAGAAGGCCAACCTGGGCCTGGAGCTGACGCCGTACCTGTGGACCCCGGCAACCTGGATGGCCGGCAAGCACGCGGCGATCCTCACCTACATCGATGAATGGAAAAAACCGGTACTGGTCGGCGGCGATACCCCGACGAGCGACGGTTACATGCTGTTCCACGATGTCGATGTGGCCAAGGGCGGCATTCACTTGTGGATCAACCGCAAGGACAAGTACATGACGCAAATAAACGGCATGATGGCCAAACACGCAGCGGCGCAGGCCAAGGAAGGCTTGCCGGTGACCGCGGACAAGAACTGGGTGATCGTCAAGCCGGAAGAAATCCAGTAACCCACGATCGCATGTAGGAGCTGCCGAAGGCTGCGATCTTTTGATCTTGTTTTGGATCGTTCCCACGCTCTGCGTGGGAATGCAGCCAGTGACGCGGAGCGTCCCTTGAGACATTCCCACGCAGAGCGTGGGAACGATCAGCCCCGCACATGGCGGGGCATTTTTGCATCGGCGAGTTGACGGTTACAGCCCGTCCAGCATCGCCTTGTTGCGCACCGCGCCCTTGTCGGCACTGGTCGCCAGCAGGGCGTAGGCCTTGAGGGCGGTGGTCACTTTGCGTGGGCGCACCTCGACCGGTTTCCAGCCTTTCTTGTCCTGCTCGGCGCGGCGTGCCGCCAGTTCTTCGTCGCTGACCAACAGGTTGATCGAGCGGTTCGGAATGTCGATCAGCACCTTGTCGCCATCCTGCACCAGACCGATCGCGCCACCGGCCGCAGCCTCTGGCGAAGCGTGGCCGATCGACAGGCCGGAAGTGCCGCCGGAGAAACGCCCGTCGGTGAGCAGCGCGCAGGCTTTGCCCAGACCTTTGGATTTCAGGTAGGACGTCGGGTAGAGCATTTCCTGCATGCCCGGGCCGCCTTTCGGGCCTTCGTAGCGAATGATGACGATGTCGCCTTCCTTCACTTCGTCAGCGAGGATGCCGCGCACGGCGCTGTCCTGGCTTTCGAAAATCTTCGCGTTGCCTTCGAAGACATGGATCGACTCATCAACCCCGGCGGTTTTCACCACGCAGCCGTCCTGCGCGATATTGCCGTAGAGCACGGCGAGGCCGCCTTCTTTCGAATAGGCGTGCTCGAAGCTGCGGATGCAGCCGTTTTCACGGTCGTCGTCGAGGGTTTCCCAGCGGGTCGACTGGCTGAATGCGGTCTGGGTCGGAATGCCCGCAGGACCTGCCTTGAAGAAGTGATGCACGGCTTCGTCGCTGGTCTGGGTGATGTCCCACTTGGCGATGGCTTCTTCCATGCTGCGACTGTGCACGGTCGGCAGGTCGGTGTGCAGCAGGCCGCCACGGGCCAGCGAACCGAGGATGCTGAAAATGCCGCCGGCGCGGTGCACGTCTTCCATGTGGTACTTCTGGATGTTCGGTGCGACTTTGCACAGCTGCGGCACGCTGCGCGAGAGACGGTCGATGTCGCGCAGGTCGAAATCGATCTCGGCTTCCTGGGCAGCTGCGAGCAAGTGCAGGATGGTGTTGGTCGAACCGCCCATGGCGATATCGAGCATCATCGCGTTCTCGAACGCCTTGAAGTTGGCGATGTTGCGCGGCAGCACGGAGTCATCGTTCTCGCCGTAGTAACGCTTGCACAGCTCGACGATGGTGCGACCGGCCTGGAGGAACAGCTGTTCGCGGTCGCTGTGGGTGGCCAGAGTCGAACCGTTGCCCGGCAAGGCCAGACCCAGTGCTTCGGTCAGGCAGTTCATCGAGTTGGCGGTGAACATGCCGGAGCACGAACCGCAGGTCGGGCAGGCGCTACGCTCGTACTCGGCGACTTTCTCGTCAGAAGCGCTGGAGTCGGCGGCGATCACCATGGCGTCGACGAGGTCGAGGCCGTGGGAGGCGAGTTTGGTCTTGCCGGCTTCCATCGGGCCACCGGAAACGAAGATCACCGGGATGTTCAGGCGCAGCGCGGCCATCAGCATGCCCGGGGTGATCTTGTCGCAGTTGGAAATGCACACGATGGCGTCGGCGCAGTGGGCGTTGACCATGTACTCGACGGAGTCGGCGATGATCTCGCGACTCGGCAGCGAATACAGCATGCCGTCGTGGCCCATGGCAATGCCGTCATCGACAGCAATGGTGTTGAATTCCTTGGCCACGCCACCGGCGCGTTCGATTTCGCGGGCGACCAGTTGACCCAGGTCCTTCAGGTGCACATGCCCCGGGACGAACTGGGTGAACGAGTTGGCGATGGCAATGATCGGCTTCTTGAAGTCGTCATCTTTCATGCCGGTGGCGCGCCACAGTGCGCGGGCGCCGGCCATGTTGCGGCCGTGGGTGGATGTTTTCGAGCGGTAATCTGGCATGGAGCACTCCGGGCGGCTAATCACGTACTAAAGGGGAGTGAGCTTCTGTTGACCTCTGAAACACCCGAAAAATGGCCGTGTGTCCGGAAGCTGCCGATGACGTTGCGGGATCGCCGCTGGTCTCAGCCTGAGCTCATAAACCCGCCGGGGATGAATGGCGATGAATGAGGCGATTCTACACCGCTGGCGTCGCGAGGGAATGGCGCAAAGCGTTGTTCCCCCGCTGAAGAGGCACGCGGGATGACGACTGGCAGGATCAGTGGTCGCCTCCCGGCATCACCGGATTGCTGCGCCGGCTGCTGACGCGACGGCCAATCACGCTGTTGAGCAACAGCGATACGCCGCTCAACACCACGAAGCCGTAACCCAGCGTCGCTTGCAGGTTGGCCGGGCCGAGGCTGATCAAGGCGCTGACCAGCCCGCCACAGATAAAGATGATGGTGCTGCCGGCGGACGCCGATGCGCCGGCATTTTCGGCGAACAGGCTCATGGCGCGTGAGGTAGCCGGTGGTCGTGAAATGGTCGTGCCCACCGTGCAGATCAGCATCGGAATCAACACAGTCGCCGCTGACAGATCATGACTGGCCGCCAGATAGAGCATCACCAGCCCCGAGAGCAGGATCAGACTCAGCCCGGTGAAAATCTGCTGTTGCGCATTGATATGCCGATTCAGCACGCTGGCGAACAGGCCGCCAAAGACATAGGCGGCGCCGTAGATCAGCAGGATCAAGGCGAAATCGTAAGGTGCCATCTGCAGCTGCTCCATGAAGATCAGCGGGGAAATGACAATGAAGGAAAAGTGGCAGGCGAAAGCGAATGCAGAAATCAGCCAGCAGCCGACGAATTCGAAATTGCTCAGCACCAATCTGTAGGGCTTTATGAAACCCCCGTGTGGCCCATTCTGAACGGGCCGGCTGTTATCGAGCAGCCGCCACGTCTTCACCAGAACCACGGCGGCCAAGGCGATGAACACCCAGAAGCTGCCGCGCCAGCCGAGCGTGGCCTGCAGAAACGTGCCCGCCAATGGTGATACCGAAATGAAGATGCCCGTGGCGGTGACCATCAGGATCCGCAGGCGATCACGCTCGTTGCCTTCGAACAGGTCCTGCACCAGTGCCTGGGACAGCACGAAGCAACCGCATCCCAGCGCCTGCATCACCCGGAAAATCAGGAACAGCGTGTAGTCATTGCTCAGCACGCAGCCCAGTGCGCCGAGCAGCGACACGCTCATGCCGGCAAGCAGCAGACCTTTGCGCCCGATCACATCGGATAACGGGCCGATCAACAACTGGGCAAATGCGATGCCCACGGCAAACAGACTGATCGACAGCGCGATGTCGTTTGACGATCGGCCAAAGTGGGCTGCCAATGCCGGAAAGGAAGGCAGCAGCACATCCAGCGGAAACACGCCTAGCAGGATCATCGCCAGCAGCAGGCTGATTGCTCCGCGCTGTTGTCGGCGGGTGGTTGCACGGCTGTGTTTATCCATCGATCAATCCTGCTTTGGCGAAGAGTGTCTGGTTATGGGGCAATGCAAAGAAGCCGGCCTTGTGCAGGGCCTCCACAGTAGGCTTGCAGCCAGCACGTGCACGAGCGCGGTTGGCCTGCACCGTTACCGTGCTGCCGACAATCTCCATCACGTCGATCTCGGCAATACCGGCCGAACGCAGGCTTTGTTGCAGCCAGCTTTCATCTGCTTCGAAGAAGATGGAAATGATCTCCACGAGGGTCTTGCTGGCGAACAGGCGCTGACGACTGTTCATCGCAATCCAGAAATAATGGAAGGCTTCGGCGAAATAACGGCTGTGCCGGGCTTCGTCGGCAAGGTGATCACGCAGCATGTCGTTCACGCTGGACACCAGCGTGTCGCGGCAGACCTCCAGCAACTCGCGGGCAATGATCGTTTCCGAGACAAATCCCAGCAGGAACCAGGCCAGAGCGCGGTTTTTCTCCGGCGTGCGCGCGATCAAGGCGTTCATGCGGCTGATCCGCTTCGGAATGACCGGACGCCGGGTGATGCTGTAATACGCAGCGATCTGCTCGGCAATCTGGTTGGAAAACAGCGCGTGGTAGCCCTCGTCGGTATACAGCTGCAGTGCCGCATGCTTCATCGGCAGCGGTATGTAAATGGGCAGTTCGCGGTGCGCAATGACTTCCACGGCGCGGTTGACGATGCGGTGTTCGAGCAGGGTGGTGTAATCGAGGAAATACACCAGATGATTGGCGGTAAGGCGGTGCAGGGTTTCGCGCCCTTTGGCCTGGACGGCCGGATGCGCCAGATAGGGCACGAAGGCCGGGGGGAACCAGTAGCGGGTTTGCAATTGCTGCTCGACATCGCCCGGTAACCGGTAGTCATGGGTACTGCTGCGTACCGATGCACGGCTCTCCCAGTCTGGAAGCGTGAATTTCAGCGACCATGACACCGGGGCTTCGCTCTCGTCCATCGCCGTGGGAATCATGACTGTGCTCCGCTGAGCAGATCACGCATTTCCTGGCACATGGCCTGGCCATCGCTTTGTCCGCAACCGACGAAGAACAACGGTTGCTCGGCGCTGCCCGCGATGCCGAGCAGGGTTTCAACCTGTGCGTCGGCAAATGCGCCGGTCAGCCAGGTGTTCAGCCCCAGCGTTGTTGCTACCAGTTGAAAGGTTTGCGAGAGATGACCGGCCTCGATGAATGCCATGCGATAGGCGCGCGAGTGTTCGTACTTCCACCAGAGACGATCAAACCTGGCGGTGATGAACACGCCCAGCGGCAGGTTGTTGATGAAGTGCTGGCCGCCGAGCAATTGGCCCAGTTCCGGATCCGGCAGCGCATTGATCCGACTCAGAGCGTGTTCGGCAGGGTGGTAGGCGTAGATGCCGGGTTCCAGCCCGCTGACATTTTGCGCCAGGACAAATCCCTCACAGGCGTTCAATCCGCCGCCGGACGGGCAGCTCCGGCGGGCCTCGAGACCCGGCGCGACCGGATCGGCGTGGGCATCATCGCGCGGGGGAAGATAGCCGAGGGTCAGATACAGCAGCGTGCCGACCTCGTTCAGTGTCACCGCCGCACCGGTGTAGGAACGACAGGTTTTGCGCCTCATCAGGGCCTGAGTCAGGCTGTCATCATTAATGGCGCCCGGTACGGGCAGGGTAATCAAGGGCTGCACTGATCGCGGCGCCGGGGTGTTCGCAGGTTCCGGCTTTGCCAGCACTTCGCTGCAGTGCGCCAGATATTGCCTGGACCACTCGTGGATATTCCGAGGCGTATGTGCGCAAGGTATATTTTGTGTGCCGATGTGATAGATCTTCGACAGTTCATCCCAGCCCCAATCCGGGCTGTCTATTTTTGAAGTTGTTAGAATGCCTGCGTCCAGAAGTTGTCTGTCTATTATGTTGTTTGGGTCAAATATATCAGGGTTATGTATAAGGCTGGCGAGGCGATGGGAGTATTCAAGATCAAGTTCGTGTTGAGTATGGTTCTTGTAGTTCCAGACTACTTGTCCGGGCGGGCGCGGCAATATAAAAAGAAAAGGATTGATATACATGGGTTCAGATCACTCAGGAAAAGTCTGATGGACGCCAGAGTGCCGGCACTCTCCAGCGTCCAGGCTACTTAGCGGCCGGTGGCTGCAACCAGAAAGGCCAGGTTGGCGAGTTTGTCTGTTTCGAGATAAATGGTTTTCATGATGTGAACTCCTTGTTCGTTGGTAGTTGGAGTCGCTTCGTTGCGACAACTTCATATTAGTTTGTAATCGAATATTGGCAAGCGGATATTAGGTAGGAATATTCCAGTAATTTTGTCGGAGTGATCTTTTGCAGGAGGCTTACTGTGTAGGTTTAATTTCCATGAATTACAGGCATGACGAAACTTCCTGCAAGGCGGCGAGAAAGAAGTTGTAGGAAGAGAGCAGGGCACTCATGTCGAGTGTGAAAAAAGGGCGGAGGAGGCGCAAAAAAACGGGGAGCTCAGTGGCTCCCCGGTGTTCAAGCGCAATCAGCTGTTGGGCAGCAGGCGGCAGGTGATGCTTTTGATGTAGCGGGTTTCAGCGATGGCCGGATGCACCGGATGATCCGGACCCTGACCGCCACGTTCGAGCATCTGGATGTTGCGGTCCAGATGACGGGCGCTGGTCAGCAGGATGTTCTGCAGATCGTCTTCCGGCAGGTGCATGGAGCACGAAGCACTGACCAGAATGCCGTCCTTGGTCAGCAGGCGCATGGCTTGCTCGTTGAGACGACGGTAGGCGCCTTCGCCGTTCTTCATGTCTTTCTTGCGTTTGATGAAGGCCGGCGGATCGGCAACGATCACGTCGAAGCGCTCTTCGCTGGCTTTGAGTTCCTTCAACGCTTCGAAGACGTCGCCTTCGATGCAGGTCATCTTGTCAGCGAAGCCGTTCAGCGCAGCGTTGCGCTCGACACCGTCAAGGGCGAATGCAGAGGCGTCGACGCAGAACACTTCGCTGGCGCCGAACGCAGCGGCCTGCACGCCCCAGCCACCGATGTAGCTATAGAGATCAAGTACGCGCTTGCCCTTGGCGTAAGGTGCCAGGCGCGCGCGGTTCATACGGTGATCGTAGAACCAGCCGGTTTTCTGCCCTTGGATGACCGGCGCTTCGAACTTCACACCGTTCTCTTCCAGCGCGACCCACTCCGGTACCAGACCGAATACGGTTTCGACGTAGCGGTTGAGGCCTTCGGCGTCGCGGGCGGCGGAATCGTTCTTGAACAGGATGCCGCTTGGCTTGAGCACCTGGGTCAACGCGGCGATCACGTCGTCTTTGTGCGCTTCCATGGTCGCCGAGGCGATCTGCACCACGAGGATGTCGCCGAAGCGATCGACCACCAGACCCGGCAGCAGGTCGGAGTCGCCGTAGACCAGACGATAGAACGGCTTGTCGAACAGACGCTCGCGCAACGACAGTGCGACATTCAGGCGATGCACCAGCAGCGACTTGTCGAGTGCCAGTTTGATGTCGCGTGACAGCAGACGCGCGCAGATCAGATTGTTCGGGCTCATGGCGACGATGCCCAACGGCTTGCCGCCAGCGGCTTCGAGCACCGCCTGATCGCCGGCCTTGAAGCCGTGCAGAGGCGTGGCGGCCACGTCGATTTCGTTGCTGTAGACCCACAAGTGGCCGTTGCGCAGGCGACGGTCGGCGTTGGCTTTGAGGCGCAGGCTAGGCAGGGACATGACGTCGCTCCGGAAAAAAGAGCGGGAGTATAGCGTGTTGACGCGTGCTCCGGTCTGGCCTGCGATGAAAAGCGGAGGGCCCCTTCGCGAGCAGGCTCGCTCCCACACTTGGAATGCATTCACCTGTGGGAGCGAGCCTGCTCGCGAAAGCGATTTCAGCTCTTATGCAGCCAGTGCGTCAATCAGGGCCTGACTGAACGCCGGCACATCATCCGGCTGGCGGCTGCTGATCAGGTTGCCGTCCTTGACCACTTCCTGGTCGACCCAGTTGACCCCGGCATTGACCAGATCGTCCTTGACCGTTTTGTAGCTGGTCATGGTCTTGCCATTGACCAGTCCTGCCGAGATCAGCAACCAGCTGCCGTGGCAGATCACGGCAATCGGCTTGCCCGCCGAAGCGGCAGTCTTGACCAGATGCTGAGCATCCTGATCGATACGGATGGTGTCGGAATTTTGCACACCACCCGGCAGCAGCACGGCATCGTATTGATCGACGCTCACAGCCTGGAAAGTGTTGGTGACGGGGAAGTCGTCGGCCGGTTTGTCATGGTTCCAGCCTTTGACGGTGCCGGACTCGGCCGAGAGGATATCGACCTGCACGCCGGCCTGCTCGAGGGCATCCTTGGGGCCGGTCATTTCGACCTGTTCGAAACCATCGGTAACCAAAATAGCGACGCGTTTGCCATTGAGGGAAGTTGCCATCGGTAAGCTCCTGAGTCTGTGGAGATTTTGCCTTCGCATCGGACCGTTGAGGTCCGATGCGCCCTACAGATTCCGAAGCCTGCGCACAGATGAAAGTTCCGGCGATGTGCCCATCGGTGTGTCGCCCTGCGGTTTCAGCGGTTAGAATCGCCGCCTGCCCCGGAGTGTGTACTTATGTCCCAAGAGCTGACCACCGAACAGATTCAACAATCGCTGCAAGGCATCAGTGTGCCGGCGCAACCGCAGATCATGGTGGATCTGCAAATGGAGCAGTACATGCCCGACCCGGACCTGGAGGTGATCGCCAAACTGATCTCCCAGGACCCCGGTCTGTCCGGCGCGCTGCTGAAAATCGTCAACTCGCCGTATTACGGCCTGAGCAACAAGATCACCTCGATCCAGCGTGCGGTGAACCTGTTGGGCAGCCGTTCGATCATCAACCTGATCAACGCGCAGTCGATCAAGGGCGAGATGAACGATGACACCATCGTCACCCTCAACCGTTTCTGGGACACCGCGCAGGATGTGGCGATGACCTGCCTGACCCTGGCCAAGCGCATCGGCACCCAGGCGGGTGACGAAGCCTATGCGTTGGGCCTGTTCCACGATTGCGGCGTGCCATTGATGCTGCAGCGTTTCCCCAATTACATGACCGTGCTGGAAGAGGCCTACGCCAGCGCCAGCCCGGAATGCCGCGTGGTCGATACGGAAAACCGTGTGTTCAACACCAACCACGCCGTGGTCGGTTACTACACCGCCAAGTCCTGGCGCCTGCCGGAGCATGTCAGCGCCGCCATCGCCAACCACCACAACGCGCTGGCGATTTTCAGCGACGAATCGTCGAAGAACAGCCAACTGAAGAATTTGCTGGCGATTCTGAAAATGGCCGAGCACATCTGCGCCTCTTATCGCGTGCTGGGCAACCAGAGCGAGGATTTCGAGTGGAGCGCGGTCGGCCCGCTGGTGCTCGATTACGTCGGTCTGTCGGACTACGACTTCGAAACACTCAAACAAACGATTCGCGACCTCGGCGCGCATTGATCCGAGGACACCATGCCTGAACTGCCGGAAGTCGAAACCACCCGTCGCGGGATCGCCCCGCACCTGGAAGGCCAGCGGGTCAGCCGGGTCATCGTCCGCGACCGGCGCCTGCGCTGGCCGATCCCCGAAGACCTCGATGTGCGCCTGTCCGGGCAGCGCATCGTGCTGGTCGAGCGGCGCGCCAAATACCTGTTGATCAACGCCGAGATCGGCACGCTGATCAGCCATTTGGGCATGTCCGGCAATCTGCGTCTGGTCGAGGCCGGGTTGCCGGCGTTGAAGCACGAGCACGTCGACATTGAACTGGAGTCGGGACTGGCCCTGCGCTACACCGACCCGCGACGCTTCGGTGCGATGCTGTGGAGCAACGACCCGCTCAATCACGAACTGCTGATTCGCCTCGGGCCGGAGCCGCTGACCGATCTGTTCGATGGCGAGCGCCTGTTTCAGCTGTCACGCGGGCGCTCGATGGCGGTCAAGCCGTTCATCATGGATAACGCGGTGGTGGTCGGGGTCGGCAATATCTACGCGACCGAAGCGCTGTTCGCCGCCGGCATCGATCCGCGCCGCGAAGCCGGGGGCATCTCCCGCGGGCGTTACTTGAAACTGGCAATCGAGATCAAACGCATCCTCGCCGCCGCCATCGAGCGTGGCGGCACGACGCTGCGCGATTTCATTGGCGGAGATGGTCAGCCGGGCTATTTCCAGCAGGAACTGTTTGTCTACGGCCGCGGTGGTCAGCACTGCAAGGTCTGCGGTAGCGGCCTGCGCGAAGTGAAGCTGGGCCAGCGCGCCAGCGTGTTTTGCCCGCGCTGCCAGACCTGAAAAAATCCTTCGGTCTATAGTGAGAAGTCTCACTGCTCAGCCCGAAGGATCGTGCCATGAAAGTCCTGCAAGTCTTCTTCGTCACGCTGCTGTTGTGTTCCAGCCTGGCCGTTCAGGCCTCGGATACCGGCAGCGGTGATCCGCGTTACACCATCCAGAATCCCCCGGCCTACGCCATGCTTGGCGACCTGCTGATTGCCCGGCCCTTGCTGGTGGTGGCCACGGTGATCGGTGCGGGAGCGTTTGTGGTGTCGTTGCCGTTTACCGCGCTGGGCGGCGGTGTTGGCGATGCCGGTCAGGCGCTGGTGGTTGACCCGGCGAAAGCGGCGTTTGTGCGGTGTCTGGGGTGTACAGGGGAGGGGTTTGAGCAGCGCCAGTGAGCTGATCGGGTTTCAGTGGTGTGGCTGATGGCCCATTCGCGAGCAGGCTCGCTCCCACATGGGTTTTGGTGTTCACACAAATTTGTGTTTCACCACAGACTCTGTGGGAGCGGGCTTGCCCGCGATGGCTTCGGTACTGGCGCTGATGTGATCAGGCCTTGCCGGTGATCTTGCGGTACTTCTCCATCAACTGTTCTTCAGTCTCCGGATGGGCTTCGTCCAGTGGAATGCAATCCACCGGGCAGACCTGCTGGCACTGCGGCTCGTCGTAGTGGCCGACGCACTGGGTGCACAGGTTCGGGTCGATCACGTAGATCTCTTCGCCTTGGGAAATGGCGGCGTTCGGGCACTCGGGTTCGCAGACGTCGCAGTTGATGCAATCGTCGGTGATGATCAGGGACATGCTAACTCCAGCCGGGGCGGCAGGCCCGGGCGCTATAAATCAATGCGCGCAATTGTGCCGCATTGGCGAGCGCAGTGCACGCGGGGGCGATCAAGGGCACGAGACTGCAATCTTCAAAAGCAAAGATCGCAGCCTGCGGCAGCTCCTACTTTTTAAAGCGCAGGGTCAGCGCGTCGGCCACGGCCGGGTGGACGAACTTGCTGATATCGCCGCCCAGCGCGGCAATCTCCCGCACCAGCGTCGAGGAAATGAACGAATAACGCTCCGACGGCGTGAGAAACAGGCTCTCCACATCCGGCGCCAGTTGGCGGTTCATGTTGGCCAGCTGGAATTCGTATTCGAAGTCCGACACCGCACGCAGACCACGCAGGAACACATTGGCGTTCTGCTCTTTGGCGAAATGCGCGAGCAGCGTCGAGAAACCGACCACTTCCACGTTCGGCAGGTGTTTGGTGACCTCGCGAGCCAGTTCGACCCGTTGTTCCAGCGGGAACAGCGGGTTCTTTTTCGGGCTGGCGGCGACCGCAATGATCACGTGATCGAACAGGCGCGAGGCGCGTTCGACCAGATCGCCATGGCCCTTGGTAATAGGGTCGAAGGTACCTGGGTACAACACTCGGTTCATCGCGTCGTCCTGGCGGGAGTCCGTTGGGGAGTCGGATGGTATCGCAGCCTTCCCGGTCGGCCAAGTCGCCTGTTGGGTAAGAAAGCACTATAGACGATAGGAATACTCTGCTTTTTCATGGGTTTTTCAGTCGGTCAGCCAAGGCTGTCGCCAGTTGCGCGGTCAGACCATACACCGACAGCTGCGGGTTGGCGCCGATGCTGGTGGGAAAAAGCGAGCCGTCGTGAATCGACAGATTGCGCAGTTGATGATGGCGACCGAGGCTGTCGGCAACCGCGCTTTTCGGATCTTCACCCATCGCACAACCACCCATCACATGGGCGCTACCGAGTCGCGTGCGGTACAGCTCCAGGCTCAGTCCATCGATCATTGAGCGCGCCTCGGCCAGGGTCTTCACATAGCGGCCGTCGGCGTGCATCGGCATCACCGATTGCGCGCCGCCGGCGAACTGGATTTCGGCCATGACGTGAAAGGCCCGGCGCAAACCGTCCCATGCGTATTGCGAAACCTGATAGTCGAGCACCGGCGAGCCATCACCGCGCAGCTCCACTGAGCCACCGCTGCTGTCCGGGTGGAAGCCATCGCGTAGCAGCGCCAGCATCGCGTGGGTGTGCGGCAGGTCGGCCATATGCTGGGCGTTTTCCTTGCCGAAACCACCGAGCAGTGTGGCGGCCAGCGCCGGATGCAGCGGTGGCACTTCAAGTTTGAATGCCATCGGCCCGGTGGTGCCGTCCTTCCACTGAAAATGGTCGGAGTAGATCGACTGCGGCGCGCCGTAAAACGGATTGACCACCTCGGCGAAACGCGCGGCGGACATGTTCACCGGGTGCAGAAAGGTGCGCTTGCCCACGCGCTCATGCGGATCCGGCGCGTCGGAGCGCAGCAACAGCGCCGGGCTGTTGATGCCGCCGCCGGCCAGCACGTAATGCCGTGCCTTGACGCTGATGCTGCGCCCGGTCGGCTCGACGCAGCGTTCGTCCATCGCCACGCAATGCAGGCCGGTGACCTTGTCGCCACTGATCAGCAGTTTCTCCACCCGCGCCAGATACAGCAGCTCGCCGCCCTTTTCCAGCGTCGCCGGGATGGTCGTGACCATCATCGATTGCTTGGCGTTGCTCGGGCAGCCCATGCCGCAATAGCCCAGATTCCAGCAGCCGCGCACGTTGCGCGGGATCACGTGCCAGCTGTAGCCGAGTTGCTCGCAGCCTTTGCGGATCACATCGTTGTTGGCATTGGGCGGCACCATCCACGGCGCGACGCCGAGGCGCTGCTCCATGCTTTCGAACCAAGGCGCCATCTCTGCCGGACTATGGCCTTTGACGTTGTGCTCGCTGGCCCAGTGTTCGAGGGTCGGCTCGGGCGTGCGGAAGCTTGAGGTCCAGTTGATCAGCGTCGTACCGCCGACCGCGCGGCCCTGCAGGATCGTGATCGCGCCGTCCTTGCTCATGCGCCCGATGCCTTCCTGGTAGAGGCTGCTGTAGGCCTCGTCTTCGAGCAGTTTGAAATCCGAACTGGTCTTCAGCGGGCCTTCTTCGATCAGCAGGACTTTGTAGCCGGCCGCGCTGAGGATCTCCGCCGTGGTGCCGCCGCCGGCGCCACTGCCGATGATCGCCACGTCGGCTTCGAGGGTGAGGTCGTCGCTCAGTTGCGCGCCGTTGTAGGTTTTCCAGCCTCGGGCGAGGCCTTCGCGGAAGGGATCGGGTACGGGCATCGGTCAGGTTCTCTTTATTATTCTGGATGCGGGTGTGTGTGGCGGCTGGCCCCTTCGCGAGCAGGCTCGCTCCCACAGGGGAATGCATTTCAAATATGGGAGCGAGCCTGCTCGCGAAGGCCGCGCCCCGGTTTCAGACCCTCGGCGGCCCGGGATAACCGCAATGCGCCCAGGATTCGGCGCGGGTGTACCAGGCCATCATCACCATCTGCTGCAATGAGCTATGGCCCATGCGCAGCAAGCTCAGTGAACTGTTCTCCCAGCGTTCGAGGAAATGCCGCATCGCTTCAGGGCTGGCGTTTTCCCAACTGCCCCAGATGCCGGTGAGCGGGCCACGGGTCACGGCCATGCCCAGCACGTCGAACAGTTGCCGAGTGAGCTTGAGCATTTCCGGCGACACGTGATCGAGGCTGTAGTCCAGCGACTTCAGCGTGCCGTCGACCGCTGCGGGCATTTCCCCGGCGGCAACGGCGCCGTCGAGCATTGCCGGGATCAGCGCGCGCAGGAACAGTAGATCGCCGTCGCGCAAAACGACAAAGCCGTTAGCGCTGACGCTCGACGAGCAGCCGGTGAGGCTGGCGCCAAGGCCGGCGGTGGCGAGAAACGCGCTGGCGCCGAGGCTGAATTTCAGCAGGCCACGGCGCGACAGGGCGGGTGTTTCGGTCAGGCTTGGGTGCATTGTTGTTATTACCCGGCGTCGACGAACGTTTAGCGGATGAACAGTTTCTGAATCAGTTTCTGAATCGATCTGCCGTAGGGCGGGTAGATCAGCCGGGCCGCGTTGAAGCGCTGTTTGATCAGCACACCCTTGGCCTTGCTGAAGGTCAGGAAACCTTCGTGGCCGTGGTAATGGCCCATGCCCGAGGGGCCGATGCCACCGAAGGGCATATCGTCCTGAGCCACATGCAACAAGGTGTCGTTCAGGCATACGCCGCCGGAATGGGTCTCGTGCAGTACGCGATGCTGTTCGCGTTTGTCGTAGCCAAAGTAGTAAAGAGCCAGAGGACGAGGCCGCTGATTGATGTAAGCGAATGCCTGCTCCAGATCGCGGTAGGGCACGATTGGCAGCAATGGGCCGAAGATTTCGTCCTGCATCACGGTCATTTCATCGCTGACATTGAGCAGCACGCTGTGCGGCATGCGTCGGCCCTGGCCTTGTTCGAACAGCGGGATCAGCAGCGCGCCCTTGCTGGTCGCGTCGCTGACGTATCCGTTCAGCCGGGCCAGTTGGCGTTCGTTGATGATCGCGGTGTAGTCGACGTTGTCGGCCAGGGTCGGGTAGAAGCCTTGCACAGCCTGACGATAGGCCTCGACGAAAGCGCCGACGCGGTCTTCCGGCACCAGCACATAGTCAGGCGCGACGCAGGTCTGCCCGGCGTTGAGGGTCTTGCCGAAGGCGATGCGTTCGGCGGCGTCCTTGAGCGGTACGTCTGTGGAGACAATGGCCGGCGACTTGCCGCCCAGTTCCAGCGTCACTGGCGTGAGGTTTTCCGCCGCAGCGCGCATGACGTGTTTGCCGACGCTGGTGGAGCCCGTGAACAGCAAGTGATCGAAAGGCAGACGCGAGAACGCCACGCCGACATCCGCTTCGCCCAGCACCACGCAAACCAGGTCTTCGGGAAAGATTCGCGCCAGCAGTTCTTTGAGCAGCAGCCCGGTGGCCGGGGTGGACTCGCTGAGCTTGAGCATCACCCGATTGCCGGCAGCCAGGGCGCCGACCATCGGCCCCACGGCCAGATACAGCGGGTAGTTCCACGGCACGATCACGCCGACCACGCCCAGCGGCTGGTAAACCACCTTCGCCGAAGCAGGCTGGAACGCCATGCCAACCTTGCGTCGCGAGGGCTTCATCCAGTTTTTCAGGTGACGACTGGCGTAGTGAATGCCGTGCAGGCTCGGCATCAGCTCGGCGAGCAGGGTTTCGTCGGCGCTGCGGTGACTGAAATCGGCGCTGATCGCGTCGATCAATGCCTGCCGCTCAGCGCTGAGCAGATCGCGCAAAGCCTTGAGCCATTGTTGCCGCTGTGCGGCCGGTGGCATCGGGTTGGCGGCGTACGCGGCGCGTTGTGCCTGGAACTGCCGATCAAGGGTTTCAAGAGGCTGTTGCAGCGTTTGCAGGTAGGCAATGTCGGCAGTCATCGCGGGCTCCGGATTTTATTGTAGTGGGCACTTTTTAGAGTCTAAGCTCTAGAAAGTCAAACGACTTCCGCGCACGTCAGTGTTTTATCCATTTCCGGTTAGGTCGTAAGATGCGCCGTCTACGCACTCTGAATTAAAGCTCAAGCCATGGCCCCACGAATAAAAACCAGCGAGCGCATCGTTCAGAACAGCCTGGAGCTGTTCAATCAGCAGGGCGAGCGCAGCGTCAGCACCAACCACATCGCCGCGCACATGGAGATTTCTCCGGGCAACCTGTACTACCACTTCCCCAACAAGCAGGCGATCATCGCCGTGTTGTTCAGTGAGTACGAAGCCCTGGTGGACAGCTTTCTGCGTCCGCCTCAGGGCCGCCCGGCGACCGTCGAGGACAAGCGTTTCTATCTCAAGGAACTGCTTTCGGCCATGTGGCGCTACCGCTTTCTGCACCGCGACCTCGAGCATCTGCTCGACAGCGATGCGGAACTGGCCGCGCGTTATCGGCGTTTCTCCCAGCGCTGCGTGATCCAGGGGGCCGCAATCTACGAAGGTTTTGTCGCCGCCGGCATCCTGAAAATGGATCGCGTGCAGATCGAATCGCTGACCCTCAATGCGTGGATCATCCTGACCTCGTGGGTGCGTTTTCTGTGCACCACGCGGGAAAACTCCAACCACCTCAGCGAACAGGCCGTGAAGCGTGGCGTGTATCAGGTGCTGGTGCTGGAAGCAGGGTTTGTTACCGATCAGGCGCGGGATGAAGTCAACGCATTGTTCGACGAGTTCTACGTGCCGCTGGCGCAGGCCCTTGAAGACGTGAAATAAACCGTTCAGCCGAATTCCACAGGAGCCCGTTATGTCGATTGCGCAGTTGATCAGCCCACAAGCACTGGACGCTCGCAAAGAGCAGCCGCGGCTGGTGATTCTTGATTGTCGTTTTGCCCTCGAAGATCCGGATTACGGCCAGCGCAGCTACGCCGAAGGGCACATTGCCGGGGCGAGTTTCGCCGATCTGGAACGGGATCTGAGCGGTAAAGTCGAGAAGGGCGTGACCGGGCGTCATCCGTTGCCCGAGCCGGCGGCGCTGATCGAACGCCTGCGAGCCTGGGGCATCAGCAACGACAGCGATGTGGTTCTGTATGACGACGGCCCGGGTGCATACGCGGCGCGGGCGTGGTGGTTGCTGGCATGGCTGGGCAAGCGCGACGGCGTATTCATTCTCGATGGCGGGCTCAAAGCCTGGCACGCCGCCGGCCTGCCGCTGAGCCTGGATCCGCCGAGCGTGACGCCGGGCAGCTTCAGTGGTCAGCCGGACATGAGCCTGTTGCTCAGCGCCGAACAATTGCAACAACGCCTCGGCCAGCCAACCCTGACCCTGCTCGACGCCCGCGCCTTGCCGCGCTTCAAGGGCGAAATGGAACCGATCGATCCGGTCGCCGGGCATATTCCCGGCGCGCAGTGCGCGGCGTTCACCGACAACCTCGGCAGTGATGGACGGTTTTTGCCGGCCGAGCAGCTCAAGCAACGCTTTGCCGCGAAACTGGGCGATCGCTCACCGTCGGAACTGGTCGCCTACTGCGGGTCCGGGGTGACGGCGTGTCACAACCTGTTTGCACTGTGCCTGGCCGGCTACCCGCTGGGTGCGCTGTATGCCGGATCGTGGAGCGAATGGATCAACGAACCGCCGCGCGGCATTGCCACCGGCGAATAACATCGCTGATCCCATGTGGGAGCGAGCCTGCTCGCGAAGGCGTCCTGTCAGGCATTGAATTTCCAGACTGACACACCGCGATCGCGAGCAGGCTCACTCCTGCAAGGGATATGCGGCGCTCATTGACCGAGTGCGGCCAGCCATTGCGGGATACGCCGCTCAAGGTAATACCCGGGCCGGCGCACCGAGCCGTCGACGAAACCGACATGACCGCCACGCGCCTGCAATTCGAACCGGGTGCAGGCTGGCAACTCGTCGGCTTGCGGCAGGCTGTGGGGAAATACGAACGGATCGTCCGCCGCCTGAATGATCAGCGTCGGCGTGCGGATCTCGCCGAGGTAGTAGCGGCTCGAGGCGCGGCGGTAATAATCCTCGGCATCATTGAAGCCATGCAGCGGCGCGGTAACCCGGCCGTCGAAATCCCAAAACGTACGCATGTTCTCCAGCGAGCCGAGCGCGGCCAGTTTCGCCAGGCCGTCTTCGCGCCCGTCATGCTGGAACTGACGCTGCTTGTTCCTGATGTAGGCGACCATCTCTCGCATGAAGTGCGCCTGATACACCCGCGAAAACCCTTGGCCAATGCGATCGGCGCATTGATCGAGACGGAACGGTACCGACACCGCCACCGCGCCGAGCACACCGCTGTTGCTGCCGGTTTCGCCCAGATGCTTGAGCAGCACATTACCCCCCAGCGAATAGCCGACCGCGTACAACGGCGCCAACGGTCGTTTCGCGCGCAGGTGCTGGATGGCTTCGGCAAGGTCTTCGCTGGCGCCGGAGTGGTAGCTGCGCGGCAACAGATTCGGCTCGCCGGAACAACCGCGCCAGTTCAGCGCGACGCTGGCCCAGCCCTGGTCGGCCAAGGCCTTTTGAATGCCCGCCACATAGGGCGAATTGGAAGAGCCGGTCAAACCGTGCAGCACCAGTACCAACGGCGCCTCGGCGCTGTGCGGGCCGTGCCAGTCGAGGTCGAGGAAGTCGCCGTCCTCGAGCCACAGGCGTTCGCGTTCGCGCTCGATGTGCACAGTCTTGCGCCACAGCGGCCCCCACAGGGTTTGCAGATGTGGATTGCCGAGGCCGAAGGCGGGGATGAAGCGTTCTGGCGAAGGGGGCACGATGATTCTCGATGGGCTTGTGGCGAGGAAGCTTGCCCCCTCGCCGCAGGTTGCTTGCGACCTTGTCAGCCGGCGATGTCCGCCGTGCGCTGCCACAGCGCGTAAAAAACCCGACCGGATTTCTGTTCACGATGCAGGCGCCAGTTGCCCGGCAGGCCCAGCGTCGATGGCGCTGTTTCGCTTTCAGTGTAGATCCACGAATCGGCCGCCAGCCATTGGCGCTCTTCCAGCAAGGTACAAACCGCTGGCAACAGGTTCTGGTTGAACGGCGGGTCGAGGAACACCAGATCGAACGGCGTCGCGGTCTGGGTTTCCAGGTAGCGCAGCGCATCGGCGGTTTGCACCTGGCCGTTGCTGCAACGCAGGGTGCCGAGGTGTTCTTTCAGGCTGGAAACCGCAACGTTGCTGGCGTCCAGCGCCTGGGCCGTGGCCGCGCCACGGGACAGGGCTTCGAGAAACAGCGCGCCGCTGCCGGCGAACGGGTCGAGCACTTTCGCCCCTTCGACATACGGCGCGAGCCAGTTGAACAGGGTTTCACGCACGCGATCCGGGGTCGGGCGCAGGCCCGGTGCGTCGGGAAAGCTCAGCTTGCGGCTGCGCCACTGGCCGCCAATGATGCGCAGCTGGTTCACGCCGTTGTGCACGTTTTGCACAGGTTTTTTCGGTGCTCGAGTGGCCATTAATGCTCCGGAACCCCGAGCGGTTGCTCGGCAGGTTTATCAGATGGGGCCGGTAACGGCTTTTGCGGCACGGTCGGGCCAGCGGTGACGATGACCATTTTCTCCGTGCTCAGGTGTTTGTTCAGGGCGTCGCGGACTTGCTCTACGGTCAGGCTTTGCGACTGACGCATGAAATCGTCGAGATAGCTCAGCGGCAGATTATAGAAGCCCATCGCGCCGAGCTGGCCAACGATGTCGGCGTTGCTCGCGGTGGACAGCGGGAAGCTGCCGGCCAGCTCGCGCTTGGCATCGTCGAGTTCTTTCTGTGTCGGCCCGGTTTTCAGGTAGTCGGCGAGCACGTCCTGCACCAGTTTCAGGGTGCCTTCGCTCATCTCGGCGCGGGTCTGCAGATTGATCATGAACGGGCCACGGGCCTGCATCGGACTGAACGCCGAATACACGCCGTAGGTCAGGCCACGCTTCTCGCGCACTTCGCTCATCAGGCGCGTACCGAAACCACCGCCGCCGAGGATCTGATTGCCCAGCGACAGCGCGGCGTAATCCGGATCGTCGCGATCGATGCCCAGTTGCGCGAGCATCAGGTTGGTCTGTTTCGACGGAAACTCGATGTGGTTGACGCTAGCCTTCGGTTCCTGCGGTGCGGCGATTTTCGCCAGTGCCGGGCCTTTCGGCAGGGCAGAGGAGACCTGATTGGCGATCGCCTCGGCTTCGGCTCGCGACAGGTCGCCGACCAGTGCAATCACAGCGTTGCCTGCGGCGTAGGCCTTGGCGTGGAACTCGCGCAATTGCTCGACCGTGATCTTCGGCACGCTTTGGGCATTGCCATCGCTGGAATGCGCGTATGGGTGATCGCCGTACAAACGCTTCATCAGCTCCAGGCTGGCGAGTTTGCCGGGGTTCTGTTTCTGGTACTCGAAACCGGCGAGCAGCTGGTTCTTGATGCGCGCGAAGGAGTCGGCGGGGAAGGTTGGTTTGCCGACCACATCGGCGAATAGCTTCAACGCTGGTTCACGCTGCTCAGGTGCGCTCAGACTGCGCAGCGAAGCCAGCGCCATGTCCTTGAACGCACCGTTGCCGAAGTCGGCGCCGAGGCTTTCAAAGCCTTGAGCGATGGCGCCGACGTCTTTGCCAGCAATGCCTTCGTTGAGCATGGCGTTGGTCAGCACCGCGAGGCCGGGGACGTTGCCATCCTGGCTGCTGCCAGCGGCGAAGATCAGGCGCATGTCGAACATCGGCAACTCATGGGCTTCGACGAACAGCACTTTCGCGCCTTCAGCGGTGTTCCAGGTCTGTACGTCGAGCTTGCGGCTGGCCGGAGCCTTGCCGTCGAGTTCGGCCAGCGATTGCAGTTTCTGGCTGGACTTGGCGTTATCCAGTGCTTCGCTGGCCTTGCTGTCAGCGCTTGGCGACAAATAAACCGCTGCCGAGCCGATCACTGCGACAGCAATCAGGCCAAGCAGCATCAGGCGTGGGGTTTTGCGCTCACTCATGAGTCGTCTCCATTGGCAGGACGTGGGCGACGCTGAGACGTTCGCGGGTGAAATACTTTTTCGCGGCGTTCTGGATGTCTTGCGGGGTCACGCTCTCCAGATCGGCCAGTTCGGTGTCCATCAGTTTCCACGACAGGCCGACCGTTTCCAGTTGACCGATCGCGGTGGCCTGGCTGGTGATCGAATCACGCTCGTAGACCAGGCCGGCGATGACTTGAGCGCGGACGCGTTCCAGCTCTTCGGCAGACGGCGCGGTGGTTTTCAGTTGCTCAAGCAGTTTCCACAAGCCGGCTTCGGCCTGGGCGATGGTCTTTTTCTTCTGCGTATTCGGCGTGGCCGACAGGGTGAACAGGCTGTCGCCACGGGTGTAGGCGTCATAGTCCGACGAGCCGCCGGAGACCAGCTCTTCGCCGCGTTCCAGTTGCGCCGGGATGCGTCCGCTGTAGCCGCCGTCGAGCAGCGCCGAGATCAGGCGCAAGGCGTTGACCGAGCGTTTGTCTTCAGCGGTTGCAATGCTCGGCACGTTGAAGCCAAGCATCAGGCTCGGCAGTTGGGTCTGCACGCGCAGGGTGATCTGGCGTTCGCCGGGCTCGGCCAGTTCCAGCGGTTTTTTCGCCGGTGGCACGTCGCGTTTGGCGACCGGGCCGAAATAACGCTGGGCGAGGGTTTTCACTTCGTCCGGAGTGACGTCACCGACCACCACCAGCGTGGCGTTGTTCGGCGCGTACCAGGATTGGTACCAGTGGCGCAGTTCCTCGACTTTCATGCGGTCGAGGTCAGCCATCCAGCCGATGGTCGGCGTGTGGTAACCGCTGGCCGGGTAGGCCATGGCCTTGTAGCGCTCGTAAGCCTTGGACATCGGCTTGTCATCAGTGCGCAGGCGGCGCTCTTCCTTAATGACTTCGATTTCCTTGGCGAACTCGTCGGCCGGCAGGCGCAGGTTGGCCATGCGGTCGGCTTCCAGCTCGAAGGCCACGCCGAGGCGATCGCGAGCCAGCACCTGGTAATAAGCAGTGAAGTCGTCGCTGGTAAAGGCGTTCTCTTCGGCGCCAAGGTCGCGCAGGATCAGCGAAGCTTCGCCGGGGCCGACTTTTTCGCTGCCCTTGAACATCATGTGCTCGAGCGCGTGGGACAGACCGGTCTGGCCCGGAGTCTCGTAGCTGGAGCCGACCTTGTACCAGATCTGCGAAACGACCACCGGCGCACGATGGTCTTCGCGCACGACGACCTTGAGGCCGTTGTCGAGGGTGAATTCATGGGTCGGTTGCGGGTCGGCCGCCAGGGCCGAAAGGGGCAGGCAGACTGCGCTGAGCAGCAGGCCAGCAGCGCGGCGGGCAAGAGCATTCATTCGTTTTTCAACCTGTTGGGCTGCCCGCTTGGTCTTAGCGTCAGCGGGCGAGAGGGTGCTAGGATACTGATCCGTTTTACTGGCGGCCACGCCTATCAGGTTTCGATACCCGGTCAGGCTGTATGGGTTTGTCGCGGATAGCAGCAGTTTTTCATCTGTACTGCGCGTTTTCGCCGACGATGCCGCTCCAGTCCTTCGTGTTAATTGAAGTTTGAGGTGCCTTCGGTGCCTCGACAAAATGTTGCGCGTGAACAAGCTGGGTGAAACACAGTCTGTTCTGCATCGAATATTTATTTGCCGGGGCGCCCTGTTGGCGCGTCGCTACCGTGAGATAGCCGTCCTCCATGTTTGGTTCCAACGACGACAAGAAGAGCCCAGCTGCGGCTGGCGAGAAGAAAAGCCTGTTCGGATGGCTGCGGAAGAAACCGCAAGAACCCGTCGTCGAACAGCCGCCCGCGATTCCTGAGCCGGCCCCCGCGCCAGCACCTGTAATAGAAGAAGAGCCGGCGCCGATTGTGCTGCCGATCGCCGAGCCGGTGCTGCAACCGGAGGTTGACGCCGAGCCCGAAACCCCGGCCGCTGCCGAGTTGCCGCTGACGCCCGCCGCCGAGCCGTGGCTGACCCTGCCAGTGGCAGAAGAACCGGTCGCGCTGGTTGAAGAAGCAGCGCCGCATGTGACGCCAGTGATTCCTGCGCCGGTTGCCGAAGTGGCTGCGCAGCCTGTGCCTGAGCCGGTTGTCGAGCCAGCGCCGATCATTTCTGAACCCGCCGCCCCGGTTGTTCCGCCGTCCGAGCCTGAGCCCGCACCGCTTGCCGCTGCGCCGGTTATCACTCCGATCGTGCCGGTCGAAGCACCTGTAGAAGCGCCCGTCGAAACCCCGCGCACCGAAGAAACCAAAGCCGGCTTCTTCGCCCGTCTCAAGCAAGGCCTGTCGAAGACCAGCGCCAGCATCGGCGAGGGCATGGCCAGCCTGTTCCTCGGGCGCAAGACCATCGACGATGACCTGCTCGACGACCTCGAAACCCGACTGCTGACCGCCGACGTCGGTGTCGAGGCTACGACGCAGATCATCCAGCGCCTGACCCAGAAAGTCGCACGCAAGGAGCTGGCCGACGCCGACGCCTTGTACAAATCCTTGCAGGCCGAATTGGCCGCGATGCTCAAGCCGGTTGAACAGCCACTCAAAATCGCCTCGCAGAACAAGCCTTTCGTGATTCTGGTGGTTGGCGTCAACGGCGCCGGCAAAACTACCACCATCGGCAAACTGGCGAAGAAGCTGCAACTGGAAGGCAAGAAAGTCATGCTGGCGGCCGGCGACACCTTCCGAGCTGCGGCCGTGGAGCAATTGCAGGTCTGGGGCGAGCGCAACAAGATTCCGGTGATCGCCCAGCACACCGGCGCTGATTCCGCTTCGGTGATCTTCGACGCCGTGCAAGCGGCCAAGGCCCGTGGCATCGACGTGCTGATCGCTGACACCGCCGGTCGCCTGCACACCAAAGACAACCTGATGGAAGAGCTGAAAAAGGTTCGCCGGGTGATCGGCAAGCTCGACGCCGACGCGCCGCACGAAGTGCTGCTGGTGCTCGACGCCGGCACTGGCCAGAACGCCATCAACCAGGCCAAGCAGTTCAACCAGACCGTCGAACTGACCGGCCTGGCGCTGACCAAGCTCGACGGCACCGCCAAGGGCGGGGTGATTTTCGCCCTGGCCAAGCAGTTCGGCTTGCCGATTCGCTACATCGGCGTCGGTGAAGGCATCGACGATTTGCGCACCTTTGAAGCCGAACCCTTTGTCCAGGCGCTGTTTGCCGAGCGGGAGCGTTCATGATTCGTTTCGAACAGGTCGGTAAACGCTACCCGAACGGTCACGTCGGCTTGCATGAGCTGAGCTTTCGAGTCCGTCGTGGCGAGTTCTTGTTTGTCACCGGTCACTCCGGTGCCGGTAAATCCACGCTGTTGCGCCTGTTGCTGGCGATGGAGCGGCCGACCAGCGGCAAATTGCTGCTCGCCGGGCAAGACCTGAGCACCATCAGCAACGCGCAGATTCCGTTCCTGCGCCGACAGATCGGCGTGGTGTTCCAGAATCACCAGTTGCTGTTTGATCGCACGGTGTTCAACAACGTCGCCTTGCCGCTGCAAATCCTCGGCCTGTCCAAGGTCGAGATCGCCAAGCGCGTCGATTCGGCGCTGGAGCGCGTGGCGCTGTCGGAAAAATCCGATCTGTACCCGGGCGACCTGTCCACCGGTCAGCAACAGCGCGTCGGCATTGCCCGCGCCATCGTCCATCGCCCGGCCTTGCTGCTGGCGGACGAACCGACCGGTAACCTCGATCCGCGCTTGGCGGCGGAGATCATGGGCGTGTTCGAAGACATCAACCGTTTGGGCACCAGCGTGCTGATCGCCAGTCACGACCTGGCACTGATCGCGCGCATGCGTCATCGCATGCTGACCCTGCAACGCGGCCGCCTGATCGGCGACGGGGAGGCCGGGGTATGAGTGCGACACGCAGTCCGAAGGTTTCCGAGCGCGTGGCCCCGAAGGCCGCCGACCCGCAACCGCAGAAGAAGAAAAAACACGACGATGACGACGGCCCGGACTTCGCCACGCTGTTTCACGCCTGGATCGAAAGCCATCGCGCCAGCCTGCTCGACAGCCTGCGCCGCCTCGGCAAACAGCCTATCGGCAGCTTCTTCACCTGCATGGTGATGGCCGTTGCTTTGAGTCTGCCGATGGGGCTGTCGCTGTTGCTCAACAACGTTGAGCGTCTTGGCGGTTCCTGGCAGCGCGCGGCGCAGATTTCCCTGTACCTGCAACTCGACGCCAGCCCGGAGCAGGGTGAAGCGCTGCGTGAGCAGATCAAAGGCATGCCCGGCGTCGCTGATGCCGAATATGTCGGCCGCGATCAGGCGCTGGAAGAATTCCAGCAGCAGTCCGGCCTGGGCGAAGCCCTGCGTGAGCTGCCTGACAACCCGTTGCCGGGTGTGGTGCTGGTGACACCGAACGAAGTCGACAAGCCGACACTCGAAGCATTAAGACAAAAACTTTCCGAGCTGCCGAAGGTACAACAGGCGCAACTTGATCTAGTCTGGGTCGAGCGTCTGGCCGCCATCCTCAAGCTTGGCGACCGCTTTGTCTTCGGTCTGACGGTGTTGTTGGTGTCTGCATTACTTTTGGTGATAGGCAATACCATTCGTCTTCATATTGAAAACCGCCGCACCGAGATAGAAGTGATTAAACTCGTCGGCGGCACTGACAGTTATGTGCGCCGCCCTTTCCTGTATATGGGCGCGTTGTATGGCTTCGGTGCAGGGCTGTTGTCCTGGGGTGTATTGGCGTTCGGCCTGAACTGGCTGAACGATGCGGTGGTCGGACTGGCCGGTTTGTACGGCAGTGATTTTGCCCTGGCCGGCGTGCCAGTGGCCGACGGTCTGTCGCTCTTGCTTGGCGCGGTGCTGTTGGGTTATATCGGTGCATGGATTGCAGTCGCACGTCATCTCAGGGAGCTGGCGCCGAAGTAGAATCTTTTTTGCGCGTGATTGACCTTGCGGTTTTTATGGGAACTTGTACCTGAGTTCCCGGTCAATTTTTCGCAGTGCCGAGAGGCACGAGTATGTGAGTGGGAGGTTTTTTCGTATGACCAATTCTTTGCAACCTGCGTATGCGCTGGTTCCGGGTGCGAACCTGGAAGCCTATGTGCACACCGTCAACAGCATTCCATTGCTGACGCCGGAGCAGGAGCGTGAACTGGCCGAGAGTCTCTACTATGAGCAGGATTTGGGGGCGGCTCGGCAGATGGTGCTCGCCCACCTGCGTTTTGTCGTACACATTGCCCGTAGCTATTCCGGCTACGGTCTGGCTCAGGCTGACCTGATCCAGGAAGGTAACGTCGGCCTGATGAAGGCCGTCAAGCGCTTCAACCCGGAAATGGGCGTGCGTCTGGTGTCGTTCGCCGTGCACTGGATCAAGGCGGAAATTCACGAGTTCATCCTGCGCAACTGGCGTATTGTGAAAGTCGCGACCACCAAGGCCCAGCGCAAGCTGTTCTTCAACCTGCGCAGCCAGAAGAAGCGTCTGGCGTGGCTGAACAACGAGGAAGTCCACCGTGTGGCGGAAAGCCTTGGCGTCGAACCACGTGAAGTGCGCGAAATGGAAAGCCGCCTGACCGGCCATGACATGGCCTTCGACCCGGCTGCTGAGGCCGACGACGACAGCGCTTTCCAGTCGCCGGCCAACTACTTGGAAGACCACCGGTACGACCCGGCGCGTCAACTGGAAGATGCCGACTGGAGCGACAACTCCAACACCAATTTGCACGAAGCACTGGAAGTGCTGGACGAGCGTAGCCGCGACATCCTCTACCAGCGCTGGCTGGCAGAAGAGAAAGCCACGCTGCACGACCTGGCGCAGAAGTACAACGTGTCGGCCGAGCGAATCCGTCAGCTCGAAAAGAGCGCGATGAACAAGCTCAAGTTGTCGATCGCCGCGTAACCGGCGCATCAGCAATAAAAAACGCCCCGATCAGCGATGGTCGGGGCGTTTTTATTTCTGGCTTTACGCAAAACCCATGTGGGTGTTATTCAGCCCAAGGCGCCCGTCGCGAATCATTCAGCCCGAGCAAGTAACTGTCCCCGCCCAACTGACTCATCTGCTGCCGAATCCACCCGGCACGTCGCGATACATAACCGGTCGGATGACTCGCGCTCCACACCCGTGGGTTGGGCAGTACGGCGGCCAGATAACTCGCCTGCTGGCGCGACAATGACTTCGCGCTCACGCCAAAGTGGTGGCGGGCCGCCGCTTCAGCGCCAAACACGCCGTCATCCCACTCGACGCTGTTCAGGTACACCTCAAGAATCCGCTGCTTGGGCCAGAACACCTCGATCAGCGCGGTAAACCACGCCTCCAGGCCTTTGCGCAGATAACTGCGGCCCGACCAGAGAAAGAGGTTTTTCGACACCTGCTGGCTCAAGGTGCTGGCGCCGCGAATCGAGCCGCCCAGTTCGTTGTGGGCCAGAGCGGCCTGAATCGCGCGCAGATCGAAGCCCCAGTGCTCGGGGAATTTCTGGTCTTCGCCAGCAATCACCGCCACTTTCAGGTCATCGGAGATCTGGTCCCACGGTTTCCAGGTGCGCTGCAGATCAATCGGCTCGCCGTCGACCCAGGATTCGACCTTGCGCTCGACCATCAACGCCGTACCCGGCGGTGGCACGAAGCGGAACACCAGCACCAGCAAGACGCTGCCGCCGGCGAACCAGAGCAGAGCCTTCGTGAGACGACGGAAAATTGAACGCAGCATAGAGATGGCTTGGCCGAACCCGTGGAGCGGGCCATTATACAGACCCTGCCGATGGCGTCTGACTGGAGTTCCCCATGCTGCGTGGCTTTTTGATGCTGGCCGCTTTTTTCGGATTCACCGGTGTTGCGCTCGGTGCGTTTGCCGCTCACGGCCTGAAAAACCGTCTGACGCCGGAATACCTGACGATTTTCCACACGGGCATCACCTACCAACTGGTGCACACACTCGCGCTGTTCGGCGTTGCGCTGCTGGCCACGCAGATTCAGGGGCGCCTGATTACTTGGGCCGGCCTGTCCTTCACCGTCGGCATTGTGTTGTTCTCCGGCAGCCTGTATCTGCTGACCATGACCGGCATCAGCAAACTCGGCATCATCACGCCGTTCGGAGGCCTGGCGTTTCTCATCGGTTGGGTTTGCCTCGGCCTCGCCGCCTGGCGCTTGCAGCCAACCGCTTGACGCTTGGTACTGACCTTTAGGTCATGATCGGGCTAGAATGCCAGCCCCTAAAAATGATGGCGGCGTTGTGCATGCGCATTCAGTTGAACGGCGAGTCCTTTGAATTGCCCGACGGTGAAACCGTTGCGGGCCTGATCACCCGTCTGGATCTGGCCGGACGTCGCGTGGCGGTCGAGCTCAATCTGGACATCGTCCCGCGCAGCCAGCATGCCGACACCACGTTGAACGACGGCGACAACGTCGAAGTGGTCCACGCCATCGGCGGCGGCTGATTGTCCCGGCCCGCAAGGGCACAGAATTCTGCAAGACCCTCACCCTTAAAGAGGATTCCCCATGAGCATCGTTCGTAGCGACAAGCCTTTTGTGCTGGCCGGTCGTACTTACCAGTCGCGTTTGCTGGTCGGTACCGGCAAGTACCGTGACATGGAAGAAACCCGCCAGGCCATCGAAGCCTCGGGTGCCGAGATCGTCACTTTCGCCGTGCGCCGCACCAACCTGGGCCAGATCGAAGGCGAGCCGAACCTGCTCGAAGTGCTGTCGCCGGATCGCTACACCTTCCTGCCGAACACTGCCGGTTGCTACGACGCCATCGAAGCCGTGCGCACCTGCCGCCTGGCGCGTGAACTGCTCGACGGCCACAACCTGGTGAAGCTGGAAGTGCTGGCCGACCAGAAAACCCTGTTTCCCAACGTGATCGAAACCCTCAAGGCCGCCGAAACCCTGGTCAAGGAAGGCTTCGACGTGATGGTCTACACCAGCGATGACCCGATCATCGCTCGCCAGTTGGCCGAAATCGGTTGCATCGCCGTGATGCCGCTGGCGGGTCTGATCGGCTCCGGTCTGGGCATCTGCAATCCGTACAACCTGCAGATCATCCTCGAAGAAGCCAAGATCCCGGTGCTGGTGGATGCCGGTGTCGGTACCGCTTCCGACGCGACCATCGCCATGGAACTGGGTTGCGACGCCGTATTGATGAACTCGGCCATCGCCCACGCCCAGCAACCGGTCATGATGGCGCAAGCCATGCAGCACGCCATCGTCGCTGGTCGCCTGGCGTACCTCGCCGGCCGCATGTCGAAAAAACTCTATGCCAGCGCCTCTTCGCCGCTGGATGGTCTGATCAAGTAAGAGCCATTGATGACTGAATCGAACGACACGCCTGTCCAGCCGGACGAAGGCGACGAGCGCCAACACCGCCGCATCAAGAGTTTCGTGATGCGCGCCGGGCGCATGACCGAAGGCCAGCAACGCGGCCTGGACCAGGGCGCGCCGCTGTACGTGCTGCCGCTGGCCGATGCGCCGGTCGATTACGACCAGGTGTTCGGCCGCTCGGCACCGCGCTCGCTGGAAATCGGTTTCGGCATGGGCCACTCGCTGCTGGAAATGGCCGCAGCTGCCCCAGAGCAGGATTTCATCGGTGTGGAAGTGCACCGCCCGGGTGTCGGCGCGCTGCTCAATGGCGTGCTGACCCAAGGGCTGACCAACCTGCGGGTCTACGATTGCGACGCGATCGAAGTGCTCAACCGCTGCATCGCCGACAACAGCCTCGATCGCCTGATGCTGTTTTTCCCGGATCCGTGGCACAAGAGCCGCCACCACAAGCGCCGCATCGTCCAGGCCTCGTTCGCCGAACTGGTGCGCAGCAAGCTCAAGGTCGGCGGCATTCTGCACATGGCCACCGACTGGGAACCGTACGCCGAGTACATGCTGGAAGTGATGAACGTCGCCCCGGGCTACCGCAACCTCGCCGAAGACGGCAGATGCGTCCCGCGCCCGGCCGAACGCCCGATCACCAAGTTCGAACGCCGCGGCGAACGTCTTGGCCATGGCGTGTGGGATCTGAAGTTCGAAAAGATCGCTTAAGCATCACGCAATAAAAACTGTGGGAGCGAGCCTGCTCGCGAAAGCGGTCTGACAATCAACGATGATGTTGGATGTCATGACGACTTCGCGAGCAGGCTCGCTCCCACATTTCGTTTTGGGGTGTTTGCGGGGTCAGCGGCGGTCGGCGACGACGCCGATCAGTACCAGTACCACCAACAGCACCGGAGCCAGGCTGTAGTTGTTGAACTGGCTCAGGCCTTTGATCACCCACGGCGTGGCGTAGATCAGCGCGGCGCCGCTGCCGATCAGGCAGAGCAGGGCCATCAGGGGCACGCGCAGGGCGCCGGCGATGCTGCCCAGGCGTTGCTCGACCCAGCCTTTGAAGTCAGCGCCGAACAGCACCAGCAGGCAACCGACCAGCGCCAAAGCGATTTCCGAGAGATTGCTGCGGCTCCAGCGGGAGACGGTGGCCAGCAGGTCGAGTATCAAATCCATGCGTTTTCCCTTTGAGCTGAAGTCAGTTCAGAAATTGTTGCAGCAAATCGTTGAGAAACAGCTGGCCGCGTTCGGTCGCCGCCAGGCGTGACGGTTCGACCTGCAACAGGCCGCTTTGTTCGGCTTCGCGCCGGCCTTCGGCGAGGGTCTCCAGCGACAGGCCGGTGCGCTCCGGATACAGGCGCGATTCGACCCCGGCAGTCAGGCGCAGGGCGTTCATCAGGAACTCGAACGGCATCTCGTCATTGCTCAGCGATTTCTCGCCAGCCTGAAAACTCTTCGCCGGGTTCAGATAATCCTTCGGCAGGCGGGTTTTCCACGTGCGCACGATGCGCCCGTCCGGATGACTCAGCTTGCCATGGGCACCGGCGCCGATGCCGATGAAATCGCCAAAACTCCAGTAATTGAGGTTATGCCGCGCCGGGCGACTGGCCTGGGCATACGCCGAAACTTCGTACTGCGCGTAACCGTGCTCGGCCAGCAGCGCCTGACCGGCTTCCTGAATGTCCCACAGGGTGTCGTCTTCCGGCAGCACTGGCGGCTGGTTCCAGAACACCGTGTTCGGCTCCAGCGTCAGTTGATACCAGGAAATGTGCGTCGGCTTCAGCGCAATGGCCTGGCGCAGATCGCTCAAGGCATCGTCCAGCGACTGATCGGGCAAACCATGCATCAGGTCGAGGTTGAAGTTATCGAACCCGGCCTGCCGGGCCATGTCCGCCGCACGCACGGCTTCGTCACCGTTGTGAATGCGGCCGAGGGCTTCTAGCTTTTCCTGCTGGAAACTCTGGATGCCGATCGACAGGCGATTGATCCCCAGCTTGCGATAAGCAACAAACTTCTCTTGCTCGAAGGTGCCCGGATTGGCCTCAAGGGTGATTTCGATGTCGGCTGCGAACCGGATGCGCTGTTCGACGCCCTGCAACAAGCGTCCGAGGGCTTCGGCGCTGAACAGGCTCGGCGTCCCGCCACCGAAGAAAATCGAGGTCAGCTCACGGCCATACACCGCATGCAGATCCTGGTCGAGATCGGCCAGCAGCGCGTCGACGTATTCCTGCTCCGGCAGCACCGGGCTGGCGGTGTGCGAGTTGAAATCGCAATACGGGCATTTGCGTACACACCACGGGATGTGGATGTACAGCGCCAGGGGCGGCAGGGTGGGCAGCGGTGCCCGAGGCGAGGACGCGGCGCCGCCGATGATCAGCGACGACGCGCAAGAATCAGTGGTCATTTCAAGCCCAGACGCTGGCGCAGCAGATCCATTGCACGGGCGCGGTGGCTGATCTGGTTCTTGTCGGCCGGGCTCAGTTCGGCACTGGAGCAGTCGCGCTCCGGCACCCAGAACAGTGGGTCATAACCGAAGCCGTGCTCGCCGCTGGCAGCGGTGAGGATGCGCCCGTGCCACAGGCCTTCGCAGAGGATCGGCAGCGGATCATCGGCGTGGCGCACCAGTGCCAGCACGCAGACGAACTGCGCGCCGCGCTCAGCTTGCGGCACGTCCTTCAGCGCATCGAGCAGTTTGGCGTTGTTCGCCGCGTCGCCCTGGCCGTCGGCGTAACGCGCCGAATAGATGCCCGGTGCGCCGCCGAGGAAGTCCACTGCCAGCCCGGAATCGTCGGCCAGTGCCGGCAGCCCGGAAATGCGCGCGGCATTGCGGGCCTTGAGGATCGCGTTCTCGACAAACGACAGGCCGGTTTCTTCCGGTTCGACCTTGCTCCACTCGCCAATCGAGCGCAGTTGCACCGAGTCGCCGAGCATGGCCTGGAGTTCTTTGAGTTTGCCGGCGTTATGGCTGGCCAGTACGAGCTGCTTGATGTTCATCATTCGCCGGGAAAGAGTTCTTGGTTGAAATTGATGGTGTTGATCTTGTCGCCGTTCTGCACCTTGATTTCAAAGGTGCGGGTTTCCTGTTGCGGCACCGGGTACTGGGCGATGTAGTAGATCGCGCCCTGTTCGGTGACCTGGCGGAATTTCAGCGCCACGCTGTTGCTGGTCAGATCCTTGATCGTGCCGGTGACGCTGGCGATCACCGGTTTGCCGTCCTTGACCACCGAGACGTTGATCACGCCCTGATTCTTGCTGCGGATCAGCTCGGCAGCCTTGGCGATGTCCGGTTGCAGGAACGTCGAGTTGAAGGTGTTGTAGTGCACCGTGATGTCGCCGAAGGTTTCCTTGCGTTCACCTTTGATGACGTCCGCCGCCATGGCGCTGGCGCTCAGGCAGGCGGTGAGTAACAGCAACGCTAGACGACTCATGTTCGTGCTCCTTCGAATGCCCAGGCTCAGACCGCGACTCGGTGGTCCGCCAACTGCGGACTGCTGACGCGGTAGATACCGATTTCACCTAACAGATTAGGCCATAGCTTACTGGCCCACCCGTGGCGGTGCTGTTGATCCACGGCAAGCCGATCAATGACCTTGGCGTCACGTTCGCGGCACAGTTCTTCGAAATCCTCGAAGGTGCAGAAGTGGATGTTCGGCGTGTTGTACCAGGTGTAGGGCAGGAATTCCGAGACCGGCATGCGGCCCTTGCTCGCCAGATACCAGCGGCAGCGCCAGTGGCCGAAATTGGGGAAGGTGATGATGCACTGACGGCCGACCCGGAGCATTTCGTCGAGGATCTTGTCCGGGTAGTGCACGGCTTGCAGGGCCTGGGTCATGACGACGATGTCGAAACTGTTGCTGGCGAAGTTGCCCAGCCCCTTGTCCAGATCCTGCTCGATGACGTTGATGCCCTTGGCCACGCACTCGGCGATGTTGTCGGCGTCGTTTTCCAGGCCATAACCGGTGACGTTCTTGTTGTCGCGCAGCCAGGTCAGCAGCTCGCCGTCACCGCAACCCAGGTCGAGGACGCGGCTGCCGGCGGGGATCCATTCCTGGATGATTTCCAGATCAGCTCTCATGGCTTTCTCACAACGAAATGCGGTTCATGTAATTGCCGAACGCCTGCAAATAGCGCGGGATCGGAATCAGGAAGGCGTCGTGGCCCTGGGGCGCGTCGATTTCCAGATAACTGACGTCCTTGCGCGCGGCCATCAGCGCATCCACCAGTTCCCGCGAGCGCGCCGGGGAGAAGCGCCAGTCGGTGGTGAACGACATCACGCAGAACTTGGCCGTGGCGTTTTCGAAGGTTTTCGCCAGGTCATCGTCGAAGTTAGCCGCTGGATCGAAGTAATCCAGCGCTTTGGTCATCAACAGATAGGTGTTGGCATCGAAGCGCCCGGAGAACTCTTCGCCCTGATAACGCAGGTAGCTTTCGACCTGGAACTCGACACTGTGGAAGTCGTAGTTGAGCTTTTCGCTCTTCAGGCCACGGCCGAATTTCTCACCCATTGAATCATCGGACAGATAGGTGATGTGCCCGACCATGCGCGCGAGCATCAGCCCGCGCTTGGGGATCACGCCCGCTTCCTGGAACGAACCACCGTGGAATTCCGGATCGGTGAGGATCGCCTGACGCGCGACTTCGTTGAAGGCGATGTTCTGCGCCGACAATTTAGGCGCCGAGGCGATCGCCAGGCAGTGACGTACGCGATCCGGGTAGGTGATGGTCCATTGCAGGGCCTGCATGCCGCCGAGGCTGCCGCCGATCACCGCTGCCCACTGGCGGATGCCGAGCAGGTCAGCCAGACGCGCTTGGCTGTGCACCCAGTCTTCCACGGTGAGCACCGGGAAATCGGCGCCGAACGGCTTGCCGGTTTCCGGGTTGATACTGCTCGGGCCGGTGGAGCCGTTGCAGCCACCGAGGTTGTTCAGGCTGACCACAAAGAACTTGTTGGTGTCGATCGGCTTGCCGGGGCCGATGCAGCTGTCCCACCAACCGGGCTTGCGGTCGTCGACGCTGTGATAACCAGCGGCGTGATGATGACCGGACAGCGCGTGGCAGATCAGCACGGCGTTGCTCGCCTGGGCGTTCAGCGTGCCGTAGGTTTCATAAATCAGGTCATAAGCGGCCAGCGAACGGCCACAGGCCAGCGTCAGCGGTTCGCTGAAATGCGCGGTTTGCGGCGTTACCAGACCAACAGAATCGGCGGGAAAGGCAGTTGGCATCGACCCTGCTCTCGTTGAAATGAGGCGTAAGTCTAAAGACCGGGGGGGTTAGCGGCAAGCAGCCCTCACCCTAACCCTCTCCCAGAGGGAGAGGGGACTGACCAAGGTGTTCTGTCGAACTGCGCCGACCTGATAATTGCGAGTCGAACTCCAATCTTGAGCTCAACACAAATCGGCTCCCTCTCCCTTGGGAGAGGGCTGGGGTGAGGGGCGCAGACGACGCCATATCAAGCCGAGCGCCAATCCCTCTCACCTCACATCAGCAAACGCAGAATCTCCGGCATCATCGTCATCGCCGCCAGATTGTTGATCACCAGCATGTCGATCAATTTCAGCGCAAGGAAAGCGAAGATTGGCGACAGGTCCAGGCCACCGAGATTCGGCAGGAAGCGGCGGAACGGTGCCAGCGCCGGTTCACAGATCTGGTTGACCAGTTCAGCGCCCGGATTGTGGCTGCCCGGTGCGACCCACGACAGGATCACGCTGATGATCAGGGCGAAGAAGAAGATCTTCAGGAACAGCGCGGTGACGCCGATCAGCGACCAGATCACCAGTTGCAGCGGGTTGCCAGTGGTGCCGTAGGTCAGCAGCAGGGTCAGCGCCATCAGCAGCAGTTGCACCAGAATCGCCAGCACCAGCGACGACATGTCGAGGCCGAACAGGCTCGGGATGATCCGGCGCAAAGGCTTGAGCAGCGGCTGAGTGGCCTTGACCACGAACTGGCACAGCGGGTTGTAGAAGTTCGCCCGCACCAGTTGCAGGACGAAGCGCAGCAGCACGATCAGCAGGTACAGGCTGCCGAGGGTTTGCAGCACGTAAACCGCTGCGGTGTTCAATCCGATCATGTAAGGCTCCTTTATTTGCCCAGTTGTTCGGCCATTTCGGCCGAGCGGTGCGCGGCGGCGCCGAGTGCGGTTTCAACCAGCGCTTCGAAGCCGCCAGCCTGGAATGATTTGATCGCAGCTTCCGTGGTGCCATTCGGCGAGGTCACGCGGCGACGCAGTTCGGCGGCGTCGACATCGCTGGACACCGCCATGTGCGCGGCGCCCAGAGCAGTCTGCACGGTCAGTTGCTCAGCGATCTCTTTTGGCAGGCCAAGTTTGACGCCGGCGGCGGTCATGGCTTCGATCAGCAGGAAGAAGTACGCCGGGCCGGAGCCGGACACTGCGGTGACTGCGTCCAGTTGCTGTTCTTCTTCCAGCCACAGCGCAATGCCGACGGCGGACAGCAGCTCTTCGGCTTGCTGGCGCTGCTCGGCGCTCACTTCGCTGGTCGCGTACAAACCGCTGACACCCTGACGCAGCAGCGCCGGAGTATTGGGCATGCAGCGCACGATTGGCTGTTCGCCGAGCCACGCGGTCATGCTCGCGCAGGTGATGCCGGCGGCGATCGACACCACCAGTTGGTTGGGCTTGAGGCTCGGGCGAATCGCCTCGCACACGGCTTTCATCGCCTGGGGCTTGACCGCCAGCACGATGACATCGACGCCGTCGATGGCCTGGGCGTTGTCAGCGAAGGTTTCGATGCCGTGTTCGGCGCTGACCTTGGCGCGGGTGTCTTCGCCCGGATCGCTGGCGCGGATCTGCGCCGCTTCCAGACCTTTGGCGCGCAAGCCGCCAATCAGACTGGCCGCCATGTTGCCCGCACCGATAAACGCAATACGTGTGTTGCTCATGTGTGGTCCTTATCTGGAAACGTTCAAGACTGGGAATAATCTCTGGCGCCAAACAGCGCGGTACCGATCCGCACCCAGGTGGCGCCTTGGGCGATGGCCGACTCAAGGTCGTGGCTCATGCCCATGGACAGTGTGTCGAGCGGCAGAGCGAGGCTCGCCTGCAATGCCTGTACGGCGGCGAAGGCAGCGTCCTGTTCAGCGCGCTCCTCGGTCGGCTCGGGAATCGCCATCAGTCCGCGCAGTTTCAAGCGTGGCAGCGCGCTGATGGCCTCGGCCAGTGCTGGCAGATCGGCCGGGGTGCAACCGGATTTGCTCGCCTCGCCGCTGACATTGACCTGAATGCAGATGTTCAGTGGCGGCAGTTCGGCCGGGCGTTGTTCGGACAGGCGTTGGGCAATTTTCAGACGATCCACGGAGTGCACCCAGTCGAAATGCTCGGCAATCGCGCGAGTCTTGTTCGATTGAATGGGGCCGATGAAGTGCCAGATCAAGGGCAGGTCGGCCAGCTCCAGCTGTTTGCCCAAGGCTTCCTGCAAGTAGTTTTCGCCGAAGTCGCGCAGGCCCGCCGCATAGGCTTCCCGCAGGGCCTGGGCGGGTTTGGTCTTGCTCACGGCGAGCAAATGGATGCTGTTTTCGTCGCGGTGCGCAGCTTTGGCCGCTGCCTGGATGCGCGAACTAACCTGAAGGATGTTGTCTGCTATCGTGGACATCAAGAGGCGCCGGCGGTCTGTAGGTTCGCGGCATTCTACTGGAATTGAGGGACGCTATGGATATCACTGAACTGCTGGCCTTCAGCGCCAAACAGGGCGCTTCCGACCTGCACCTGTCGGCCGGCCTGCCGCCGATGATTCGCGTCGATGGGGACGTGCGACGGATCAATCTGCCGGCGCTGGACCACAAGCAAGTGCACGATCTGATCTACGACATCATGAACGACACCCAGCGCATCGAATTCGAGAAAAATCTGGAAACGGATTTTTCCTTCGATGTACCCGGCGTGGCGCGGTTTCGGGTCAACGCATTCAACCAGAATCGTGGTGCCGGCGCGGTGTTCCGCACCATTCCGTCGAAAGTGCTGAGCATGGAAGACCTCGCCATGGGCGATGTTTTCCGCAAGATCACCGATGCGCCGCGCGGGCTGGTGCTGGTCACCGGGCCGACCGGCTCCGGCAAGTCGACCACGCTGGCGGCGATGATCGATTACCTCAACACCCATCGCCATCACCACATTCTCACCATCGAAGACCCCATCGAGTTCGTCCATGAATCGCGCAAATGCCTGATCAATCAGCGCGAAGTTCATCGAGATACCCGCAGCTTCGCCACTGCACTGCGCTCGGCCCTGCGTGAAGACCCGGACGTGATTCTGGTCGGCGAGATGCGCGATCTGGAAACCATTCGCCTGGCGCTGACCGCCGCTGAGACCGGGCATCTGGTGTTCGGCACGCTGCACACGACCTCGGCGGCGAAGACCATCGACCGCGTGGTCGACGTGTTTCCCGGCGACGAGAAGTCGATGGTCCGTTCGATGCTGTCGGAGTCGTTGCTGGCGGTGGTGTCGCAGACGTTGATCAAGAAGATCGGCGGCGGGCGGGTGGCGGCGCATGAAATCATGCTCGGGACATCGGCGATCCGTAACCTCATTCGCGAGGACAAGGTGGCGCAGATGTATTCAGCGATTCAGACCGGTGGGTCGTTGGGCATGCAGACACTCGATATGTGCCTGAAGGATCTGGTCACCAAGGGCTTGATCAGCCGCGAGCATGCACGCGAGAAAGCGCGCACCCCGGATAACTTTTGAGGGAGTGATCGTTCCCACGCTCTGCATGGGAATGCAGCCCGGGACGCTCTGCGTCCCTGCCGAAGCGGACGCGGAGCGTCCATTGAGTCATTCCCACGCGGAGCGTGGGAACGATCGGTATGGTGTTAGCGCTGGACTACCCGCAGCTGCTGTTGCTCTTTCGGCAACACGCGCTTGGCGACGACGTAATGCTTTTCCCAGTACGGCTTGTTCAGCGTGTCGATGCTCACCGCTTTGCCCCGGCGCGGGGCGTGGATGAAGCGGTCGTTGCCCAGGTAGATGGCAACGTGATTGACCCGACGGCTCTTGATGTTGAAGAAAATCAGATCGCCCGGCTTCAGATCCTTGCGCTCGACTTTCTCGCCGTGACCGCTGGCCATGGCATTGGAGGTGCGTGGCAGGTCGAACGTAGCGTCGTTGAACGCATATTTCACCAGACCGCTGCAATCGAAGCCTTTACTTGGGCTGCTGCCGCCCCAACGATAAGGTGTACCGAGGACGTTTACCGCACGGCTCAGCACATTGCTGCTTTCCTTGCTCGCCATCGGTGGCACCAGCTTGCTGCGGCTCTTGCTGCTCAGCGTGGTGGTCTTGCTCTTGCTGCTTTTGCTCGAAGGAGCCGAAGCATGGGATTTTGGGGTGAAGCCGTTGACGTTAGGAAGACGTTGCTCACGATTGGTGGCGTGGGCGGCCAGTGGCATTAATAGGCAAATAGTCAGCCATGTCTTGAAAAATGGTCGCATTAGGCGTGGCTCATAAGTGATAGCGCGCAACTTTATAACAGTTTTTTTTGCCGTTCCGAGGCCGTTCATCGATTCATTCCGCCGGCTACGGAACCAAAAACGCTCAAAAAGTACGCAATTGTCCGACAGAAGTCAGGTTCTACAAGGGTTTCGCGCTAGCAACGGTAACATTTGCCATACGTCGGCCACCTGTAAAAAAGTCACAAAGAAATGAAGAATATTTATCTATCGAGTGCAATGAGGCCTTAATGAACAGCTATCAGCTCCCACGCGTGAAAGAAAAAGACACTCACAGCAAAGTCATCGGCTACCTGCTGTGGATTTTCGGATTCACTGGCGCGCACCGCTTTTATTACGGCAAACCGGTGACCGGGACGATCTGGTTCTTCACCTTCGGTTTGCTGGGGATTGGCTGGCTGATCGACCTGTTTCTGATCCCGGCGATGGATCGCGAAGCGGATTTGCGCTTTGCTGCCGGGCCGATCGAGTACAACGTCGCGTGGATTCTGCTGACTTTCCTCGGTGTGTTCGGCGTACACCGGATGTATCAGGGCAAATGGATCAGCGGCTTGCTGTATCTGCTGACCGGCGGGTTGTTCTTTATTGGTGTGCTGTATGACTTCTGGACCCTGAACGATCAGGTGTCGGTGCGCAACGCGCAGAATCGCGGCGCCTTTCAGTAAGTAGTGGCGAGGGGATTTATCCCCGTTGGGCCGCGAAGCGGTCCTGAATCCGAGAACGCGGTGGATTTGTTCCACCGCGTGCAATGCCTTCGCGACTGCTACGCAGCCGAACGGGGATAAATCCCCTCGCCACAATCTCCCTCAGTAGCAGGTCATGCCTGGTGGGTAATCCGCCCATCCACCAGCGTATAGCGAACGACACCCGGCAGACTGTGCCCGATGAACGGGCAGTTCTCGCCCTTCGACAGCCAGTGCTCACCGGCCACCGTCGATGCCTTCGGATCGAACAGCACGATATCCGCCGCACCACCTACCGCCAGTTTGCCCGCCGGCAGGCGGAGGGCTTCGGCCGGGCCTGCGCTGAGACGTGCCAGCAGCGTCGGCAAGTCGAGCAAACCATCCTCGACCAGCGTCATCGCCAGCGGCAGCAGCAACTCAACACTGCTAATGCCCGGCTCGGTCGCGCCGAACGGTGCCAGTTTGGCGTCGCGCTCGTGGGGCTGGTGATGGCTGGAGATCGCCGAAACCACCCCGGATTTCACCGCTTCCCGCAGGCCATCGCGGTCGGCACGGGTGCGCAGCGGCGGTTGCACGTGGTAGAGGCTGTTGAAGTCGATCAGTGCTTCGTCAGTCAGGATCAACTGATATAGCGCGACATCGGCGGTGACTTTCAGGCCACGGGCCTGCGCTTGGGCAATCAGCGCCACACCGCGCGCGCTGGTCAACTGGCTGAAGTGCGCACGCACGCCGGTCTGCTCGACCAGTAGCAGATCGCGAGCCAGCGCCACGGTTTCGGCGGTTTCCGGGATGCCCGGCAGGCCTAGGAAACTGGCGACCGCGCCTTCGTGAGCGAGACCGCCCTCGGCCAGATCGTGATCCTGCGAGTTGAAGATCACTGTCAGGTCGAAAGTCGCCGCGTATTCCAGCGCCCGGCACAGGGTGCGGCTGTTGCGGAAGCTCTCCAGACCGTTGCCGAACGCCACGCAACCGGCGTCGCGCAGCGCGACCAGTTCGGCCAGTTGTTCGCCGTCGAGGCCTTTGCTCAGCGCGCCAATCGGGAACACTTTGGTGTTGCCAGCCTCGCGGGCGCGGTCGAGGATCAGTTCGGCCACGGCGGATGTGTCGAGCACCGGTCTGGTCTTCGGCGGGCAGCACAGGCTGGTCACGCCACCGGCAGCGGCGGCGCGGGTTTCGCTGACGATCGAGCCTTTGCGGCTGTAGCCCGGCTCGCGCAGGGCAACGTTGAGGTCGACCAGGCCAGGCGCGGCGACCAGACCTTGGGCATCGATGGTTTCCACTGCGCTGAAACCGGCCGGTGCGGCGCCGAGGGCGACGATCTTGCAGGCTTCAACGTGGATGTCGGTGATTTGATCCAGGCCGCTGCTGGGATCGATGACGCGTGCGCCGAGAATGCTGAGCTTCACTGGGCGTTCTCCTGCTCGAATTGACGTTGCGCAGTCTGCCCGCTCATGGCCATGGACAGCACGGCCATACGAATCGCGATGCCGTAGGTCACTTGATTGAGGATCACCGAGTGCGGGCCGTCGGCCACCGCCGACTCGATCTCCACGCCACGGTTGATCGGCCCCGGGTGCATGACGATGCAATCGGGTTTGGCTCCGGCCAGACGTGCGGTGGTCAGGCCGAACAGGCGATAGAACTCGCCTTCGCTGGGCAGCAGGCCGCCGGTCATGCGCTCACGTTGCAGACGCAGCATGATCACCACATCGACGTCCTTCAGGCCTTCGGCCATGTCGGTGTAGACCTTGACGCCGTATTGCTCGATGCCGATCGGCAGCAGGGTTTTCGGCGCGATCACGCGGATGTCCGGGCAGCCGAGGGTCTTCAGCGCGAGCATGTTCGAGCGCGCTACCCGCGAATGGAGGATGTCGCCGACGATCGCCACCGAGAGGTTTTCGAAACCGCCCTTGTGCCGACGGATGGTGAGCATGTCGAGCATGCCCTGGGTCGGGTGCGCATGCCGGCCGTCGCCGCCGTTGATGATCGCCACCTGCGGGCAGACATGCTCGGCGATGAAGTGCGCCGCGCCCGAGTCGCCGTGGCGCACGACGAACATGTCGGCAGCCATCGCTTCAAGGTTGCGCAGGGTATCGAGCAGCGTTTCGCCCTTGCTCGCCGACGATGTCGACACGTTCAGGGTGATCACGTCCGCCGACAGCCGCTGGGCCGCCAGTTCAAACGTGGTGCGGGTGCGCGTGGAGTTTTCGAAGAACACGTTGCACACGGTCTTGCCGCGCAGCAACGGGACCTTCTTCACCGCCCGGGCGCCGACTTCAAGGAACGAGTCGGCAGTGTCGAGGATTTCCGTCAGCAACTCGCGGTGCAAACCGTCGAGCGAGAGGAAGTGGCGCAGCTGGCCCTGATCATTGAGCTGCAGCGGGCGCTTGGTATCTAGAGGCGTCATCGCGAGGGGGACTCTCAATAGGGCGGATTAAAGGGTGACGTCTTGCAGTTCGAGCGTCAGCGGCTCGGGGCCGGACAACTTGACCCGCTGGTTGCCGGCCAGGGTCAGGGTGGCGCCGACCACGTTCGGGCGGATCGGCAGCTCGCCGGCGTCCAGGTCCAGCAGGCAGACCAGGGTAACGCTGGCCGGGCGGCCATAATCGAACAGTTCATTCATGGCGGCGCGGATGGTCCGACCGCTCATCAGCACGTCGTCGATCAGCACCAGATGCTGGCCTTCGATCTCGAAGGGCAGGGCGGACGGGCGCACTTGCGGGTGCAGGCCGTTCTGGCTGAAGTCGTCGCGGTAGAAGGACACATCCAGCGTGCCCAGTGGCGCATCGCTGGCCAGTTCCTTGAGCAGCGCCTGCGCGACCCAGATGCCGCCGGTGCGGATGCCGATGTAACGCGGTTCGCTGATGTCACGCTGGGCAAGGTGCGCCTTGAGGCGGGTCGCCATCTGGCTGATCAGATCGGCGGGATTGGGCAGGCTCATGGTTGCTCCTTCGTGATTCCGCGCTGCGTCCTGCCGGACGAAGCTCGGTTTATAACCAAAAGAAAAGCGCCGAAGCGCTTGTCAGGATTCAAACAATGCAGTGTTTTCATCGAGCCAGCCCTGCAGCAGCAGGGCAGCGGCGATGGCGTCCACCGGGTTGTCGCGGTAACTGCCTTTCTGCCCGCCACGCACCAGTCGCTCGCCCTTGGCTTCGAAGGTGGTCAGGCGTTCGTCGTGGGTATAGAAGGGCAGGTTGTAGCGGCCGTTGAGGCGGCGGGCGAATTTCTCCGCGCGTACGCACATCTCGCTCGGCGTGCCGTCCATGTTCAGCGGCAGGCCGACCACTACGGCGTCGGGTTTCCATTCTTTTATCAGCGCTTCGACCTGATCCCAGTTCGGCACGCCATTCTGTGCTTTGAGGGTGCACAGCTCGCGGGCCTGGCCGGTGATGACCTGGCCGACCGCGACGCCGATCTGTTTGGTGCCGTAGTCGAAGCCGAGAATCAGGCGCAGGGCCATCAGGCGTGACCTGCCTGGCTGGTGAGCAGATTGAGATCGATGCCCAAGTGCCGCGCTGCTGCTTCCAGGCGCAATTCGCTGCGGGTGTTGAACAGGATGTCGGCGTTGAACGGGCAGGTCAGCCAGGCGTTGTCGGCCAGTTCGGCTTCCAGTTGTCCGGCTTCCCAACCGGCGTAACCGAGGGTGATCAGGCTCTGCGCGGGGCCGACGCCGTCAGCGATGGCAAACAGCACGTCCTGCGAAGTCGACAGGGCCAGGTCGCCGTCCAGCTGCGCCGTGGCCTGGAACGTTTGGCCCGCCGGGTGCAGGACGAAACCGCGATCGGTCTGCACCGGCCCGCCGATGAAGATCGGCACATCCTGGCAGCGTGCCGGCGGCTCGATGTCCGGGCGCAGCTGTTCGAGGATGTCGGCCAGGTTCAAGTCTTGCGGCCTGTTGACCACCAGCCCCATCGCGCCATTGGCCGTGTGCTCGACGATGTAGGTCAAGGTGTGGGCAAAGTTCGGGTCGGCCATGTGTGGCATGGCGATCAGGAAGTGATGCTTGAGGTAGCTGGGGCTGACGTTTTTCATGAGCGCTAGTGTGGCGTTCGAGGGGCGAACTGACAAGCTGGAGATGCTGACAACAACACAGATCCATTATTGGAACAGAGCTTTTGTGGCGAGGGGATTTGCTGTGGTGAGGGAGTTTATCTGTGGTTAGGGGATTTATCTGTGCTCAGGGAATTTATCTGTGGTGAAGGGATTTATCTGTGGTTAGGGGACTTATCTGTGGCGAGGGGAATTATCTGTGGCGAGGGGATTTATCTGTGGCGAGGGGATTTATCCCCGTTGGGGCGCGAAGCGCCCCTGAATCGCTTGATGGGTTCTGCCTGACACTCCATATGGAATGGTTTTGCGGCTGCTGCGCAGCCGAGCGGGGATAAATCCCCTCGCCACAGATAAATCCCCTCGCCACATAAATATCAGTTGCTTGAGAGCTTGTCGCCCCGGGCAAATTTCCAGGTGCGGATGATTTCCAGGCGGTCGATGTCCGACAGATCGCCGGTAAAAGGTGCAAACGGCGCGGCCAGGCGGACGATGCGCTGCGCCGCCTGATCGAGCAGCGGCTGGCCGGAGGATTCCAGCACCAGCACTTCATACAGCGAGCCGTCGCGATTGATCGAGACCATCAGGCGCAAATTGCCGTAGATCTGCTTGCGTCGTGCTTCTTCGGGGTAGTTGAGGTTGCCGATGCGCTCGACCTTCTTGCGCCAGTCGTCCTTGTACCAGGCGCCCTTGTCGCGCATGGTCGAGGCCGCGCTCAAGCGGTGGATGCGCGGGCGCTTGGCGTACAGCTGTTGTTCCTTGGCCAGCTCCGCCTCGAGGCTGGCGATGTCGCTGGACAACTGCGAGCTGTCGAACACCGGCGCGTCGACGGTCGGTTTGACTTCGGTTTTGCTTTCTTCTTTCTTGGTCGGCGCCTTTTTCGGTTTCGGCGCGACGGTGGTCACCGCTGCCTTGGGTGCGGCTTCCTGCACCACTGGCTTGGCGGCGGGCGGCGGGGTGACCTTTTTGACCTGATTGTCCTGGAACGGCGCGACTTCGGTGGTCTTGGGCAGGGCTTTCTTGTCCAGCGTGCCGCTGCCTTCCTGGTTTTCCTGAGCGAGAAAATCTGCCTTTTCCGGCTTCTTCTCGGCCTTGAAGGTGGCCAGGGTGATTTCCAGGGTTTTGCTGATCTGCTGCGGCTCGACCATGGTGAAGCCGACACCGAGCAGCAGCGCCAGGTGAATCAGCGCCGCGAGAAACAGGGTAAAACCGAGGCGATCGGCCGGGCGCACGCCGCGATGGGCGAGTTCAGCGGGCAGATCGGACGGGAGGGTCATGACAGAAAAACCAACATCGCGTTTTCATGGGCCCGGCATGATAACGCAATGTTGGTTTTTAGCTGCAAGTGACATAGAAGCAAGCGACGAGCCGCAAGCTTCAAGCTTCAAGCTGACGCGGGCCGGCTTCAAGCTTGTGGCTTGCGGCTCGAAGCTTGCAGCTGCTTTTCGATAGCATCCATGAGCATGCCGCCAATGTCAGTGCCGAACGCATTGTCGATTTCACGGATGCAGGTCGGGCTGGTGACGTTGATTTCGGTCAGGTGCTCGCCGATCACGTCGAGGCCGACGAACAGCAGGCCTTTCTCGCGCAGGGTCGGGCCGACCTGGGCGGCGATCCAGCGATCCTTATCGGTCAGTGGACGCGCTTCGCCACGGCCACCGGCGGCGAGGTTGCCACGGGTTTCGCCCATGGCCGGGATACGCGCCAGGCAGTAATCCACCGGCTCGCCATCGATCATCAGGATGCGCTTGTCGCCATCGACGATCGCCGGCAGGTAGCCCTGAATCATGATCTGCTGCTTGCCGTGCAGGGTCAGGGTCTCGAGGATCACCGAGAGGTTCGGGTGGCCGGCGGTGTGGCGGAAGATCGACGAACCGCCCATGCCGTCCAGCGGCTTGAGGATCACGTCACCGTGATGGTCGGCGAACTGACGCAATACGTCCGGGCGGCGGCTGACGATGGTCGGCGGCGTGCACTGCGGAAACAGCGTAGCGAACAGTTTTTCATTGCAGTCGCGCAGGCTCTGCGGCTTGTTCACCACCAGCACGCCAGCGGCTTCGGCCTGTTCCAGCAGATAAGTGGAATAGACGAATTCCATGTCGAACGGCGGATCCTTGCGCATCAGGATCACGTCCAGGTCGCTCAGCAGCTTGTCCTGTTCGGCGTCCAGTTCGAACCATTTGTCCGGGTTGGCGAAGACTTTCAGCGGGCTCATCCGCGCCCGCGCCTGGCCTTCGGCCTGATACAGGTCTTTCTGTTCCATGTAGAACAGTTCCCAGCCACGCTTCTGCGCGGCCAGCAGCATGGCCAGCGAGCTATCCTTTTTATAGGAGATGCTGGCGATAGGGTCCATGACAATCCCGACGCGAACGCTCATTGGGTTTTCCTCGAAATTTGGCTACCGGATCGGTATTGAAAAAGTGCCGCCAGAGTGGCGCCGGGCGGGTTTCGGGTCAAGGAAAAACCCGTCGATAGATTGCATCTGGAGACTGTGCTAAAAAGGCTGGCAGATCGCGCCGCCCCATGGGTTTCAAGGGTTTCAGGCCATTATTCACAGCAAAACGGACAATTTGATTCGCAAAGGCGACGGTAGAACCCTCTTATGGAACAGCAGTCCAGCGCCTTGAAGGTCATGGTGATCGACGACTCGAAAACGATTCGCCGCACCGCCGAAACATTGTTGAAGAATGTCGGTTGCGAAGTGATCACCGCCATCGACGGTTTCGATGCGCTGGCGAAGATCGCCGACCACCATCCCGGGATCATCTTCGTCGACATCATGATGCCGCGTCTGGACGGTTATCAGACCTGCGCCCTGATCAAGAACAACAGCGCCTTCAAGGCGACGCCGGTGATCATGCTGTCGTCCAGGGACGGTCTGTTCGACAAGGCCAAGGGGCGGATTGTCGGCTCTGATCAATTTCTGACCAAGCCGTTCAGCAAAGAAGAACTGCTCAACGCGATCCAGGCCCATGTTCCGGGCTTCGCCGCCGTTTTGCCGCAGTAAGACACGCACAGTGACGCTCGGCCAGCGGGCCGGCAGTCGACCAGAAAAATGGGGAAGACCATGGCACGTATCCTGATCGTCGATGATTCGCCGACTGAAATGTACAAACTCACCGGCATGCTCGAAAAGCACGGCCATGAAGTGCTCAAGGCCGAGAACGGCGCCGACGGCGTGGCCCTGGCCCGTCAGGAAAAACCCGACGCGGTGCTGATGGACATCGTCATGCCCGGCCTCAACGGTTTTCAGGCGACCCGGCAGTTGACCAAGGATGCCGACACGGCGCACATCCCGGTGATCATCATCACCACCAAGGATCAGGAGACCGACAAGGTCTGGGGCACCCGCCAGGGCGCCAAGGATTACCTGACCAAACCGGTCGACGAAGACACCCTGATCAAGACCCTGAACAACGTACTCAACGGCTGATCGCGCGATCATGAACGAATCGCTGACCGCGTTCGAACTGCTCTGGCAGATCGACCAGCGCTGCCGCCTGCTGGCAGCCGACCTGCCGTCGCAAGCGGCGCGCCCGGATCGCTGGAGCGGCATCGGCTTTCGCCTCGGCGAGCATTGGTATGTGGCGCCGATGGGCGAAGTCAGCGAAGTCCTGCATGAACCGCGCTTCACCCAGTTGCCCGGGGTCAAGCCGTGGGTCAAGGGTGTGGCTAACCTGCGCGGGCGGCTGCTGCCGATCATGGACCTGTGCGGCTTCTTCGGCCATGAACTGTCGCCGCTGCGCAAACAGCGGCGGGTATTGGTGGTGGAGCATGAAGACGTGTTCGCCGGGGTAATGGTCGACGAAGTCATCGGCTTGCAGCATTTCGAACAGGGCAGTTTCGAGCCGCTGTCGATCAGCAAGCGCCAGGGCTCCAAGGCTGAATTCGTCAAAGGCTATTTCCGCCGCGAACAGAACTGGCGGGTGTTCAGCCTGTTCGCACTGGCCAGATCCCCGGTGTTTATGGGTGTGGCTCTATAGCAGGAACAACACAGAACCCATTGGGTGGAATGGGCCATGTGATCAGGAAAATTGTGGGTCAGACAGACCTGTGGCGAGGGGATTTATCCCCGATGGTTGGCGAAGCCGACCCAAGACCTGTATTTGAGATGTAGCCGATACGACTCAGGTTTTTGGGGCCGCTGCGCGACCCATCGGGGATAAATCCCCTCGCCACAAAATTTCTTCATCATGAGGTTGCCTCCCACAGGGATTGCAGCAGGCCTCAAAGGTGTGGGTTAAGGCGAGGACCGATGACAAAAGCAAAAACAGGCAAGTCGGCAGAAGCATCGCGCAGTCGCGCGCAGATCATCGTGCTGTTTATCGCACTGATCGTGTTCATCATGCTGCTGTTCGCCAACTTCGCGTACCTCAACACCCAGGCGAACTACGACAAGCAGTACATCGGCCATGCCGGCGAACTGCGTGTGCTCTCGCAACGCATCGCCAAGAACGCCACCGAAGCGGCGGCGGGCAAGGCGGCCGCCTTCAAACTGCTCAGCGATGCGCGCAACGATTTTGCCCAGCGCTGGGGTTACCTGAAAAAGGGTGACCCGAACACCGGCCTGCCCCCGGCACCCGTCGCCGTGCGCCCGGAAATGCGCGCGGTGCAGATGGACTGGGAACGCCTGCTGAAAAACACCGACGCGATCCTCACCAGCGAACAGACCGTGCTGTCGCTGCATCAGGTCGCCGCGACGTTGGCCGAAACCGTGCCGCAGTTGCAGATCGAATACGAAAAAGTCGTGGAAATCCTCCTCCAGCGCGGCGCCCCAGCGGCGCAGGTAGCGATGGCGCAACGGCAATCGCTACTGGCTGAACGCATTCTTGGCGCGGTCAACACCGTGCTCGCCGGTGACGAAAACTCGCAACAGGCCGCCGACGCCTTTGGCCGCGATGCCGCGCGTTTCGGTCTGGTGCTCAACGGCATGTTGCAGGGCAACCCGGCGCTGAAAATCAGCCAGGTCGAAGACCGCGACGCCCGTGCGCGCTTGAGCGAAATCTCCGAGCTGTTCCAGTTCGTTTCCGGCTCGGTGGACGAAATCCTCGAAACCTCGCCAGAGCTGTTCAAGGTGCGCGAATCGGCGAGCAACATCTTCACCCTGTCGCAAACCCTGCTCGACGAAGCCTCGCACCTTGCTACAGGTTTCGAACATCTGGCCGGCGGGCGCAACACCGACACCATTGGCGGCTATGTGCTGGGCTTGCTGGCGCTGGCCTCGATCATCCTCATCGGTCTGGTCATGGTCCGCGAAACCAATCGCCAATTGCGCGAGACCGCCGAGAAGAACGAGCGCAACCAGAACGCGATCATGCGCCTGCTCGACGAAATCGAAGACCTCGCCGATGGCGACCTCACCGTGACCGCCTCGGTGACTGAAGACTTCACCGGCACCATCGCCGACTCGATCAACTATTCCGTCGACCAATTGCGTGATCTGGTGGCGACCATCAACCTCACCGCCGGCCAGGTTGCCGCTGCGGTGCAGGAAACCCAGGCCACCGCCATGCATCTGGCCCAAGCGTCTGAGCAACAGGCGCAGCAGATTTCCGAAGCCTCGACAGCCATCAGCGACATGGCCGAGTCCATCGATCAGGTCTCGGCCAACGCTGCCGAATCGTCGGCGGTGGCCGAGCGTTCCGTGGAAATCGCCAACAAAGGCAACGAGGTGGTGCACAACACCATCCACGGCATGGACAACATCCGCGAACAGATTCAGGACACCGCCAAGCGCATCAAGCGCCTCGGCGAGTCGTCCCAGGAAATCGGCGACATCGTCAGCCTGATCGATGACATCGCCGACCAGACCAACATCCTCGCCCTCAACGCGGCGATCCAGGCATCGATGGCCGGGGATGCCGGGCGCGGTTTTGCCGTGGTTGCCGACGAAGTGCAGCGCCTGGCCGAACGTTCGTCCGCCGCGACCCGGCAGATCGAAACCCTGGTGCGAGCGATTCAGGCCGACACCAACGAAGCGGTGATTTCCATGGAGCAGACCACCACCGAAGTGGTGCGCGGCGCGCGACTGGCGCAGGATGCCGGTGTGGCCCTGGAAGAAATCGAAGGCGTGTCCAAGACCCTCGCGGCTTTGATCCAGAGCATTTCCAACGCGGCGCAACAGCAGACGTCTTCGGCCGGGCAGATCTCGCTGACGATGAACGTGATCCAGCAGATCACCTCGCAGACTTCGTCGGGGTCCACGGCCACCGCCGAGAGCATCGGCAACCTGGCGAAAATGGCCAGTCAGTTGCGTCGTTCGGTGTCCGGTTTCACCTTGCCGGCGGCGACAGATAAAGCGTGAGTGGAGTGGTTATGGGTGATCGGCACGACTACGTGGCCCTGGAATGGGTCAAGGGCGAAATTGCCGAAACGCTGAAGCTGGCGCATCAGGCGATCGAGGCCGTGCTCGACGATCCGCAGGCCTTCCCCGGGCTGGACGAGTGCCTGGCCTACATTCATCAGGTCCACGGCAGTCTGCAAATGGTCGAGTTCTACGGCGCAGCGTTGCTGGCCGAAGAAATGGAGCATCTGGTCGAAGCCCTGCAACATCAACGCGTGCCGCACCGCGACGAAGCCTTGCACCTGATGCTGCAAGCCTTGGGGCAACTGCCGCTTTACCTCGACCGCGTGCAGAGCGCCCGCCGCGACCTGCCGCTGGTGGTGCTGCCGCTGATCAACGATCTGCGCAGCGCTCGCGGTGAAAGCCTGCTGGCGGAAACCAGCCTGTTCAGCCCGCCACTGCCCGAGCTGGCGCCGCTCGGCGACGGGGCACTCGCCGAGCTGGAACCGCCCGATCTGCCGAACGTGCTGCGCAAACTGCGGCAGATGCTGCAAATGGCTCTGGTCGGTCTGCTGCGCGAACAGGACGACCAGACTCACCTTGGCTATCTGGCCAAAGTCTTCAGCCGTCTCGAAGCGCTGAGCGGCGACGCGCCGTTGAGTCCTTTGTGGCAAATCGCCTCGGCATTGGTCGAGGGCATGCGCGAGGGCGTCATCGCCAACAGTCCGGCGCTGCGCAGCCTGTTCAAGGACGCCGACCAAGAGCTCAAGCGCCTGCTCGAGCAGGGCATCGTCGGGCTCAATCAACCGGCGCCGGCCGAGCTGCTGAAAAGTCTGTTGTTCTATATTGCCAAAGCCGAACATCCCACCGGGCAGATGCTGACCATGAAAGATCACTACTCCCTGGACGACGCGTTGCCCGACAGCGCGATGGTCGATGAAGAACGCGCGCGCCTCGCCGGCCCCGACCGCGATGCCATGCGCTCGGTGCTGGCAGCGCTGTGCGAAGAGCTGGTGCGGGTCAAGGAGCGCCTCGATCTGTTCGTGCGCAGCGACCGCCAGCACGCCTCGGATCTGGACAGCCTGCTCGCGCCGCTGCGACAGATTGCCGACACCCTCGCGGTGCTGGGTTTCGGCCAGCCGCGCAAGGTCATCATCGACCAACTGGCGGTGGTGCTCAGCCTCGCTCAGGGCCAGCGCGAACCGAACGACGCGATTCTCATGGACGTCGCCGGGGCCTTGCTCTACGTCGAAGCGACGCTGGCCGGCATGGTCGGCACGGTGGAGACGCAAAGCGCCGAAGACGCGCGCCTGCCGACCACCGACCTGACGCAGATCCATCAGATCGTGATCAAGGAAGCGCGCATCTGCCTGCAACAGGCCAAGGACATGATCGTCGATTACATCGACGCCGATTGGGACCGCCAGCATCTGCAATCGCTGCCCGAGCTGCTGACGCAAGTACGCGGCGCGCTGGCGATGATTCCGCTGGCCCGCGCAGCGAGTCTGGTCGAGGCCTGCAACGGTTTCATTCGCGAGCATTTGATGCTCGATGCCCACGAACCGGGCTGGGAACAACTTGATCATCTGGCCGACGTGATCAGCGGCCTGGAGTATTACCTCGAACGCCTGAGCGACGACCCGCAGGCGCCCGCCGAGCATCTGCTCGATGTCGCGCAAAACAGCCTCGCCAGCCTCGGCTTCTTCGCCAACGAGCAGCCCGGCGAAGCGCAGGTGCCGGTGCTCGATGAGGTGCTCAGCCCCAGCGAAGCGCAGCTCATGCAGGATCTGCAAGCGCTCGACGACCCTGACGTCGTGCAGTCGCTGGCCGAAGTGCTGGCCAGCCCGCTGTCGGCGCTCAACCCGCCGGCGCGCAACAGCCCCGACAGCCTGATGCCGCCGCCAGCGGATGAAGAACCGGTCGACGATGAACTGCGCGAAGTGTTCCTGGAGGAGACCGACGAAGTCCTCGCGGTCCTCCACGAATACCTGCCGCGCTGGACCGCCAATCCCCAGGACCGCGCCGTGCTGACCGAACTGCGCCGGGCTTTCCATACCTTGAAGGGCAGCGGGCGCATGGTCCGCGCGTTGGTCCTCGGCGAACTGGCCTGGGCGGTGGAAAACCTGCTCAACCGCGTGCTCGAACAAAGCGTCGAGCCCGGCGCGGTGCTGCGCCAATTGCTCGGCGACACCGTGTTGCTGCTGCCCGAGCTGATCAACGAATTTGCCACCCAGCGTCAGCGCCAGCGCAACGATGTCGACCAACTCGCCGCCCGCGCCCACGCGTTGGCCAAAGGCGATGAGCCGCTGGCTGCCGAAGACACCGACGACGTCGCCGCGCTTGATCCGCTGCTGCTGGAAATCTTTCGCAAAGAAGCCGAAACCCACCTCGCCAGCCTCAATCGTTTTCTCGATCAGGCCGCCGAACAGGTGCCGTTGCCGGCCAGCGACGAGCTGCAACGGGCGCTGCACACGCTCAAGGGCAGTGCCTCGATGGCCGGTGTATTGCCGATGGCCGAACTGGCGGCTTCACTGGATCAACTGGCTCGCGAGTTCAAGGCGCATCAGTTGCCGCTGGATCTGGACGAGGTCGAATTGCTGCTCGAAGCCGAGGGCTTGTTCCGCGTCGGCCTGCGTCAGCTCAAACACGATCCGCTGGCGCCGATTGTCGGTGCGCAGTCGCTGATCAAACGCACCGACGCGCTGCTCGCCGAGCGCCTGCAATCCAGTTCCGATGGCGCTAACAGCGGCCTGCGCCTCAAGCGCGATCCGCAGCTGATCAACAACTTCCTCGCCCAGGGCATGGACATCCTCCTCGACGCCGAAAACCTTTTGCAGCGCTGGCAGCAGCACCCCGGCGAACGCCAGGAACTCAGCGCTCTGCTCGATGAACTGACCACCCTCGGCGAAGGTGCGCATCTGGCCGATCTGCAGGCGGTCGATGGCTTGTGCGAAGCCTTGCTCGATCTGTATGGCGCGGTGGAAGAAAGCAGCCTGGCGGTCAGCGAGCGGTTTTTCCACGAAGCGCAACTGGCCCACGAAGCGCTGATCAACATGCTCGACGAACTCGCTGCCGGCCAGGAAATCACCCCGCAACCGGAGCGGATTCGCGCCTTGCAGGAACTGCTCGACGAAGGCCTCGACCCGGCGGCGATGGGCCTGATCCGCAGCGACGGCAGTCGCACCCTGGATATTCGCGAACTGGGCAGCGCCACCGCCCAATTGCAGCAATCGGTTGCCGCCCTCGAGCCTGACGACGAGATCGTCGAAATCTTCCTCGAAGAGGCGGTGGACATTCTCGACAGCGCCGGGCAAGCCTTGCAGCGCTGGCGCAAGGATCCGGACAACGCCGCGCCGCTGTCGTCATTGCAGCGCGACTTGCACACGCTGAAGGGCGGCGCGCGCATGGCCGAGGTCGAGGCCGTCGGCGACCTTGCCCAGGAACTGGAAAATCTCTACGAAGGGCTGGTTGATCGACGCTACAACCACAGCGCCGCGCTCGAAGGTTTGTTGCAGCACAGTCATGAGCGTTTGGCACTGATGCTCGAGCAACTGCAAGCGCATCAAGCGCTGACTCCGGCGCAGGATTTGATCGACGCGATCCGTCAGTTGCGTCAGGGCCAGGCCGCCAGTGAATCATCCCCCGCAGCGGTCGAACACGACAACGCCGGGCATGATCCGGAGTTGCTGGAGATCTTCCTCGAAGAAGGTTTCGACATCATCGAAAGCTCCGGCGCCGCGCTGTTGCGCTGGCAGGCCGAGCCGGGCAACCGTCAGGAAATCGAAACCCTGCTGCGCGATCTGCACACCCTCAAGGGCGGCGCGCGGATGGTCGAAATCGGCCCGATCGGCGACCTCGCCCATGAGCTGGAATTTCTCTACGAAAGCCTCTCCACCGGTGCGCTGCAACCGTCTGCCGAACTGTTCGCGCTGGTGCAGCGTGGCCATGACCGACTGGCGCAAATGCTCGATGGCGTGCGCGCCGGGCAACCGTGCCCGCCGGCCGATCGGCTGATCAGCGCGATCCAGAATTTCAGTCACCCGGTGCAGGTTGAAGCGCCGCCGGCGCCGGTCGCGGCACCGGTGGCTAAGCCCGAGGCTGCGCCACCGGCCGCCGATGTTGGCGCGGACATGGTCAAGGTTTCGTCCGAGCTGCTTGATGAACTGGTCAATCTGGCCGGGGAAACCTCGATCTTTCGTGGACGGATCGAGCAGCAAGTCAACGATGCGCAGATTGCTCTCAACGAGATGGAAACCACCATCGAGCGCATGCGCGATCAGTTGCGCCGCCTCGACACCGAAACCCAGGGGCGCATCCTCAGCCGCCAGCAAGTCGATGGCGAACGCCTCGGTTATGAAGACTTCGATCCGCTGGAAATGGACCGCCATTCGCAGCTTCAGCAACTGTCGCGGGCGCTGTTCGAATCCGCCTCGGACCTGCTCGACCTCAAGGAAACCCTCGACCGCCGCAATCACGACGCGGAAAACCTGTTGCAGCAACAGGGGCGGATCAACACCGAGTTGCAGGAAGGCCTGATGCGTACGCGCATGGTGCCGTTCGAGCGCATGGTGCCGCGTCTGAAACGCATCGTGCGTCAGGTCGCCGAAGAGCTGGGCAAGGATGTCGCATTCGTCGTCGGCAACGCTGATGGCGAGATGGATCGCAACGTACTGGAGCGCATGGCCGCGCCGCTGGAACACATGCTGCGCAACGCCGTCGACCATGGCCTCGAATCTGCCGAGGTGCGATTGGCGGCGGGTAAACCGGCGCAAGGGCAGATCACCCTCGATCTGTCCCGCGAGGGCGGCGACATGGTTTTCGACATCCGCGATGACGGCGCCGGGGTGCCGCTGGAAGCCGTGCGGCGTAAGGCGATCAAGCGCGGTCTGCTGGCGCCCGACGCCGAGATCAGCGACCGCGACGTGTTGCAGTTCATTCTCCAGCCGGGTTTCTCCACGGCGGAAAAGATCACCCAGATTTCCGGGCGTGGCGTCGGCATGGACGTGGTCCACGAAGAAGTGCGTCAGCTGGGCGGCAGCATGAGCATCGATTCGGTGCCGGGGCAGGGCGTGCATTTCCGCATTCGCCTGCCGTTCACCGTGTCGGTCAACCGCGCGCTGATGGTGCAGTGCGGCGAGGATCAGTACGCGATCCCGCTGAACACCATCGAAGGCATCGTGCGCGTGTTGCCGAATGATCTGGAAGGGCACTTCCGTCAGGATCCGCCGAGTTATCAATACGCCGGCCAGCGTTATGAACTGTGCTACCTGGGCGAGCTGTTGAAGACTGCGCCACGGCCAAAACTGCTCGGGCAGAACCTGCCGTTGCCGGTGCTGCTGGTGCATTGCAACGACCGCCATGTTGCGGTGCTGGTCGACGCCATGGCCGGCACTCGCGAGATCGTGGTCAAGAGCCTCGGCCCGCAATTCGCGGCGGTGCAGGGCGTGTCGGGGGCGACGATTCTCGGCGACGGCCGGGTGGTGCTGATTCTGGATCTGCTCGCACCGATCCGGGCGATGCAGGCGCGCCTGGCGCAAGAGCCGGCGCGCACGGAGATCGACAGCGAGCCGCACAAGCCGCTGCTGATCATGGTCGTCGATGACTCGGTGACGGTGCGCAAGGTCACCAGCCGTTTGCTCGAACGTCACGGCATGAACGTGCTGACCGCCAAGGACGGTGTCGATGCGATGCTGCTGCTCGAAGAGCACATGCCCGACCTGATGCTGCTCGACATCGAAATGCCGCGCATGGACGGCTTCGAAGTCGCCACCCAGGTGCGCGCCGACGAACGCCTGCGCCACTTGCCGATCATCATGATCACCTCGCGCACCGGGCAGAAACACCGCGACCGCGCCATGGCCATCGGCGTCAACGACTACCTCGGCAAGCCGTATCAGGAATCGGTGTTGCTGGAGAGCATCGCCCAGTGGAGCAAGAAACATGCATGAGCACCGGCACAACCCGCGCACCAGCCAGCTCACCGGGCTGCTGCTGCCGCTGGCCGATCGCAACCTGATCCTGCCGAATGTCGCCATCGCCGAGCTGATCGACTACCAGGCCAGCGCCTTCGACCTCGACACGCCGCCGTGGTACCTGGGCCGGGTAACGTGGCGCGAGCGGCAGATTCCGCTGATCAGTTTCGAATCGGCCTGCGGGCAGAAAATCGTCATCTGCGAACGGGCGCGGATCGTCATTCTGAATGCGCTGGGCGGCTTGCCCGAGCTGAGATTCATCGCCCTGTTGGTGCAGGGAATTCCTCGGTCGTACAAGCTGGACAGTCAGTTGAGTTACGTGGATGTGCCGTTGTGTGCGCTGGAGCAGGCGGCGGTGCAGGTGGGCGAGCAGGTGGCGAAGGTGCCGGATTTGTTGGGGCTGGAGAAGTTGTTGGTGGAGGCGGGATTGGCCCGCTGATCCAAGGCTTGACTGATCGTTCCCACGCGCAGCAAAGGAATGCAGCCCGGGACGCTCCGCGTCCCATTAAGAGCCGAACGCGGAGCGTCCGTGGAGGCATTCCCACGCAGAGCGTGGGAACGATCAATCCCGAAGCCGACACCGAATCCTTGCTGGCCGACGCCTGTGAAACCCTGGGTTCGGCGACGGTGATGCTGCACAACCACGCCGCCTCGGTAGACGGCTCACAGCGCAAGACCCTGCAGGGCATCGCGCAGATTGTCATGGTGGCGGAGATGGCGGTGAATCGCGTGCTGGACAAAATGGTGCCCACTGACTGAAAGCCCCTCACCCCAGCCCTCTCCCAGAGGGAGAGGGAGCCGACCGAGGTGTCTCGCGTCCTACATCGACCTGAATGACCGAGTCGATTATGGATTCAATACAACGGATTCAGGTCAGCGTCATTGCCAAGCATCCCCCAATCAGTCCCCTCTCCCTCCGGGAGAGGGCCAGGGTGAGGGGCTGTTGATTTTCGTTTCGGGATTCACCACGGCTGCTTCAGGCCGGCGTCATTCCCAAGCATCCCCCAATCAGTCCCCTCTCCCTCCGGGAGAGGGCCAGGGTGAGGGGCTGTTGATTTTTCGTCGGGATTCACCACGGCTGCTTCAGGCTGGCGTCATTCCCAAGCATCCCCCAATCGGTTCCCTCTCCCTCCGGGAGAGGGCTAGGGTGAGGGTAGCTTTTGAACGTTACGCTCAGCGTAATGATTCACCACCCAGCTTGATTGATGCCCTCATCACACACGCCTAACTTGGCCCCACGACAGCGAACCCGTGGAGTGAGCATGACAACAACAATTTCCCCCGACTCGCGCTGGACGCGGCGGCGCGATGAGAAGCAGCGCCGCCTCGACAAGGTGCGCGGGCTGGCCGACGGTGTGGTGTTGCCCACCGACAAGATCGTCGCCGCGCTCGAAGCGCTGATTCATCCCGGCGACCGTGTGGTACTCGAGGGCAACAACCAGAAGCAGGCGGATTTCCTCTCCCGTTCGCTGGCCAAAGCAGACCCGGAAAAGCTCCACGACCTGCACATGATCATGCCCAGCGTTGGCCGCTCCGAACACCTTGATCTGTTCGAACGCGGCATCGCCCGCAAGCTCGATTTCTCCTTCGCCGGCACCCAGAGCCTGCGCATCAGCCAGTTGCTCGAAGATGGCTTGCTCGAAGTCGGCGCCATTCACACCTACATCGAACTCTACGCCCGCCTCGTCGTGGACCTGATCCCCAACGTTGTGCTCTCGGCCGGTTTCATGGCCGACCGCGCCGGTAACATCTACACCGGCCCGAGCACCGAAGACACCCCGGCACTGATCGAACCGGCGGCGTTCAGCGATGGCATCGTCATCGTCCAGGTCAACCAATTGGTCGATGACGTCAGCGAACTGCCCCGCGTGGACATTCCCGCTTCATGGGTCGATTTCGTCGTGGTCGCCGACAAGCCGTTCTACATCGAGCCGCTGTTCACCCGCGACCCACGGCATATCAAGCCTGTGCACGTGCTGATGGCGATGATGGCTATTCGCGGGATCTACGAAAAACACAACGTGCAGTCGCTCAACCACGGCATCGGTTTCAACACCGCCGCCATCGAATTGATCCTGCCGACCTACGGCGAATCCCTCGGCTTGAAGGGCAAGATCTGCCGCAACTGGACGCTCAATCCGCACCCGACGCTGATCCCGGCGATCGAAAGCGGCTGGGTCGAGAGCGTGCATTGCTTCGGCACCGAACTGGGCATGGAAAACTACATCGCCGCTCGGCCGGATGTGTTCTTCACTGGCCGCGACGGCTCGCTGCGTTCCAACCGCATGGTCTGCCAACTGGCCGGGCAGTACGCGGTGGATCTGTTCATCGGCGCGACGTTGCAAGTCGACGGCGACGGCCATTCCTCGACGGTGACTCGGGGCCGTCTCGCCGGTTTCGGTGGTGCGCCGAACATGGGCCACGACCCGCGCGGCCGCCGTCACGGCACCCCGGCGTGGCTGGACATGCGCCATGCCGATGGGCCGCAACCGATGCTCGAACGCGGCAAGAAACTCGTGGTGCAAATGGTCGAGACCTTCCAGGAAGGTGGCAAAGCGACCTTCGTCGAAACCCTCGACGCGGTGGAAGTGGCGAAGAAAAGCGGCATGCCGCTGGCGCCGATCATGATCTACGGCGACGACGTCACCCACCTGCTCACCGAAGAAGGCATCGCCTACCTGTACAAGGCGCGCTCGCTGGAAGAGCGCCAGGCGATGATCGCAGCGGTTGCCGGGGTTACCGCCATCGGCCTGCGGCACAACCCGAAAGACACCGAACGCATGCGCCGCGAAGGCCTGATCGCCTTGCCCGAAGACCTCGGCATCCGCCGCACCGACGCCACGCGCGAATTGCTCGCGGCGAAAAGCGTGGCCGATCTGGTCGAGTGGTCCGGCGGCCTGTACAACCCGCCCGCCAAATTCAGGAGCTGGTAATGCACGCATTCAACCTGCAAGCGAAACCGCTTTCTTTGGGCGATCAACTGGCAGATCTGGCAGTGGACGCGCTGATTGACGAAGCCGATCTGTCGCCGAAACCGGCCCTGGTCGACCGTCGTGGCAACGGCGCGCACACCGATCTGCACCTGGGCCTGATGCACGCGTCGGCGTTGGCCTTGTGGCCAGCGTTCAAGGAAATGGCCGAGGCGGCGCTGGAGATCGGCGAAGTCGGTGTGCCGTTGCGCGAAGCGATAGGCCGCATCGGCCGTGAAGGCGAGCAAGCGATGCTCGTGACCACCAACGGCGTCAACACCCATCGCGGTGCGATCTGGGCGTTGGGACTGTTGGTGACGGCCGCCGCGCTGCAACCGAAATCCATCGCCCTGTGCGCCGCACGCCTGGCACTGCTCAACGACCGCTACGCACCGACACCGCTCAGCCACGGCGCACAAGTCGCCCAGCGTTACGGCGCACGCGGTGCTCGCGAGGAAGCGCAACTGGGCTTCCCGTCCGTGCTGCAACGCGGCCTGCCGCAACTGCAGAAAAGTCGCGCCAACGGCCACGGCGAACAGAACGCCCGGCTCGATGCGTTGCTGGCGATCATGACCGAGCTGGCTGACACCTGCGTGCTTTACCGCGCCGGGGAACCGGGCCTGCACGCCATGCAGGCCGGCGCACAAGCGGTGCTCGATGCCGGTGGCAGCGCCAGCCTCAGCGGTCGTCGGCGCCTGCACGAACTGGATCAACAACTCATCGCATTGAATGCCTCGCCCGGTGGCGCCGCCGACCTGCTCGCCGCCACATTGCTGCTCGATCGTATCGAGCGCGACGGCATCTCTCAGGGAGCGTTTTGATGGAAAACCTATCGTTTGAATTCCCCGCCGGGCAGCCGCCACGCGGGCGTGCGCTGGTCGGTTGTGTCGGTTCGGGTGATCTGGAAGTGCTGATCGAACCGGGTCTGGCCGGCAAACTGACGATCAACGTGCAGACCTCGGTCAACGGCGCGCAGCAGCGCTGGCAGCACCTGTTTGCGCGGATGTTCGACGGCACTACGCCGCCGGCGATGGCCATCGACATCCACGATTTCGGCGCGACGCCGGGAGTGGTGCGCTTGCGTCTGGAACAGGGTTTCGAGGAGATCGGCCATGACTGACAGCGCAGCGTTGCTCAACAAACACAGCTTCGTCGAACTCGGCGCGCGGCAGCGGGCGCAAGCCTTGCTCGACGTCGGGACCTTTCGCGAACTGCTCGATCCGTTTCAACGGGTCATGTCGCCGTGGCTTGAGCGCCAGGGTGTGGTGCCGCAAGCCGACGACGGGGTGGTGATCGCCAAGGGCAGCCTCGACGGTTTGCCGGTGGTCATCGCAGCGATTGAAGGTGCGTTTCAGGGCGGCAGCCTTGGCGAAGTCGGCGGGGCGAAGATTGCCGGTGCGCTGGAACTGGCCGCCGAAGACAACCGCAACGGTATCGCCACCCGCGCCGTGTTGCTGCTGGAAACCGGCGGCGTGCGCTTGCAGGAAGCCAATCTAGGGCTGGCGGCGATTGCCGATATTCACGCGGCGATTGTCGATTTGCAGCAATACCAACCGGTGGTCGGCGTGGTCGCCGGCAGTGTCGGTTGCTTCGGCGGCATGTCGATCGCCGCAGCGCTGTGCAGTTATTTGCTGGTGACTCAGGAAGCACGCCTCGGTCTGAACGGCCCGCAGGTAATCGAGCAGGAAGCCGGGATCGAGGAATACGACTCCCGCGACCGGCCATTCATCTGGAGCCTGACCGGCGGCGAACAGCGTTTCAACACCGGACTGGTGGACCGTTATGTCGGCGATGACGTGGCGAAGATTCGTCAGCAGGTTGGTGAATTGCTCCAGCAAGGCTTGCCGGCACAGCCGCGCAGTCAACGCGCCGAGTGGTTCCTGCAACGCCTCGGCAAGCTGAACACTGACCTGCAAATCGAACCGTCGGTGGTTCGCGATCTGTATCAAGGAGAGCGCTCATGAGCGGTTATTCATTGCGCGGTTTGCACTGGTTCAATGCGCTCAGCGCTGGCGCCAGTGTCGTCGAAGGTTTGCCGCCGTCGTTGAAAGTCGCCGACGCTGAGCTCGGCCGCTTTATCGCCGTGGTCGCCGACCCGGACAATCGTTTTCCCCGCGCCCGCAATGGCGAGGTCGGTCTGCTCGAAGGCTGGGGGCTGGCCAAGGCTGTGGATGACGCGATCAGTGCCGACCGCGACAGCGCAAAGAAGCGCCCGATCATCGCCATCGTCGATGTGCCGAGCCAGGCGTATGGCCGCCGCGAAGAAGCCCTCGGCATTCATCAGGCCCTGGCCGGCGCGGCGGACAGTTATGCCCGTGCGCGTCTGGCCGGGCATCCGGTGATTGCGCTGCTGGTGGGCAAGGCCATGTCGGGTGCATTTCTCGCCCACGGTTATCAGGCCAATCGCCTGATCGCGCTGCGCGATCCCGGCGTGATGGTCCACGCAATGGGCAAAGCCTCGGCGGCGCGGGTCACCTTGCGCAGTGTCGAGGAACTGGAGGCGCTGGCGTCGAGCGTGCCGCCGATGGCCTATGACATCGACAGCTACGCCAGCCTCGGCCTGCTCTGGGAAACCCTCTCGGTGCAGCAGATTGAACAGCCGACAGAGGAAGATCTGACGCGCGTGACTGAGTGCCTGAAGCAAGCGATCAGCGATGTGACCAGCACTGATTTGAAAGGGCGCCTTGGTGCGAGCAATCGTGCCGCCTCCAGCAAAGTCCGCGAGTTGCTGAGGGCGCAGTGGTGAACCTGCCCCTGGCCCATGATCTGCTCTGGGGCATGACCCCAGCGCAGTTGCCGGCGGATGCGCCGCAGTGGGCGATCGCGGCGCTGGCGGCCGGGCACCCGGTAGTGGTGAGGCGGGCGCTGAGTGCTGACGGTTTTGTCGCGGTCGGCGTGCGCGGTGTGTTGCGTGAACAACGGCTGGCGACGTTTATGCCGCTCGATTCGATTGCCTGTCGGGTCAGTCCCGAAGCCCTTTGTCAGGTTGAGTGCGAGCGAGATCTGCCGGTGATGCAGGCGCTCAAACAACTGCGGCCGATGCTCGATGACTGCGGTTGGGTCTGGGGTGTCAGCGGCAGTGTCGGGTTTGAATTGGCCAGTGGTTTTGCAGCGATGCACGCGGCCAGTGATCTCGATCTGATTCTGCGTGCGCCGCACATCATCGGCCGTAATCAGGCGCGCGAACTGGTCGCGCTTTTTGATCAAACTGCGTGCCGGGTCGATATGCAATTGCAGACCCCATTCGGCGCTGTGGCGCTGCGTGAATGGGCCAGCGGTTCGGCCCGAGTGCTGCTGAAAAATGCGTATCAGGCTGCATTGGTGACGAATCCGTGGCACCCGCAGGAGCAGGCAGCGTGAGCAGCCTGTTGGTGTTTCCCGGCCAGGGCGCGCAGCAAGCGGGCATGCTCCAGCGTTTGCCAAGGGAAACGCTGGTCGAGGCCAGTGATGTGCTGGGCGAAGATGTTGCGCTGCTGGATTCAGCCGAGGCATTGCGCACGACACGAGCGGTTCAGCTGTGCCTGCTGATCGCCGGTGTCGCTGCTTCGCGGCAGTTATTGCAGGATGAACTGAGCGCGGATTACGTCGCCGGCCTGTCCATCGGCGCCTACCCGGCAGCAGTGGTGGCGGGAGCCTTGAGTTTCAGCGATGCGCTGCATCTGGTCAGTCTGCGCGGTGAGCTGATGCAACAGGCTTATCCACAGGGCTACGGCATGACCGCGATCATCGGCTTGCAGTTATCCACCGTCGAAACGCTGCTGGCGCAAGTGCACAGCGAAGATTCGCCGGTGTATCTGGGCAATATCAACGCCGATAACCAAGTGGTCATCGCTGGCTGCGACAAGGCCATGCACGCGGTGGCCGAACTGGCGCGCAGTCGCGGCGCCGGAGTGGCGAAGCGGCTGGCGGTGAGCGTGCCGTCGCATTGCCCATTGCTGGAAAAATCAGCGCAGGCGCTTGCCGAGGCCTTCGCCAAGGTTGAACTGAAGAACCCGAAAATCGCTTATCTAAGCGGCAGCCGCGCCCGCCCTGTGAGCAAAGTCGAAGCGCTGCGTGACGACCTCGCTTTCAACATGTGCCGCGTGGTGGACTGGCGCGGCACCGTGCAAAGCGCCTATGAGCGCGGCGTACGTCTACAGATCGAACTGCCGCCCGGTGCGGTGCTGACCGGGCTGGCGCGCCGGGTGTTCGAGCAGGGCACCGTCACTGCCTTCGACAGTGCCCGCCTCGATACCCTGCAAGCGCTGTTGCGCGAGGAGGGTGGCCGCCAACTCTAAAACCGCCGCGACTCAAGCTTCGAACAACAAAAACAACATTCGACGATGCACTTTGAGGACTACAACAATGATTATTTACGGTGTGGCGTTTCTCGCCTTCTGCACGCTGGTCGGTATCTGGGTCGGTGAATTGCTCGGCAAGCTGATCGGCGTGCCGGCCAACGTCGGCGGTGTCGGTATTGCGATGCTGCTGTTGATCGGCCTGGGCAGCTATCTCTACAAGAGCGGCTGGCTCAAGGGCAAGACCGAGCAGGGCGTGGAGTTCTGGAGTGCGATCTACATTCCCATCGTGGTCGCCATGGCCGCGCAGCAGAATGTCTACGGTGCGCTGAAGGGCGGGCCGATGGCAATTCTTGCCGGCACCCTCGCCGTAGTGATCGCTTTTGCCCTGGTGCCGGTGCTGACGCGCATGGGCAACAAGCAAGAGACGCCGATTGCTCCTGCCAAGACTGCGGGGTAATCGCCATGTACGAATCGATGATGAAAGTGATCACCGGCTACGGTCTGATCAGCGGCTTTTTGATTGTCGGCCTGACCATGTGGGTGTCCTACTGGATGTCCAACACCTTCACCAAGGGCCGTCTGCACGGTTCGGCGATCGCCATTCTGCTCGGGCTGGTGCTGTCGTATATCGGCGGCGCACTCACCGGTGGGCAAAAAGGCGTGGTGGATATTCCCCTGCTGTCCGGCATCGGCCTGCTCGGCGGTGCGATGCTGCGGGATTTCGCGATTGTGGCGACGGCGTTTGGCGTCAGTGTCGATGAGCTCAAACGCGCCGGACTCGTCGGTGTGCTGGCGCTGTTTGTCGGCGTTGGCACCTCGTTCGTCGCCGGCGTCGGCGTGGCGATGGCGTTCGGTTACACCGATGCGGTGAGCCTGACCACCATTGGCGCCGGTGCCGTGACTTACATCGTCGGCCCGGTGACCGGCGCGGCGATTGGTGCCAGTTCCGAGGTGATGGCGCTGTCGATTGCGGCGGGGCTGATCAAGGCGATTCTGGTGATGGTGATGACACCCTTCGTGGCGCCGATGATCGGCCTGAACAACCCGCGCAGCGCGGTGATTTTCGGTGGCTTGATGGGCACCTCCAGCGGTGTTGCCGGAGGCTTGGCGGCCACGGATCCGAAGCTGGTGCCGTACGGTTGCCTGACGGCGGCGTTCTACACCGCGCTCGGGTGTCTGCTCGGGCCTTCGCTGCTGTTTCTGGCGATGCGCGGGTTGATGGGCTGACCGAGCTGACATTGATCGTTCCCACGCTCTGCGTGGGAATGCAGCCCGGGACGCTCCGCGTTCCAAAGCGGACGCAGAGCGTCCATTGAGACATTCCCACGCAGAGCGTGGGAACGATCATGAGCTGGCCTGGCGATTGGCATACATCCGACACTCCGCCAGCAATGCCAGCAGATTCGGATCACGCTCCTTGGCCTTCAGAAACACCACGCCAATGTGCTGCTGCAAGCGGTACTTCTCCTGCAACGGGATGAGCTTCACCCGGTTCTCGTACACCGCCGCAATCCGCCCCGGCAACAAGGCGTAGCCCACCCCCGAGCTGACCATGCTCAGCAGGGTGAAGATGTCATTGACCTGCATCGCCACCTTCGGCTCGAACCCCGCCTGCTTGAACACCCGCACACCATCCTGATGGGTGGCGAAGCCCTGGGTCAGGGTGATGAAGGTTTCATCACGCACTTCCGCCAGATCGACTTCACTGCGCTGAGCGAATTTTGAATCGGCCGGGGTGGCGAGGAAGATGTCGTCGGAGAACAGCGCAATCTGTTCGCAATCGGGGTCGTTGATGCTGTCGTCCAGCGACACCAGAATCGCGTCGACTTCCATGTTTTTCAGCTTGTAGAGCAGGTCGATGTTCGAGCCGAGGATCAGGTCGATGTTGAGTTCGCTGCGACGGATTTTCAGGCCCATGATCAGCTGTGGCACGGTTTTCACCGTCAGCGAATACAGCGAGCCGAGCTTGAAGCGCTCGGCGGAGAATCCGGCTGCTTCGCGGGTCAGGCGCACGCTGTCGACGACGTCGTTGATCAGCTTCTGCGCACGTTCTTCCAGCACATAGGCGCTTTCCAGTGGCGTCAGATTGCGCCCTTCGTGTTTGAACAGCGGGCAGCGCAGGGCGTTTTCCAAAGAGTGAATGGCGCGGTGCACGCTGACGTTGCTGGTCTGCAGTTCGGCGGCGGCGCGGGCGAGATTGCCGGTGCGCATGAAGGCGAGGAACACCTCGAGTTTTTTCAGGGTCAATTCTTCGTCGATCAGCATGGCGCGGACTCTTTTTGGTATCGGGCGATTGTGCCCAATTCCCGCGGGTCGCGCAGGCGAGGTTGAACAGAAACATTGCGCTTTTACGCTCAGGGCCCGAGCCTTGCGCGCTTGCGGTAGTGACTACGAGGTATGCGACACATGTATCACGGGGAAAAACTCAACGCCTGGACCCATCTGGTCGGAGCCATCGCCGCGTTTATCGGCGGCGTATGGATGCTGGTGATTGCCAGCCTCGACGGCAGTCCATGGAAGATCGTCAGCGTGGCGATCTACGCCTTCACCTTGCTGGTGCTCTACAGCGCCTCGACCGTGTATCACAGCGTGCGCGGGCGCAAGAAAGCGATCATGAAGAAGGTCGATCATTTCTCGATCTACCTGCTGATCGCCGGCAGCTACACGCCGTTCTGCCTGGTGACGTTACGCGGGCCTTGGGGCTGGACGCTGTTTGGGATTGTCTGGGGGCTGGCGCTGATCGGCATCCTGCAAGAGATCAAACCGCGCTCCGAGGCACGGATTCTGTCGATCGTGATTTACGCGGTGATGGGCTGGATCGTGCTGGTCGCGGTCAAACCGCTGATCGCCGCGCTGGGCACAGCGGGGTTTGCCTGGCTGGCGTCGGGCGGGGTTTTGTATACGGTGGGGATTATCTTTTTTGCCCTGGATCACCGGCTGCGGCATGCCCATGGCATCTGGCACCTGTTTGTGATTGCCGGGAGCTTGCTGCATTTTGTCGCGATTCTGTTTTACGTGCTGTAGCCCGGCTGACTGATCGTTCCCACGCTCTGCGTGGTAACGCCTCCTGTGACGCTCTGCGTCACGCTGTTTGGGACGCGGAGCGTCCCGGGCTGCATTCCCACGCAGAGCGGGGGAATGCAGCCCGGCAAAAAGGTTTAGAAATCACCCCAAAGTTGCTGGGCCACCGCCAACGCCACTACCGGCGCAGTCTCGGTGCGCAGCACCCGTGGGCCGAGGCGCGCGGCGTGAAAACCGTTGCCTTTGGCCTGCTCGACTTCAGCATCAGTCAAACCACCTTCCGGCCCGATCAGGAACGCCAGCGTCGCCGGTTTGGCATGACTCACCAACGGCTCTGCCACCGGATGCAGCACCAGTTTCAATTCGGCTTCGGTCTGCTTGAGCCAGTCCGCCAGCAACACTGGCGGATGAATCACCGGCACCCGTGAACGCCCGCACTGTTCGCAGGCACTGATCGCCACTTGGCGCCAGTGCAGCAAGCGCTTGTCGGCGCGTTCGTCCTTGAGCCGCACTTCGCAGCGTTCGCTGAAGATCGGGGTGATTTGCGTCACGCCCAGTTCAGTGGCTTTCTGAATCGCCCAGTCCATGCGCTCGCCCCGGGACAGGCCCTGGCCGAGGTGGATCTGCAGTGGCGATTCGATTTGCCCGGCGAACTGCTCGTCGATTTGTACAACCACGCGTTTCTTGCCGACGTCCACCAAGGACCCGCGAAATTCATGGCCGGAACCGTCGAACAACTGCACCGCATCGCCTTCAGCCATGCGCAACACGCGGCTGATGTAATGCGCCTGGGCCTCCGGCAGTTCGTGTTCGCCAGTGCTCAGCGGGGCGTCGATAAAGAAGCGGGACAGTCTCATTTCGGGTCTCTCAGATTAGATCGTTCCCACGCTCTGCGTGGGAATGCCTCATCGGACGCTCTGCGTCCGCTTTTGGGACGCGGAGCGTCCCGGGCTGCATTCCCACGCGGAGCGTGGGAACGAGAAATTACGGTTAGCCCGGGTCGCGGAATCCCGGATGGAAGTCTTTCGGCACCGCCACGCTGACGCTGTCACGCGTAGCAATATCAATACCTTCACTGGCCACTTCGGCCAGGAAGTCGATCTGCTCCGGGGTGATCACATACGGCGGCAGGAAATACACCACGCTGCCCAGCGGGCGCAACAACGCACCGCGCTCCAGCGCATGCTGGAACACCTTCAAGCCACGACGCTCCTGCCAAGGGTAGGCCTCTTTGGTGGCTTTATCCTTGACCATCTCGATGGCCAGGACCATGCCGGTCTGGCGCACTTCCGACACGTTAGGGTGATCGACCAGATGCGCGGTCGCCGAGGCCATGCGCTGAGCCAGCGCCTTGTTGTTCTCGATGACGTTGTCCTGCTCGAAAATGTCCAGGGTCGCCAGTGCCGCAGCGCAGGCCAGCGGGTTGCCGGTGTAGCTGTGCGAATGCAGGAAGGCTCGCAGAGTCGGGTAGTCGTCGTAGAAGGCGCTGTAGACCTCGTCGGTGGTCAGGCACGCGGCCAGCGGCAGGTAGCCGCCGGTCAGGGCCTTGGACAGGCAGAGAAAGTCCGGGCGGATGCCGGCCTGTTCGCAGGCGAACATCGTTCCGGTGCGGCCGAAGCCGACGGCGATTTCGTCGTGGATCAGGTGCACGCCATAGCGGTCGCAGGCCTCGCGCAACAGCTTGAGGTACACCGGGTGATACATGCGCATGCCGCCGGCGCCCTGAATCAACGGCTCGACGATCACTGCCGCGACGCTGTCATGATTTTCCGCCAGCGTCTGTTCCATGGCGGCGAACATGTTGCGCGAGTGTTCCTCCCAGCTCATGCCTTGCGGGCGCAGATAGCAATCCGGGCTCGGCACTTTGATGGTGTCCATCAGCAGGGCTTTGTAGGTCTCGGTGAACAGCGGCACATCGCCGACCGCCATCGCCGCCATGGTTTCGCCGTGGTAGCTGTTGGTCAGGGTGACGAAGCGCTTCTTGTTCGGCTGGCCGCGATTGAGCCAGTAGTGAAAACTCATCTTCAGCGCGACTTCGATGCAGGACGAGCCGTTATCGGCGTAGAACACCCGGTTCAAGCCTTGCGGGGTCATCTTCACCAGACGCTCGGACAGCTCGATCACCGGCTGATGGCTGAAACCGGCAAGAATCACGTGTTCGAGTTGATCGACCTGATCCTTGATGCGCTGGTTGATGCGCGGGTTGGCGTGGCCGAACACGTTGACCCACCAGGAACTGACTGCGTCGAGGTAGCGCTTGCCTTCGAAGTCTTCGAGCCAGACGCCTTCGCCGCGCTTGATCGGGATCAGCGGCAGCTGTTCGTGGTCTTTCATCTGGGTGCAGGGATGCCACAACACCGCGAGATCGCGTTGCATCCACTGGTTATTCAGGCCCATTTACAGTCTCCTCGAGGCGGCTCGCGTCAGGCGCGGGCGAACAATCGCGCAAGCCTATGCAATGCATCGCGCGGGAACAACCCATTGTGTCGATTGAACTACTTTGTCTGAGCCGATAGACGTCGCTGGCGGCGTTTTGATGGCTAACGTATTCTTCGCGGTTCTTTGAGTCGTCTGACTCGCAAAACTGCTTTTTCCCACATGTTTTTCCGGAGTTCGCTGAATGTCTGTCGGTTGGCTGCGCGCCTGTGCGCTGGTGATGTTGGGGCTGTTCAGCGTTACGGCGCTGGCCAAGGATAAAACCGCAATCGTGATCGGCGGCGGCCTGTCGGGTCTGACCGCTGCTTACGAACTGCAGAACAAAGGCTGGCAGGTCACCCTGCTGGAAGCCAAACCGAGCTTGGGCGGCCGCTCGGGCATGGCCACCAGCGAGTGGATCGGCAACGACAAGACTCAGCCGGTGCTGAACAAGTACGTGTCGACCTTCAAGCTCGGCACCACGCCGGCGCCGGAATTCGTGCGTACGCCGGGTTATCTGATCGACGGCGATTATTTCTCCGCCGCTGATCTGGCCACCAAGCAGCCAGCCACCGCCGATGCGCTCAAGCGCTACCAGAAAACCCTCGACGATCTGGCGCGCTCGATCGACGACCCGCAGAACCCGGCGGCGACCGCCACCCTGCACGCACTGGACCAGATCACCGTATCGAGCTGGCTCGACAAGCAGAACCTGCCGGCCACCGCGCGTCAGCTGATCAACCAGGACATCCGCACCCACTACGACGAACCTTCGCGTCTGTCGCTGCTGTATTTCGCTCAGCAGAACCGCGTCTATCGCGGCGTCTCCGACCGCGACCTGCGCGCCTCGCGTCTGGTCGGCGGCAGCCAGGTGCTGGCGCAGGCCTTCGTCAAACAGATCAAGACCATCAAAACCAGCTCGCCGGTCTCGGCCATCATCCAGGACAAGGACGGCGTGACCGTCAAAGTTGGCAGCGTCGGCTATCAGGCTGACTACGTGGTGCTGGCGGTGCCGTTGCGCGCACTGAACAAGATCGCCCTGACCCCGGCGCTGGATGCCCAGCATCTGGCGGCGATCAAGGGCACCAACTACGGCTGGCGCGACCAGATCATGCTGAAGTTCAAGACGCCAGTGTGGGAAAGCAAATCGCGCATGTCCGGCGAGATCTACAGCAACGCAGGTTTAGGCATGCTCTGGATCGAACCGGCGCTGAAGGGCGGCGCCAATGTGGTGATCAACCTGTCCGGCGACAACGCCCGTGTGATGCAGGCATTCGGCGACAAGCAGATGGTCGATCAGGTGCTGATCCGCCTGCACGCGTTTTATCCACAGGCCCGTGGCTCGTTCACCGGTTATGAAATCCGTCGCTACAGCACCGACCCGTCGATGGGCGGCGCCTACCTGGCTTACGGCCCGGGGCAGATCAGCAAGTTCTGGCGCCTGTGGGAACGTCCGCTGCAACGCGTAGCGTTCGCCGGCGAACACACCGACACCTTGTACCCGGGCACCTTGGAAGGCGCACTGCGCACCGGCCAGCGCGCGGCCAGCCAGGTTGAAGATCTGGCGGCAGGCAAGTCGTTCGAACCGGCCAAAGTGGTTCCGGCTGCAGCAGCGGCAGGCGCGGCGGGTGCCGTGGCGGCGAAGAAGGGCAACTTCTTCAGCAACCTGTTCGGCGGTTCGGATGACGAGAAAAAGCCTGAGCCTGCGAAAGCGCCAGAGCCAGCACCTGCTCCGGCCGCTCCAGCGCCTGCACCGACCCCGGCACCTGCGCCAGCGCCGGTGGAAGCACCGAAACCAGCGGCCCCGGTGAAAGCCGAGCCGGCGAAAAAAGCAGCGGCCAAGCCAGCGGCGAAGAAGCCTGCAGCCAAAACCGAAACGAAAAAGCCGGCGGCCAAACCGGCAGCGAAAAAGGCTGAGCCGGCGAAGAAACCAGCGGCCAAGCCTGCTGCAACGACCGAGACCAAGGCGCAGTAAGGCTTGGTTCACATGAAAACGCGGCCCTCGGGTCGCGTTTTTTTTGCCCTGCGGTTCAGTCCTTCGTCATCCGGTTACGGGACTTACCGGCGTACCGGAGCCTTCCCACAAGATGCTCGGAATGAGGTGATAGCGGCTGCCAGCGCGCCAATTTTATGCTGGAAAAAATTGGGGGCATGCTATGAAAACGCTTATCGCGATACTGGTTTCGATTGCACTTTCCGGATGTAGCAACGGGCAATTTTTCCCCGGCGGCTATGGTTCTGAACTGGCGCACAAGTGCCACATAGACCCCTACAGTGCCGAATGCCTGCAACCGCCGGCAGTACTTCATAACTGATCGGCCATGAATGGCTGGTCAGTCAAAACTCCCACTTGAAGAACTCTGTCCCGTTCGGCAGTTTCCTCAGCCACTTTTGCTTGGGTTTGCGCAGGCGCCCGATATCAAAACCGTTCATTTGTTCAAGCGCCCTATCCTGAGATCGCCTTTAATCCTTCCTTAACACCTCGCTCGCAGACTCTTGATCGTATTTCTCGATATTTCAAAGCAAAATTTTCCGCTTTAATTCGATAGATAACTCGCTAGTCTTGGTTCGCAGTTCTCACAGGATTTGGGCAATGCAGCTACGTAACTCTTCTTCGCGCTATGGTTGGGTCAGCATCTTCATGCACTGGGGCGTGGCGCTGGCGGTCTTCGGGCTGTTTGCGCTGGGTCTGTGGATGGTCGGGCTGGATTACTACAGCACCTGGCGCAAAGACGCGCCGGATCTGCACAAGAGCATCGGTCTGGTGCTGCTCGCGGTGATGGTGTTGCGAGTGGTGTGGCGTTTCATCAGCCCACCGCCGCCAACGCTGCAAAGCTACAGCCGCATGACCCGTATCGGCGCCAAGTTCGGCCACGGGTTTCTGTATCTGGCGCTGTTCGCTGTGATGATTGCCGGTTACCTGATTTCCACCGCAGACGGTGTCGGGATCCCGGTGTTTGGCCTGTTTGAAGTTCCTGCACTGCTCTCCGGACTACCGGATCAGGCAGATACCGCTGGGGTGATTCATCTCTGGCTGGCGTGGGCACTGGTAATTTTTTCCGGTCTCCATGCGTTGGCAGCATTGAAGCACCACTTTATCGATCGTGATGCGACCCTCACTCGAATGCTCGGTCGCAAAGCCTGAAATTCAACCTCGACTCAAAGGAAAAGAAAGCATGTTGAAAAAGACTCTGGCCGCTCTGGCAATCGGTTCTGCACTGCTCTCGGCTGGTCAGGCCATGGCTGCGGACTACAAAATCGACAAGGAAGGCCAGCACGCCTTCGTTGACTGGAAAATCAGCCACCTGGGTTACAGCTTCATCCACGGTACCTTCAAAGATTTCGACGGTACTTTCTCTTGGGATTCGGCCAAGCCTGAAGCCAGCAAGATCTCTGTGGATGTGAAAACTGCCAGCCTGTGGTCGAACCATGCTGAACGTGACAAGCACATCGCCAGCAAAGACTTCCTCGACGTGAGCAAGTTTGCTGATGCCAAGTTCGTCTCCACCGCCGTTAAATCGACCGGTGAAAAGACTGCTGACGTGACCGGCGACCTGACCTTGCACGGTGTGACCAAGCCTGTGACCTTCAAGGCCACATTCAACGGCGAAGGCAAGGATCCATGGGGCGGCGAGCGCGCTGGCTTCAACGCCAAGACCACTCTCAATCTGAACGAGTTCGGGATCAAGGGCCCAGGCCCAACCTCGCAAACGGCAGATCTGGATATCTCGCTGGAAGGTGTGAAAGTCAAATAACTTTCGCTCGCCACAATAAAACGCCCCTGGTCGAAAGGCCCGGGGCGTTTTTTATTGCCTGCGACACATTCCCTGTGGGAGCGAGCCTGCTCGCGAAAGCGGTCAGTCCGGCAACATCATTGCTGACTGACCCGCCGCCTTCGCGAGCAGGCTCGCTCCCACAGGGGTATTGCGGTGTGGCAGAGATAATCGAGGTAAAAAAATGCCCCGGCTCTTTCGAGTCGGGGCATTTTTCATGGCGGGTTGAAACTCAGCGATTGCGGGTCAGCAGTGCTGGTTTCTCGCCACGTGGGCGGCTTGGCAGTTGATCGAGCTGCTCAGGCGTCGGGAAGCGGTCGGCTTTCGATTCCTTGTGCATGATCTTCGGACCGTTGCTGCGCGGATTCTGCACGGCCGGTTCGCTGCGTGGCTGATCGTCACGGGCCGGGCGGCGGTTGCGTGGCGCGGATTCGTCGCGACGACCCTGACCGTCACGCGGAGCGCCGTTGCGCGGGCCGCTGCGTTTGGCCGGTGGTGTCCCGGTGCTCGAGCCGTTGCTGTTGCGCGGACCGTTCTGGCGACCCTGTGGCTGACCGCCGCGCGGTGCGCCAGTGCCTGAGCCTTGCGCCGGTGCGCCCGGACGACGGCCACGGCCGCCGGCAGGAGCGGCCTTCGGCACGTAGTCAACGCGGTTACCGAAGTTATCGATATCGTCGTCGAGGAACTCGTCCGGAGCGCGGTCAGCCGCTGCACGCGGTGGCTGGCTCGGGCGCTGTTCGCGGCTCGGCGTGCCTTCGCGCGGTTTCTGCTGACGGGCAGGGCGCTCGCCACGTTCAGCGGCCGGCTTTTCCTTGCCCTTGTCTTTGCCTTTGTCCTTGCGACCGCCGCCACCGCCGCCGCCATTCGGGCCGTCGCCACGTGGGCCACGGGAATTGCGCGGGTTGCGGATGTCCGGACGCTCGCGGGCTTCAGGCTTCTCGGCTTCGATGGTGCTGGAGTCGAAGCCCATCAGATCGCCGTCGGCAATCTTCTGCTTGGTCATGCGCTCGATGCTTTTCAGCAGCTTCTCTTCGTCTGGCGCGACCAGCGAGATCGCTTCGCCGGAACGACCGGCGCGGCCGGTACGGCCGATACGGTGCACATAGTCTTCATCGACGTTCGGCAGCTCGAAGTTGACCACATGCGGCAACTGATCGATGTCCAGGCCACGGGCAGCGATGTCGGTGGCAACCAGAATGCGTACTTCGCCGGCCTTGAAGTCGGCCAGGGCTTTGGTGCGCGCGTTCTGGCTCTTGTTACCGTGGATCGCCACCGCCGGCAGGCCATGTTTGTCCAGGTATTCAGCGAGACGGTTGGCGCCGTGCTTGGTGCGGGTGAAGACCAGTACCTGTTCCCACGCGCCGGCGGTGATCAGGTGTGCCAGCAGCGCACGTTTGTGGCTGGCGGGCAGGCGGAACACGCGTTGTTCGATGCGCTCGACCGTGGTGTTCGGCGGCGTCACTTCGATGCGTTCCGGATTGTGCAGCAGTTTGCCGGCGAGGTCGGTGATGTCTTTGGAGAAAGTCGCCGAGAACAGCAGGTTCTGACGCTTGGCCGGCAGACGTGCGAGGACTTTCTTCACGTCGTGGACAAAACCCATGTCGAGCATGCGGTCGGCTTCGTCGAGAACGAGAATTTCCACGTGGGACAGATCGACGCTGCCCTGGCCGGCGAGGTCGAGCAAGCGACCCGGGCAGGCGACGAGGACGTCGACGCCACGGGACATGGCCTGGACCTGCGGGTTCATGCCGACGCCGCCGAAGATGCAGGCGCTGACGAATTTCAGGTCACGGGCGTAGATCTTGAAGCTCTCGTGCACCTGGGCCGCGAGTTCGCGGGTCGGGGTCAGGACCAGCACGCGCGGTTGGCGCGGGCCGTGACGCTGGGATTTGTCCGGGTGACCGTTGGGGAACAACCGCTCCAGAATCGGGAGGGCGAAGCCGCCGGTTTTACCGGTACCTGTCTGAGCCGCCACCATCAGGTCGCGACCTTGCAACACGGCGGGAATGGCCCGCTGTTGCACCGGAGTAGGCTCGGTATAGCCCGCATCTTCGATGGCACGGACTAAAGCCTCGGAGAGACCGAGGGAAGCAAAGGACATGAGTAATCCTGTTTTAGTTAGGGCTTGGCCCAATGGGAGTCTTGCCTGGCGCGAATCACGTTTAAGAGGACGCAATCCCGTCCGGTCCAGCGGCGGTTCCGAAGGCACGTCAGGAGCGCTCGCGCGGGCTGGAAGCTGCGCTGTAGCGGGTCGAGAGGCCTGTTACGGTTCCGGGCGTCCGGGCGTGAGCCTGGCGGGAACGCCGGAGTATAACAGAGCAATCACTGCGCGCTGCTTTCCTGCTGCTCAACGGTTTTGCCGCCGGCCGTGGCCGAACGCAGTGACGCGCTATCAACGGGCGCAGCACCGTAACGCGCGCTGAGCTCGGCGTAGGCCGGTTCGCGCTTGAAGCGCTTGAGCTCGGCGCCGAAACGCTGCACCAGCAAATCCATGCCGGCATTGCGCCGAACCGCAAGAAACTGGCTCTGACGGCTGATAATCGTCGGGTTTTCCGTGATCAGATCGCGAATATTCAGCTCATCGAGCAAATGCTGACCGACGCGGCGATCGGTAATCAGCAGGTCAATCCGCCCGCGCACCAGTTTGCCGAAATTGGCTTCATGGGTCGGTGCCGGCTCACGAACAAACAGGTCCGACTGGCTGAAGTCAGGGCTGTACAGATAACCCGGCGAGGTGCCGATGGTCAGGCCTTTGAGTTGCTCGAGGGTGTTGAAAGGATGCGGCCGCTCATTGGCGTAGAACATCACGAATTCGACGTCGGACAAAGGTTCGCTGGGATAGAGCAGGGTGGCGTCGCGTTCGGCGCTGTGAAAGATGTCCAGGGCACCGTCGGCCTGGCCGGTCTCAAGCATCGACAGGCAGCGCTTCCACGGCAGGAACTGCCATTCCACTTCAATGCCCAGACGCTGGAACACGATGGCGGTGGTTTCGTAGTCAAGACCAAGGTTTTTGCCACCCTGTTCGTAGACGTACGGCGCCCACGGCTCGGTGACAATACGCAACTTCTCCCCCCGAGCGGCGACGCTCAGGCAAGTCAAAAGAATAACGCTCAGCAGTTGGGCAATAAGGGGCATGGCCTGAGGTTAGTACGCGAAACGCCTGATGAGAAGCTCTGGCATGCATGTTTCGCGCAGACCCCGGCGCAATGGCCGTGATGGCCTTATTTGCTTGCGGTTTTCAGCAGGTGTTGGTGGACCTTGGCGTGGCGCGCACCCAAGATCCGCTTGACCAGACCGCGACTGAACCAGTCCCTGAGCAAGTGCCTGCAAACCGGCTTGCCAATGCGTTGCTGCTGGTTTTCCAGCGCCTTGTCCCACCAGACCGCTGCACACGCCTGATCGAACTCGTTGGGATGTTCATAGCAGCCGTAAAGGATTTCGCGAATGAACTGACGCAGATGCGCCGGCAGCAGCAGCGTGACGAGCTTGTAGAACATACGCTGCAGGCGCGGTGGTCGAGGCAGTTGCGGTGATACACGTCGGGTGTCGTCCAGTGCAGCCTCGCCGGTCGGGTTGTCGCCATGTTTGGCGACCCAGGCCTGAACCTTGGCCCTGAACAAGTGCTTGCGGCTCCAGTAATGGTGAATCAGATCCGGGCACTTGTTGACGTCGAGCGTGCGGTAGGCGGCCACTGACAGGCAGAACTCTTCGAGGGTGTAGGCGCCCTGTGCCGATGGGAACAGCTCATCGATCAAAGCGATGGAGCGGTCCAGCACGTGGGCATCCTGCCGATGCAGGCCGATGACGCCGGAGTTGAGCAGGCGCATGTGATCGTCAGTCAGGCCTTTGTCCAGCAGTGTGGCCGACAGCGTGCGGTAGAGCAGGCTCATCTTGTTGTCGCCATAGCGGGCGTAGTAGTCATTGCACAGCAGGGTGCCGGGCTGTACCCGCTCGAACAGTTTCAGCGGCGAGCAGTGGAAAAACGTATCGGTGTCGATCAACAGCGCCGTTTCATGCTCTTCAAGTACCGAACGCAAAGCGACATGTTTGATGCGGAAATGATAACCGTGGGGCTCGCTCCATTTCTGGCGCGTTTCGGCGTCCAGCGGGCGAATGCGTACGGGAAGACGCTCGTAGGGTTGCGGATTGTCGCTGAAGACCTGGATATCGATCGCGGCATCCGGTGTCTCGCGCAACCACGCCAGAGCACTGGCGATGCTGAAAACAGCTTCCTGATGGTAGGTCTCGGCACCGAAAACCAGATAGACCAGTTGAGGGCGTGTTTTTGTTTGCGCGCAGATCATCGACAACAATATTCCATTTGTGCTTTTCGGTGAAAAGGCCCGGTGAGGGCCTTTTTTATCGCATGGAAAACCTTCAGCGCGGCAGCTTGAGGTTGTTCCAGATGGCCAGGCTAGGTTCGGCCTGGTTCATCGAGTAGAAGTGCAGCCCCGGTGCGCCGCCCTGCAGCAGGCGTTCGCACATTTCGCTGACGACTTGTTCGCCAAAGCTTTGAATGCTTCGCGTGTCATCGCCGTAGGCTTCCAGTTGCTTGCGGATCCAGCGCGGGATTTCCGCACCGCAGGCATCGGAGAAGCGCGCGAGTTTGCTGTAGTTGGTGATCGGCATGATCCCCGGCACGATCGGCAGATCCACGCCCAGCGCCTGCAAACGGTCGACGAAGTAGAAGTAGCTGTCGGCGTTGAAGAAGTACTGGGTGATCGCGCTGTCGGCACCGGCCTTTGCCTTGCGCACGAAGTTGGCGAGATCGTCTTCGTAGTTGCGCGCTTGCGGATGCATCTCCGGGTAAGCGGCGACTTCGATGTGGAAATGATCGGCGGTTTCTTCACGAATGAATTCCACCAGTTCATTGGCGTGACGCAGCTCACCGCTGGTCATGCCCATGCCGGACGGCAGGTCGCCACGCAGGGCAACGATGCGCTTGATGCCGGCAGTCTTGTATTCGTTCAGCAGGCCGCGCAGGTCGTCCTTGCTGTCACCGACGCACGACAGGTGCGGAGCGGCGGGTACTTTGACTTCGTTTTCCAGCTGCAACACGGTGTTGAGCGTGCGATCACGGGTCGAACCGCCAGCGCCGTAGGTGCAGGAAAAGAAATCAGGATTGTAGGTGGCCAACTGGCGGGCAGTGGCAAGCAGCTTTTCTTGCCCGGCATCGGTCTTGGTCGGGAAAAACTCGAAGCTGTAGCGACGGTCTTGGGACATGGTCATACCCTTGGAAACAAGTACCTCGAGGCGCTGCAATCCGGTGTGGGAGCGAGCCTGCTCGCAAAAGCGCTGGGTCAGACAACACGGATGTTGAATGATAAGCCGCCTTCGCGAGCAAGCTCGCTCCCACAGGGAGAGCGAGCATTCAGCGCCTGTTAGTAGCGATAGGCGTGCGGCTTGAACGGGCCTTCGACGGTGACGCCGATGTAGTCAGCCTGTTGCTTGGTCAGTTGGGTGACCACGCCGCCGAAGCCGCGAACCATTTCCAGGGCCACTTCTTCGTCGAGTTTCTTCGGCAGTACTTCAACGGTCAGACGCTCGGCTTTCTGCGCTGGCGACAGGTCGGCGTACTTCTGGCCGAACAGGAAGATCTGTGCCAGAACCTGGTTGGCGAACGAACCGTCCATGATGCGGCTCGGGTGACCGGTGGCGTTGCCCAGGTTCACCAGACGGCCTTCGGCCAGCAGGATCAGGTAATCGTCGTTCTGTGGATCGAAGCTGCCAGCGCCGGTGCGGTGAACCTTGTGCACCTGTGGCTTCACTTCTTCCCATGCCCAGTTCTTGCGCATGAAAGCGGTGTCGATTTCGTTGTCGAAGTGACCGATGTTGCAGACCACGGCGCGCTTCTTCAGGGCTTTGAGCATGTTCGCGTCGCAAACATTGACGTTACCGGTGGTGGTCACGATCAGGTCGATCTTGCCCAGCAGCGCTTTGTCGATGCTCGCTTCGGAACCGTCGTTGATACCGTCAATGAACGGCGACACCAGTTCGAAGCCGTCCATGCAGGCTTGCATGGCGCAGATCGGGTCGACTTCCGAGACTTTAACGATCATGCCTTCCTGACGCAGGGACTGCGCCGAACCCTTGCCCACGTCACCGTAACCGATGACCAGCGCTTGCTTGCCGGACAGCAGGTGGTCGGTGCCGCGCTTGATCGCATCGTTCAGGCTGTGACGGCAGCCGTACTTGTTGTCGTTCTTGGACTTGGTCACCGAGTCGTTGACGTTGATGGCCGGGATTTTCAGCTCGCCCTTGGCCAACATGTCCAGCAGGCGATGCACGCCGGTGGTGGTTTCTTCGGTCACGCCGTGAACGCGGTCCAGCACCTGCGGGTATTTCTTGTGCAGCAGCTCGGTCAGGTCGCCGCCATCGTCGAGGATCATGTTGGCGTCCCATGGCTGGCCATCCTTGAGGATGGTCTGCTCCAGGCACCACTCGTACTCTTCTTCAGTCTCGCCTTTCCAGGCGAACACCGGGATACCGGCGGCAGCGATAGCGGCAGCGGCCTGATCCTGAGTGGAGAAAATGTTGCAGGACGACCAGCGTACTTCGGCACCCAGGGCAACCAGGGTTTCGATCAGCACGGCGGTCTGAATGGTCATGTGGATGCAGCCGAGGATTTTCGCGCCCTTGAGCGGCTGCTCGGCAGCGTATTTGCGGCGCAGACCCATCAGGGCAGGCATTTCCGATTCGGCGATGATGGTTTCGCGACGGCCCCAGGCAGCCAGGGACATGTCGGCAACTTTGTAATCGGTAAAATCGGCAGGCGTGTTGACAGCGCTCATGAAGAGCCTCCATTCGTAATGTATGCGAATGGGCGCCGTTGTGCGTTTAGTGTCCGGCGTGAGCCGGTCAACGCCCCATCCGAGCCTGACAGGTCGAACCTGCTGCAGCGCCCCTCGGACAGGTGGCGGGAAAACGGTAGCCAGTGAACGTTACCGTTTTTTGAAACGGGGGCGATTATAGCCGCCCGGGCTGATCTTCCAAAGGGTTTCTGTCGGCCAGATGAAGATCGCCAATGGCGACCATAGTCGCAGCTGCCTGGAGCCTGACTGAGCAGTCTGCCAAGATGGGCGCATCTTTCGGCAAGCGCTCAGGAGTGAACATGAATTTCCACACCCGCAAATGGGTTAAACCCGAAGACCTCAACCCCAACGGCACCCTGTTCGGCGGCAGCCTGCTGCGCTGGATCGATGAAGAAGCGGCGATCTACGCCATCGTGCAACTGGGCAACCAGCGTGTGGTGACCAAGTACATCTCGGAAATCAACTTCGTCAGCGCCTCGCGCCAGGGCGACATCATCGAACTGGGCATCACCGCCACCGAATTCGGCCGCACCTCGATCACCCTGACCTGCGAAGTGCGCAACAAGATCACCCGCAAGAGCATCCTGACCGTCGAGAAGATGGTGTTCGTCAACCTCGGCGAAGACGGCCTGCCGGCGCCGCACGGGCGGACCGAGATCAAATATGTGAAAGACCAGTTCAAGGATGACGAAGCTGTTCAATAAGATCGGCGGCGCATTCTTCGCGAGCAGGCTCGCTCCCACAGGTACAGCGTGATCCTTGTGGGAGCGAGCCTGCTCGCGAAAGCGGTTGCCAATTCAGCGGAGATTCGCCTGGCCACTGAACAGCCATGAAGCGCAACGGTCGTAGCTACATCCCCCCCCACCGGTTGCCACGCCATGACCACCCCCACCAGCGACAAGACCCCCGACCTCTCGGCCAAGGAGCAGCACGAAGTCGAGAAGAGCCAGCCGCCGCGCGCGGCCGTTCTGCATGAAATCATCCGCACCCAGGGCGATCAGGAACTGGAGCGCAGCATTGCCGCGCTGTGGTGGTCGGCGCTGGCGGCAGGGTTGACCATGGGCCTGTCGCTGATGGGCATGGGATTGCTCAATTCGCGCCTGCCCGACGGCGACGAATTCAAGGTGATCGCCAGTTTCGGCTACTGCGCCGGTTTCCTCGCGGTCATCCTCGCGCGCCAGCAACTGTTTACCGAAAACACCCTGACCGCCGTGCTGCCGGTGATGACCAGGCCGACGCTGAAGAATTTCCTGCGCCTGATCCGTCTATGGACAGTGGTATTGGTCGGCAACCTCTGCGGGACGATTCTGGTGGCGTACGTGATGCTGGAACTGCCGATTTTCGACAGCAAGACCGACGTCGCCTTCCTCGAAATCGGCCGCAAGGTCATGGAGCACAGCGCCAGTCAGATGTTCGCCAAGGGCATCGTCTCCGGCTGGATGATCGCCACCATGGTCTGGATGATCCCGTCCATGGAGAGCGCGAAGATGTGGATCATCATCCTCATCACCTACTTCATGGCGCTGGGCGACTTCACCCATATCGTCGTCGGATCGGCGGAAGTGTCGTATCTGGTGTTTGCCGGCGAGTTGCCGTGGAGTGATTTCTGGGCGGTGTTCGCCGGGCCGACGCTGGCGGGGAACATCATTGGCGGCAGCTTTATCTTCGCGCTGATCAGCCATGCGCAAATTCGCAGTGAAAGCGGTGCGCCGAAGGAATCTGCGGATCAGGCTGTCAAGCCCGACCCGCAGTCGATCAAGAAATGATCAGTGGTGGGCTGGCCCAGGCACGACGGCCGGCTCATTGCGCGTTGCGTGCTTGACCAGTTTGCCGATGGTCAGGCCCTGCAGCAGGATCGATGACAGCACAACGATGTAGGTGATGCTCAGCAGCAGATCGCGCTCCGGGCCCAGCGGCAGGGCCAGCGCCAGGGCCACCGACACACCACCGCGCAAACCGCCCCAGGTCAGGATGCGGATGGTGCCGGCCGGCACCGAGCGCCAGCGGCGCAGCAAAAGGATCGCTGGCGCCACGGTAAGCAGGCGCGACAACAGAATCGCCACCGCCAGCAGACCTGCGGCGGCCATGTGCAGCCAGTTGAACGGAAGCAGCAACAGCTCCATGCCGATCAGCGCAAACAGCAGCGCGTTGAGCATGTCATCGAGCAATTCCCAGAAACCGTCCAGATAACGGCGGGTCATGTCGTTCATCGCCAGATTGCGCCCCAGGTTGCCGATGATCAGACCGGCCACCACCATCGCGATCGGCGCCGAGACGTGCAGTTCGGTGGACATCGCCGAACCGCCGATCACCAGGGCCAGGGTCAGCATCACGGTGATCTGGTGCTGCTCGACGCTTTTGATCATGCGATAGACCAGATAACCGATCAGCCCGCCGAACAACACACCGCCAATGGCCTCATGGACGAAGAGCATGGCCGTGGCGCTGACGGTCGGGGTTTCGCCCAGTTGCGCGATGCCCAGCAGCACGGTGAAGACCACCACCGCCGTGCCGTCGTTGAACAGTGATTCGCCGACGATGGTGGTTTTCAGTGGTTTCGAAGCGTTGGCGGTACGCAGTACGCCGAGCACGGCAATCGGGTCGGTCGGTGAGATCAGCGCGCCGAACAACAGGCAGTAGAGGAAACTCACGTGCCAGCCGAACAGGGCAAAAATGTAGAAGGCCAGGCTGCCGATCACCACGGTGGCGATCAACACGCCGAAGGTGGCCAGCAGGCCGATCGGCCAGCGGTAGCTGCGCAAATCATTGAGGTTGACGTGCAGGGCGCCGGCGAACAGCAGGAACGAGAGCATCCAGTTCATCAGCAGATCGCCGAAATCGATCTGGCCGATCAGTTGCTGCACGCGGTCTTCGAGGCCGGGAAAGCCGAGGACGCTGAGGCCTTGCAGGAGCAATGAGAACAGCAGGGCGGTAACCATCACGCCGATGGTCGGCGGCAGGCCGATAAAGCGGAAATTGACGAAGGTCAGGAGGGTGGTGAGGCAGATGAAAGCGGCGACGAGTTCAAGCATCCGGGGTCCTTTGGATGAAGGGTGAATGGCGCGCGACCGGAGGTTGGACGCAGGGGTTTGATGGGCGAACAGCGACATGGGACACACCACAGTTCATTGTGGCGAGGGGATTTATTTCCGCTCGGCGGCGAAGCCGTCGCAATCCGGTTTATCGATCATTCCTGACAAAACCCGATTGAAGGTTTTTGGGGCTGCTGCGCAGCCCAACGGGGATAAATCCCCTCGCCACAGGTAGTCAGTCGCAGAGGTCTCAGCCAGACACATTGACCGCACTCGCCCGCCGACGTTGCAGGTAAATGAACAACAGCGCCGTCAGCACCGTCAGCACGCCGACCAGCGCCCCGGTCCACGGCAGGTCCGCCAGATCCGCGCCGCTGGCAACCACCAGCCCGCCAATCCAGGCACCTGCTGCGTTGCCCAGATTGAACGCGCTCTGGTTCAGCGTCGAACCCAGATTCGGCGCTTCGTGCGCCTGATCGATGATCAACAGCTGCAGAATCGGGCACAGCGCAAAGGCGAAAATTCCCCACAGCACCAAGGTAATCGCCGCCGGAATCACCGCACGGCTGGTCTGGCTGAACGCCGCGAGAATCACCACGACTGCCAGTGCCACGCCGACCAGTGACGGCAGCAAGCGGCTGTCGGCCAAGCGCCCGCCGAGCATGCTGCCCGCTGTCAGGCCGACGCCGAACAACAGCAGCATCACCGTCACGCCGTGGGGGCTGACGCCAGTGATGTCTTGCAGGATCGGTGCGATATACGTGAACACGCTGAACAGGCTGGTCGAGGCCAGCACGCTCATGCCCAGCGCCAGCAGCACGTTGGCCTTGCCCAGCACTTTGAATTCGCTGGCGAGATTGGCCTTGTCCATCGCGATGTGTTTCGGCAACCACAACCATTGCGCCAACGCCGCCACAATGCCAATCACCGACACCGCCCAGAAGGTCGAGCGCCAGCCAGCGTATTGGCCAAGCGCTGTGCCGAGTGGCACGCCGAGCACGTTGGCCAGTGTCAGGCCGGTGAACATCATGGCAATCGCCTGCGCACGTTTGTTCGGCGCAACCAGCCCGGCAGCAACCACCGAGCCAATGCCGAAAAACGCCCCGTGACACAGCGCCGTAACCACCCGCGCCGCCATCAGCGTCGCGTAGTTGGGTGCCAGCGCGCAGAGCACGTTGCCGAGGATGAACATCAGCGTCATGCCCAGCAATGTCGCTTTGCGCGGCATATTGGCGGTGCCGATCGCCAGGATCGGTGCGCCGAACACCACGCCCAGGGCGTAACCGGTGATCAGCAGTCCGGCGTGAGGAATGCTCACCGCCAGATCGCGGGCGACGTCGGGCAGCAGGCCCATGATGACGAATTCGGTGGTGCCGATGCCGAACGCGGCAACGGCGAGTGCAAGCAAAGCGAGGGGCATGCGCAAGGTCTCTGTCGGTAGTCTTGACGCTTTGATCAGGCATACGCGTGCCAGCGACCGTTTTCGAAGAAAGCGGAGCAGGCAGCTTTTATTGGAGTTTTTTGGTGTGCAGCTGAGTACGGCGTGGTGGGTTGCAGTATAAACAGCTGCTGACACATGGCGAATCAATAATCTGACTAATCGACGGCGCGCTGGAAGTGCCGTGTTATATCCAGCTGAAAGAACCTTTCTGCCGGGCGCGGCTCTTAGCCTGTGGGCAGGTGCTGATCGGCATGCTGGTGAATTTCTGATCGCTCGCCAATTTCACCAATCGAAAAAAAGGACGACGTTATGACAGTGGCTCTGTGGTGTGTGTTGATCGCGATTTTCCTGCCTTACGTGTGCACGATCGTTGCGAAGGCCAGCGGCGGTTTCCGCCTCAAGGACAATTATGATCCACGGGATTTTCTCGACAGCGTCGATGGCGTCGCCCGTCGCGCCCACGCCGCGCAACTGAACAGCTTTGAAGTAACGCCTGCGTTTGCCGCTGCGGTGATCGTTGCGCACCTGGTCGGCACTGCGCAACTGGTGACGGTCAATGTGCTGGCCGTGCTGTTTATCACCAGTCGCCTGCTGTACATCATCTGCTACCTGGCTGACTGGGCTGCACTGCGTTCGGTGGTGTGGTTTATCGGGATGGGGCTGATTGCTTCGTTTTTCTTTGTGTCGATCTGATTATCGGCTGTTGCTGCCGGCCTCTTCGCGAGCAGGCTCGCTCCCACATGGAAATGCATTCCAGATGTGGGAGCGAGCCTGCTCGCGAAAGCGATGGATCAGACGACGAAGAACCTAAGACTTTTGCTTCGGTGTATCCGCCACCTGCGGCACTTGCGGCAACTCTTTTCCTTTAGGCCAGAGCATCCATATCTGCCCCTGCTGTTTCATGTCCCCGGCCAGTTGCCCGGCCGCATCACCCGTGCCCCAGAACAGATCCGCGCGCACCTCACCGGCAATCGCGCCGCCGGTATCCTGCGCCGCGACCGGGCGCACCAGTGGGGTGCCATCCGGCTTGGTGGTCGACAGCCATAACAGACTGCCCAACGGAATCACCTTGCGATCCACCGCCGCGCTGTAGCCGGCGGTCAGCGGCACGTTCAGCGAGCCGCGCGGGCCTTCGTTGCTGTCCGGGTTGCGGGTGAAGAACACGTAGCTCGGGTTGCTGGCCAGCAGTTCCGGAATGCGCGTGGGGTTGGCCTTGGCCCAGTTGCTGATCGCGGTCATGGTCACGTCTTCTTTCTTCAGCTCGCCTTGCTCGACCAGCCAGCGACCGATCGGTCGGTACGGGTGGCCGTTCTGATCGGCGTAGGCGATGCGCAACTGTTTGCCGTCCTCGGTCTGAATCCGGCCCGAGCCCTGGATCTGCAGAAATTGCAGATTCATCGGATCAGTCAGATAGGCAACAACCGGTGCGTTCACGCCTTTGGATTCAATGGTCGCCGCATCGTCGTAAGGCTTGAGCACGCGTCCTTCGAGGCGGCCGCGCAGGCGCTTGCCTTTCAATTCCGGGTAGATGCTGTCGAGCGAGACGATGATCATGTCTTCCGGCACGCCATACACCGGCACGTTCGCCGTTGCGGTTGGCGTCAGGCTGCCGGGGTACACCGGTTCGTAGTAGCCGGTGATCAGACCGTTGGGGTTGTCGTTCTCGGCGCGCAGGCCGTAGACATCGAGATTCTGCTTGAGGAATGCACGAATCTCGGCGGCGCTTTGCGGCACACTCACCGCCGCAGCGCAGGTCGGCCCCCACACCGCATCGGCTTTGAGTCGTGTGCAAGCGCTGCGCCACGAGCCGAAACCGGCGACCAGATCGCTGTCGGAGACCGCTGGCAACGCTTCCCAGGTCGCGCTGGAATAGGTGGCCAGCGCATGGGTTTTTGGTTTGGCGCTGTCGCCGCCTGTGCAACCGGCGAGGATGGCGAGCAGTGGAAGGGTGACGATAAGCGGGTGACGCCAGGCCGTGAAGCGGCTGTTCATGGAGTGATTCCTGTGCCGGTTGGTCGAGTGCTCCATGCGCTCCACCAACCCGTATTTTTAATAGGGCTATTGGTGTTTGGCGGTGAGCCGAGGATACTGGCCGCCGATTTCCGCGACCTGAAGCCACCATGACTCTGAAACCAATTGCTGTTGTATTGCTGGCCTGCCTGACCTTGTCCGCCTGTGGCGGTGTCGACCCGAATTCGCCGCTGGGTCAACGCAAGGCCATCTTCAAGCAGATGCTCAAGACCAGCGAAGACCTCGGCGGCATGTTGCGTGGGCGCATTGCCTTCGACGGGCCGAAATTTGCCGAAGGTGCGGTCAGACTTGATGCGTTGGCCCATGAGCCGTGGAAGCATTTCCCGCAGGTGCGCGAGGAAGATCACACCAGCGCCAAAGATGATGTCTGGCAGAAACAGGCGCGTTTTCAGGAACTGGCCCGCGCCCTCGAAGCAGCTACCGGTGAACTGGTGGTCGCCAGCCAGGTTCAGCCGTACAAGGCCAGCAATCTCGGACCGGCAGTGCAGAAAGTTGAAGATGCCTGCAGTGCTTGCCATAAAGAGTTTCGCGATCATTGATTCCTGAGGCTGCTGAGTACCTTGTGGCGAGGGGATTTATCCCCGATGGGCTGCGAAGCAGCCCCAAAACCATATAACCGAGTTTTTTCAGTCGGACCCAACCAGTCGAATTTGCGACGGCCTCGCCGCCGGACGGGGATAAATCCCCTCGCCACAGGGCTTTGGTTACTTATCGATCTCGTCCAGCGCTTCCTGCAGTTCCTTGCGAGACTCGGCGAGCTTTTCCTTGCGCTTGTTGATCTTCTCCGGATCGCCTTTCTTCATGGCCTTGTCGAGGTCCGCCTGACGCTGGCTGACTTCATGTTTGGCCTCAAGCACCTTGTTCTCACGCTCTTTCTTCAGCCCGGCATCGGTGCAATGTTCATTGACTTCACGCAGTGCGGTTTCCAGGCCTGCCTGCTGCTCCATGTTGCCGCGCGACTTGGCCTGTTCGATCTGATTGATGATGCCCTGCTTCTTGGCAGCGCAACCGGTCAGGCCCGGGCCGTCTTCTTCGGCCATGACCGGGGCGGCCATGACGCCGCAAAGAGTAAGCAGGGCGAGCGGTGCGAGAAATTTCATAAAAGCTCCATGTGCAAAGGCAATCGGGGTGGGAGGGCACTGCGCTGTTGGAGCGTCTGGCCGGCCGTTGGGTTCCCGCCGGGCGGGGATTGCAGGTTCAGAAGCCGTCGATTCCGGCGGCTTTCAAGGTTTCACTCAAAGCCAGTACCTGCGGGTCGCGAAAGAATGCGCTCAGTTGCGCCGCGCGTCCCGGGCCGATGCCGGCTTCTGCCTGCCATTGTTCAGTGTCGCGTTGTGCCAGGGCCTGCCACGAATCGTCCAGTTGTGCCTGTCCGGTCGGCGGCATGCCCAGCGCTTTCAACCATCGAGCAAGCGGCTGTTGCCGCGCGCCGTGAAAACTCTGGATCAGACGTGCGCTGCTGCGCTCGCCGAGGCCGGCAATGTTAGCAAGCTCTGACGCATCGAGGGTCAGCCAATCCAGCAGGTGTTTCAGACGGCCTGTTTCCAAAAGTTTCTCCCAGGTGCCGCGACCGACATTCTGCATGGCCAGGCCCTGCTTGCCACTGAGCCAGGTCAGACGCGCGAGAAACTGGCTTTCACACCCCGGCGTCGGTTGCCAGCAGCTCAGGGCGTGGTAGTCGCCGGCATCGGGGATGTTGATGTCTGCCCGTTCGCTGGTGCGCAGCACGATACTGTCGAGGCGCGGAATGGTCAGCCCGGCCAGACTGATTGCCACCTGATCGCCGGGGCGGATGTCGAGGGTTTGCCAGCGCTTGAACGAGCTGACGCTGACCCGTTTGATTTCCCGGTCATCGAGTCTGACCGGCAGCAGTTCCAACACCGGGGTGATCCGCCCGGTGCGGCCGATTTTGAAATTGACCTTGCGCACCTCGGCCAATGCCTGGGCGAACGGGTATTTCCAGGCAATCGCCCAATAAGGAGCCTTGGCCTGCCAGCGTTCGGCAGGTGGCCGTTGGCTCTGACGCAGCACCACGCCGTCGCTGGCAAAGGGCAGGGGCGAGCGATACCAGTGCTCGCGCCATTTTTGCGCGTCCTCGAATCGGTTGATGGGCTGTGTATAGGTTTCGGTTGCAGCGAATCCCAATGCCTGGAGTTCGGACAATCTCTCCGGCAGCCGCACAGGACCTTGCGGCCAGTCCCAGACAAACAGGCCGATCCCGGCGGCCTGTTCAACATCGAGTGTTTTACGTCCCATCATCCCGGCGATGGTGGCGCGGGCATTGACGCTGCCGGACTGTGATTGAACATGGGCGTTCAGGCGCCAATAGAGTTCGCCCTGTACCAGCAGATCCCGTGGCTGCCTCAACCGTTGCGGAATGGCTGCGATCCTGCGCGCGGAGGCGGTCCAGTCCTGGCCGTTGACCCCGTCACCGCGACTGATCGCCTGCTGCAATATTCCCTGGCGGTAGATCAGCGTGACAGCCACGCCGTCGACCTTGGGCTGCACCCAGACGTTCTGGCGATCGCGCAACCAGTGGGCGACGTCTTCGGCTTTGTGCAGCTTGTCCAGGCCGGTGTGGGCGATGGGGTGGGTGACCGGGCCGGACGCGGTGCGCAACGGCTGCGGGGATGAGGGTTGGTTGAAACAGGCTTGCCATTCTTTCAGCCGCAGCCGGGACTGGTCATAGAGTTCGTCGCTGATCAATGAGCGGCCTTCGCGGTGATAGGCGTCGTCCCATTGGTCGATCCGGTTTTGCAGGGTGGTGATTTCGCGTTGGGCTTGGGAAAGATCCCAGTTCGGGCAGTTGGCTTGGCTGACGAGGGTGATGAGTGCCAGCAGGAAGGCCAGCAACAGGCGCAGTGTGAAGAGCATTGTGAGCGTCCTTGCTCGGGGGGTGATGCTTGAAGGGTAGGTGAGGATCTGAAGAACGTTGCGCGGCTTTTTTGCGAACTGTTTCGGGGCAGGGGAACTGGTGTTGCCGGGGCGGCACCTTGGCGAGCAGGCTCGCTCCCACACGGATCTCAAAAAATCTGTCAGGCATGAAAAAGCCCCGCACGGCGCGAACCTTGCGGGGCTTTCATGCAGCCAGGGGGTTACAGGCCAGCGGCAGAACGCAGGGCGTCGGCGCGGTCGGTTTTTTCCCAGGTGAACGTGGTGAAGCTGTCTTCGCCAACGGTCTTGGTCTGCGGCGCACGACCGAAGTGGCCGTAGGCTGCGGTTTCCTGGTACATCGGGTGCAGCAGGTCGAGCATGGTGGTGATTGCGTATGGACGCAGGTCAAACACTTCACGCACCAGTTTGATGATCTTGTCATCGCTGATCTTGCCGGTGCCGAAGGTGTTCAGCGAGATCGACGTAGGCTGGGCCACACCGATCGCGTAGGAAACCTGGATCTCGCAACGCTCGGCCAGGCCGGCCGCAACGATGTTCTTGGCCACGTAACGGCCAGCGTAGGCAGCCGAACGGTCAACCTTCGATGGATCCTTGCCGGAGAACGCGCCGCCGCCGTGACGGGCCATGCCGCCGTAGCTGTCGACGATAATCTTGCGGCCGGTCAGACCGCAGTCACCTACCGGGCCGCCAATGATGAACTGGCCGGTCGGGTTGATGTGGAACTGGGTGTCCTTGCTCAGTAGTTCGGCAGGCAGTACGTGCTTGACGATCAGCTCCATCACGCCTTCGCGCAGGTCTTTGTACGACACTTCCGGGTTGTGCTGGGTCGACAGCACCACAGCGTCGATGCCGACAACCTTGCCGCCTTCGTAACGGCAGGTCACTTGCGACTTGGCATCCGGACGCAGCCAAGGCAGCAGGCCCGACTTGCGTGCTTCAGCCTGACGCTGCACCAGCTGGTGCGAGAAGGTGATCGGTGCTGGCATCAAAACGTCTGTTTCGTTGCTGGCGTAGCCGAACATCAGGCCCTGGTCGCCGGCGCCCTGATCTTCAGGCTTGGCACGGTCAACACCCTGATTGATGTCGGGGGACTGCTTGCCGATGATGTTCATCACGCCGCAGGTGGCGCCGTCGAAGCCGACTTCGGAGCTGGTGTAGCCGATGTCGCAAATCACGTCACGAACGATCTGCTCCAGGTCGACCCAGGCGCTGGTGGTCACTTCACCGGCAACCATGGCCACGCCGGTCTTGACCAGGGTTTCCACGGCCACGCGAGCGTGTTTGTCCTGGGCAATAATGGCGTCCAGCACCGCATCGGAAATCTGGTCGGCGATTTTGTCCGGATGTCCTTCAGACACGGACTCGGAGGTGAAGAGGGAGTATTCGCTCATCTCGATGTTTTCCTGAATTTACCGATGGTGAGTGTCGCCAGCCGGTCGCTGAAAGTGGCGAACCTGGATCTGGAAACCATTACGTAAGCCTACATAGAGGCTTTCCCCGGGAACGAGTCCCGCAGCGGTGGCCCAACGGGCCAGATCGTCCTGTTCAAACCCCAACCAGAGATCACCGCAGGCCTCCCTGGCCCAACTCTGGTTGTGGCTACATAACTCTGTCACGAGCAGGCTACCGCCCGGTTGCAGCAGATCGGCCATGTGCCTGAGCGCATCGGCCGGAGCGGCGAAATGGTGCAGGACCATGTTCAACACCACGCAATCGGCTTGAAGGCTTGTGCCGTTCAATGCATCGGCCAATTGCAGGCTGACGTTAGCCAGCTGTTCACGTTCACACACCTGACGCGCCAGTTCGAGCATCGCCGGGCTGTTGTCCAGCGCGGTTACGGTGCCGAAACGACGGGCCAGTTCCGGCAGAAAAGCACCATCGCCGGGGCCGACTTCAATGGCCGTGGCTGCACCATCGAAGTTCAGTTTGTCGAGCAGGGCCAGCACGCTGTCACGGTACTGCGGCAGGCCTGCGATCAAATCTTGCTGGGCACGGAATTTTTCCGCGACCCGGGCGAAAAAATCCCGGCTGGCGGCGGCACGCTGACCATGAACCTGCTCGATGCGTGCTTGCACTTCATCGGGCAGATCCAGATTGTCGACTTCTTCCAGCAATGCCGCGTGCAGCTTGCCGCCGAGCAATTCGCTGTGGGGCAGGGCACGACGATAAAAAATTGCGTTGCCCTCACGGCGTGTCGCCACCAGGTCGGCTTGCGCCAGCACCTTGAGGTGATGGCTCATGCCCGACTGGCCGATGCCGAAAATCTGCGCCAGCTCCAGCACGCCAAACGAATCGTTGGCCAGCGCGCGCAATACATTCAGCCGCAGCGGATCGCCGCCGGCCTTGCACAGGGCCGCCAGCTCGTCGCAATCGTCATGGCGAATGGAAGGCACGCGTAAGTTCATAGGGCTGGCAGTCTAGAGACGGGGGCAAGGCACCGCAAGGTCAATATCAAAAAGTTTTGATATTGCTCGATAAATGGCACTTCTCGGCGGACGGCAGTCTCTACAAACGAATAGCGGAAAGGTTTCACCAAGCGAAACCTGTGCTATCGATTGGAAAAACGCCTGCCGATGACTATCTGTCATTGCCCCGAGGCGCATGGGTGAGGGAAAATGCCCTCCTTTTTTCCGTTTCAGTCTATTCACCCCCAGGAGATCAGCGATGCCTAGCCGTCGTGAGCGTGCCAACGCCATTCGTGCCCTCAGCATGGATGCCGTGCAAAAAGCCAACAGCGGCCATCCCGGTGCGCCTATGGGTATGGCAGATATTGCCGAAGTGCTGTGGCGCGACTACCTCAAGCACAACCCGAGCAACCCGTCGTTCGCCGACCGTGACCGCTTCGTGCTGTCCAACGGCCACGGCTCGATGTTGATCTACTCGCTGCTGCACCTGACCGGCTACGACCTGTCCATCGACGACCTCAAGCAGTTCCGTCAACTGCACAGCCGCACTCCAGGCCACCCGGAATTCGGTTACACCCCGGGCGTCGAAACCACCACCGGCCCGCTGGGTCAGGGTCTGGCCAACGCCGTCGGTTTCGCTCTGGCTGAAAAAGTCATGGGCGCGCAGTTCAACCGTCCCGGCCACAACATCGTTGACCACCACACCTACGTGTTCCTCGGTGATGGCTGCATGATGGAAGGCATTTCCCATGAAGTCGCCTCCCTGGCCGGCACGCTGGGCCTGGGCAAGCTGATTGCCTTCTACGATGACAACGGCATTTCCATCGACGGTGAAGTCGAAGGCTGGTTCACCGATGACACGCCGAAGCGTTTCGAAGCCTACAACTGGCAGGTGATCCGCAACGTCGACGGCCACGATCCGGAAGAGATCAAGACCGCCATCGAAACTGCGCGCAAGAGCGCTCAACCGACGCTGATCTGCTGCAAGACCACCATCGGTTTCGGTTCGCCGAACAAGCAGGGCAAGGAAGATTGCCACGGCGCCCCACTGGGTGACGCGGAAATCGCCCTGACCCGTCAGGCGCTGAACTGGAACCACGGCCCGTTCGAAATCCCGGCCGAGATCTATGCCGAGTGGGACGCCAAAGAAGCTGGTCGCGCGGTTGAAGCCGAGTGGGATCAGCGTTTCGCCGCTTACTCCGCTGCATTCCCGACTGAAGCCAACGAGCTGATCCGTCGTCTGAGCGGCGAACTGCCGGCCGACTTCTCGGAAAAAGCCTCGGCCTACATCGCCGAAGTCGCGGCCAAGGGCGAAACCATCGCCAGCCGCAAAGCCAGCCAGAACACCCTCAACGCCTTCGGCCCGCTGCTGCCGGAAATGCTCGGCGGTTCGGCTGACCTCGCCGGTTCCAACCTGACCCTGTGGAAAGGCTGCAAAGGCGTCAGCGCTGAAGACGCCAGCGGCAACTACATGTACTACGGCGTGCGCGAGTTCGGCATGACCGCGATCATGAACGGCGTCGCCCTGCACGGCGGTCTGGTGCCTTACGGCGCGACCTTCCTGATGTTCATGGAATACGCGCGCAACGCCGTACGCATGTCGGCTCTGATGAAGAAACGCGTGATCCACGTCTACACCCACGACTCCATCGGTCTGGGCGAAGACGGCCCGACGCACCAGCCGATCGAGCAACTGACCAGCCTGCGCAGCACGCCGAACCTCGACACCTGGCGCCCAGCCGATGCCGTGGAATCGGCAGTGGCCTGGAAAAACGCGCTGGAGCGCAAGGACGGCCCTTCGGCGCTGATCTTCTCGCGGCAGAATCTGGAACATCAGGAACGCGACGCTGGCCAGATTGCCAACATCAGCCGTGGCGGTTATGTGCTCAAGGATTGCGCAGGCGAGCCTGAGCTGATCCTGATCGCCACCGGTTCGGAAGTCGGTCTGGCGGTTCAAGCCTTCGACAAACTGACCGAGCAGGGCCGCAAGGTTCGCGTGGTCTCGATGCCTTGCACCAGCGCGTTTGATGCTCAGGATGCGGAGTACAAGCAGTCGGTTCTGCCGTTGCAGGTCAGCGCGCGTATTGCCATCGAAGCGGCCCACGCCGATTTCTGGTTCAAGTACGTGGGTCTGGAAGGTCGCGTGATCGGCATGACCACCTACGGTGAGTCGGCGCCGGCTTCGGCATTGTTCGAAGAGTTCGGTTTTACCCTGGAAAACATCCTCGGTCAGGCTGAAGAGCTGCTGGAAGACTAAATCTGACAGTTGTGTTGTCCGGGCTGACGCCTTCGCGAGCAGGTCGAGTCGTCGCACCGTCGCTCCCACAGGGAAATGCATTCCAATGTGGGAGCGAGCCTGCTCGCGAAAGCGTTGGTTCAGGCAATATCGCACTGCATGATTCACCACGGTAATCGAGAACCCCATGCCTCAACCGCGTCCCTACAAAGTTGCACTCAACGGCTACGGCCGCATTGGTCGTTGCGTCTTGCGGGCGTTGTTCGAGCGCGGCGCGAAGGCCGGGTTTGAAATTGTCGCGATCAACGATCTGGCCGACATGGCCAGCATCGAATACCTGACACGCTTCGACTCCACCCACGGCCGCTTTCCCGGCGAAGTGCGGGTTGAGGGCGATTGTCTGCATATCAATGGCGACTGCGTGAAGGTCCTGCGCAGTGCCACCCCTGAAGGTATCGATTGGGCGTCGCTAGGCGTCGATCTGGTGCTGGAATGCTCCGGCGCTTACCACACCCGTGCCGATGGCCAGCGATTTCTCGATGCCGGCGCGCCGCGTGTGCTGTTCTCGCAGCCGATGGCCAGCGAAGCGGATGTCGACGCCACCATCGTCTACGGCGTCAATCAGGAATGCCTGACCGGCGACGAACTGCTGGTGTCCAACGCCTCCTGCACGACGAATTGCGGCGTGCCGCTGCTGCGTCTGCTCGATCAGGCGATCGGTCTGGATTACGTGTCGATCACCACCATTCACTCGGCAATGAACGATCAGCCGGTGATCGACGCCTATCATGACGAAGACCTGCGCCGCACGCGTTCGGCGTTCCAGTCGGTGATCCCGGTGTCCACTGGTCTGGCACGCGGTATCGAGCGTCTGCTGCCGGAACTTGCCGGGCGAATTCAGGCCAAAGCCGTGCGCGTGCCGACAGTCAACGTGTCCTGCCTTGACATCACGATGCAGACCGCCACCGCGACTGACGCCAACGAGGTCAACCGGATCCTGCGCGAAGCCGCCACCAGCGGCCCGCTCAAAGGCCTTTTGGCCTACACCGAGTTGCCGCACGCCAGCTGTGATTTCAACCATGACCCACATTCGGCCATCGTCGATGCCAGTCAGACCCGTGTTTCCGGCCCCAAACTGGTGAACATCCTGGCCTGGTTCGACAACGAATGGGGTTTTGCCAACCGAATGCTGGACGTTGCAGACCACTATCTGCAAACAGCAACTTCAAAAAAACCGTAGGAAGTGCGACCCATGACCGTGTTGAAGATGTCCGACCTCGATCTGCAAGGTAAGCGCGTATTGATCCGCGAAGACCTCAACGTCCCCGTCAAGGACGGTGTTGTCACCAGCGACGCGCGCATCCTGGCTTCGCTGCCGACCATCAAGCTGGCCCTGGAAAAAGGCGCGGCGGTGATGGTCTGCTCGCACCTGGGCCGTCCTACCGAAGGTGAGTTCTCCGCCGAAAACAGCCTGAAACCTGTCGCCGACTACCTGAGCAAAGCGCTGGGCCGCGAAGTGCCGCTGGTGGCTGATTACCTCGGTGGTGTTGAAGTCAAGGCTGGCGACATCGTGCTGTTCGAAAACGTGCGCTTCAACAAGGGCGAGAAAAAGAACGCCGACGATCTGGCTCAGCAATACGCGGCCCTGTGCGACGTGTTCGTGATGGATGCTTTCGGTACCGCTCACCGCGCCGAAGGTTCGACCCATGGTGTCGCCAAGTTCGCCAAAGTCGCCGCTGCCGGCCCGTTGCTGGCCGCTGAACTGGACGCACTGGGTAAAGCCCTGGGCGCACCGGCCAAGCCAATGGCGGCCATTGTTGCCGGCTCCAAGGTCTCGACCAAACTCGACGTGCTCAACAGCCTGAGCCAGATCTGCGATCAACTGATCGTCGGCGGCGGCATCGCCAACACCTTCCTCGCTGCCGCCGGCCACCCAGTCGGCAAGTCGCTGTATGAACCGGACCTGCTCGACACCGCCCGTGAAATCGCGGCGAAAGTCAGCGTGCCGTTGCCGGTTGACGTCGTGGTCGCCAAGGAATTTGCCGAAAGCGCTGAAGCGACTGTGAAGCTGATCGCTGACGTCGCGGCAGATGACATGATTCTCGACATCGGCCCACAAACCGCGGCCAACTTCGCCGAGCTGCTGAAGTCGTCGAAAACCATTCTGTGGAACGGCCCGGTCGGCGTGTTCGAGTTCGATCAGTTCGGCAACGGCACCAAAGTGCTGGCCCAGGCCATTGCCGAAAGCTCGGCATTCTCCATCGCCGGCGGTGGCGACACCCTGGCGGCGATCGATAAATATGGCGTGGCTGAGCAGATCTCCTACATTTCCACCGGTGGTGGCGCGTTCCTCGAATTCGTCGAGGGCAAGGTGCTGCCTGCCGTTGAAGTCCTGGAAAGCCGGGCCAAGGCCTGAGGCCGCCCGTTTGGCCAGGCAAAGGAGTGTTCACATGGTCAAGTCGTTAGCGCTGTTGTTGCTGACCGGTACGCTGGCGGCCTGCGGGAGCACCCCGAAGGCTGACGCGACGCCAGCACCGAGCGAACCCCAGAAGGGCTGTTATCAGGCCGACTGGCAGGCCGAAACCAACCCGGTGCTGAACAAGCGCTCGGGTCCGGACGGCCTGGACAAATACGAGACGCAAACCCCGGTCAAGGAACATGGTTGTCCTTGACGGGTCTGACTCTTTAACTCAGGGCTGGCGGCATGCGTCGTCAGTCGAGGAACACGGATGAAAGGCTTGATCGCCGTTGCGGCGTTGGCATTGTTGGGTGGTTGCGCGCAGTTGAGCCTGTTTCAGTCGTCGGCCCCGGCAGACGACTGGACGACCTGGACCTGCGACAGTCAGGCCAAGGTGTTGTGGCGTTACGCCGATGCCGGCCAGAAGGAAGTCGACGTTCGCCTCGGCGGCGGTGATCAGGTCTATCGCCTGAAAGAAGAGCCGGGCGCCTCTGGCACGCTGTACAGCGATGGCATGCTGGCGTTTCACGTCAAGGGTGACGAGGGCCTGGTGTACTGGGTCGCCACCAATGACCTCATTGGCCGTGGTTGCAAGGCCGAGTAACACGATTGAATTGGTGTACAGAGATCCAAATGTGGGAGCGAGCCTGCTCGCGAAAGCGGTCTGACAGGCACTGCATCTGCGACTGCAAGATTGCTTTCGCGAGCAGGCTCGCTCCCACAGGGGTTCTCTGTTGTTCACACAGTTTTGGTAACACCGAATCACCAGGCCGGGCCTCAACCCCCGATCTGCATTAACTTGAATAGCCGCCGCCGCTCCGGCAGGCTGGCACGATCAACGACCCTCAACCGGGAGAGACACACACAATGGCACTTATCAGCATGCGCCAGATGCTGGACCACGCAGCCGAGTTCGGCTACGGCGTTCCAGCCTTCAACGTCAACAACCTTGAGCAGATGCGCGCCATCATGGAAGCCGCTGACAAGACTGACTCCCCGGTGATCGTCCAGGCTTCGGCCGGCGCCCGCAAATACGCCGGCGCGCCATTCCTGCGTCACTTGATCCTGGCGGCGATCGAAGAATTCCCGCACATCCCGGTGTGCATGCACCAGGACCACGGCACCAGCCCTGACGTCTGCCAGCGTTCGATTCAACTGGGCTTCAGCTCGGTGATGATGGACGGCTCGCTGGGCGAAGACGGCAAGACCCCGACCGACTACGACTACAACGTCCGCGTTACCCAACAAACCGTCGCCATGGCCCACGCCTGCGGCGTTTCGGTAGAAGGCGAGCTGGGTTGCCTGGGTTCGCTGGAAACCGGTATGGCCGGTGAAGAAGACGGCATCGGCGCCGAAGGCGTTCTGGATCACAGCCAGATGCTGACCGACCCGGAAGAAGCCGCTGACTTCGTCAAACGCACCCAGGTCGATGCCCTGGCCATCGCCATCGGCACCAGCCACGGCGCCTACAAGTTCACCAAGCCACCGACCGGTGACGTGCTGGCGATCGACCGCATCAAGGAAATCCACAAGCGCATCCCCAACACCCACCTGGTGATGCACGGTTCGTCCTCCGTGCCACAAGAGTGGCTGGCGATCATCAACCAGTACGGCGGCGACATCAAAGAAACCTACGGCGTCCCGGTTGAAGAAATCGTCGAAGGCATCAAGCACGGCGTGCGCAAGGTCAACATCGACACCGACCTGCGCTTGGCATCGACCGGTGCGATGCGTCGCCTGATGGCCACCAACCCAAGCGAGTTCGACCCACGTAAATTCTTCGGCGCCACCGTGACAGCAATGCGCGATGTATGTATCGCTCGTTATGAAGCGTTCGGTACCGCCGGTAATGCCTCGAAGATCAAACCGATCTCGCTGGAAGCGATGTACCAGCGTTATCTGAAGGGTGAGTTGAACGCGAAGGTCAACTGAGCCTGAGGGTTGAGCTGATTCAAAAGAAACCCGCCGAGACAGACTGTGTGAAAACCTAGCAATCTGCGCAGCGCTCAAAGAAAATGCTCCGTATCGAAAGATACGGAGCATTTTTCGTTATGGCCTACATCCAGGGACAGTCCCGCAGCCAGACCAGCCTGTTTCCGGTCTCGCTGGAAGAGTTGATCCCCGAGGATCACCTCGTTCGCGTTATCGATCTTTACGTCGCCAAGCTGGATCTGGTTCGACTGGGCTTTGATAAAGCACTTCCCAAAAGCACCGGCCGTCCCTCTTACGATCCAGCGGATCAGCTCAAACTCTACCTCTACGGCTATTTCCAGCGGATTCGCTCATCACGACGGCTCGAAGCCGAGTGCCAGCGCAACGTCGAAGTGATGTGGCTGATCAATCGACTCAAGCCTGATTTCAAGACCATCGCCGATTTCCGTAAAGACAACAAAGCCGCTTTCATCGCGACGTGCCGGGCCTTCGTGCAGTTTTGCCGCACAGCGGGGCTGATAACCGGCGAGTTGGTGGCCATTGATGGCAGCAAATTTCAGGCGGTCGCCTCTTCACGGCGTCATATGAATTTGAAGCGGCTCCAACATCAAGAGCAGAAGCTGGAGAAGCGCATCGCCCACTATTTGGCAGAGCTGGACGAGGCAGATAAAACCGAAGCCGGCGAGAAGATTGACCGCAATGCAATCAAGGCGACTTGGCGCAACTTGAAGTCAGGCATTCCAATAACTTGACGTGCCAGGCGCTGATGAAATCCATGGAGCTTGAGCAATTCAATACCCACGAAAGCGATGCGCGAATGCTGCGAACGCACAAAGGGCCTCGGGTCGGGTACAACGTGCAGACAGCCGTGGACGCTGAAAACTGCATGATCGTGCATCATGAAGTGACTCAGGACAGCGATGATCGCAAGCAACTTGAACCGATGGCCAAGGCCGCCAAGGAACAACTTTCGCAGGATGAACTGACGGTCACCGCGGATGCGGGCTATTCCAATGGCAAGCAGTTCCAGGCATGTGAGGATGAGAACATCACGGCTTATGTGCCTGTGGCGCGATCACTCAACTCCTGCGGCAAGGAACAGATATTTTTCGATCGAACAGCATTTGCCTACGATGCGTCGCAAGATCGATATCAATGCCCTGCCGGAAAATGGCTGATCTTTAAGCAGATCAGCAATAAAGGCCGGATCTACCAAGCGAAGGTCAGCGACTGCGCAAGCTGCACGATTAAAGCGAAGTGCACCGACGCCAAACGCCGATACATCTCGCGCCATCTGCACGAACAGGCTTTCGAGCGAATGGAGCAGCGAATGCAGGCACATCCCGAAATGATGGTCAGCCGACGATCCATCGTCGAACATCCCTTCGGCAACCTTAAACAGTGGTTATTTGGTAACGCTCGATTCTTGCTGCGACAGCTTGAAGGCGCGAGAGCTGAAATGGCCTTGGCGGTGAACGCCTACAACCTGAAAAGAGCAATTAACGTGTTGGGCGTCCGCCAGATGATGGCGCTGATGGGCTGAAACGCCTTTTTTCGTCTGCTGTGAGCACAAAAGCAAACGCCCCGAACAAGTCGGGGCGTTTGCTGGAACCGCCGTCAGTGCGTTTTCACACAGTCTGGAGAGGCGGGTTTTTTGTGGTGCAAACGTTGTGACAAGACATCGGCATCCTTTTGCTTGAAATGTCACTTAAAGGGGACTTTACTGGCGATAATCTATCTAAAGTCCGATATGGGTGACATTGTGCTCCTCGATAATCCAGCAACGTTTGCCCAGCGTATCCGCCAATTGCGCAAAGCCAAGGGCTACAGTCAGGCGTTGCTTGCGCATAGGGCTCATTGCAGCCGCAAAACCATCATCGATCTCGAAGCAGGCGAAAACGTCGCTTTTTATACCGTGTTTAGAGTCATTGCCGCGTTAGGCATGGCGTTGGAGATTGTCGATAACCGAATCGATCTCAAATCACTCGCCGAATTGGTGGAGCATGATGAGTAAGGTGAAACGACTGAATGTCATGACGCCTCAGGGCCATTCCGGCGAGTTGTCCAAAGGTTCGCAGTTTTCATTCGCTTACCAGTCAGCGTCGCCACTCAGGGAAGTTTCCCTGGTCATGCCCTATGACCCGACACCGTCGGTGAGCAGCGTATTGCAGCCCATCTTCGATATGAATGTGCCTGAGGGATATCTGGCCGACCAAATCAAGCGGCGCATGGCCAAGCATATGCAAGTGGATGAAATGCGCCTGTTGTCCGTCATTGGCGGTAATCAGATCGGTCGCCTCACGTATGAGAATCCGGTAGAACCTTCAAACTCTGTTCGTGCGCAGGTCGGCCTGCAGCAGATCCTGTCGGCGGACACCTCTCAGCATGTTTTCGGTTTTTTGGTCGAAACCTACTTCGAGTCAGGCATTTCAGGTGTTCAGCCCAAGGTTCTGGTGCCCGATCTGGACAAGCTGACTGCTAGCCGAAAAACAGTGATCAGCTCCGACCTTATCGTCAAATCAGGAGCGGAAGAGTATGAGCACCTGGCTCAAAACGAGTTTCTGTGTCTGGAAGCAGCGCGGCTGGCTGGACTGCACACGCCGCCTTTCTGGCTTTCCGATAACGGTGAGCTGTTTGTCATGGAGCGTTTTGATCTGACGGCATCTGATCGCCTTGGCTTTGAAGACATGGCGGTGCTGCTGGGGTTAAACAAGGATCCCCACGATAACTATAAATATTCGCAGAGCTACGAAACCCTTGCTGCAGTGATCCGTCAGGTATGCAGACATGCCGACCCGATACGAGAACTGGAACGATTTTTTTCATCCGTCTGTCTTTCGGTCATGGTGCGTAACGGCGATGCGCATTTGAAAAACTTCGGGGTGACCTACACGCACCCTGCGGCCACTGAAACGGTGCAGTTGGCGCCGGTATACGATGTCACGACCACAACCGTATACGAGAACTACAACCCCAGGACCGGGCAATCGCTGGTTGACCGTACTCTCGCCATCAAGATGAACAAGGCCAAAGCTTATCCCGATCGTCAGCAATTGATTGAGTTTGGTCGTAAACACTGCGCTGTGGATAAGCCAACACTGATCGTCGACCGGATAGCCGAGGCAATGAGTCAGGCGCTTTTGATTCACCGACCACGGATAGACGTTGAATTGTTTGCAAGGATGCAACGCGAATGGGACACCGGGCGCATGGTCGCGTTGAATGACTCGGTCGGTTCTGGTTTGAAGCGTCATCCTTTATCAAGCGGTAGAAAGGAAAAGGCTGATAAATGATAAGCGGTGTACCGCTACCGTGACATTTGCTTCTCAAAGTCGCGTATACGCGACATTTCGCCAAGGCAGCGGCCCGCATGTGGAGGTGGCGCAGTCCGCAGCCCATCCCTGAAGCCCTTGCAGGCTCACTCCTACAATTGGAGCGAATGTGGCCTGCAAGTTATGGGTCGTTTGTCATTTTGGCGGCTAGCTACTTGTCGTGATCAATATCCAGTTTGGTAAACGTCACCTGCCCACCTTCGCTGGTATACCCAGTGTTGTCCTGCACATACACCCCAGCCTTGAAATACAGCGGCTTGTCGCGCCAGGTCGCGCTGATCTGTGAGTCCCATTGATACCCCGCCGCACTTACGCCCAGTGCGCCGCCGGGACTTAGGTGGATCAGGTAGTTGAATTCACGATCAAGCTTGACGCCGGTGGCGAGGGTGATGACGCGGCTTTCGGCGTCGTCCGGGCGCATGCGCACTTTGATCACCAGATTGCCGGTATGGGTTTTTTCCTTGTACTGGTATTCGAGCTTGACCATCGGCCGCTGGCTCTCGTACGCGTGGATCTGGCCGATGACGATCTTGCCCGAGCTCGGCACCTTGTTCACCGCGAGGGTGGCGCGCAGCAGGTTGTCGGCGTCCGGGTAGTACCAGTTGCGCAGTGTGCCGTTGCTGTAGGTTTCGCGCAGTTCGGTACGCGGGTAGATGGCGTTTTCGGTTTTCGAGCCAGTCACCGGGGACCAGAAGAACAGGGTGCCGGTGTCGGAATGGAAGTACTGATCCTTGAAGCCATCCACCAGTTTTGAGGTTTCGACGGTGTACGGCGGGCTGCCAACAGGAACGCTGAGGTTCCAGGTTGCGAGGTCGATCATGACGGTTCTTCCAATCAATTCATCCGGAACGCCGGTGCCAGAAGCTCTAGCCCGCGCGTTTTCGGGCGTCTTTATAAGCGTAGCGGCAATTTTTGTTAATGCCCGCCCGGCGATTACTTGACGTCAAAGTCCTGTCGAAATGCCATCCCGCCCGGTTTTCGGGGGCTGTAGCGGTGACCGTTAGTCGGCTGGGTTGAGCATTGTTTAAATGATGGCGGGATGACAGCTTCTGCTTTCACCGATCCGCGTCTAGAGTGAAGGCTCAGTACGTCTATGGTTTTGCCGGCAACCGGTCCCGATAAGAGAAGCAGCATGGAATGCGCGCAACCCCAGCCAGGTGAAGGCAGCTCGGTCCTTTTGATCGTCGATGATTACCCCGAAAATCTGATCAGCATGCGCGCGTTGCTGCAGCGTCAGGATTGGCACGTGATGACCGCCGCCTCGGGTTTCGAGGCGCTGAACCTTTTGCTCGAACACGACATCGACCTGGTCCTGCTCGATGTGCAGATGCCCGGCATGGACGGTTTCGAAGTCGCACGGTTGATGCGCGGCAGCCAGCGCACGCGGCTGACACCGATCATTTTCCTCACCGCCAACGAGCAATCTCAGGATGCCGTGATCAAGGGATATGCCAGCGGCGCGGTGGATTACCTGTTCAAGCCGTTCGATCCGCAAATCCTCAAGCCCAAGGTCCAGGCGCTGCTCGAGCACCAGCGCAATCGCCGTGCCCTGCAACGCCTGAGTCATGACCTGGAAGTGGCGCGCGCCTTCAATGCCTCGGTGCTGGACAACGCCGCCGAAGGCATTCTGGTGTTGAGCGAGGACGGCGTGATCCGCTTTGCCAACCCGGCGATTTCGCGACTGCTCAATGCGCCGGTGAAGGATCTGGAAGGCAAGGAGTTTCTCGATTTCCTGCAGAAGCCACACATTCCCCTGTGGGCCGATTCCGAGTTCTACGCCGGTTACCAGCGCGGTGAAACCCTGCGCCTGCATGATGCGTTGCTGCGCACGGCGCCCGGGCAGCAAGTGCCGGTGGCATTGTCCTGCGCGCCGCTGCCCTCGGAGCAGCACGCGATGGTGGTGACGGTGCTGGACATGTCGGTGGTGCGTCACTTGCACCAGCAACTGGAGTTTCAGGCGGTGACCGATCCGCTGACCGGGCTGCTCAACCGGCGCGGGTTCTACCAGACCGTGGAAAACCTGTTGTTGCGCGGGGAACGCAGCGACAGCAGCTGGGTGCTGCTCTACCTCGATCTCGATGGCTTCAAACGGGTCAATGATTCCCTCGGCCATGACGCCGGCGACCGTGTGTTGCGCTGGGTTTCCGAGCAACTGAAGGCGTGCCTGCGGCCGTTCGATATTCTCGCGCGCATGGGCGGCGATGAATTCACCGCGCTGCTGGATCTGGAGTTTCCCGAGCAAGCGGCGAAGATTGCCGAAAAACTCATCGAACGGGTATCGGTCTGTCAGCAGATCGAAGGCCTGGATATCGTCCTTGGCGCCAGTATCGGCATCGCTACTTATCCCGACTGTGGGCGCAATCTCGACGGTTTGCTGCGCGCTTCGGACATTGCCATGTACGAAGCCAAGCGTGCCGGGCGTCAGCAATATCGTTTTTATGATCATGAAATGAACGGCCGCGCGCGTTCGCGTCTGATGCTTGAAGACAGCGTGCGCGAGGCCATCGAGAATCGTGATTTCAATCTGGTCTATCAGCCGCAAGTGGCGATCGGCAGCGGACAGATCCGTGGGTTCGAAGCGTTGCTGCGCTGGCAGCATCCGAGCGTCGGCGATGTGCCGCCGGGGTTGTTTCTGCCGTTGCTGGAAGAGGCGCGCTTGATCAGTCGCCTCGGCAGCTGGATCTATCACCGTGGCGCCGGCCAGCGCAAAGCCTGGGAAACCTTGTTCGCCGAAGATCTGGTGCTCGGCGTGAGCCTGAGCAACACCCAGTTCGGCCTGCCGAATCTGGTCACTGAATTGCGTCAAGTCATGGAGCGCCATGCGCTGCAACCTCAGCAACTGGAAGTTGAAATCACCGAAGAAGCGTTGATGCAAAACCCGGACGAAACCCGCAAGCAATTGCGGCTGCTGCGTCATCTCGGGGTGCGCGTGGCGCTGGATGATTTTGGTTCGGGGCCGTGCTCGCTGGCGCATCTGCGCGATCTCGAACTGGATACGCTGAAACTCGACCGCCACTTGATCGCGCGCTTGCCGGACTCGCCACGTGACGCGGCGCTGGTGCGCATGGTCATCGATCTGTGCAAGCAATACGGTCTGCTGGTGATTGCCGAAGGGGTGGAAACCCTCGAGCAATATCAGTGGCTGCAAACCCATGGTTGCGAATACGTGCAGGGCTTCCTCGTCGCGCGGCCGTTGATCGCCGAAGACGCGGTCAGCTTCGTTGAACCGTTTGACTGGAGCGCGTTGCCCGGTTGAATTCGCTACACTGGCGGACCTTTTTCGAACCGCGTCGCTCGTCCATGACTGTGTTGAAGTACCTCCAGGCCTACCCCGCACAATTGCAGGATCAGGTGCGCCAACTGATAGCCGAAGGGCGCCTGGGTGAATACCTGAATCAGCGCTATTCAGGGCGACACGACGTGCAGAGTGACAAGGCCTTGTACAGCTACGCGCTGGATCTCAAACAGCAGTACATGCGCAATGCGCCGGCCATCGACAAAGTGCTGTTCGACAACCGCCTCGACCTGACCCACCGCGCGCTCGGTCTGCACACCACGGTGTCGCGGGTGCAGGGCGGCAAGCTCAAGGCCAACAAGGAAATCCGCATCGCCGCGCTGTTCAAGGACGCCGCGCCGGATTTTCTGAAGATGATCGTGGTGCACGAGCTGGCGCACTTCAAGGAATCGGATCACAACAAGGCGTTCTATAAACTGTGCGAGCACATGCTGCCGGGGTATCACCAGATCGAGTTCGATCTGCGTGTGTACCTGACGTGGCGGGATATGCAGGCTTGACCAATCAGGAAGGTGTGGATGGACGTCAGCAAGACCAAGAGCAGTTTCTATCGCCGTTTGTACGTGGCTTATCTGATCGATAGCGGCCTGGCGCCGAGTGTGCCGACGCTGACCGAAGTCACCGGCATGCCGCGACGCACGGCGCAGGACACGATTGCCGCGCTGGCCGATCTGGACATCATCTGTGAGTTCGAACAGGAAGAGGGCGCGCGCAATCATGCCGGGCGCTATCGGATTCGCGAGTGGGGAGCGATTGATCGCGGCTGGATCGAGCGCAATTTGCGGCAGATAAAAGCGGTGCTGGAATACCCCTGATTCCTGCGCCGACGGTTCTGACGCCTTCGCGAGCAGGCTCGCTCCCACAATGGATATGCATTCCCTGTGGGAGCGAGCCTGCTCGCGAAAGGGCCTTCAGGACCGACGCATGCCGATGTGCGGAATGTCATCCTCGAGATATTCCTCGCCGACTGCGACAAACCCGTACTTGCCGTAATACCCCTGCAAGTGTGCCTGCGCCGACAGATAGATCGGTACCTGCGGCCAGTGCTTTTCGGCCTGCTTCAGCGCCTGTTCCATCATCGCGTGGCCCAACCCTTTGCCACGGCCGGCGGACGCGGTCACCACGCGGCCAATCACCACGTCGCCGCCCTGGGATTCCGGGTCGAGCAGGCGCAAATAAGCCATCAGCTGATCATCCTCCCAGCCCATCAGGTGATGGGTATCGCCCTCCAGATCCTGGCCGTCGAGGTCTGGATAAGCACATTTCTGTTCGACCACGAATACGTCAGAGCGCAGCTTCAACAGGGCATACAACTGCTCTTTGCCCAGATCACGATGATGTTTGCAGATCCACTCGATTGTCATTTTTCGATTCCTTGACCATGTCGCCCGATACTAAGCGCAGCAGCGCCGTATGTCTGTATGGCGCAACAGTCTGTGATAAAGGTCAAAATGCCACTATTCCTTTCTCGCGCTGGCTGCGACTTTGTGTAATCTGCTCAAGAGCACTGTCCACTGGCTCCCATGAGCTAATGTTCAATGCTTGGGTTTTGCCGGTAAGGGGCCTTGGGTTTTGACGTGAAACCACGTCGGGCGGTTGCCCGCTGAGGATGTTCAAGCATGCTGCGATTGCTTCAAGCCGTTGCTTTGATCGGACTGCTGGTGCTCGGCCAGGATGTTGCGGCGCAGAAGCTGCGGCTGGCGTTCGATAACTGGCCGCCGTTTACCGACGATGCACTGGTCAATGGTGGCCTGGCCACCGACATTGTCAGCACCGCACTGGCTCGCGCCGGTTATGCCAGCGGTTACGAGCAAGTGCCATGGGCGCGCGCATTGCTGGGGATTGGCGAGGGGCGTTACGACGTGCTGGTCAACGCTTGGTACAACGACGAGCGCACGCATATCGGCCAGTTTTCCGGTGAGTACCTGATCAACCGCATCCGCTTCCTCAAGCGTAAAGACGCACCCATTGAATACAACAGCCTCGAGCAACTGCACACCTATCCGATTGCAGTGGTGCGCGGGTACGCCTATTCCGCCCCGTTCGATGCCGACACGGCGATGCAGAAAGTTCCTGTGCACAACTTCGCCATGGGCGTGCGCATGCTCGCGGCGGATCGGGTCAAGCTGACGCTTGAGGATGAGTACGTAGCGAAGTATTACCTGGCCCGGGAATCGGCCAAGGTGCGCAATTCGGTGGAGTTCCTATCCAAGCCGTTGAGTGAGAACAGCCTGCATATTCTGGTCAGCCTGAAGAATCCGCAGCATGAGCAGATCGTCGCCGGGTTTGATCGAGCGATCGAGGCGATGAAGGCTGACGGGACTTATGAGAAGTTATTGCGGCGGCATGGAATGTAGTGGGGGAGCTACAAGTTTCAAGCTGCAAGCTTCAAGTTAGAAGCGGGGTTGCGTTCGGCTTGTAGCTCGTAGCTAGACCTCTTTGATCAAATGCGCCGCCAATGTCCGAAGCGGCCCTAACTGCCGGCAAATCAGCGCCAGCTGCGTCTGCACCAACCGCTGCCCTTCATCGATTTCATCCGGCATCTGTTCCAGCTCATTGGCCAGCGCTTCTTCTTCATCACTCTGAATTGCAATCGGCTGCTTGCTCGCCAAACCATGGGCGATTTCGTCGATGCTGGTCGCCAGTTTCACCCCGGCGCCTTCGATCAGATGCTCACGTACCTCCGCAGGCAACTGTGTTTCGCGGTGTGCGCCGAGCCCTGACAAATAGCTGAGTAACGTGTGCGACAGCACCAGGAAACGGAAGCCGACATCCGCCTCCTTACGGAAGTGTCCCGGCTCCATGAGCATGTTCGCCAGTGTCGTCGACAGCGCCGCGTCGGCGTTATGGGCGTTGCGGCGGGCCAGGCGATAGGCGAGGTCGTCGCTCTTGCCGGCGGCGTATTGCTGCATGATCTGGCGCAGGTAGATGCTGTTGCAGGTCAGGGTGTTGGCCAGCACTTTGTTCAGGCGCCGGCCCTGCCAGTCCGGCAGGAACAGGAACACCGTCAGACCCGCAATCAAACTGCCGAGCAAGGTATCGAACAACCGTGGCAGGAACAGCCCGTAGCCATCGCCGACCTGATTGAAGCAGAACAGCACCATGATCGTGATCGCCGCCGTCGCCAGGGTGTAGCGGGTGGTGCGATTGGTGAAGAACACCACGCCGGCAGCGATGGCGAAGCACGATTGCACTACCGGGTTGGGGAACAGATCGAACAGCGCCCACGCCACCGTCAGGCCAATGGCCGTGCCGATGATCCGCTGGCCGAGTTTGCGCCGGGTGGCGCCGTAGTTCGGTTGGCAGACGAACAGCGTGGTGAGAATGATCCAGTAGCCTTGCGACGGGTGGATCAGGTGCACCATGCCGTAGCCGATGCTCAGTGCCAGCGGCAAGCGCAGGGCATGGCGGAACAGCAGCGAGGTCGGCGTCAGTTGCGTGCGCAGGCGAATCCACACGTCCTTGAGATTGCGCGGTGAGCGGTCGAGCAGGCTGCTGTCCGTAGCATCAGCCAAGGCGTCAGGATTGCTGGCATCGCTGAGCAAGCGGTCGAGGGTGCCGAGGTTGGCCGCCAGGGCGCGCAGCGAGCGCAGCAGGCCGCGCCATGCCGGGTTGCTCTGGATGCGCAAGTGTTCGAGGGAGGCATGCAGGTCGTTCAGGGCTTCGGCGAAACTGGCGTCGTAGATGAACGGCTGGCGCATCTGGATTGACTCGGCCAAGGCCCGGCAGGCCTTGCCTTGCTGGCGCAGCAGGCGCTGGCAGCGGAACAGCACGTCGCTGTGGAAGAACGCCTCGGCCAGCGCGTTGTAAGGGTAGTGCGAAGAGCTGGCGCGTTCGTGAATGTCCTGCGCGAGGAAATACAGCTTCAGATAGCGGCTGACTTTCGAGCCGGGCCGACCGTTACCGACCCGGTGCAGGATGATTTCCTTGGCCGTGTTCAGGGCGGCGACCACCCGGCCATTCTGCTGCGCCAGTTCGAGGCGGCGGGCTTCGACGTCCATCTGCCGGATCGGCTCGAACAGCGAGGATTTCAGCTTCAGATACAGGCCCAGTTCACGGAACAGCCGCGCCAGACTTTGCTGCACCGGTTGATTGGAAAAAAGCGCCTGCCACAGCACCGACAGCAGGCCATACCACGCCGCGCCGGCGACCAGCAGCATCGGTTCATGCCAGAAATCGGTAACCGCGCCGCCGCGCTGATCGACGCCGATCATCGTGTACACCGAGAGAATCAGCGTCGCCGAGGCGATCGCACCGTAACGCTCGCCCAGTGCGCCGAGCATGGTCAGGCCGAAACTGGCCAGCGCCAGGGCCACGGCAAAAATGATCGGGTAGGGAAAGAGCAATTCCACCGACAGCGCGGCGATGCTGAAACACACCAGCGTCACCGCCAGAGCGTTGAGACGACCCTGCCAACTGTCGTCGGTCTCGGCCAGGGCGCTGGCGATGATGCCGAGGAACAACGGGATCAGCAGGCCCATTTCATCCTGATACCAGCACAGCGCCATGCTGCCGGTCAGGGCGATGAATACCCGCACGCTGTAGCTGAATTTATCCAGCGCCCACAGGCGCCGCAAAGACTGACGAAACGAGGTCGAGGACATGAAGTGCGAAGGCCTTCCGAGGCGATGCCGCTAAATTGAGCCAGTAATGACGTCGACGCAATGGCGTCGAGCACATCTGACAGCAAAAAGTGTTCCTTTTACTTACACCACAAACCATTGTGGGAGCGAGCCTGCTCGCGAAAGCGGAGTGTCATTCAACATTGATGTCGACTGGTACACCGCATTCGCGAGCAGGCTCGCTCCCACAGGGTTTTGTATTTGGCCTTGAGTTAAACGAACTGCGCCGCAGCGTAACCAGAGGCCCAGGCCCACTGGAAATTGAAGCCGCCCAAGTGCCCGGTGACGTCAAGCACTTCCCCAATGAAGTACAGGCCCGGGCTTTTCAGCGACTCCATGGTCTTCGACGACACCTCGCGGGTGTCGACGCCGCCCAGGGTCACCTCAGCCGTGCGATAGCCTTCAGTCCCCGCCGGCACAACCTTCCAGCTGCCGAGCTTCTCGGCAATCTCCGCCAGTTCAGCGTGGGTGTACTGCTTCATCGGTTTGGAGACAAACCAGTTGTCCGCCAGCAGATTGGCCATCTTCTTGGTGAAGATCTCGCCAAGCAAAGTCTTCAGCTCGCTGTTCGGACGCTCGGCGACTTGCTCTTGCAGCCAGCTCGCCGCGTCGTGATCCGGCAGCAGGTTGATTTCCACCGTGTCGCCGGGTTCCCAGAACGAGGAAATCTGCAGAATCGCCGGGCCGCTGAGGCCACGGTGAGTGAAGAGGATGTTCTCGCGAAAGCTCTGGTCATTGCAGCTGACCAGACAATCCACCGAGGTCCCGGACAGCTCTGTGCACAACTCTTTGAGCTGGTCGGTAATGGTGAACGGCACCAGGCCGGCGCGGGTCGGCAGCAGTTCATGGCCGAACTGTTTGGCGACTTGATAACCGAAACCGGTGGCGCCCAGGGTCGGAATCGATAGCCCGCCGGTGGCGATCACCAGCGACTGGCACTGGACTTGGCCGAGGGTGGTGTCGAGCAGATAACCGCTGTCGGTTTTTTCGATGGTCTGGATCGAGGTGTCCAGGTGCAGCTCGACGCCGGCCTGATCGCACTCATCAAGGAGCATGCCGAGAATGTCGCTGGATTTGTTATCGCAGAACAGCTGGCCGAGTTTCTTCTCGTGGTACGGCACGCCGTGTTTGCCGACCAGGCCGATGAAATCCCACTGGGTGTAACGCGCCAGCGCCGATTTGCAGAAATGCGGGTTCTGCGAAAGGAAATTGCTCGGTTCGGTGTACATGTTGGTGAAATTGCAGCGGCCACCGCCGGACATGAGGATTTTCTTGCCGGCCTTGTTCGCGTGGTCGAGCAGCAACACCTGACGCCCGCGCCCGGCGGCGGTCAGGGCACACATCAAGCCGGCGGCGCCAGCGCCAATGATCACGACTTCGGTAGAGCGCAAAACGGTGTCCTCACACAATGATCGTTCCCACGCTCTGCGTGGGAATGCCGCCATGGACGCTCTGCGTCCGTTGTTATGTGACGCGGAGCGTCACGGGATGCATTCCCACGCAGAGCGTGGGAACGATCAGGTCAGAGAATACGCACGCGCAACGAGCGGCCCTTGATCTTGCCGTCGTTCAGGCGCTGCAAGGCCTGCATGGCCACGGTGCGCTCGACAGCGACGTAGGCCTGGAAATCGAAGATCGCGATCTTGCCGACCTGCGCACCGGGAATGCCCGCTTCGCCGGTCAGTGCGCCAAGAATGTCGCCCGGGCGCACTTTGTCTTTACGGCCAGCGCCGATGCACAGGGTGGTCATCGGCGGTTGCAGCGGCGCCAGGCCCTGGGACTTGAGGTTGTCGATCTGATCCCAGTTCAGCGGCGCTTTCTGCAGTTGTTCGATGGCTTGCGCACGATGAGCTTCGGACGGCGCGACCAGGCTGATGGCGATGCCTTTCTCGCCCGCGCGACCGGTACGGCCGACGCGGTGGATGTGGATTTCCGAATCGCGCGCCAGCTCGACGTTGATCACCATGTCCAGCGCATCGATGTCCAGACCACGGGCGGCGACGTCGGTGGCAACCAGCACCGAGGTGCTGCGGTTGGCGAACATCGCCAGTACCTGATCACGATCACGCTGTTCCAGATCGCCGTGCAGGCCAACGGCGGAAATACCTTTGGCGGTCAGGTGATCGACGGTTTCCTGAACCTGCTGCTTGGTGAAGCAGAACGCCACGCAGGACGCCGGACGGAAGTGGTGCAGGACTTTGGTCACCGCGCTCATGCGCTCTTCCGGGGAAATCTCGTAGAAGCGCTGCTCGATCTGCGTGTCGTCGTGGAAGGCTTCAGCCTTGACGGTCTGCGGATCGCGCATGAATTTCGAAGCCAGTTGCTTGATGCCCACCGGGTAGGTCGCGGAGAACAGCAGAGTCTGCCGGCGCTCCGGGGTCTTGATGATGATGTCTTCGATGGCGTCGTAGAAACCCATGTCGAGCATGCGGTCGGCTTCGTCGAGGATCAGCGTGTTCAGGCCATCGAGCACCAGCGAACCCTTGCGCAGGTGCTGCTGAATGCGCCCCGGGGTGCCGACGATGATGTGCGCGCCGTGCTCCAGCGAAGCGATCTGCGGGCCGAACGAGACGCCACCGCACAGGGTCAGGACTTTGATGTTGTCTTCGGCGCGGGCCAGACGACGGACTTCCTTGGCCACCTGGTCGGCCAGTTCGCGGGTCGGGCAGATCACAAGCGCCTGGCACCCGAAGTAGCGCGGGTTGATCGGGTTGAGCAGGCCGATGCCGAACGCGGCGGTCTTGCCGCTGCCGGTCTTGGCCTGGGCGATCAGGTCCATCCCCTTGAGGATCACCGGCAAGCTCTGCGCCTGGATCGGCGTCATCTGGGCATAACCGAGTGATTCGAGGTTAGCCAGCATGGCGGCGGACAGCGGCAGAGTATTAAAAGCGGTGGCGATGGTGGTCACGGGACTGGCCTGCAAAACAAAATGTCGCGCAGTGTAGCAGCCCCGTGCCAGTTTCCTCGACAGTTCTGGACGAACAGCGATTGAATCCGAGGCAGGGATTACCTGTGGCGAGGGGATTTATCTGTGGCGAGGGGATTTATCTGTGGCGAGGGGATTTATCCCCGATGGGGTGCGCAGCACCCCCCAATACCTGCCACCTCAATTCATCAGGCTGACCGCATACAACCTTTTTGGGGCTGCTGCGCAACCCAGCGGGGATAAATCCCCTCGCCACGGAAGTCCTTCAGCAGCCACAGAAGTTTTTCAGCAGAATCAGTGTACGATGTGCTCCTGCGGCCGTTTCGCCCGGCGCCCGTCTTCCTTGGACAGCTGCGAGAAAATCGTCGCCGCCAGCATCGCCATCACGCCGACCGTGACGAAGGTCAGTTGGAACGCGCCGAGCACGGTTTCCACGCCATCGTTGCCGACCTTCGCAGTGAAGCCACCAAGCAGCGCACCGGCGCAGGCCACGCCGAGGCTCAGCGACAACTGCGCGACCACCGACAGCAAACTGTTGCCGCTGCTGGCGCTGGCATCGTCGAGGTCGATCAGCGTCACCGTATTCATCGCGGTGAATTGCAGCGAGTTGATTGCCCCCAGCACCGCCAGCAGGCACAGCAGCAGCCAGTACGGCGTCTGTTCGCTGACCAGCCCCATGCTCGCCAGCATGATCCCCAGCGCCAGCGTGTTGCCGGTGAGCACGATGCGATAGCCGAGGCGTTCGATCAGCGGCCGCGCGACCCACTTGGCGATCATCGCCGCAGCGGCCAGTGGCAACATGCTCATCCCGGCTTGCGACGGCGAGTAACCCAACGCGACTTGCAGCAGTAGCGGTACCAGAAACGGCAGGGCGCCGCTGCCCAGTCGCGCGAACAGGTTGCCGAGAATGCCCACGGCGAACGTGCGGGTCTTGAACAGCGAAGGCGCAAACAGCGGATTCTCGATATGCCCGGCGCGCAGCCAGTACGCCGCCAGACAGGCCATGCCGGCGAACAGCAGCAACATCACCCGCAGGTGCGGCAGGTGCAGTTCACCAAGACCTTCCATGGCAATGGTGATGAGGATCATCGCCGCGCCGAACAGCAGAAAACCGAGGCTATCGAAGCGCGTGCGCTCCGTGCCGCGCAGGTCGGGAATGAATTTCCACACCGCATAACAGCCGATCACCCCGACCGGCAGATTGATCAGGAAGATCCAGTGCCACGTCACGTATTCCACCATCCAGCCGCCCATGGTCGGGCCGATCAGCGGGCCGAGCAGGCCGGGAATGGTGATGAAACCCATGATCCGCACCAGTTCCGAGCGCGGGTAGGCACGCAGCACCACCAGTCGCCCGACCGGCAACATCAGCGCACCGCCGAGGCCCTGAATCACCCGCGCACCGATAAGCATGCTCAGGCTGCTGGACAAGGCGCAGAGCAACGAGCCGAAACTGAACAGCAGAATCGCGCCGAAGAAGATTTTCTTGGTGCCGAAGCGGTCGGCGATCCATCCGGAGGCCGGGATCAGCAGGGCCACGGTGAGCATGTAGGCGATGATCACACCCTGCATGCGCAACGGGTCTTCGGCCAGATCGCTGGCCATGGCCGGCAGCGCGGTATTGAGGATGGTCCCGTCGAGGGACTGCATGAAGAACGCGATGGCGACGACCCACGGCAACCAGCGGGCGGTGATGGCGTCGAGAGGCGGGCGGTTGGGCATGGAACCTCTTGTGGGTGGTTAATCCAGATTTTTGTTCAAACATGAAACCCTGTGGCGAGGGGATTTATCCCCGCTGGGTCGCGCAGCGGCCCCAAAAAAGCGGGACTGCTGCGCAGTCCATCGGGGATAAATCCCCTCGCCACAGTTTCTATTCCAACAGTTGATCCCCTGTGTGCCGGGGAGCTTTGTTTTACAGCGTTAGGGTCAACCGGCTGACCAGCGCCCCCGGCAACAGCGATGACGAGGTATTGCGCTGGCTGTAGGTACTCGCCGAGAGCAGCAATTCACGCTCGGTAGTCAACGCTTCCAACTGCGAGCCGAGCAGGTTGTAGGCGCTGTCATCGAAACGCATGGTGCTGACCGGCGCCTGGATTTCGCCGTTCTCGACCCAGAAGGTCGCGAAACGGGTCATGCCGGTCATGCGCGCCGCCGGTTGATCCGAGTAGTTCAGGTACCACAGATTGCTGATGTACAGCCCGGTGCCCAACTGCTTGAGGATCTCTTGCTGCGACAGATCACCGGCGGCCATGTTCAATGCACTGGGCATTTCGCCGCCGCCCGCACCGTTCGCCGCCAGACCATATTCGGCGGCGCTGCGCGAGCCGACCAGTTGATCACCGGCCCGGCCTTCGATGATCAGACGCAGATCGCTGCGCGGATATCCCTCGGCGGAAAACGCCGGGCTCAGGGATTCGCTGACTTTCTCATCCAGCGACACCAGCGGACTGAACGCCTGATCGCCGACGTAGAGTTTCTGCAACGGACTGCTCTTGCTGGCGATCGATTGCGCCGAGAACCCGCCCCAACTGAGCATGCCCATGATTTCTTCCAGTGCCGCCGGCGCCAGATAGGCGCGGTACTGTCCCGGTGCCAAAGTGCGTAACGGTCGGCCGAGAAACTCCAGCTGTTCGCGGGCCTGGGCGAAACGCCGGGCGAAGCCCTCGTCGCTCCAGTCATGCCCGGCATAGCTGGCCTTTACCGCTTCGCCGTTTTCATGGAACAGGCTGAAGTCGAAGTTGAAACTGTTGGCTTCATGCCAGCCGAACGCGCCGGCGGAGCTGGCGAAACCGCGGCTGATCGGGCCGGCAGCATAGAAACCGACCAGTTCCAAACCTTCAGCGGCAGCGCAGATTTGCCCGACGACATCTTCGGTGTCCGGCAGCGGATGCGCTTGTACGTGCGTGCTCTGCCAGCTGTTGTGATTGAGCAGCAGGTACGGATCCTGCGGCAGCAGCGGCAGGGTTTCGCGCAGTTGTTGCAGGCCCTCGGCGAGCCGTTGCAGATCGGCTTCCTGATCCCCGGACAAGGTGATCTGCAGGTCGGCGTGGCGACCGTCGTCGATCAGTTTCAGGCCGACGTTGGCCTGCTGTACTTGCCCGGCCTGGCGCACCTTGGCGTGATTGAAGCGCACGAACGCCGAGGCTTCGGCGGCGTAGCTGAGCGTGAACTGTTCCGGCTCGCGCACGCTGTCGCGCAGCCAGTTGACCATGACCTTGAAGGCGTCGGACTGACGCTTCGAAATGCTCATCAGGCGTCTCCCCCAAACACATCAATGTTGCTGAATACGCAGGCCGGCGAAGCGTGGCCGACGCGAATCACCTGGTTCGGTTCGCCCTTGCCGCAGTTCGGCGTGCCCAGCACCTTGACGGTGTTGGCATCGCCGACGGCGCGCAGGCTCTTCCAGAAGTGCGCGGAAATGGCCCGGTAGTTGGGATTTTTCACCACGCCTTTAAGTTCACCATGCTCGATCAGCTGGCCCCATTCGCAGCCGAACTGGAATTTGTTGCGCGCATCGTCGATCGACCACGAGCGATTGGTGCTCATCAGGATGCCGTGCTCGATACCACCGATCATCTGCTCCAGCGTCTGATCGCCCGGCTCGATGTTGAGGTTGGCCATGCGGTCGATCGGTGGCCGGTTCCAGCCGCAGGCGCGGCTGTTGGCAACGCCTTCGAGGCCGGCACGATACTGCGACAGTGCCCCACCCAGTGGGCGCAGCAACAGGCCGTCGCGGATCAGGAATTGTTTGCTCGCCGCAGTGCCGTCGTCGTCATGGCCGTAGCTGGCGAGTTCTTCCGGGATGCCCGGGTCGAAGGTTACGTTGAGCAGGTTGGAGCCGTATTGCAGGCTGCCGAAATCGCTGGTCTTGACGAAACTGGTGCCGGCGTAATTGCGCTCATCGCCGAGGATGCGGTCAAGCTCCAGCGGGTGACCGATGGATTCGTGGATCTGCAGCATCATCTGATCGGGCATCAGCAGCAGGTCGCGCCGGCCTTGCGGGGTGTTCGGCGCGAGCAGCAGTTGCAGGGCCTGGTCGGCGACTTGCGGACCGGCACCGACCAGGCCGCAGCGGCTGATGACGTCGGCGCCACCCTGTTGGCCGAAATTCTCGCGGCCGAGGCTGCGGGTCTGGCTGTCGTTGCCGTCGTAGGCGGTGACGTCGAGGCTCGGATAAACGAAGCGCTGGGCCTGGCGCAATTCGGCGCCGGCGCTGCTCAGGTAGATCTGCTCGACGTTAGTGATGCCGATGCTCACCTGCCAACTGACCAGGCGTTCATCCTTGGGCACCGAGGCGGACTCCGCACCGAGCAGATCGAAGCATTCGCTCAGGGACGGGAAGGTCTGTTCGAGGTTGGGTGAAAAATAATCCGCGCGGTCACTGGAAAGCGTCTGCTCGCGCAGATCGAGCAAGGCGTGCGGCTTGAGCCGGCGGGCCTGTTGCTCGGCGCGCTCGAGAGCGGCTTGCAGGCCTTGTTGCGAGAGGTCATTGGTCGCCGCATAGGCTTCGACGCCATTGACACGTACGGTGAGCATCGCCCCTTCATCGCGGCTCAGGCTCGGCGGTTCGGCGACGTTCTTGCGCACCGACAGAAACTGCCCGGACTCGCGCACATACCGCAGGGAAAAAAATTCAGCGCCCGTGCGCAAGGCAGCAAAGCGCTGCTTGAGCTGGGGGTGGAAATCGAACATTCGGGAACCTCCTTGTAATGGAGTAGCGGCATGGCGACAGCGGGGAGGGGTGAAACGGTTGCGCGAGGTCTAGAGTAGGCCTGCGTGGGGGTAGGATCAAGTGAAGAGGGGGTGTAGGAGGATTTACTGTGCCCGACAGCAGATCGTTCCCACGCTCTGGGTGGGAATGCCGCCATGGACGCTCTGCGTCCGCTTTGGGACGCGGAGCGTCCCGGGATGCGTTCCCACGCGGAGCGTGGGAACGATCAGGGGAGGTATTACGACTTACTGCGTAACCGGTGTGATATCCCGCATCGGCTTGCCCTTGACCGGGGCGCCGTTCGCAACGTAGTACGCAGCATTGCTGCGGGGCAGCGGCTTGCGGCCGCGGATCTTATCGGCGATTTTCTCGGCCATCATGATCGTCGGCGCGTTGAGGTTGCCGGTGGTGATGATCGGCATGATCGAAGCATCGACCACGCGCAGGCTCTGCATGCCGTGCACACGACCTTCGCCATCGACCACGGCCATCTCGTCGGTGCCCATCTTGCACGAGCAGGACGGGTGGAACGCGGTTTCAGCGTGCTCGCGGATGAACTTGTCGAGCTGCTCATCGGTTTGCACGTCGATGCCCGGGCTGATTTCGCGACCACGGAACGCGTCGAGGGCCGGCTGCTGCATGATTTCGCGGGTCAGGCGGATGCCGTCGCGGAATTCCTGCCAGTCCTGCTCGGTGGCCATGTAGTTGAAGAGGATGCTCGGGTGCTGGCGCGGGTCCTTGGATTTGACTTGGATGCGACCACGGCTCGGCGAGCGCATGGAGCCCATGTGCGCCTGGAAACCGTGTTCTTTCACACCGTTGCTGCCGTTGTAGTTAATCGCCACCGGCAGGAAGTGGTACTGGATGTTCGGCCATTCGAATTCCGGACGCGAACGAATGAAACCGCCGGCCTCGAACTGGTTGCTGGCGCCGATGCCGGTGCCGTTGAACAGCCACTCGGCACCGATCGCCGGCTGGTTGTACCAGAGCAGCGACGGGTACAGCGAAACCGGTTGGGTGCAGGCGTATTGCAGGTACAGCTCAAGGTGATCCTGCAGGTTTTCACCGACACCCGGCAGATCGTGGACCACCGGGATGTCGAGGCTTTCCAGCAGTTTCGCCGGGCCGACACCGGAGCGCTGCAGAATCTGCGGCGAAGCGATGGCGCCGGAGCACAGCAGGACTTCCTTGCGCGCCTTGGCTTCAACACGTTCTTCAGCGTCACCGATCAGGTAACGCACGCCGACCGCGCGCTTGCCTTCGAACAGAATCTTGTCGGTCAGGGCGTGGGTGACGATGGTCAGGGTCGAACGCTTCTTGGCGATGTCGAGGTAGCCACGGGCGGTGGAAGCACGGCGGCCGTTCGGCGTCACGGTGCGGTCCATCGGGCCGAAGCCTTCCTGCTGGTAACCGTTGAGGTCTTCGGTGCGCGGGTAACCGGCCTGCACGCCGGCTTCAACCATGGCGTGGAACAGCGGGTTGTTGCCGGCTTTCGGCGTGGTCACGCTGACCGGGCCGTCGCCACCGTGGTAATCGTTCGGGCCGATGTCACGGGTTTCAGCTTTGCGGAAGTACGGCAGGCAATCGAGGTACGACCAGTCTTCCAGGCCCGGCAGTTTCGCCCAGCCGTCATAGTCCATGGCGTTGCCACGGATGTAGCACATGCCGTTGATCAGCGAAGAGCCGCCAAGGCCCTTGCCGCGACCGCATTCCATCCGGCGACCGTCCATGTGCGGCTCTGGATCGGTTTCGTAGGCCCAGTTGTAGCGACGACCCTGCAGCGGGAACGCCAGCGCGGCGGGCATCTGCGTGCGGAAGTCGAGGCGGTAGTCCGGCCCCCCGGCTTCGAGCAGCAGAACGGTGACGCCTTCGTCTTCAGTCAGACGGGTCGCAAGTGTGTTACCTGCAGAGCCGGCGCCTATGATGATGTAGTCATATTCTTGAGTCATAAATTCTCCTGCGGGAGCTACAAGCCACTAGCTTCTAGCTGCAAGGAAAAGCAGCGAGCGGTGGCTTCGAAATCGGGGAGGGCGGCAAGCCCAAACTGCTTTTACTTGCAGCTTGAAACTTGCCGCTTGCAGCAGATCAGCTAGCTGATCAGAACACCGAGACGTAATCGCCCAGCTCGACCTGTACCGATTTGATGCGGGTGAAGTTGTTCAGCGAGCTGATCCCGTTCTCACGGCCCACACCCGACTGCTTGTAGCCGCCGACCGGCATTTTCGCGTCGGACTCGCCCCAGGCATTGATCCAGCAGATACCGGCTTCCAGTTGATGGATCACGCGGTGGGCGCGGTTCAGGTCTTTGGTAACGATACCGGCGGCCAGGCCGAAGTCGGTGTCGTTGGCGCGGCGGATCACTTCTTCTTCGGTTTCGTAGGAGAGGATCGCCATCACCGGGCCGAAGATTTCTTCGCGCACGATGGTCATGTCGTCGGTGCAGTCGGTGAACACGGTTGGCGCAACGAACGCGCCTTTGGCGAATTCGCCGTCGGTCAGACGACCGCCGCCGCACAGCACGCGTGCGCCTTCTTCTTTACCCTTGGCGATGTAAGCCAACACGCTTTCCATGTGCGGGAAGCTGACCAGCGGGCCGAAGTTGGTGTTTTCGTCTTCCGGGTTGCCAACGCGGATGCGGGCAACGCGCTCAACGATCTTGGCCTCGAACGCCGCTTTCAGGTGCGCCGGTACGAACACGCGAGTGCCGTTGGTGCAGACCTGACCGGAGCTGTAGAAGTTGGCCATCATCGCGGTGTCGGCAGCGCGATCAAGATCGGCGTCGTCGCAGATGATCAGCGGCGACTTGCCGCCCAGTTCCATGGTCACGTCTTTGAGCGACGAAGCCGAAGCGCTGGCCATGACTTTCTTGCCGGTGTCGGTGCCGCCAGTGAAGGAGATTTTCTCGATGCGCGGGTGCTCGGTCAGCCAGGTGCCGACTTCGCGGCCGCTGCCGGTCAGGACGTTGAACACGCCGTTCGGCACGCCCGCTTCGGTGTAGATCTCAGCCAGTTTCAGAGTGGTCAGCGAGGTGACTTCGCTTGGCTTGAAGATCATCGCGTTACCGGCGGCCAGGGCTGGAGCGGATTTCCACAGGGCGATCTGGATCGGGTAGTTCCACGCGCCGATACCGGCGACCACGCCCAGTGGTTCGCGACGGGTGTAAACGAAAGAGGTGTCACGCAGCGGGATCTGCTCGCCTTCGATGGCGGGCACCAGGCCTGCGTAGTATTCCAGCACGTCAGCGCCGGTGACGATGTCGACGTACTTGGTTTCGGAGAAGGATTTGCCGGTGTCCAGGGTTTCCAGCGCAGCCAGCTCATCGTTGCGCTCGCGCAGGATGTCGACGGCGCGACGCAGGATGCGCGAACGCTCCATGGCGGTCATCGCGGCCCAGATTTTCTGGCCCTTTTCGGCGCTGACCACAGCGCGCTCGACGTCGTCTTTGGTCGCACGTTGCACCAGTGCGAGGACTTCACCGTTCGCCGGGTTGATGGCTTCGAAGGTGGCGTCGCTGCCGGCGTCGGTGTACGCGCCATCGATGTAGAGTTTTTGCAGTTCGAAACGGGCCATAGTGTCCTCGCAAGTGCATTGGTGGTTGGCGTTGACCACCGCGATGACGCTGCGGTGGAGTTCAGGGGCCGAGCATTTTCTGTGTGCTCTAGCTCACCTTCTTGGCCAATTGGAAATCCATGTATTCGTAAGCGATCTGTTGCGCCTGCGCCGTGTCGAAAGCGTCTCCCGACAGCGCGCCGCGCAACCACAAGCCGTCAATCAACGCTGCCAGACCCCGGGCGGCGCTGCGCGCATCTTCGAGCGGCAGCACGCGGCGGAACTGGCAGCACAGGTTGGAATACAGACGGTGATCGTTGATCCGCTGCAACCTGTGCAAAGACGGCTGGTGCATGCTGGTGGCCCAGAAGGCCAGCCAGGTTTTCATTGCCGGGCCATTGACCTGGCTGGCGTCGAAGTTGCCTTCGATGATCACCTGCAGATGCGCCCGTGGGCTGTCATCTGCCAGCGCCTGACGGCGCGCGGTGACGCTCTCGCTGAGGGCGGTCATCAGGTACCGCATCGTGGCGGCGATCAGGCCGTTCTTGTCCTGAAAGTAATGACTGATGATGCCATTCGAGACACCGGCCAAACGGGCGATCAGCGCAATGCTGGCGTCCCCCATTCCGACCTGATCGACCGCTTGCAAAGTGGCTTCGATCAGTTGTTGGCGGCGGATGGGTTGCATACCGACCTTGGGCATCTTGCACATCTCCTTAGGCCTTCCGAGGGGCGAATAACGCCGATCGGATTGAGGGCCAGTCTATTTTGTTTTGATTGAACGTTCAATCAACAAAGAATAAGATCTGCGACAATTCGTCGCTGCCTACAGAAAATTCCTACGCGTAATGACGATAAAAACCGACACCTGAAACGGCTCGAAACCTGCGCGGGGCATGGCGCGGTTCGCGATTCGATGGACGTGTTGAAAGGGCAAGACGCTCGGGGCCAGGTTTCGGATGAACGTCCGTCGCCTCTGGCCACGAAAGCGAATACGCAACGCCATTTCGGCAGGTTCGGGCTTTTTTCGGAGTGTCTTTATATCACCCGCCGGTCGGCTGCCAACTAACCGATTGGTCGGGTTCCGTGATGCCTTGTGTTCTTCTCTCGCACTGCCTGGAGCATTTGTGCCATGAGTTCTGCCTCGCTAATAAAGACCCCGCCCGAGAAGGTGACGGTCAACGGTTGGGTGTTCTACACCTCGACCGCGCTGATTCTGTTGTTGACCGCCATTCTGATTATCGCCCCGCAAGAGGCCGGCAGAATGTTGGGCATGGCCCAGGCCTGGTTGTCGCGCAGCTTCGGCTGGTACTACATGGTGGTGATCGCTGCCTACCTGGTGTTCGTGGTCGGTCTGGCGTTTTCCTCGTACGGCAAACTCAAACTGGGCAGCAAGGACGACACCCCGGATTTCAGTTACGGCGCCTGGGCGGGGATGCTGTTCTCGTCGGGCATCGGCATTTCGCTGCTGTACTTCGGCGCGTCCGAGCCACTGGATCACTATTTCAATCCGCCGGAAGGCACCTCGGCCACGAATATGGCCGCGCGGCAGGCGGTGCAACTGACTTTCCTGCACTGGGGCCTGCACGGCTGGGCGATTTACGCTTTGGTCGGTCTGGCGGTGGCGTATTTTGCCTATCGGCATAACCAGCCGCTGGCGCTGCGTTCGGCGCTGTATCCGCTGGTCGGCGAGCGCTGGGTCAAGGGTGCGGCCGGGCACGCGGTGGACGGCTTCGGCATGTTCGTAACGCTGCTGGGTCTGGTGACCAACCTGGGGATTGGCTCGCTGCAAGTGTCGTCCGGGCTGGAAAACCTGTTCGGCATGGAGCACAGCAACACCAACCTGCTGATCGTCATCATCGTCATGAGCACCGTGGCGACCATCGCTGCCGTGTCGGGTGTGGAAAACGGCATTCGTCGTCTGTCCAACCTGAACATCGTGCTGTTCAGCGGCCTGCTGATTTTCGTCCTGCTGTTCGGCCCGACTTTGCACCTGCTCAACGGTTTCGTGCAGAACATCGGTGACTACCTCAACGGCGTGGTGCTGAAGACCTTCGACCTGTACGTCTATGAAGGCGACAGCGCCAAGTCCGACCGCTGGTTGGGCCTGTGGACGCTGTTCTACTGGGCGTGGTGGATTTCCTGGGCGCCATTCGTAGGCATGTTCATTGCGCGGATTTCCCGTGGTCGCAGCGTGCGTGAACTGGTCGCTGGCGTGCTGCTGATTCCGCTGGGCTTCACCTTGGCGTGGCTGTCGATCTTCGGCAACTCGGCGCTGGATCTGGTGATGAATCAGGGCGCGGTGGAGCTGGGCAAGACGGCGTTGGAACAGCCGTCGATGGCGATCTATCAGTTGCTTGAGCATTATCCGGCGTCGAAAGTCGTCATCGGGGTGTCGATCTTTGTCGGCTTCGTGCTGTTCCTGACTCCGGCCGACTCCGGCGCGGTGATGATGGCGAATCTTTCCTGCAAGGGCGGCAACGTCGACGAAGACGCGCCGCACTGGCTGCGGATCTTCTGGTCGGTGGTGATCACGCTGGTGACCATCGGCCTGCTGTTCGCCGGCAACTTCGAAGCCATGCAGACCATGGTGGTGCTGGCCGGCCTGCCGTTCTCGGTGGTGCTGATCTGCTTCATGTTCGGCCTGCACAAGGCGATGCGCCAGGACGTGCAGATCGAACAGGAGCAAGCGCAACTGGCCGAGCGCGGACGCCGTGGTTTCAGCGAGCGCCTGACGCAACTGGATCTGCAGCCGAGCCAATCGGTGGTGCAGCGCTTCATGGACAAGCACGTCACCCCGGCGCTGGAAGATGCAGCGGCGCAATTGCGCAATCAGGGCATTGAAGTGCAGACGCTGCTGGGCAAGGCCAAGCGTTGCATGGGCGTGCGGGTCGAGATGGAAGAGGGCAACCCTTTCGTTTACGAAGTGAGCCTGGATGGTTATCTGGCGACCCCGACCGAATCGGCGCAATCAGATGAAGCGCGTCAGCGTTATTACCGCGCTGAGGTGTATCTGCACAATGGCAGCCAGGATTACGACTTGATGGGCTTCACCCCGGAGCAGATCACCCGAGATGTGCTGGATCAGTTTGAAAGCCATCGGCAGCTTCTTGGCCGGGTGTATAGCTAAACCTTGAGATTCAGCGGTGCAGTCAGCTGCACCGCTGAACCATTGTGGCGAGGGGATTTATCCCCGTTGGGCTGCGAAGCAGCCCTGAAACCGTCAAACGCGGTTTTACTCAATTACCGCGATTGACGACTTGGGTCCGCTTCGCGCCCCATCGGGGATAAATCCCCTCGCCACAGGTTCTCTGTTTGCAGTTGAATATCTGTACGAACAAAAACGCCGCGAAAGTCTCGCGGCGTTTTTGTGTCTGCGGACTTTACCCCAGATTCTTGCCCAACAACGCGTGATACAACTCGCTGTCGCCGAGAATCCCCACCACATGATTGTTATCGTGCAGCACCAGCTTGTTGCCGGTCTGATAACGGATCTGCAGCGCGTCACGCATGCCGATGTTCGAGTCCACCAGCGTCGGTTTGCGCTCCAGGCCTTCCACTGCTTGCCCCGGTGCCCAGTTCTGCAGGTTCAGCACCGAGCCGTTCTGGCGTGCGCCTTTGATGGTGTTGCCTTCGGCCAGGTCCAGCCACGAGTCGCCGCCCGGGTCGAGGCACACCGAGCCGTTGATGCGTTTGCACTTGTCCAGCGTGCGCATCAGGCTGCGGCCGCAGAGCACGTTGAGCGGGTTGGTGTGGGCGACAAAGGTGCGCACATAGTCGTCCGCCGGGTTGAGGACGATTTCTTCCGGCACGCTGTACTGGATGATCCGACCGTCCTTCATGATCGCGATGCGGCTGCCGAGTTTGAGGGCTTCATCAAGGTCGTGGCTGACAAACACGATGGTCTTGCTCAGCTTGCGTTGCAGTTCCAGCAGTTCATCCTGCAGACCCTGGCGGATCAGCGGGTCGAGGGCCGAGAACGGTTCGTCCATCAGCAGAATATCGGCGTCCATGGCCAGCGCACGGGCGAGGCCGACGCGCTGTTGCATGCCGCCGGAAAGTTCGTCCGGCTTCTTGTTGCGCCATTGGGTCAGGCCGACCAGTTCGAGTTTCTCGTCGACCAGTTTCTTGCGTTCCTTCTCCGGTCGACCCTGCATCTCCAGACCGAAACTGATGTTCTCGCGCACCGTCAGCCAAGGCATCAGGGCAAACTTCTGGAACACCATGGCAATACGCTTGGTGCGCATCATCTTCAGCTCGGCGGGCGTGCAGGACGCGATGTCGATCTGACGGTTTTCATGCTCGACGAACAGCTTGCCGCGGCTCACCGTGTTGAGGCCGTTGATGCAGCGCAGCAGGCTCGACTTGCCCGAGCCGGACAGGCCCATCAGCACGCAGATCTCGCCTTTGTTGATGTCCAGCGTGGCTTTTTCCACGCCGACGATCTGACCGGTCTTCTTCAGGATCTCGTTGCGGGTCATGCCCTGATCGAGCAGCTTGAGGGCCTCGCGCGGGTCCTTGGAGAAGATTACGTCGACGTCTTCGAAGCGAATTATGCTCATGCGTCACCCCCTACTTTGGCGTCGGGTTGTTTGCAGATACGGTCGAGCATGATCGCCAGCAGTACGATTGCCAGGCCTGCTTCGAAGCCCAGCGCAATATCAGCAGTGTTCAGTGCGTTGACCACCGGTTTGCCGAGTCCGTCGGCGCCGACCAGTGCCGCGATCACCACCATCGACAGCGACAGCATGATGCACTGGGTGATGCCGGCCGCGATGCTCGGCATGGCGTGCGGCAGTTCGATCCTTGAGAGCAATTGGCGACGCGAGCAGCCGAAGGCCTTGCCGGCGTCCATCAGTTCTTGCGGGACATCGCGGATGCCCAGGTAGGTCAGGCGGATCGGCGCCGCGATGGCGAAGACCACCGTGGAGATCAGGCCCGGAACCACACCCAGCCCGAAGAGGGTCAGGGTAGGAATGAGGTAAACGAAGGTCGGCACGGTCTGCATCAGATCGAGCACCGGCCGCATCATGGTGTAGAACATCGGTTTGTGCGCGGCGACGATGCCCAGCGGCACGCCGATCAACACGCAGACCAGGGTGGCGAACAGCACCTGGGCGAGGGTTTCCATGGTTTCCTGCCAGTAACCGAGGTTGAGGATCAGCAGGAACGAGGCGACCACGAACGCGGTCAGGCCCCACTTGCGTTGAATCAGATGGGCAATGATGGCAATCAGGCCAATCAGCACCAACGGGTTGAACCAGGTCAGCGCAAACGTCACGCCGTGGATCATCGTTTCCAGTGTCACGGCGATTGCGTCGAAGGTGTTGGCGCCGTGTTGCGTCAACCACTCGACGAAGCCCGCGATGTACTGGCCTAAAGGTATTTTCTGATCAATCAGCATGGTAGTGAACGTCCGCATGCAAGGAAATTAACAGCCCGGGCAGGCACGCCTGCCCGGCATAAGCGGTGCCCCTCAAATCAAGGCGCGAGCTTGGCTTTCACGGCCTCCAGGCCTGGTTTACCGTCAATGGTGGTCACGCCAGCGAGCCAGGTATCGAGCACCTGTGGATTCTTTTTCAGCCAGGCCTTGGCGGCCGCGTCAGGCTTCATCTTGTCGTCGAGAATGTTGCCCATCAGTTCACTTTCCATGTCGACGGTGAACTCCAGGTTTTTCAACAGCTGACCGACGTTGCTGCATTCTTCGGCGTAACCCTTGCGGGTGTTGGTCGCCACGGTGGCTGCGCCGAAATCGGGGCCGAAGAAGTCGTCGCCGCCGGTCAGGTATTGAATCTTGAAGCGCTTGTTCATCGGGTGCGGTGCCCAGCCGAGGAAGACCACGGCAGTGTCGCGCTTCTGCGCCCGGTCGACTTGCGAGAGCATGCCGGCCTCGGAAGATTCGACGATCTTGAAGCCAGCGGTTTTCAGGCCGAAGGCATCCTTGTCGATCATGCTCTGGATCAGCCGGTTGCCGTCGTTGCCCGGCTCGATGCCGTAGATCTTGCCGTCGAGCTCTTTCTTGAATTTGGCGATGTCGGCGAAGTCATGCAGGCCTTTGTCGTACAGGGCTTGCGGCACGGCGAGGGTGTATTTGGCACCCTTGAGGTTGGTGCGCACGGTGTCGACGGTGCCGGCATCGCGATACGGCTTGATGTCGTTCTCCATGGTCGGCATCCAGTTACCGAGAAACACGTCCATGTTCTTGCCGTCGGCCAGCGACTTGTAGGTCACGGGCACGGAGATCATGGTGGTTTTGGTCTTGTAGCCGAGGGCGTTGAGAACAACGGAAGTGGTGGCGGTGGTTGCGGTGATGTCGGTCCAGCCGACATCGGAGAAGTTAACGAGGCTGCACTGTGCCGGTTCTGCGGCTTGCGCCAGTAACGGCAGACTCAGCAGGGCGGCCAACAACAACGACGGGGAACCTTTCATGGATGGACTCCTTGGTGTTTTTTTTGGCAGTGTTCCGACTGTGGACCACCGCACTTATGGGTTGCGGTTGGTGGCGTTCTGACGACAGCTCTACCGCAGCGCCTTGCAATCGAGTCATCCCGATCATGTACCAGTGAAAATCTGACGCCTACAGGGAGGGTCGTATCCAGTACAGGGATGGTCGCTTCCAGTGTCGGTGACGTCGCTTACAGCTTTTTTCCGCCCCCGATGACCTGCTCAACGGCATAAAAACGGCGTATTTGCGGGGCGAAAACGTAACGACGCTGCTGGACATGACTGCGTCGGTGTCAGACGCCGAGCGCGCCGACAAAAGCCCGATGATGCCGGCATTCGGCGGATCGCAGCTTGAGCGTAGCAGCTCCGCCAGCGGGCGCTTTTGCCGCCCGGACCGGTATTCTCAGGAGCTTCGCAGCAATGGCTATCAGCGTTTTCGACCTGTTCAAAATCGGCATCGGCCCTTCCAGTTCCCACACCGTCGGGCCGATGCGCGCCGCCGCATTGTTCGTCGAGTCGCTGCGCGGCAAGCACCAGCTGGAACAGGTGCGGCGCATCGAGGTGCAGTTGTTCGGATCGCTTTCCGCCACCGGCATCGGTCACGGCAGCGACAACGCGGTGATCATGGGCCTGATGGGCGAGTGGCCGGACGCAATCGACCCGGCGCAGATCGGCCCGCGCATTCAGGCGCTGCGTGAAACCCATACGTTGTTATTGGATGGTCGCCTGTCGGTGCCGTTTGTGTGGGCGCGGGACATGCGCCTGATCGATGAAAACCTGCCATTCCATCCCAACGCCATGACGCTGGTGGCCGAAGGCGAGTTCGCTGAGCTGCACCGGGACACCTACTATTCGGTCGGCGGCGGCTTCGTCGTTGATGAGGCGCAGGCCAGCAGCGGTGTGGTCGATCTGGATCGCACCGAATTGCCCTACGATTTCTCCAGTGCGGTCGAGCTGCTGGAGTTGTGCAAAAAACACAACCTGCGCGTTGCCGAACTGATGCTGGCCAATGAAAAGGTCTGGCGCAGTGAAGAAGAAATCCGCGCCGGGCTGATGAAACTGTGGCGAGCGATGCAGGATTGCGTCGAGCAAGGCCTCAAGCACGAAGGCATTCTGCCCGGCGGCCTGAACGTGCGGCGGCGTGCGGCGAAGTTGCACCGCAGCCTGCAAGAGCTGAATAAGCCCAATGTCATCGGCTCGACCCTGAGCGCGATGGAGTGGGTCAATCTGTTTGCTCTGGCCGTCAATGAAGAGAATGCCGCTGGCGGGCGCATGGTCACTGCACCGACCAACGGCGCGGCGGGGATCATCCCGGCGGTGCTGCACTACTTCATGAAATTCAGCGAGGCAGTCACCGACGCCAACGTCGTCGACTATTTCCTCGGCGCGGCGGCAGTCGGCATTTTGTGCAAGAAGAATGCTTCGATTTCTGGGGCCGAGGTCGGTTGTCAGGGCGAGGTCGGTTCGGCCTGCGCCATGGCAGCGGCGGGGCTGGCGGAGATTCTTGGCGCCACCCCTGAACAACTGTGCAATGCGGCGGAAATCGGCCTGGAGCACAACCTTGGTCTGACCTGCGACCCGGTTGGCGGGCTGGTGCAAGTGCCGTGCATTGAGCGCAATGCAATCGCGGCAGTGAAAGCCATCAACGCGGCGCAAATGGCCCTGCGCGGCGACGGGCAGCACTTTATCTCGCTGGACCGGGTGATCCGCACCATGCGCGATACCGGCGCAGATATGCATGACAAATATAAAGAAACTTCGCGCGGTGGCTTGGCGGTCAGTGCGGTTGAATGCTGACCGTGAACCCGTGGCGAGGGGATTTATCCCCGCTGGGCTGCGAAGCAGTCCCAAATCCTGCAATCGAGTTTTGCCTGACACACTTTGGTGAATGGATTTACGACTGCTGCGCAGCCGATCGGGGATAAATCCCCTCGCCACAGGTTGATCTAGCAGAGTGGAGTGCCAGACCAGTCAAAACTGCTCGACAAAAGAACACCACAATCGAGCTGCGCCACCTTTTGGCGCGTCGCAATCAGACAAGCGTCATTGCCAGTCGTGACTTGTCGGTCGTTACTCGACCGTCCGTCGTCCGTGCTTGCGGTGACACTCTGTGCAAATCCGCTGCAGGCCAGTTCCCACAAGTGCTACCGATCTGCTCACAGGCTGCGCGGCAGGGCTCTGGCGGCGCTTGATGGCACTTCGAAATGGCATGTTCCGAGGTCTCGGATAGACGCGTCGCGAGGTCGTTTTCAGGAGTTATTGAATGGCCGTCCAATTTCAGGCACGGCAATTGCTCTGTCATAACAAAGCCTGCTTTCTCCGTGAGACGCGGGCAATAACAAGAGCCTCCGCCTGAGGCCGCCACCCGCTTTGTGTGAGGAGATACCGCGATGACGTCGTTCAACTCCGGGGCCCAACCCCAGAACCGTGCGCCTCAATCCATCGGCTTTCTGCTGCTGGACAATTTCACGCTGATTTCCCTGGCGTCCGCCGTTGAGCCGCTGCGCATGGCCAACCAGTTGTCCGGTCGCGAGCTGTATCGCTGGAGCACCCTCACCGTCGATGGCGGCCAGGTCTGGGCCAGTGACGGTCTGCAGATCACTCCCGATGCCTCCATGCACAAAGCCCCGCCCCTGGACACGGTGATTGTCTGCGGCGGCATCGGCATTCAACGCACCGTAACCCGTGAACACGTCTCGTGGCTGCAAAGCCAGGCGCGCCAGTCCAAGCGGCTGGGCGCGGTGTGCACCGGCAGTTGGGCGTTGGCCTGTGCCGGTCTGCTCGACGGCTTCGATTGCAGCGTGCACTGGGAATGTCTGGCGGCGATGCAGGAAGCTTTCCCGCGCGTGGCCATGAGCACACGCCTGTTCACCCTCGACCGTAACCGCTTCACCAGCTCCGGCGGTACCGCGCCGCTGGACATGATGCTGCACCTGATCAGCCGCGATCACGGTCGTGAACTGTCGGCAGCGATCTCGGAAATGTTCGTCTACGAGCGCATCCGCAACGAACAGGATCACCAGCGTGTGCCGCTCAAGCACATGCTCGGCACCAACCAGCCGAAGTTGCAGGAAATCGTCGCGCTGATGGAAGCCAACCTGGAAGAGCCGATCGATCTGGATGAACTGGCGGTGTATGTCGCGGTGTCGCGTCGACAGCTGGAGCGGTTGTTCCAGAAATACCTGCACTGCTCGCCGTCACGCTATTACCTGAAGCTACGCCTTATCCGCGCCCGGCAACTGCTCAAGCAGACGCCGATGTCGATCATCGAAGTGGCGTCGGTGTGTGGTTTCGTCTCCACGCCGCACTTCTCCAAGTGCTACCGCGAATACTTCGGCATCCCGCCGCGTGACGAACGCGTGGGCTCCAACACCACCCAGCAAGTGGCGATGTTGCCACTGCCGCAGGCCATCGTGATGTCGCCGCTGTCGGGGCCGATGTCGGCGCTGAGTCAGGCGCGCAATGAGTCGACGTTTGCCAGTGTAAGGTTGTAGACCGAGTCTGATCGTTCCCACGCTCTGCGTGGGAATGCAGCCCGGGACGCTCTGCGTTCCAAAAGGCCGAACGCGGAGCGTCCGTTGAGGCATTCCCACGCAGAGCGTGGGAACGATCAGGTGGGAGCGAGCCTGCTCGCGAAGGGGTTTCTCAGGCGCTATGGGACTGCTGGTAATCCGAGAGGGCCGGCAACAATTGCTTGTCGATCGCCTGACGCACCGCCGGCTGAATGCTGGCGCCGCTGGTGTACATGTCCTTGACCATCTTGCGCAGTTCGAATGCGCGAACATTGTCCAGGCCACGCACCGCACACTCGCAGGCCTGCTCGGCGGTGGTACCGCTCGGCACCTGAATACCCAAGGCCTTGAGCTGGCCCAACAGATCTTCCTGGTCAATCAAATCGGCGTACATCATTACGCAAATCCTTCTGTGGCAACGGAGGTCTTGGCTCGATTCTGGTGGCCCCGACCGGACGCGACAAGGGCGTTTTGTCGCGGTGGCCGGGACGACTATGAACAGGTCGTTTTCGGCTAACCGACTGGATGGGCGACTAGGCACACTGGCTCCAGCTCGCTTCACGAAGGTTTGGTCACCCTCGCCTGGCAGCTCCTCAACAGTACCCTCCTCAGCTCCGATCCTGTCACGGCTTGATCGGAGTTTTTTTTGCTTGTGATTCAGTTAGTAGCGCGTTGTTTGGACTGACGCTTTCGCGAGCAAGCTCGCTCCCACAGTTGAAATGCATTCCAATGTGGGAGCGAGCTTGCTCGCGAAGGTCGATGACGCGGTCTATCTTTGTAACACCAGAATCCGCGACAACAACTCATCCCGGTCGACATAGCAGCCCTGAAAATGCCGCGCCCCGGTCGCTGGATCAAAGGCATTGCGCGCATGCAGCGTGCGGCGGTTGTCAAAGCACCACAACTCGCCCGGCTTGAGCCGCTGCATCAGCCGAAACCGCGGCTCGCGGGTCATCGCAATAAAGCGCCGATAGGCTCGATACAGCAGCGGCATCTGCGCCACCGACGTATCGAACGCCCCGCGCAGAAAGTTGGCCATGCGAATCTCCGCCACCCGGCCCAGCGCATCCACAGCGATGATCGGCGCCAGGCAGCGATAATCGCTGTGCCGGTCCTTGTTGCGAAATTCCACGGGGATTTCGCACAGGGCCTCAAACAGCTGCGGCTCCTCCTGACGCAAGGCCTCGGCGATCGCAAAACCATCGACGAAAATACTCTCGCCACCCTCGGCATCATTCACCAGGCAATGCAGAAATTGCAGCCCCGGTTGCAGCTCGCGAGTCGGCAGATCCGTGTGCAATGGCAGGTTGAAGGCGGTGTAGGCGTTGCTGTCGGCATCGGCTTTGGATTGCACATTGAACAGCACGCCGAAGTTGCTTTCGCGGATGAAGGAAATCCGCTGCGCGATGAGTTTCAGCGAGCCCGGCTCGGTGGGCACGCCGCGCACTTGGGTCAGGCCGATGTCGCGCACGGCGAGCAACCATTGCAGCAGCGCGGCGTTGTCGTTCATCAGCGCGATGTAGTCGAACACCGGCAATTGCAGATCGCTGTGCCACAAATGGGGCTGCGGTTTGCCGGCCAGGCGTTCGGCGCGGGATTCATCGTCATAGGCATGTGCGCGCAACCAGCCCGGATCGAAGCGGCTCAGGTGACCGTCCTGCCAGTCGATGCGCAGGCAACCATCGCTGTCGATGCGCGTGGCCAGCGGTCGCAAATCCTCTGCTGCATCGACGCTCTCGAAAACCTGCTCGCGAGTGACGCTGTAGACACATTGATCACACGGGCAATTGTCGCGCAGCCATACGTGGTGAAACGGGCTGACACGCCCGTCAGCCCATTCGATGACAACGCGATCCGCCAGACCCTGCACGCCACCGAGCGCGCTGATCAACGGATAAGTACGAAAATCGGCAACAGCGACGGCGGTGTTCATGGCGGCTCCTTGGCAGTGGGGGATTTACCGAGCGGGTGGCAGCGCGATCACGCGGCCGATGTAAGCGGGAGCGGGCAGGTCGGTCTGATCGGCGACGATGGCTTGCAGGCGATGCAACGTATCAGGGCTGAACGGCGCCGAGCGCGGGCCGGCGAGGTCGACGTGCAAAAGCATCTGTTCATTGCCGGCCAGCGCTTGCTCATCGCCGACCTTGTGCAGGCTGTGATAGAGGTGCAGGCGCTTGCTGTCATAGCCGATGATTTGCGTGCGCACTTCCACCTCGGTGTCGAGTTTCACTTCGTGCAGATAATTGAGGTGCAGTTCGAGGGTGAACAGCGTGTGGCCGCTGGCCTCGCGGTTGCTGCTGTCCATGCCGAGGCGGTCCATCAGGGCATCGGTGGCGTAGCTGAAGATCAGCAAGTAAAAGGCGTCGCGCAGGTGGCCGTTGTAGTCGACCCAGTCGGGGATGATGGTGGTTTGGTAGGTGGTGAGTGTGGGCATGATTGGGTTCCGGCAGGTGGCGGGTCGTTAGGGTCAAGAGCAACCCCCTCACCCCAACCCTCTCCCCCAAGGGGGCGAGGGGGAAAGGGAGCAGATCGGGGGCCTTTCAAAACTCGAGTTCGGCTCGATAGATCAGGTCGGTGCAGCTCGCATAAACACCGCGGTCGGTCCCCTCTACCTCTGGGAGAGGGCTAGGGTGAGGGCAGCGGTCTGAAGCGGAACCATCACTCGCTGAAACTCATCCCATGCTTCTCTTTGGTGGTCTTCACCGCTTCAAGCACCGCCAGCAAACAGTCATCACGATAGCGCTCCAGCGCGGAAATGCTGTGCCGACCGAGCTGATCAGTGGTGCCATCGACCACATCATTGATCAGCTTGTCGGTCAGCTCCGGTGCTGGCAGATATGTCCACGGCAACTGCAACGCCGGACCGAATTGCGACATGAAGTGCCGCATGCCGGCATCGCCGCCGGCCAGGGTGTAAGTCAGGAAAGTGCCCATGAACGACCAGCGCAGACCGGCGCCAAAGCGAATCGCATCGTCGATCTCGCCGGTCGTCGCGACACCGTCATTGACCAGGTGCAACGCCTCACGCCACAGCGCTTCGAGCAGGCGATCGGCGATGAACCCCGGCACTTCCTTGCGCACATGCAACGGGCTCATGCCGAGGGATTCGTAGACTTGCATCGCCGCTTGCACCGCCTCTGGCGCGGTATTCTTGCCGCCGACGACTTCGACCAGCGGCAACAGATAAACCGGGTTGAACGGATGCCCGACCACGCAGCGTTCAGGGTGCGTCGAACTCTCATAGAACTCGCTGGGCAAAAGGCCTGAAGTGCTGGAGCCGATCAGCGCATCGGGCTTGGCGGCGGCGCTGATCTTGCTGTGCAGATCGAGCTTCAGTTCCAGCCGTTCCGGGGCGCTTTCCTGGATGAAGTCGGCGTCACGCACGCACTCCTCGATGGTTGCGACAAAACGCAGACGGTCCTGCGAAGCGCCGGGCGCCAGGCCGTTCTTTTCCAGCGCGCCCCACGCATTGGCCACGCGTTGGCGCAATGCCGCCTCGGCGCCGGGCGCCGGGTCCCAGGCCACTACATCAAGTCCGTGGGCGAGGGCGCGGGCGACCCAGCCACTGCCGATGACACCGCTGCCGAGAGCGGCGAAGGTTTTGATTTCGGTGATAAAGCGCATGGCGATTTCCTGAGAGAGTTCGGTGATCCCTGTGGAAACTCTGTTCTCGTGGCGAGGGGATTTATCCCCGATCGGCTGCGAAGCAGTCGTAAAACCAGTGCTCTCGGTCTATCTGATGCCCCGGGTTGTCAGGTTTTGGGGCGGCTTCGCCACCCATCGGGGATAAATCCCCTCACCACAAAATTTATGTTCACAGGGAGAGAGGGTGAGGTTCAGCCGCGCTGGGTCAGGCCCATTTTTTTGCGACCTTCGGCCGGCGTCAGCACGCGGGCACCGAGGCGGCTGAGGATTTCCGTGGCGCGTTCGACCAATTGGCCATTGGTCGCCAGCACGCCTTTGTCCAGCCACAGGTTGTCTTCGAGGCCGACCCGCACGTTGCCGCCCAGCAGCACCGCTTGCGCCGCCATCGGCATCTGCATGCGGCCGATGCCGAAACCGGCCCAGACCGCGTCGGCGGGCAGGTTGTCGACCATGGCTTTCATCGTGGTGGTGTCGGCCGGCGCGCCCCACGGGATGCCCAGGCACAGCTGGAACAACGGGTTGTCGAGCAAGCCTTCCTTGATCATCTGCTTGGCGAACCACAGATGCCCGGTGTCGAAAATCTCCAGTTCGGCCTTCACCCCCAGTTCGGTGATGCGCTTGGCGCCGGCGCGCAGTTGCGCCGGGGTAGAGACGTAAATGGTGTCGCCGTCGCCGAAGTTCAGCGTGCCGCAATCGAGGGTGCAGATTTCCGGTAGCAGTTCTTCAACATGGGCGAGACGGGTCAGCGGACCGACCAGATCGGTGTTCGGGCCGAACTCCATCGGCTTCTCGCCAGGGCCGATTTCCAGGTCGCCGCCCATCCCGGCGGTGAGGTTGACGATGATGTCGACGTCCGCCTCGCGGATGCGCTCCATCACTTCGCGGTACAGCGCCACGTCACGGCTGAACTTGCCGGTCTGCGGATCGCGCACATGGCAGTGCACCACAGTGGCGCCAGCCTTGGCCGCTTCCACCGCGGCAGCAGCAATCTGTTTCGGGGTGACCGGCACGTGTGGACTTTTGGCGGTCGTGTCGCCAGCACCGGTGAGTGCGCAGGTGATGATGACGTCGTGGTTCATGGTGCGTTTCCTTCAGGCGTGATGGGTCTGTCCGCAGCCCGCTACCGGGCTGCGAAGCGTGGTTCAGTGGCCTCTCCCATCTGGGAGAGGGGGGGTCAATAAAGGTTATTTGCTGGTCAGCTGGAGGTTTTCAGCAGCCGGTTTGCCATCGAAAGTCGTCACACCTTCAAGCCAGCGCTGCTTGTCTTCGGGGTGATCCTTGAGCCACTGCTTCGCCGACTCGAAGGCATCCTTGTGATCGAGCAGCGGCTGCATCATCCGGCTCTCGGATTCGGCGGTGAACGTCAGGTTGGTCAGCAGGCGGCCGATGTTCGGACATTGCTCGGCGTACTTCGGTGACGTGACCGTCCACACCGTGGCCATGCCTTCGTTCGGGCCGAGGGCGTCTTCGCTGCCGGTCAGGTAGGTCATCTGAATGTTGACGTTCATCGGGTGCGGCGCCCAGCCGAAGAACACCACGGCTTCCTTGCGCCGCACGGCGCGGTCGACGGCGGCGAGCATGCCGGCCTCGCTCGATTCGACCAGCTGGAATTTGCCCAGACCAAACTGGTTCTTGGCGATCATCGCTTTGATCTGCGTGTTGGCGCCCGAGCCTGGTTCGATGCCGTAGATCTTGCCGCCCAATTCCTTCTCGAATTTGGCGATGTCAGCGAAGGTTTTCAGGCCCTTGTCAGCCAGATATGTCGGCACGGCGAGGGTGGCGCGAGCGTCTTTCAGGCTCGGTGCTTCGAGCACTTTGACCTGATTGGCCTCGACGAATGGCGTGATGGTCTGGGTCATCAGCGGGTTCCAGTAGCCGAGGAACAAGTCCAGGCGCTGATCGCGAATCCCGGCAAAGATGATCTGCTGCGAGGCGCTGGTCTGTTTGGTGCTGTAGCCGAGGCCGTCGAGCAGGACCTGGGTCATGGCACTGGTGGCGATCACGTCAGTCCAGTTGACCACGCCCATGCGTACGTTCTTGCAGGAGGCCGGTTCGGCCGCCATCACGCCGGTGCTGAAGAAAGCGGTACCGCTGAGTGCAAGAACGCAGCTGCTGATCAGTCGTTTCATGTCGGGTTCCTCGGCAGTTCGATTATTGTGGTTCCCGGCATCTGCGCGCCGGTGAGGCCAAGTTACGCAGCTATGCACCCGTGAAAGCGCACTGCGGCGACTGGCATTTGCACTGTAGCGACCTGCACGCTTGAACGCCGCCGATAATCGGCGTATCAACGAGCCACGCGACCCGCCAACCGAGTGCGCCCATGTCCCAGGATTTCTACTTTTTGCTGATGCCGGGGTTCTCCGCCATCGGCTTTATTTCCGCGATCGAACCGTTGCGCGTGGCCAACCGCTTTCGCGGCGAGTTGTACCGCTGGCATGTGCTCAGCGCCGATGGCGGCGCGGTACTGGCGAGCAACGGCATGTCGGTCAACGCCGATGCGGCACTGGAGCCGCTGAAGAAAGGCGCGACCTTGCTGGTGGTGGCCGGCTTCGAACCGCTGAAGTTCATCACGCCGACGCTGGAGCACTGGTTGCGCAGGCTGGATAAGGACGGCGTAACCCTCGGTGCGATCGACACCGGCAGCTTCGTCCTTGCCGAAGCTGGCCTGCTCGACGGCCATCGCCTGACCCTGCACTGGGAGGCGATCGATGCCTTCAAGGAATCTTATCCACAGCTCAGCGTGACTCAGGAGCTGTTCGAGATCGACCGGCGGCGGATCACCTCGGCGGGAGGTACGGCCTCGATTGATCTGATGCTCGACCTGATCGCACAGGCCCACGGCCCGCAACTGGCGATTCAGGTCAGCGAGCAGTTTGTGCTCGGGCGCATCCGCCCGCGCAAGGATCACCAGCGCATGGAAGTCGCCACGCGTTACGGGATCAACAACAAGAAACTGGTGCAGGTGATCGGCGAAATGGAACAGCACAGCGAACCGCCGCTGACCACGCTGCAACTGGCGGAGTCGATCAAGGTGACCCGGCGGCAACTGGAGAGGTTGTTCCGGCTGCACCTGAACGATACGCCGAGCAATTTCTATCTGCGGTTAAGGCTTGAGAAGGCGCGGCAATTGCTGCGCCAGACCGATATGAGCGTGCTCGAAGTCAGCATTGCCTGTGGTTTTGAATCACCGTCGTATTTCACCCGCAGTTATCGCGCGCGTTTCGCCCGCTGCCCCCGGGAAGACCGGCGTACCGCGCAGGCGTGAATGGTTTCAGCGACACCCTAGAACCCTGTGGGAGCGGGCTTGCCCGCGATGAGGCCAGCACATCCAACATTGTTATTGCCGGACACACCGCCATCGCGGGCAAGCCCGCTCCCACAGGTTCGAAGGTGATTTCGGGAATCGGGTTATTTCTTCACCAACGCCGAACACGCCGCTTTGTACGCCTCATGCTGATACTTGTTCAACGTCCCCGGCAGCTCGAAATTGTGCTTCTTGGCCTGGGCATTGATCGTCTGTGGCGACAGCAGCGTCACCTCACAGCCATCAAGCAACTGAAACACACCCTCGATCTTGAACGTCGTCGGCCCACCGGCAAACTCGCCCTTTTTGCTGCGCTTCTTGATCGCGATCCGGTCCACCGAATTCTCCCGCACAAACGACGCCACCTGCGCCGCGAACCGCCGCACGTTCGCGGCCTCGTCATCGTCATCCAGAGCAATCTTTTTTGTGGCGAGAGGGACGTGGCTCAACGTCGAACCGTCGAGCGCCGCCACGGCGATGATCGCTTCGCTGCCTTTGATTTCAATGCCGCAGATGTTCATGGAAATTCCTTTGAATAAAGAGGGCAGCCTACAGCTCAAGCTGACTGGCTGTGATGCCGAACGCGGCGGCAATTTTCTCGCGGGTAGCCTTGCGGGGTTTGGCGACTGTTTCCTGCTGGGCAAACGCCGGTTGCGAGATGCCCATGCGCTTGGCCACTTCTTCCTGAGTCAGGTTGAGATATTCGCGCCAGGCGCGGATCGGTGTTGCGCCATCAACCATATGGCTGACCACTTCATGAGGAATCATTGATTTATCCTTTGTATGTTTATTCCTGCCCGATCGACTCCAAAAACTCCGACCGTTCATCACTCATCCGCGCGACACAATCATTCTGCGCAATGGTGAAGGCCTTGCTCCCCGCCGTGGCCGGGAACGCTTCCACCGCGCAATCCGCATCCCGCGTCTTCAACCATTGTTGCTGGGCGGTTTTCAGTTTGGCGGTGATGTCGGCCAGTTGCGTCGGGTTCTTGCCGTAGGCGGTCTGCATGCGTTCGCTGAGGCTGGCGTAGTTGTCTTTGAGCAGGTCTTCGGCGGTGCTGCGGCTGTAGGCGGAGCATTCCAGGGTCTGGATGTCGTTTTCCACCGCGTCGCACGGGTTGTTCTCGGATTCTTCGGCGGCGTGGGCGCCGGTCGCAATCAGTGCCAGGGCGAGGAAGATCGATTTCATTGGGGTCGCTCTAATCCGTTGGTAGGTGCAGGCTGCGGCAGATTCTGGCGCAAGCGCGCGGGCTTGAACAGCCAGCCGAGGAGGGCGGCTGACGACCCTTTGTCGCGGATTGACGCTTTCGGCAATTCCCCTGTCGTTTTTGCACCCGGTCGCCCCGGCACCGAGGCATATGCTGGCCCCAAAGCGCCGGCAGACGATTCGGCGCATGAATTGCCAATAAGGGGACGCCTGATGAGCCCAGCCGAACTACACGCCGACAGCATCGTTATCGACGGTCTGATCATTGCCAAATGGAACCGCGAGCTGTTCGAAGACATGCGCAAGGGCGGTCTGACGGCAGCCAACTGCACTGTGTCGGTGTGGGAAGGCTTTCAGGCGACCGTGAACAACATTGCTGCCAGCCAGAAACTGATCCGTGAGAACAGCGATCTGGTGATGCCGGTGCGCACTACCGCCGACATCCGTCGGGCCAAGGAGCAGGGCAAGACCGGTATCCTCTTCGGCTTCCAGAATGCCCACGCTTTCGAAGACCGGATCGGTTATGTCGAGGTGTTCAAGCAGCTCGGCGTTGGCATCGTGCAGATGTGCTACAACACCCAGAATCTGGTCGGCACCGGGTGCTACGAGCGTGATGGCGGCCTGTCAGGTTTCGGTCGCGAGATCGTTGCCGAGATGAACCGCGTCGGCGTCATGTGCGACCTGTCCCACGTCGGTTCCAAGACATCTGAAGAAGTCATTCTCGAATCGAAAAAACCGGTCTGCTACTCGCACTGCCTGCCGTCGGGTCTCAAAGAGCACCCGCGCAACAAGTCCGATGCCGAGCTGAAGTTCATTGCCGACCACGGCGGGTTTGTCGGCGTGACCATGTTCGCGCCGTTCCTCGCCAAGGGCATCGATTCGACCATCGACGATTACGCCGAAGCGATCGAATACACCATGAACATCGTTGGCGAAGACGCCATCGGTATCGGCACCGATTTCACTCAGGGTCACGGCCAGGACTTCTTCGAATACCTGACCCACGACAAGGGTTACGCCCGCCGCCTGACCAGCTTCGGCAAGATCATCAACCCCCTGGGCATCCGCACCGTCGGCGAATTCCCCAACCTCACCGAAACCCTGCTCAAGCGCGGCCATTCCGAGCGCGTGGTGCGCAAGATCATGGGCGAGAACTGGGTAAGCGTTCTTAAGAACGTCTGGGGCGAATAACGCTTTCTCAAGACCGCCGCCGATCTGCCCCCTCTCCTGCGGGAGAGGGTTGGGGTGAGGGCCGCGGCCAACACTGAACCATCATTTTTCTGGAGTTAAGTTTCCATGGCCAAGATCGCCCCGCAATTGCCAATCGAAGTCGACAGCGAGACCGGTGTCTGGACCTCCGACGCCCTGCCAATGCTGTATGTGCCGCGTCACTTTTTCGTCAACAACCACATGGGCATCGAGGAAGTGCTCGGCGCTGAAGCCTATGCCGAGATCCTCTACAAGGCCGGCTACAAATCTGCCTGGCACTGGTGTGAGAAAGAAGCCGAATGCCACGGCCTGGAAGGCGTCGCGGTGTTCGAACACTACATGAAGCGCCTGTCGCAGCGCGGCTGGGGCCTGTTCAAGATCCAGGACATCGACCTCGACAAGGGCACCGCCAGCGTCAAGCTCGAGCACTCGGCATTCGTCTATGTCTACGGCAAGGTCGGGCGCAAGGTCGATTACATGTTCACCGGCTGGTTCGCCGGCGCCATGGACCAGATTCTCGAAGCCCGTGGCAGCAAGATCCGTACTGTCGCCGAACAAGTCTACGGAGGCTCCGAAGAGGGCCACGATGACGGCTTGTTCATCGTCAAGCCGTTGTAAGCCGAGGACCGTGCCATGGCTTTCGAAGCAATGTTCCAGCCGATCCAGATCGGCAAACTGACCATCCGCAACCGCGTGCTCAGCACCGCGCACGCCGAGGTCTACGCGACTGACGGTGGCATGACCACCGACCGCTACGTCAAATACTACGAAGAGAAAGCCAAGGGCGGTATCGGCCTGGCCATCTGCGGCGGTTCGTCCGTCGTGGCGATCGACAGCCCGCAGGAATGGTGGAGCTCGGTCAATCTGTCCACCGACCGGATCATTCCGCACTTCCAGAATCTGGCCGACGCCATGCACAAGCATGGCGCCAAGATCATGATCCAGATTACCCACATGGGCCGTCGCTCGCGCTGGGACGGTTTCAACTGGCCGACCTTGATGTCGCCCTCGGGCATCCGTGAACCGGTGCACCGCGCCACTTGCAAAACCATCGAGCCGGAAGAGATCTGGCGAGTGATCGGCAACTACGCCCAGGCCGCGCGCCGGGCCAAGGCTGGTGGCCTCGATGGCGTCGAACTGTCGGCCGTGCACCAGCACATGATCGACCAGTTCTGGAGCCCGCGCGTCAACAAGCGTACCGATGAATGGGGCGGCAGCTTCGAAGGGCGGATGAAGTTCGGCCTGGAAGTCCTGAAAGCCGTGCGCGCCGAGGTCGGTGATGACTTCTGCGTGGGCATGCGCCTGTGCGGTGACGAGTTCCACCCGGACGGCTTGTCCCACGAGGACATGAAGCAGATCGCCAAGTATTACGACGACACCGGCATGCTCGATTTCATCGGCGTGGTCGGCTCGGGTTGCGATACCCACAACACCCTGGCCAACGTTATTCCGAACATGAGTTATCCACCGGAGCCGTTCCTGCACCTGGCTGCCGGGATCAAGGAAGTGGTCAAGGTGCCGGTGTTGCACGCGCAGAACATCAAGGACCCGAACCAGGCCACGCGCATCCTTGAGGGCGGTTACGTCGACATGGTCGGCATGACCCGCGCGCACATCGCTGACCCGCACCTGATCGCCAAGATCAAGATGGGCCAGATCGACCAGATCAAGCAGTGCGTCGGCGCTAACTATTGCATCGACCGTCAGTATCAGGGTCTGGACGTGCTGTGCATTCAGAACGCCGCGACCTCCCGTGAATACATGGGCGTGCCGCACATCATCGAGAAATCCACCGGGCCGAAACGCAAGGTGGTGATCGTTGGTGCCGGCCCGGCCGGGATGGAAGCCGCACGCGTGGCTGCCGAGCGTGGCCACGACGTCACGCTGTTCGAGAAAAAAGACTTCATCGGCGGGCAGATCACCACCGCATCGAAAGCACCGCAGCGTGACCAGATCGCCGGCATCACCCGCTGGTTCCAGCTGGAACTGGCGCGGCTGAAAGTCGATCTGCGCCTGGGCACGGCGGCGGATGCCGACACCATCATGGACCTGCGTCCGGATGTGGTGGTACTGGCGGTCGGCGGTCATCCGTACCTTGAGCAGAACGAGCACTGGGGCGCGGCCGAAGGGCTGGTGGTCAGCAGCTGGGACGTGCTCGACGGCAAAGTTGCGCCGGGCAAGAACGTGCTGGTCTACGACACCATTTGCGAGTTCACCGGGATGTCGGTCGCCGACTTCCTCGCCGACAAGGGCAGCCAGGTCGAGATCGTCACCGACGACATCAAACCGGGCGTGGCCATCGGCGGCACGTCGTTCCCGACCTACTACCGCAGCATGTACCCGAAAGAAGTGATCATGACCGGCGACATGATGCTGGAGAAGGTCTACCGCGAAGGCGACAAGCTGATCGCGGTGCTGGAGAACGAATACACCGGCGCGAAAGAGGAGCGGGTGGTCGATCAGGTGGTCGTCGAAAACGGCGTGCGCCCGGACGAGGAAATCTACTACGCCCTCAAGGACGGCTCGCGCAACAAGGGCCAGATCGACGTCGAAGCGCTGTTCGCGATCCAGCCGCAACCTTCGCTGAGCGAAGCGGGCGACGGCTACTTGCTGTTCCGCATCGGCGACTGCGTGGCGCAGCGTAATACCCACGCCGCGATCTATGACGCCCTGCGACTCTGCAAGGATTTCTAAGACACGTTAACTGATCGTTCCCACGCTCCGCGTGGGAATGCAACCAGGGACGCTCCGCGTCCTTTGTGACGCAGAGCGTCACGGGATTCATTCCCACGCAGAGCGTGGGAACGATCATCGAACGCCGTGTTTCTCCAGGCTGTCTGGTGGGAGCTTCACCATGTTGAACACCCTTCTTCCAATCCTGTTGTTCGCAGCCCTGGGCCTTGCGGTCCTCGGCGCGTTGCGGCGGATGAACATGTGGCGCCGGGGGCGGGCGGCGAAGGTCGATCTGCTCGGCGGTCTGCTGGCCATGCCCAAGCGCTACATGGTCGACCTGCACCACGTCGTCGCGCGGGACAAATACATTGCCAACACCCACGTCGCCACGGCGGGCGGTGCGGTGGCGTCGATTGTGCTGGCCATTCTGGTGCACGGTTTCGGCCTGCATAACCGCATCCTTGGCTACGCCTTACTGCTGATGTCTGCGGTGATGTTCGTCGGCGCGATCTTCATGTACCTGCGCCGCGTCAATCCGCCTGCGCGTCTGTCGAAAGGCCCATGGATGCGCCTGCCGACAAGCCTGCTGGCCTTCTCCGCGTCGTTTTTCCTGGTGACCCTGCCGGTGGCGGGGATCCTGCCGGAAAACTTCGGCGGCTGGCTGCTCGCAGTCATCCTCGGTGTTGGCGTGCTGTGGGGCGTGTCGGAACTGTTCTTCGGCATGACTTGGGGCGGGCCGATGAAACACGCCTTTGCCGGAGCGCTGCACCTGGCCTGGCACCGTCGCCCGGAACGTTTTGGCGGCGGGCGCTCGACCGGTTTGAAGCCACTGGATCTGAACAATCCCGATGCGCCGCTGGGCGTGGAAAAACCCAAGGATTTCACTTGGAACCAGTTGCTCGGTTTCGACGCCTGCGTGCAGTGCGGCAAGTGCGAAGCAGCGTGCCCGGCCTTCGCCGCCGGCCAGCCGCTGAACCCGAAAAAACTGATTCAGGACATGGTCGTCGGCCTCGCCGGCGGCACTGACGCGAAGTTCGCCGGCAGCCCGTATCCAGGCAAACCGATCGGCGAGCATGGCGGCAGTCCGCATCAACCGATCGTCAACGGTCTGGTCGACGCCGAAACCCTGTGGTCTTGCACCACCTGCCGTGCCTGCGTCGAGGAGTGCCCGATGATGATCGAGCACGTCGATGCGATCGTCGACATGCGCCGGCATCTGACCCTGGAAAAAGGTGCGACGCCGAACAAGGGTGCCGAAGTCCTCGAAAACCTGATCGCCACCGATAACCCCGGCGGTTTCGCCCCGGGCGGGCGGATGAACTGGGCGGCGGATCTGAACCTCAATCTGCTCAGCGAAAAGAAGTCCACCGACGTGCTGTTCTGGGTCGGCGACGGCGCCTTCGACATGCGCAACCAGCGCACCCTGCGCGCGTTCGTCAAAGTGCTGAAAGCGGCAAACATCGACTTCGCCGTGCTCGGCCTTGAAGAACGTGACAGCGGCGATGTGGCGCGGCGTCTCGGCGACGAAGCGACGTTCCAGTTGCTGGCCAAGCGCAACATCCAGACGTTGGCCAAATACAGCTTCAACCGCATCGTCACCTGCGATCCGCACAGTTTCCATGTGCTGAAAAACGAGTACGGCGCCTTCGATGGCAACTACCTGGTGCAGCACCACAGCACCTACATGGCCGAGATCATTCAGGCCGGCGCGCTCAACCTCGGTCAGCACAAAGGCAACAGCGTGACCTATCACGATCCGTGCTACCTGGGCCGCTACAACGGCGAGTACGAAGCGCCGCGCGAAGTGCTGCGTGCCCTCGGCATCGAAGTCAAAGAGATGCAACGGTCCGGCTTCCGCTCACGCTGCTGCGGCGGCGGTGGCGGCGCGCCGATCACTGACATTCCGGGCAAGCAGCGCATCCCCGACATGCGCATGGAAGACATCCGCGAAACCGGCGCCGAACTGGTGGCGGTGGGTTGTCCACAGTGCACGGCGATGCTCGAAGGCGTGGTTGAACCGCGTCCACTGATCAAGGACATCGCCGAACTGGTCGCCGACGCGTTGCTTGAGGACGCCGCGCCAAGCAAGCCTGCCACGCCGGCCAAACGTGAACCTGCGGAGGTGCACTGATGAGCGACATTATCCGCCGCGACCCGCGCGCCGAATGGATTGCGCGCAACCGCCTGCATCCGCTGCACGCGGCGATGCAACCGGCGCAGCACAGCTGGATGGGGCCCAACGGCGTCATTCGCAAGAATCTGCACGGCCTGGGTTTTATCGGCCCCAACGGCATCAAACGCATTGACCGCAGCGGCGCGCAGCAGGGTGGGGCGGTCAAACGCTCGGCTGCTGTTGAAGTGCAGTTGCCGCTGCATCAGGTACCGGCTCCGGCGTTCTACATCAGCGTGGTGCCGGATATGGTCGGCGGTCGCCTGAGCAGCCACGACCGCGATCTGCTCGGCCTCGCTCACCAACTGGCCGGCAGCGATGGTGCGGTGCTTGCTGTGGTGTTCGGCGAACACAAGGAAAGCGCTTTCGAAACCGCGGGCGTTGATCGCTTGCTGGTGCTTGAAGGCGAGGAATTCAGCGGTTATGCACCGGAACAACGGGTGCAGGGTATGCGCGCTGTGGATAACCAATTCAATCCGCATCACTGGTTGCTGCCGGACAGCCGCAGCGGTGGCGGCGAACTCGGCCGGCGCTTTGCTGCAGCCTTGGGCGAGCGCCCGGCCACGCGGGTCTGGCAGGTCAAGGATCAGGAATGCATCGGCCGCGCCGGGGCCGGATTGCAAGACTTGGCGCGTCCAGTGGCGCGGTTGATTCTCGCCGCTGCCGAATGCGCAGAACCGGTCAGCGAAACCCGTCACGAAGCGTTGCCAGTGGAGTTATCCACAAGCGTCGCGCGCAGCTTGTCGCGCATCGAAGATCTCGGCGCAGTGGCGGTAGATCCGGCGGCGATTCCGATGGCCGAAGCCGAGTTCATCTTCTCCGGCGGTAACGGCGTCAAGGACTGGCAGTTGTTCCACGAAACCGCCGCAGCCCTCGGCGCCACCGAAGGCGCTTCGCGGGTTGCGGTGGACGATGGCTTCATGGCCCGGGATCGCCAGGTCGGCGCGTCCGGCACCTGGGTCACTGCGCGGGTCTATGTGGCTGTGGGTATCTCCGGCGCGATCCAGCACCTGCAAGGCATTGGCGCCTGCGACAAGGTGGTGGCGATCAACCTCGATCCGGGTTGCGACATGATCAAGCGTGCCGACCTTTCGGTGATCGGCGAAAGCGCAGAGATTCTGCAAGCGTTGATCGAAGCGGTCGCTGCTTACCGCAACGAAGCCAAGCGCGATGCGGCGTAAGGAAACCCTATGAACACGAACGTTATCAGTCTGGTTTCAATCGGCGCTCACCCGACTTCGGGTCGGCCACGGCGCGCCGATCAGGATGCGCGCGCGGTGGAACTGGGCCTGCAACTGGCTGGGGATAACCTGCAAGTGCTGCACGCCGGTGATGTTGCCGAACCGGCCCTGCGTGCCTATCTGGGCATGGGCCTGGAACAGCTGCATGTGCTGGAACAACCCGCCGGCGCCGATGCCTTGCCGGCGCTGACCGCGTACCTGCGCGATGCCGGAGCGCAAGTGGTGCTGACCGGCAGCCAGGCGGAAACCGGCGAAGGTTCGGGGATGTTGCCGTTCCTGCTGGCCGAAGGTCTGGGCTGGCCGCTGGTGGTGGGCCTGGCGCAGGTCGAATCGATCAATGATGGTTCAGCGCTGGTCCTGCAAGCGTTGCCGCGCGGCCAGCGACGCCGCTTGAAGGTCAAACTGCCGTTTCTGGCCACTGTGGATAACGCCGCGCCGAAGCCTCGGCAGAGCGCGTATGGCCCGGCACGACGGGGCGAATTGGCCGCCGATGACGTTGAAGTGGTGGAGGACCAATTGTTGGCCGTCGCCACGCTGCAACCGGCCAAGCCACGGCCCAAGCGCTTGAAGGTGATCAAGGCCAAGAGCGGCGCCGACCGGATGAAGGCCGCGACGGCCAAGGCCAGTGGCGGCGGGGGGCAGGTGCTCAAAGGCGTCACCGCACAGGCTGGGGCGGAGGCGATTCTGAAGCTGCTGATTGAAGAGGGCGTTGTCCGCTGAAAAGCCCCTCACCCTAGCCCTCTCCCAGAGGGAGAGGGGACCTACCGCGGCGAATTGGCCAAGTACACCGACCTGCGACATGGCGGTGGCCTTGGTCTGGCCAAGCCTGAGATCAATACAATGTTTCAGGTCGATGTAACCTCACCAGTCGACGCGGTCGGCCCCCTCTCCCTCTGGGAGAGGGTTGGGGTGAGGGGAAGCGGCTTACCCACATTCCCTGTTGGCGAAGCTGTGGATAACGTGTTCGCCCTTCCGCGCACCCCACGCCATTCAAGCCTTCCAGCCATAAGATCAAAAAACGATCAGCGTAACTCACGGATTTGTGAGGCTTTTCCCTCGGTATAAATCGAGAACTTGCCCCCAATCTCTGTTGGCGCTTCTGTGGATAAGATGTTCGCTATCAGCTGTAGGCCATATGGAACGAGGCTTACGGAAGGTTGATCATTTCCTGATCAAATGAGCTATCCAAGCAAAGAAAGCGTCCCGCAAGAGCACTTTTCCCCGTCCGCACGGTTTTTTCCACAGGCCAGCCAAAGTTACCCCCGATCTCTGTTGGCGCTTCTGTGGATAACGTGTTTGCTACCTGCTAGAGGCCTTTAAATATTAGGTCTACAGCGATTCGATCAAAAAACAACCAATCGTTTTCAGAAACCATGCTTATGGATAAGTCACGGTTTTTCTTTGCAAATCAGCAGGATAATTTTCAAGTCATCCACAGTTACCCCCATTTGCTGTGGGCGGGTATGTGGATAACTTGTTTGCGGAAGGCTGGAGGGCTTGATGGGTATGGGGGCGGGGGTGATTGGTCGGAAATTGATCAACTGAAAGATGTAGCGTGGGTCAGGACGCCTTCGCGAGCAAGCTCGCTCCCACAGGGGAATGCATTCCACCTGTAGGAGCCGCCGCAGGCTGCGATCTTTTGCTCTTGATCAGCCCTGAACCGGAACGCCTTTGAGGTAAGGCGCAGGCTCGGCCCCGAGGTTGTTCAACATGCGCTCGCTGTACCAATCGACGAAGTTGACCACGCCGAATTCATAGGTTTTGGAGTAAGGCCCAGGCTGGTAAGCGGTGGAGTTGATCCCGCGCTGGTTTTCCTCAGCCAGACGGCGGTCCTGATCGTTGGTCGCGTCCCACACCTGGCGCATGCGCTCGACGTCGTAATCGACACCTTCCACCGCATCCTTGTGCACCAGCCACTTGGTGGTGACCATGGTTTCCTGGGCACTGATTGGCCACACGGTGAAGACTATGATGTGGTCGCCCATGCAGTGGTTCCACGAGTGCGGCAGGTGCAGGATGCGCATCGAGCCCAGATCGGGGTTCTTGATGCGGCCCATCAGTTTGGCGCAGCCCTGTTTGCCGTCGAGCGTCATCGACACGGTGCCCTTGAGCAGCGGCATGCGCACGATACGGTTGCGCAAGCCGAAACTGGCGTGGGCGTAAGGGATCTTTTCCGCTTCCCAGGCAGCGGCGGAGGCGGCGACGTGATCCTTGAACGCCTGATCGGCGCGCGGGTCGGTGACGTCGTCCCACTCCAGCAGGGTTTTCAACAGTTCCGGGTGCGACGCGTTGCAGTGGTAGCACTCGCGGTTGTTTTCCAGCACCAGTTTCCAGTTGGCTTTCTCCATCAAGGTGGTGGTAATCGCCACCTTGGTGTTCTCCATGTCGTACGGTTCCATGTAATGGTTGAGCGTCGACAGGAAGTCATCGATGGCCGGCGGGTTCTCCGCCAGGCTGATGAAGATGTAGCCGCCAGCGGTTTTCACGTTCACCGGTTTGAGGCCGTATTGCTTCATGTCGAAGTCGGCGCCCATCTCGGTGCCGGCGAACAGCAGGCGACCGTCCAGTTCGTAAGTCCACTGGTGGTAATGGCAGACCAGTTTGGCGACTTTGCCTTTATCACTGGTGCACAGGCGCGAGCCACGGTGACGGCAGACGTTGTGGAACGCGTGCACCACGCCCTCGGCGCCGCGAATGACGATGATCGGGTTCTTGCCGACCTGCAGGGTCAGATAGTTGCCCTTGGCCGGGATCTCGCAGGTCATGCCGGCGATCAACCATTCCTTCTGGAAGATCTCCTGCATATCGATATCGAACAGACGTTCGTCGCTGTAGAACGGCTGTGGCAGCGAAAAAGTGCGCTCGCGCTCCTGAAGCATTTGTGCGGTGGCCTTGCGTGCGGGTTCCAGCGGATCGCCCAGGCTGATTTTTGCGGTGACGTCCATCGATGTAATCCTCATGGCCCTCTGCGTGGCCGGCGAAAGTGGCTGATCAGGTGTGCTGCAAAACGGTTGCTACGCAAGGTGTAAAGAAGTCGTCTTGTGTTGGGCGAGTGTGGGGCCGGCGCTGGGGGGAACCTTATCCATGCGCGACATGGCGCAATCTGTTCCCGACGCGCAAGCCCCGGTGTTCAAGGGCTGGTCGCGATAAGTATGTCAATGTCGCGGATAGGTAAACGCGCGGTCTGCGCTATACGCAGAATCGCCGACAAGAGGCCGACAGTCGGCCGTGGAGAACAGCATGTCCAACAGCTTCCTGAATCCGGTCACCACCCAGACCTGGGCCAATGGCCGACACATTGTCCGTTGCGTCAAAGTCATCCAGGAAACCTGGGATGTGCGCACCTTCTGCTTTATGGCCGACCAGCCGATCCTGTTCTTCTTCAAGCCGGGGCAGTTCGTCACCCTGGAGCTGGAAATCGAAGGCCAGCCGATCATGCGCTCGTACACGATTTCCAGCTCGCCGTCGGTGCCGTACAGCTTTTCGGTGACGATCAAACGCGTGCCGGGCGGCAAGGTCTCGAACTGGTTGCACGACACTTTGCATGAAGGTCAGGAGCTGGCGGTGCACGGCCCGGTCGGGCTGTTCAACGCGATCGACTTCCCGAGCCCGAAGGTCCTGTATCTGAGCGGTGGCGTCGGCATCACCCCGTGCATGTCGATGGCGCGCTGGTTCTACGACACCAACGCCAACGTCGACATGACTTTCGTGCACAGCGCGCGGTCGCCGAAAGACATCATTTACCACCGCGAACTCGAGCACATGGCGTCGCGGATCGACAACTTCAGCCTGCACCTGATCTGTGAAAAGCACGGCCTCGGTGAGCCATGGGCCGGTTATCGCGGTTACCTGAACCACAAGATGCTCGAACTGATGGTTCCGGACTTCCTCGAACGCGAAGTGTTCTGCTGCGGCCCGACGCCGTACATGACTGCGGTCAAACGCTTGCTGGAAGCGGCCGGCTACGACATGTCGCGCTACCACGAAGAATCCTTCGGCGCCACGCCACCCGAGGCCCGCGCCGACGCGGTGGAACAGGCCGAACAAGCCGCCGATGCGCCGGAAATCGACGCCGCGGATCTGCATCAGGTGGAATTCACCGCCTCCGGCAAAAGCATTCGCGTCGGCCCGGGCGAAACCGTCCACGCAGCCGCCGCCAAGCTCGGTCTGATGATCCCGAAAGCCTGCGGCATGGGTATCTGCGGAACGTGCAAGGTGATGAAACTGGGCGGCGAAGTGGAGATGGAGCACAACGGCGGGATTACCGAGGATGACGAGGCGGAAGGATTTATCCTGTCGTGCTGCAGCGTGCCGAAGGGGGATGTGCGGATTGGGTTCTGAGGCTTTTATGATCGTTCCCACGCTCCGCGTGGGAATGCCGCCCGGGACGCTCCGCGTCCCCTTTCAATACCAGCGCTGAACCTCGATCAGTCCCTCAGTTCCCGCGTAGTCCCTGGCACTCGAATAACGCCAATGCTCCGGTAAATCCACATATCCGCGTTTCAGCGGATTGTTGTGGATGTATTCAAGCTTCTGACGCATCACTGATTCGCTATAGACCATCTCCGCGTGCGCACCTTCCTGCCACAGCTGATACACCCGGTCCTGTTTGTGCGCACGCTTGCTGAAGCGCAGGCGCTGCAAGGCTTTGTCGGCGCCTTTTGTTTGCAAGTCATTGATGATTTGTCGCGCGGTGAAGGACTTGAACTGGCTGAGGCATTTGCTCAGATCGGGTGCTTGGGCGACGAAGTGCAGGTGGTTTTCCAGAATCACGTAGCCGTATAGCTTCAAGTCATGATGAGCCTGTTGATATCGCCAGCAGTTGAGCAGGTGCTCAACGATGTACGGGCGAATGAATAACGGCAACCACTCCATTACGGTGCAGGTGAGGAAGTGCGGTTTGTCGGCTTCGGTAATCGTATAGCGGCTGCGGCCCATGGGATTCGATCCTTGAATCTTGCGGTGCGAATGAGATGGAACGCGGAGCGTCCCGAGATGCATTACCACGCAGAGCGTGGGAACGATCAGGGTGAGGCCGGAGTAGGGAACGTGCTAGAAGAGACGTCTGCAACTACAGTGGGAAAAGTCATTCCCGACCTAAGATCGTTCCCACGCTCTGCGTGGGAATGCAGCCACTGACGCTCCGCGTCATAGCGGTTTTCAGCCTGTCGCCAAGGGTGAAGCTGGAACGCGGAGCGTCCCTGGAGGCGTTACCGCGCGGAGCGTGGGAACGATCAGGGTGGGGCAGATGTGGAGATAAAGATCGTTCCCACGCTCTGCGTGGGAATGCAGCCACTGACGCTCTGCGTCATAGCGGTTTTCAGCCTGTCGCCAAGGGTGAAGCTGGAACGCGGAGCGTCCCGGGAGACATTCCTTTGCTGCGCGTGGGAATGATCATGGGCGGGATCAGGCCGACATGACCTCGCGAATATCGCGCGCCAGTTCGCGCACGCGCTCTTCGTCGGTGTCCCAGGAGCACATGAAGCGTGCGCCGCCCTTGCCGATGAAGGTGTAGAAGCGCCAGTTCTTTGCAGTCAACGCAGCGATGGCCGGCTCGGACAGTTGCAGGAACACGCCGTTGGCCTGCACCGGGAACATCAGTTCGACGCCGGGAATGTCGCTGACCAGTTCTGCCAGCAGTTGCGCGCAGTGGTTGGCGTGGCGTGCGTATTTGAGCCAGGCGTCGTTTTCCAGAATGCCGACCCACGGTGCCGACAAAAAGCGCATCTTCGACGCCAGTTGCCCGGCCTGCTTGCAGCGGTAATCAAAGTCTTCGGCCAGTTTGTGGTTGAAGAACAGGATCGCTTCACCCACCGCCATGCCGTTTTTCGTGCCGCCGAAGCACAGCACGTCGACGCCGGCTTTCCAGGTCAGGTCGGCGGGCGAGCAGCCGAGGAATGCGCAAGCGTTGGAGAACCGTGCGCCGTCCATGTGCAGGTGCAGGCCCAGTTCCTTGCAGGTTGCGCTGATGGCGCGGACTTCTTCCGGGGTGTAGACGCTGCCGACTTCGGTGGCCTGGGTCAGGGTCACCACGCGCGGTTTCGGGTAGTGGATGTCCTGACGCTTGAGTGCGACTTCGCGGATCGATTGCGGGGTGATCTTGCCGTTTTCAGTGCCGGCGATCAGCAGCTTCGAGCCGTTGGAGAAGAATTCCGGAGCGCCGCATTCGTCGGTTTCGACGTGGGCGGTTTCCGAGCAGATCACGCTGTGGTAACTCTGGCACAGCGACGACAGGGCCAGCGAGTTGGCGGCGGTGCCGTTGAAGGCGAAGAACACTTCGCAGTCGGTTTCGAACAGTTTGCGGAAATGATCCGCCGCACGGGCGGTCCATTCATCGTCGCCGTAAGCGCGCTGGTGGCCGTGGTTGGCCTGTTCCATGGCAGCCCAGGCTTCAGGGCAGATCCCGGAATAGTTGTCGCTGGCGAATTGTTGGCTCTTGTCGGTCATGGCCGGCTTCCGTAATCGAGACTCTTGTGAAGGCTCGTGGTCAATGAGGATGCGCACTTTACCGAAGATCGTCCGGGGAGCACATGCGATGTCGGGTGGGGAAAATTACCAGTTTATGGGCCGATTATGCACCTGAGCCAACGCGACGGCGCCCTGGATCTGCTCAAATGGCTGGCGTTGCTGAGCATGTTGCTCGATCACCTGCGATATATCGGCTTCTCCGTCGATTGGTTGTATGTGCCCGGGCGATTGGCGTTTCCATGGTTTTGCCTGGCGATGGCGGCGAATCTGGCACGAGACGATTCGCGCAAAATGGAATGGCGCTATCTGGGCTGGCTGTTGCTGTTCAGCGCCATCAGCGAAGTCCCTTATCGCTTTTATATCCCCGACCCTGACACGTTCAACGTGATGCCGACGCTGGCGCTGGGCTTGCTGGTGGCGCGCGGCTGGCAGGACTCAGCGTCGGTGGCGCGATTGCTCGCACTGGCCGCGCTGGTGGTTGCGGCGGTTTTTTCAGAACGACTGATGTTCGGTTTCTTCGGCGTATTGTTGCCATTGGCGATGCTGCTGGTTTTCCGCCGACCCTGGTATTTCAGCCTGTTGCCGGGGCTGGTGTGTCTGGCGGCGAACCAATGGCAGGTGCTGCTCGAATCGGCGCGTTTCGGCAACAGCGTGGCGATGCTTGGGCTGGCGGCCTGTGTGTTTGCGCCGATGCTCGGAATGTTCTTGTTGCGACATGGGCGACATCTGCAGCCACCACCGATGCGGCGCTGGGCGTATGCGCTGTATCCCGCGCATTTCCTACTGCTGCTACTTATCCGCCAGCTCGCCGCTTAACCCTGTGGGAGCTGGCTTGCCAGCGATAGCGGTGGTTCAGCCACCATCCATGCCAGATGTGCCGCCGCCATCGCTGGCAAGCCAGCTCCCACAAGGTCATTTCCAGCCATGTCGTAAACGCACCTTTGCGTGGCGTCCGCAGGCATTTGAGCTGTCTGTGCCGGTCATACCATCGCATCAAAGGGCACTGCCATCATTGCCAGTGCCTTACCGAGACGAATGGCGCACAGATGCCGCTGGGAGAGACGCGATGTTCAGCAAGCAAGACCAGATCCAGGGTTACGACGATGCACTGCTGGCGGCGATGAATGCCGAGGAGCAACGTCAGGAAGATCACATCGAGCTGATCGCGTCGGAGAACTACACCAGCAAGCGCGTCATGCAGGCGCAAGGCAGCGGCCTGACCAACAAATACGCCGAGGGCTATCCGGGCAAGCGCTACTACGGCGGCTGCGAGCATGTGGATAAAGTCGAAGCGCTGGCCATCGAACGCGCCAAGCAACTGTTTGGCGCCGACTATGCCAACGTCCAGCCGCACTCCGGCTCCTCGGCCAACAGCGCCGTGTACCTGGCGCTGATCCAGCCGGGTGACACCATCCTCGGCATGAGCCTGGCCCACGGCGGTCACCTGACCCACGGCGCGAAAGTGTCGTCCTCGGGCAAGCTCTACAACGCTGTGCAGTACGGCATCAACACCGACACCGGGCTGATCGACTACGACGAAGTCGAGCGTCTGGCCGTCGAGTGCAAACCGAAAATGATCGTTGCCGGTTTCTCCGCTTACTCGAAGACTCTGGATTTCCCGCGCTTCCGCCAAATCGCCGACAAGGTCGGCGCGCTGCTGTTCGTCGACATGGCCCACGTCGCCGGTCTGGTCGCTGCGGGCCTGTACCCGAATCCGCTGCCGTACGCCGACGTGGTCACCACCACCACGCACAAGACCCTGCGCGGTCCGCGTGGTGGGTTGATCCTGGCCAAGTCCAACGAAGAGATCGAGAAGAAGCTCAACGCCGCCGTTTTCCCCGGCGCCCAGGGCGGCCCGCTGATGCACGTCATCGCCGGTAAAGCGGTGTGCTTCAAGGAAGCGCTGGAGCCTGGCTTCAAGGCTTATCAGCAACAAGTGATCGACAACGCCCAGGCGATGGCCAGCGTGTTCATCAAGCGTGGCTACGATGTGGTCTCCGGCGGCACCGACAACCATCTGTTCCTGGTCAGCCTGATCCGTCAGGGCCTGACCGGCAAGGACGCCGACGCCGCGCTGGGCCGCGCGCACATCACGGTGAACAAGAACGCCGTGCCGAACGACCCGCAGTCGCCGTTCGTGACCTCGGGCCTGCGCATCGGCACCCCGGCGGTGACCACGCGCGGCTTCAAGGTCAGCCAGTGCGAAACCCTCGCCGGCTGGATCTGCGACATCCTCGACAACCTCGGCGACGCCGATGTCGAGGCCAATGTCGCCCAGCAGGTCTCGGCCCTGTGCGCAGACTTCCCGGTTTATCGCTGAGTCGGTTTTGGAGTAATGACTATGCAACGCTATTCCGGCTTCGGCCTGTTCAAACACTCGCTCAGCCACCACGAAAACTGGCAGCGCATGTGGCGCACGCCCACCCCGAAAAAAGTCTACGACGTGGTCATCGTCGGCGGCGGCGGGCACGGCCTGGCGACGGCCTACTATCTGGCCAAGGAGCACGGCATCACCAATGTCGCCGTGGTCGAGAAGGGTTGGCTGGGCGGCGGTAATACCGCGCGCAACACCACCATCGTGCGCTCCAACTACCTGTGGGACGAGTCGGCGCACCTCTACGAACACGCGATGAAATTGTGGGAAGGCCTGTCGCAGGATCTCAACTACAACGTGATGTTCTCCCAGCGTGGCGTCTACAACCTGTGCCACACCCTGCAGGACATCCGTGATTCCGAGCGTCGGGTCAGCGCCAACCGCCTCAACGGCGTCGACGGCGAACTGCTCGACGCCAAGCAGGTGGCGGACGAGATTCCGTACCTGGACTGCTCGAAAAACACCCGCTACCCGATCATGGGCGCCACCGTGCAGCGTCGCGGCGGCGTCGCCCGTCACGATGCCGTGGCGTGGGGCTTCGCCCGTGCCGCCGATGCCTTGGGTGTGGACCTGATCCAGCAGACCGAAGTGATCGGTTTCCGCAAGGAAAATGGCGTGTGCATCGGCGTTGAAACCAACAAGGGTTTCATCGGCGCCAAGCGCGTCGGCGTGGTGACGGCCGGTAACTCCGGGCACATGGCCAAGCTTGCCGGTTTTCGCCTGCCGATCGAATCCCACCCGCTGCAAGCGCTGGTGTCCGAGCCGATCAAACCGATTATCGACAGTGTGATCATGTCCAACGCCGTGCACGGTTACATCAGCCAGTCCGACAAGGGCGACCTGGTGATCGGCGCCGGTATCGACGGCTACAACGGCTACGGCCAGCGTGGTTCGTACCCGGTGATCGAACACACCATCCAGGCCATCGTCGAGATGTTCCCGGTGTTGTCCCGCGTACGCATGAACCGCCAGTGGGGCGGCATCGTCGACACCACCCCGGACGCTTGCCCGATCATCTCGAAAACGCCGGTACCAAACATGTTCTTCAACTGCGGTTGGGGCACCGGTGGCTTCAAGGCCACACCGGGTTCGGGCAACGTGTTTGCCGCGAGTCTGGCCAAGGGTGAAATGCACCCGCTGGCCGCACCGTTTTCCATTGACCGTTTCCACAACGGCGCGCTCATCGACGAACACGGCGCTGCTGCCGTCGCCCACTAACAGGAGAAATCCCCATGTTGCATATCTTCTGTCCTCACTGCGGCGAACTGCGCTCTGAAGAGGAATTCCACGCATCCGGTCAGGCGCACATCCCGCGTCCGCTGGATCCGAACGCCTGCACCGATGAAGAGTGGGGCGACTACATGTTCTTCCGCGATAACCCGCGCGGTCTGCACCACGAGTTGTGGGACCACGTTGCCGGTTGCCGCCAGTACTTCAACGTCACTCGCGATACCGTGACCTACGAGATTCTCGAGAGCTACAAGATCGGCGAGAAGCCGCAATTCACCGACAAGGCTGGCACTGCGAAAACAGCCACGACGGCGCTGGGAGAGAAGGTATGAGCCAGACCAATCGCCTGTCCAACGGTGGACGGATCGACCGTAACAAAGTGCTGAGCTTCACCTTCAACGGCCAGACCTACAAAGGCTATGAAGGCGACTCGCTGGCCGCTGCCCTGATCGCCAACGGCGTCGACATCATCGGCCGCAGCTTCAAGTATTCGCGCCCTCGCGGCATCTTCGCGGCTGGTTCCGAAGAGCCGAACGCGGTGCTGCAGATCGGTGCCACCGAAGCCACGCAGATTCCCAACGTGCGCGCCACGCAACAGGCGTTGTATCAGGGCCTGGTCGCCACCAGCACCAATGGCTGGCCGAGCGTCAACAACGACATGATGGGGATTCTCGGCAAGGTCGGCGGCAAGCTGATGCCGCCGGGTTTCTACTACAAAACCTTCATGTACCCGCAATCGTTCTGGATGACTTACGAGAAGTACATCCGCAAGGCTGCCGGCCTCGGCCGTTCGCCGACCGAGAACGATCCGGACACCTACGACTACATGAACCAGCACTGCGACGTGCTGATCGTCGGTGCCGGCCCGGCCGGTCTCGCCGCTGCCCTGGCGGCTGCGCGCAGCGGTGCCCGCGTGATTCTGGCCGATGAGCAGGAAGAGTTCGGCGGCAGCCTGCTTGATTCCCGCGAAAGCCTCGACGGCAAACCGGCGATGGAATGGGTCGCCAGTGTCATCGCTGAATTGAAGAACACTCCGGACGTGCTGCTGTTGCCGCGCGCCACGGTCAACGGCTACCACGACCACAACTTCCTGACCATTCACGAACGTCTCACCGATCACCTCGGTGACCGCGCGCCGATCGGTCAGGTGCGTCAGCGCATCCACCGTGTCCGCGCCAAGCGCGTGGTGCTGGCGACCGGCGCCCACGAGCGTCCGCTGGTCTACGGCAACAACGACGTGCCGGGCAACATGCTCGCTGGTGCGGTGTCGACCTACGTGCGTCGCTATGGCGTGGCGCCAGGCAAAAAACTCGTGCTGTCGACCAATAACGATCACGCCTATCGTGTCGCTCTGGATTGGCTCGATGCCAGTCTGCAAGTCGTCGCCATCGCTGACGCCCGCAGCAATCCGCGCGGTGCATTGGTCGAAGAAGCGCGCGCCAAAGGCATTCGCATCCTCACCGGCAGCGCCGTCATCGAAGTGCGTGGCAGCAAGCGTGTGACCGCTGCCCGCGTCGCCGCGATTGACGTCAAGGCACACGCCGTGACCAGCCCGGGCGAATGGCTCGACTGCGATCTGGTTGCCAGCTCCGGCGGTTACAGCCCGGTGGTTCACCTGGCTTCGCACCTCGGTGGCAAACCGGTCTGGCGTGAAGACATTCTCGGTTTCGTACCGGGCGAAGCACCGCAGAAGCGCGTGTGCGTCGGTGGCATCAATGGCGTCTACGCGCTCGGCGATTCGCTGGCCGACGGTTTTGAAGGTGGCGTGCGCGCTGCTGCCGAAGCCGGTTTCCAGACCGTCGAAGGCGTGTTGCCGAAAGCCCTGAGCCGTCTCGAAGAGCCGACCCTGGCGCTGTTCCAGGTGCCGCACGAGAAAAACTCGGCGCGTGCACCGAAGCAATTCGTCGACTTCCAGAACGACGTCACCGCCGGTGGCATCGAACTGGCGACCCGCGAAGGTTTCGAGTCGGTCGAGCACGTCAAGCGCTATACCGCGCTGGGCTTCGGCACCGATCAGGGCAAGCTCGGCAACGTCAACGGTCTGGCCATTGCCGCCCGTTCGCTGAACGTGACCATCCCGCAGATGGGCACCACCATGTTCCGTCCGAACTACACGCCGGTGACCTTCGGCGCCGTGGCCGGTCGGCATTGCGGGCACATCTTCGAACCGGTGCGCTACACCGCGCTGCATGCCTGGCACGTGAAGAACGGCGCCGAGTTTGAAGACGTCGGTCAGTGGAAGCGTCCCTGGTACTTCCCGAAAAACGGTGAAGACCTGCACGCGGCGGTCAAGCGCGAATGCAAAGCCGTGCGCGACAGCGTCGGCCTGCTCGATGCCTCGACCCTCGGCAAGATCGACATCCAAGGCCCGGATGCCCGCGAGTTCCTCAACCGCGTGTACACCAACGCCTGGACCAAGCTCGACGTGGGCAAGGCTCGCTACGGTCTGATGTGCAAGGAAGACGGCATGGTCTTCGACGACGGTGTGACCGCGTGTCTGGCCGACAACCATTTCGTCATGACCACCACCACCGGCGGCGCCGCGCGCGTACTGCAATGGCTGGAGCTGTACCACCAGACCGAATGGCCGGACCTGAAGGTGTACTTCACGTCGGTCACCGACCACTGGGCGACCATGACCCTCTCCGGGCCGAACAGCCGCAAGCTGCTCAGCGCCGTGACCGACATCGATCTGAGCAACGAAGCGTTCCCGTTCATGACCTGGAAAGAAGGTCTGGTCGGCGATGTGCCGGCGCGGGTGTTCCGTATCTCGTTCACCGGTGAGCTGTCGTACGAAGTCAACGTGCAGGCCGATTATGCGATGGGCGTGCTGGAGAAAATCGTCGAGGCCGGCAAGCAGTACAACCTGACGCCGTACGGCACCGAAACCATGCACGTTTTGCGGGCGGAGAAGGGCTTCATCATCGTCGGCCAGGACACCGACGGCTCGATGACCCCGGACGACCTGAACATGGGCTGGTGTGTCGGTCGCACCAAACCGTTCTCGTGGATCGGCCAGCGCGGCATGAACCGCGAAGATTGCGTGAAAGACCAGCGCAAACAACTGGTGGGCCTCAAGCCGATCGATCCGACCAAATGGCTGCCGGAAGGTGCCCAACTGGTGTTCAACACCAAGCAGGCGATCCCGATGACCATGGTCGGCCACGTGACCTCCAGCTACGCGCACAACTCCCTCGGTTATTCGTTTGCCATGGGTGTGGTCAAGGGCGGTCTCAAGCGCATGGGCGAGCGGGTGTTCGCACCGCTGGCCGATGGCAGCGTGATCGAGGCGGAAATCGTTTCTTCGGTGTTCTTCGATCCGAAGGGTGATCGCCAGAACATCTGACACTGATCGTTCCCACGCTCCGCGTGGGAATGCATCCCGGGACGCTCCGCGTCCCAAGAGCGGACGCAGAGCGTCCATGGCGGCATTCCCACGCAGAGCGTGGGAACGATCAACAGAATTCAGAAGGTGCTTTATGACCACAGCCAATGTTTACCAGCAACGCCCGACCACCGGCGCCCGTGCCGAGTCGTCGCTGCACCATGCCGACCTCGCCAGCCTGGTCGGCAAGGGCCGCAAGAACGCCGGCGTGATCGGGCGTGAGAAAAAACTCCTCGGCCACCTGACCATTCGTGGCGATGGCCACGATGCCGCGTTCGCGGCCGGTGTGCACAAAGCGTTGGGCATTGAATTGCCCGGCGCGCTGAGCGTGATCGTCAAAGGCGAAACCAGCCTGCAATGGATGGGCCCGGACGAGTGGCTGCTGATCGTGCCAAGCGGTGAGGAATTCGCCGCCGAGCAGAAACTGCGCGAAGCGCTGGGCGATCTGCACATTGCCATCGTCAACGTCAGCGGCGGCCAGCAGATCCTCGAACTGAGCGGGCCGAACGTGCGCCAGGTGCTGATGAAATCCACCAGCTATGACGTGCACCCGAACAACTTCCCGGTCGGCAAAGCGGTGGGCACGGTGTTCGCCAAATCGCAGCTGATGATTCGTCATACCGCCGAAGACACCTGGGAACTGCTGATCCGGCGCAGCTTCTCGGATTACTGGTGGTTGTGGTTGCAGGATGCTTCGGCCGAGTACGGCCTCAGCGTTCAGGCCTGAAAGATCAAAAGCTACCCCTCACCCCAGCCCTCTCCCCCAAGGGGGAGAGGGGAAAGGGAGCAGATAGATGATCGTTCCCACGCTCCGCGTGGGAATGCATCCCGGGACGCTCCGCGTCCCAAGAGCGGACGCAGAGCGTCCATGGCGGCATTCCCACGCAGAGCGTAGGAACGATCAGAGGAAAAAATATGAGCCGCGCCCCAGACACATGGATTCTGACCGCCGACTGCCCCAGCGTCCTCGGCACGGTGGACGCGGTCACGCGTTTTCTGTTCGAGCAGGGCTGTTATGTCACCGAGCACCACTCGTTCGATGACCGCCTCTCGGGGCGCTTCTTCATTCGCGTGGAATTCCGTCAGCCCGACGGCTTCGACGAGCAATCCTTCCGCGCAGGTCTGGCCGAGCGCGGACAGGCGTTCGGCATGCTCTTCGAGCTGACCGCGCCGAACTACCGGCCGAAAGTGGTGATCATGGTGTCCAAGGCCGATCACTGCCTCAACGACTTGCTCTATCGCCAGCGCATCGGCCAGTTGTCGATGGACGTGGCGGCGGTGGTGTCCAACCATCCGGATCTCAAGCCGTTGGCCGACTGGCACCAGATTCCCTACTACCATTTCCCTCTCGACCCCAATGACAAACCGGCGCAGGAGCGTCAGGTCTGGCAGGTGATCGAAGAGGCCGGTGCCGAACTGGTGATCCTCGCCCGCTACATGCAGGTGCTGTCGCCGGAGCTGTGCCGCAAGCTCGACGGCAAGGCGATCAACATTCATCACTCCCTGCTGCCGGGCTTCAAGGGCGCCAAGCCGTATCACCAGGCCTACAACAAGGGCGTGAAACTGGTGGGCGCGACGGCGCATTACATCAACAACGATCTCGATGAAGGGCCGATCATCGCCCAGGGCGTCGAGGCGGTGGATCACAGTCATTATCCCGAGGACCTGATTGCCAAGGGCCGGGATATCGAAGGCCTGACCTTGGCGCGGGCGGTCGGGTATCACATCGAAAGAAGGGTGTTCCTGAACGCCAACAGAACCGTCGTTCTCTAGATCGCTTTCGCGAGCAGGCTCGCTCCCACAGGGGTATGCATTCCAATGTGGGAGCGAGCCTGCTCGCGAAGGGGCCATAACAAACAACGCAAGACCAACAAGCAATACCCGAGCACTCAACGCGCTGCCCAACCGGGGCAACGCAGTTCCATAAAAACAACAGCGAGGTGAAAGCATGTCTGGCAATCGTGGTGTGGTGTATCTCGGCGCTGGCAAGGTCGAAGTACAGAAAATCGACTATCCGAAAATGCAGGACCCGCGCGGTCGCAAGATCGAACACGGGGTCATCCTCAAAGTGGTTTCCACCAACATCTGCGGCTCCGACCAACACATGGTGCGCGGTCGGACCACGGCGCAGACCGGTCTGGTGCTGGGTCACGAAATCACCGGCGAGGTGATCGAAAAGGGCTCCGACGTCGAAAACCTGAAGATCGGCGATCTGGTCTCTGTTCCGTTCAACGTGGCTTGCGGGCGCTGCCGTTCCTGCAAGGAGCAACACACCGGCGTCTGCCTGACCGTCAACCCGGCCCGTGCCGGCGGCGCATACGGTTACGTCGACATGGGCGACTGGACCGGTGGCCAGGCCGAATACGTGCTGGTGCCGTACGCCGACTTCAACCTGCTGAAACTGCCGGATCGCGACAAGGCCATGGAGAAAATCCGCGACCTGACCTGCCTCTCCGACATCCTCCCGACCGGTTACCACGGCGCGGTCACTGCCGGCGTTGGCCCGGGCAGCTCCGTATACATCGCTGGCGCCGGTCCGGTCGGCCTCGCCGCTGCCGCTTCCGCACGCTTGCTCGGTGCGGCGGTGGTGATCGTCGGCGACGTCAACACCATCCGCCTGGCCCACGCCAAGGCACAGGGCTTTGAGGTCGTCGACCTGTCCAAGGACACCCCGCTGCACGAACAGATCGCCGCGCTGCTGGGCGAGCCGGAAGTCGATTGCGCGGTGGACTGCGTCGGTTTCGAAGCACGCGGCCACGGCCACGACGGCGTCAAGGCCGAAGCCCCGGCCACGGTGCTCAACTCACTGATGGGCGTGGTGCGCGTTGCCGGCAAGATCGGTATCCCGGGCCTGTACGTCACCGAAGATCCGGGCGCCGTCGACGCCGCGGCGAAAATGGGCAGCCTGAGCATCCGCTTCGGCCTGGGCTGGGCCAAATCCCACAGCTTCCACACTGGGCAGACTCCAGTGATGAAGTACAACCGCCAGTTGATGCAGGCAATCATGTGGGACCGCATCAACATCGCCGAAGTGGTCGGCGTGCAAGTGATCAGCCTCGATCAGGCGCCGGAAGGTTACGGCGAGTTCGATGCGGGTGTGCCGAAGAAGTTTGTGATTGATCCGCATAAGTTGTTCAGTGCGGCGTAACGGATCAAGGTGACAAAAAGGGCGGCCGAAATGCCGCCTTTTTCATTTCCGCTAATCGTTATTCATTCGTGCTAAAGGAGCACTGAGTTAACGACGCAGTGCATTGACCGGTTTTCGTCCAATCGCTGGATGTCGATTCGAAGTGAGCGACATCTGCTACCAAGGCAATGTTTCCATAACGGCAACTTATCTGATTGACCAGGATTGGACCGGTTTCGTCTTCGTCTTCGGTAATGTGCGTAACGCTTTCAAACTCAGTGCCCCTGTTGATTTTCAGCTCGTTCGGATTCGCCACCTTCCAGATTCTACCGAAGTTGTCCTTGAGCTCAGAACCATCCCTGGCCTCTTGCATGCCTGAAAGCACGGGGCAGGTGTCTGCCTGTGCGAGGCCTGCAGTAACTGCTAAACAGAGCGGCGTGAATAGTCTTGCGATACGCATGATTCCATTTCCTTGGCGAGTTGAAGGTCAACCATGCCCCGGAAGCATTGCGACGACTACTGTCATATATGACAGTTTATGAGAACCATTAGGAATGAATCAGGTGGGTTTTATCGCGAGCAGTGGTCGGCCGGACTAATATCATTTCCCGGTTCTGGAACAGCTCATTGAGTCTCCGGTCAAAAGGCGCAGCTCCGCCTGTTGATGGAGCCCAAGAAATAAGAGGATGTCTGAATGAAGATTTCACGCGGTTTTGCCCTGGCATCGCTCCTGACTCTGGCCGCCGGGCCGGTGTTTGCCGGTTTCAGTTTGAACGACGTGGCCGGTGCGGTAGCGGGAATGCAGGGTGGTGACAAGGCGGCTGCTGCGGCGCCGACCTCGGAGACCGCTGGTTTGTTGAGTGCTCTGAGTGCACTGGACGTCACGCCGGAGCAGGCCGTTGGCGGTACCAGTGCGATGCTCGGGTTGGCGAAGAATCAGTTGAGCAGCACCGACTATTCGCAACTGGCCAAGGAAGTGCCGGGCATCGACAAGTTGTCCGGTGGCAGCGGCAATCTGGCGGCGCTGGGCGCGTTGCTCGGTTCGTCCGGCAAGTCCGCTGGCCTTGAGAATGCGCTGGGTAATGTCAAAGACAGCAACGACCTCAACAACGCGTTCAGCGCGCTGGGCATGGACAGCGGCATGATCGGCCAGTTTGCCCCGGTGCTCCTGCAATACCTCGGTCAGCAGGGCGTCGGCGGTTCGCTGTTGAGCAGCCTGGGCAGCATCTGGGGTGTCGGCACGGGCACCTGAGTCAGCCGCGCTCATTGCGCAGTTCGACGATGCGCTGATCCTTCTCGGTCCAGAGCTGGTTGACCCAGTTCTGGACGTGTTGGCGAAAGGCCGGATCTTTCTCGTAATCGCCTTGCCACAGCGCCGGGTCGAGTTCGCGGGTCCTGATGTCGATGATCACTCGCGGCACGCTGCCGCTGATCAAGTCCCAGAAGCCCGGGATTTTTTCCTGCGGGTACACCACCGTCACATCGAGCATCGCGTCGAGTTGTTCACCCATCGCCGCCAGCACGAACGCCACGCCGCCGGCCTTGGGTTTGAGCAAGTGGTTGAACGGTGATTCCTGCTGGGTGCTTTTCGCCAGGGTGTAGCGAGTGCCTTCCAGATAATTCACCACCGTCACCGGCTGGCGCTTGAACAGCTCGCACGCCGCTTTGGTGATTTCCAGATCCTTGCCCGCCAGCTCGGGGTTCTTTGCCAGAAAGGCTTTGGTGTAGCGCTTCATGAACGGGTAATCCAGCGCCCACCACGCCAAGCCGAGGAACGGCACCCAGATCAGCTCTTTTTTCAGAAAGAATTTGAAGAACGGCGTGCGCCGGTTGAGGGTCTGGATCAGTGCCGGAATATCGACCCACGATTGATGGTTGCTGACCACCAGATAGGAGGTGTCGCGGCGCAGATCGTCGCCGCCGCGAATGTCCCACTGCGTCGGGATGCACAGCTGGAAGATCAGCTTGTCGATCTCGGCCCAGGTCTCGGCAATCCACATCACCGCCCCCGACGCGTAATCCCGCCAGCGCCCGGGTGCAACCAGCTTGAGCAGGGCGAACACCATCAACGGCCCGATCAGGATCAGGGTGTTGAGCAACAGCAACAGGGTGACGAAACAGCCGGTGAGCAGGCGGCGCATAAGCAACTCTATGAAGTGGCAGGGGCGAGCCATGATAAGCAGCTTCGCGCAGCAGGCCAAATCGGCGCTGACGAATGTTTCACTTCAGTCCCGTTAACCTGATCGTTCCCCCGCTCTGCGTGGTAACGCCGCCCGGGACGCTCCGCGTCCCCTGTGACGCAGAGCGTCACTGGATCCATTCCCACGCAGAGCGTGGGAACGATCAACCGTGCGACGGTCTAAAATGCCGTTGCCCAACCTCCCAAGGAAAACCCTTACGTGAAATCCCTCCTTGCTCTGTTTGCCCTCGTTGCGCTGCCGGTCATGGCCGCCGAGCCGACGCTGTACGGTCGCTACGAATACATCGCGCTGCCGGAAATCGGTGGCGAAGTGCTCAAGGCCAAGATGGACACCGGCGCGCTGACCGCCTCGCTGTCGGCCAAGGACATCGAGACCTTCACCCGCGATGGCGAAGACTGGGTGCGTTTCCGCCTCGCCACCAAGGACGCCAGCAACAAGGTTTTCGAGCACAAGGTCGCGCGGATCAGCAAGATCAAAAGCCGTTCCGACGAGGACGATGAAGAGCGCGACAGCAGCGATGTCGCCAAGCGCCCGGTGGTCGATCTGGAACTGTGCCTGGGCAACGTCAAGCGCACCGTCGAGGTCAACCTGACCGACCGCAGCCACTTCAACTATCCGCTGCTGATCGGCGCCAAGGCCTTGCGCGAGTTCGGCGCGGCGGTCAACCCGGCGCGGCGTTACACCGCCGACAAGCCTGGCTGCTAAGCGGTCTGATTGACGTAACCCCGGGCTTGGGGCACCGTTCGCGCACTAACTGCCACGGGCTCGGACGCCATGCCGCACATCCTGATTGTCGAAGACGAAGCGGCGATTGCCGACACATTGATTTTTGCCTTGCAGGGCGAGGGGTTCAGCACCACGTGGCTGAACCTCGGCGCGGCGGCGCTGGAGCATCAGCGACAAACCCCGGCCGACCTGATCATTCTCGATATCGGCCTGCCGGACATCAGTGGCTTCGAAACCTGCAAGCAGTTGCGACGCTTCACGGAAGTGCCGGTGCTGTTTCTCAGCGCCCGCGACGCCGAGATCGATCGCGTGGTGGGTCTGGAGATCGGTGCCGACGATTACGTGGTCAAGCCGTTCAGCCCGCGTGAAGTGGCGGCGCGGGTCAAAGCCATCCTCAAACGCATGGCGCCGCGCCCGACCCTGGAAGCAGGCTCAACGCTGTTTCGCATCGATGCCGAACGCGTGCAGATCAGCTATCGCGGCCAGCCGCTGAGCCTGACCCGCCATGAATTCCGCTTGTTGCAATGCCTGCTCGAACAACCTGAGCGGGTGTTCAGCCGCGAGCAATTGCTCGATGCGCTGGGCGTAGCGGCCGATGCCGGTTACGAACGCAGCATCGACAGCCACATCAAAAGCCTGCGCGCCAAGTTGCGCCTGGTGCGCGCCGAGGCCGAGCCGATCCAGACCCATCGCGGCCTCGGTTACAGCTATAGCCCGGGGCACAGCTGATGTCGCTGGGGCTGCGGATCTTTCTGGTGTACGTGCTGTTTGTCGGCCTGACCGGCTATTTCGTCCTCAACACGGTGATGGAGGAAATCCGCCCCGGCGTGCGCCAGTCCACCGAGGAGACGCTGGTGGACACCGCCAACCTGATGGCAGAAATCCTGCGCGACGATTTCAAGGCCGGCACCCTCAGCGAGAACCGCTGGCCGCAATTGCTCCGCGCCTATGGCGAGCGCCAGCCGCAAGCGACCATCTGGGGCTTGCCGAAGAACCAGGTCAACCACCGCATCTACGTCACCGACGCCAAGGGCATCGTCGTGCTCGACTCCAGCGGCGTCGCAGTCGGCCAGGATTATTCACGCTGGAACGATGTTTACCTGACCCTGCGCGGCGAGTACGGCGCGCGCTCCAGCCGTAGCGATCCTGACGATCCGAGCTCTTCAGTGATGCACGTCGGCGCGCCGATCCGCGACAACGGCAAGATTATCGGCGTGGTCACCGTGGCCAAGCCCAACAGTTCGCTGCAACCCTACGTCGATCGCACCGAGCGGCGCTTGCTGTTTTACGGCGCCGGACTGATCGGCCTCGGCCTGCTCTTCGGCGCCTTGCTCTCATGGTGGCTCAGCCGCGCGCTGCACCGTTTGACCGGTTATGCCCAGGCGGTCAGCGAAGGCCGGCGCGTGGAAGTGCCGCACTATCGCGGCGGCGAACTGGAGCAACTGGCCACAGCGGTCGAGCAGATGCGCACGCAGCTCGAAGGCAAGGCCTACGTCGAGCGCTACGTGCACACCCTGACCCATGAATTGAAAAGTCCGCTGGCGGCGATCCGGGGCGCGGCGGAGTTGCTGCAAAGTGATATGCCGGCCGTCCAGCGTTTGCGCTTTGTCAGCAACATCGACAGCGAAAGCGCGCGAATGCAGCAGTTGATCGAGCGCCTGCTCAACCTGGCGCAAGTCGAACAACGCCAAGGGCTGGAAGAACGGGTGGCAGTGCCGCTGGCGCTGTTGGTCGCAGAACTGCTCAAGGCGCAGGCCGCGCGGATCGAGGGCAAACAACTGCGCGTCGAGCAAGCGATCGGCGAGGATCTGCTGTTGATTGGCGAGCCGTTTCTGCTGCGCCAGGCGTTGGGCAATCTGCTGGAAAACGCACTCGATTTCACCCCGACGTCGGGGCTGTTGCGCTTGAGCGCCGAGCGGGTTGGCGAGCAGATCGAGTTCCGCCTGTTCAACCAGACCACGCCGATTCCCGATTACGCCTTGCCACGCCTGACCGAACGCTTCTACTCGTTGCCGCGCCCGGACAGCGGACGTAAGAGCACCGGGCTGGGGCTGAACTTCGTTGAAGAGGTGGTCAAGTTGCATGACGGGGTGATGCGCATTGGCAATGTCGAGGGCGGGGTTGAGGTGGTATTGCGCTTGCCTTGAAACCCAGTCGCGGCCTTCGCGAGCAGGCTCGCTCCCACAGGGGAATGCATTCTCCACACAATCTCCATATTGCCCGCACATTCCCTCCACACCGCATCAGCAGACTTCTCCCATCCAAACAGGGAGAGTCCCATGAACAAGAATCTGACCATCAAACTCGGCGCGATCGCCTTGCTGATCCTGCTGTTGCTGATCCCCTTGCTGATGATCGACGGCATCATCGATGAGCGTCAGCAACTGCGCGACGGTGTGCTCGAAGACATCGCGCGCAGCTCCAGTTACAGCCAGCAACTGACCGGGCCGGTGATGGTGGTGCCGTATCGCAAGGTGGTGCGCACCTGGAAGACCAACGAGAAAACCAACAAGCGCTACGAAGAAGTCAGCGAAGCGCGCGGGCGTCTGTACTTTCTGCCGGAGCGTTTCGAACTCGACGGCCAGGTGCAGACCGAACTGCGCAAACGCGGCATTTACGAGGCACGGCTGTTCCACGCCGACAACCGCATCGATGGGCATTTTTCCCTGCCGGCGCAGTTGGGCATCAAGGAGAATTTTGCCGATTACCAATTCGACGCGCCGTTCCTTGCCGTCGGTATCAGCGATATTCGCGGCATCGAAAACGCGCTGAAACTCGAGCTCGGCGGCCAGCAACTTGACTTCGTGCCCGGCAGCGAAGTGGCCTGGATCGGCGAGGGCGTACACGTGACCCTGCCGGCGCTCGACGCCAGCAAAGCCACGCAATTGACCTTCGGTTTCGACCTGCGCCTGCAAGGCACCGGCTCGCTGCGGGTGGTGCCGGTGGGCAAGACCAGCAGTGTCAGCCTCGCCGCCAACTGGCCGCACCCCAGCTTCGTCGGCAACTTCCTGCCGGCCAAGCGCGAGATCAACGATCAGGGTTTCAGCGCCGACTGGCAGACCTCGTTTTTCTCCACCAACCTGCAAGAGGCAATGGAGCGCTGCGTCGCTGGCGACTGTGATGCACTCAACGGCCGCAGCTTCGGCGTCAGCTTCATCGATCCGGTGGATCAGTACCTGAAGAGCGATCGGGCGATCAAATACGCGCTGCTGTTCATCGTCCTCACCTTCGCCGGTTTCTTCCTCTTCGAAGTGCTCAAGAGCCTGGCGGTGCACCCGGTGCAATATGCCCTGGTCGGTGTTGCGCTGGCATTCTTTTACCTGCTGCTGTTGTCGCTGTCGGAACACATCGGTTTTGCGCTGGCGTATCTGTTGTCGGCGAGTGGCTGCGTGTTGCTGATCGGCTTCTATGTCAGCCACGTCCTGCGCAGCGCGCGGCACGGCTTGAGTTTCTCGGCCGGGCTGGCGGCGCTGTATGGCCTGCTGTGCGGCTTGCTCAGCGCCGAGGATTACGCGCTGTTGATGGGCTCGCTGATGCTGTTCGGTCTGCTCGGCGTGTTCATGGTGCTGACGCGCAAACTGGACTGGTACGGGATTGGTTTGAAGTCCGCCAAGCCGCTGGAGTTTGACGTGGAGGCGATGCAATGAGCGGGTGGCTTGGGTTACGCGAGGAACAGCGGGAAGCGGAGGTTTTGGTGACGCTGCTTATTGCGTCACTACCTCCGAAACCGAGTTGGTGCATTCGCGAGCAAGCTCGCTCCCACATTGGAATGTGGTCAACTGTGGGAGCGAGCCTGCTCGCGAAGAGGCCGGAACAGGCAGCCCAGATCTAGGGCTTGGGCATCGTCGCCACCATGGACGGTCGCTGACTCACCTCGAAATACCAGTTGGCCAGTTGCGGATTGGCTGCACGCCAGTCCATGTCCGGGAAGCGCAGATCCAGATAGCCCAGCGCGCAGGCCACGCTGATCGCCGCGACATCGAAGTGGCTGGTCAGCTCGGCAATCGCTTCGCTCTCCAGCACGGCGAGGGCGCGGCGGATCTTGTCGCGCTGGGCGTCGAGCCATTCGTCCCAGTGTTTTTCCACCGGGCGCAGCACGGTTTCATAACGCACCATCACCGAGGCATCCATGATCCCGTCGGCCATCGACGCCAGGGTCAGGCGCCGCCAGCGCGCCGCACCTTCACGGGGGATCAGCGGATTGCCGACGTGCTGCTGGTCGAGGTACTCGAGGATGACGCGGCTGTCATGGATGACATTGCCATCGGCCAGGCGCAGGGCGGGGATTTTGCTCAACGGGTTGTCGGCGATCAGCTCCGGGTTCGGGCTGACCGGGCTGAGCACACAGTCCTGCAGCGCGACACGATCCTGCTGACCGGTTTCGTGCAGCAGCACCATGACCTTGCGGACAAAGGGCGACAGGGTGTTGTGGTACAGGGTCATGCTGGGGGCGGACATGGCAAGGTCTCGATCAGGACAATGATCGGGCAGCATAGCCTGCTCGCGTCCGGCGCAGAACCCATGTGGGAGCGAGCCTGCTCGCGAAGGCGTCGTGACAGTCGACTGTGATGTTGAATGTCTGGGCGCTTTCGCGAGCAGGCTCGCTCCCACAAGGGATTCTCAGCTTCGCGGCAGAAAACCTCTTATCGCCAGAAATGCCGGCACACCAAGCCCGACCCAGCTCAAGGCATCCCAGATTCCATCCCCCAGCAACGCCGCAAACAGCCCCGCCGCACTGAGCAGGGCGATCACGATCGGTGTACTGAAAACCTTCCAGAAACTCGACTGACGCGGCTTCATGCCGAGGCCTCCGCCGTTTCCAGAACAGGCTTGGCCGCCTTGCGCCGCACTACCCAAAGGTAAACGCCACTGGCCAACACAATGATTGTCAGCACATCCAGGGTTGCCCAGAGAATCTTCATCGGCATGCCGCCGTAGTCACCAAAGTGCAGCGGCTGCGACATGCCCATGGCGTCCATGTACCACGGCCGTTCGGCCACGGCGGTGACTTGCAGCGTCGTGGCATCGATCAGCACCGGCGTCAGCAGATGCGAGGTCAGGTGCGTGCCGCCCTTCATGAACACCGCGTAATGGTGCTCGCTGGAAAAACGGGTGCCGGGGAAGGCGATGAAATCCGGCTTCATCCCCGGTGCGACTTCCTCGGCGATGTCGAGCAGCCGCGTAGCCGGCGCCAGTTGGGTCAGCGGCGGCGCATCGCGATACGGCGCGATCAGCGTGGTCAACGCGTCGTTGCGCCAGGCGGCGATGAGCAGGTCGGCGCAGGCGCTGATCACCCCGGTCACGCCCACCACCAGGCACCAGGTCAGGGTCACGACGCCAATCAAATTGTGCAGATCGAGCCAGCGCAGCCGCGTTGATTTGTCCTGACGCACCGTGCCGAATTTCAAGCGGCGCATGAACGGCAGGTACAGCACCGTGCCGGAGATGATCGCCACGACAAACAACAGACCCATGAACGCCAGCAGCAGCTTGCCCGGCAGCCCGGCGAACATGTCGACGTGCAGGCGCAGGATGAACAGCATCAAGCCACCGTTGGCCGAAGGGGTTTCCAGCGCTTCGCCAGTGCGCGCATCGAGCATGAAGGTGTGCGAAGAGTTCGGCTCGGTGTCGGCAGTCTTGGCCATGATCGCGAACGCCGCGTTCGGCTCTTCGTCGTCATAACCGAAGTACTGCATGACTTCGCCCGGGCGATGTTTCTGGGCGGCATCGACCAGTTGCTGCAGATCGAGTTGCGGCGTGTCGGCCGGCATCTCGCGCAGTTCCGGGGCGTTGCCCAGCGCGTGATCAATCTCGTGGCTGAAAATCAGCGGCAGACCGGTCAGCGCCAGCATCAGCAGAAACACGGTGCAGATCAGGCTGGTCCAGGTGTGGATGAACGACCAGCGGCGGATGGTTTTACTTTTCATTGCATGACCTTCAAAAACACCAAAGCCGCCCGGTGCGGACGGCCTGGGAACAGGGCCTGTTTCAGCTCACTGGCTTACCACTTGTAAGTGGCGCTGGCGACGACACTGCGCTGGTCGCCGTAGTAGCAGTAGAAGCTGTCGCAGGTGGAAATGTAGTCCTTGTCGAACAGGTTGGTCGCGTTCACCGCCAGCGATGCACCTTTGAGACTGTTGTCCAGACGGCCGAGATCATAATGCACGCTGGCGTCGAACACGGTATAGGCATCGGCCTTGCCCAGCCAGGTGTTGGCCTTGTCGCCGTAGGTGTTGCCGGTGTAGCGCACGCCGGCACCGATACCGAAACCGTCGAGCACGCCGGCGTGCCAGGTGTAGTCGGTCCACAGCGAGGCTTGTTGGTTGGGCATCAGTTGCAGGCGGTTGCCCTTGTCGACGCCTTTCTGCACTTCGGATTTGGCCAGGGTGTAGGCGGCGATGACTTTGAGGTTGTCGGTCACATCCGACACCGCTTCGAGCTCCAGGCCTTTGACCTTCACTTCGCCAGTCTGGCTGGTCACCGAAACGTTGTTGACGAAGGTGTTCACCGCGACGTTCTTCTGGGTCAGGTCATACACGGCGGCGGTCAGCAGGGTCTTGCTGCCCGGAGGCTGGTATTTGATGCCCAGTTCCCACTGCTTGCCTTCGGTCGGCTTGAGCGAGCCGGTCGAGGTGGCATCGGCGCCCGTGGTCGGCTGGAACGACTCGGCGTAGGACAGGTACGGCACGAAACCGTTATCGAAGACGTAGCTGAGCGCCGCGTTGCCGCTGAATTTCTTGTCACGCTGAGTGTTGGTGGCGTCGCTCTGGTTGATGAATTGGGTGCTGGTGTGCACCCAGTCTTCACGGCCGCCGAGGGTCAGGCGCCACTGGTCGAGAGCCATTTGGTCCTGCACGTAGAGACCGGTCTGGTAGGTCTTCTGGTTGTAGTCGTAAAACGCGGTTGAGCGCGCCGGACGTACGATCGGCTGGCCGTAGATCGGGTTGATGACATTGGTTTGCAGACCATCGCCAAAGATCGAGGTGTAGTTGGTGTTGCTGCGCTGGTGATCCAGACCCAGCAGCAAGGTGTGGCGAACCTCACCCGTGGCGAAGTCGGCCTGGAAGTTGTTGTCCACGGCAAATTGGCTGATGTCTTCGTCGACGCTGGTGCTGGTGCGGCCGACGTTGCCCTCTGCATCCACGGTGGTGAACGGGTAGGAACCGGGTGTCAGCGACTGGAACGACAGGTCCGACTTGGTGTAGCGCAGGTTCTGCTTGAACTGCCAGACATCGTTCAACCGATGTTCGAAGGCATAACCCAACGCGTAGTAGGTGCGGTCGTAGTATTCCCAATCCGGATCGCCGAGATTCTTGTGATGGGAAATATCACCGAGCGGCGATTTGATTTTGGTGCCCTGAATGGGCAGAAACTGGCTGGTGATGCCGGTGTCGTCGCGGGTGAACTGGCTCAGCAGAGTGAGTTTGGTGTCGTCATCGATGTTCCAGGTCAGGCTCGGCGCGATGTTGTAGCGCTTGTTGTCGACGTGGTCGACCTGGGTGCCGCTGTCGCGCACCACGCCGCTGAGGCCATAGAGAAACTGCCCGGCGTCATCGATCTTGCCGGTGCTGGCGAAGTTGATCTGTCGGTGGTTGTCGCTGCCGTATTGCAACTGGATTTCGCTGCTGGCTTCAGCGCTCGGGCGGCGGCTGACCATGTCGAGCAAACCGCCCGGCGGGGTCTGGCCGTACACCGACGAGGCCGGGCCACGCAGCAGGGCGAGGCGGTCGAGGTTCCAGGTTTCCTGTTTCGGGTTGGCGTACACGCCTTTTGGCAGCGGCAGGCCATCGAGGAACTGGGTCGGTTCGAAACCGCGCACGCGCAGCCAGTCGGCGCGGGTGTCGCTGCCGTAGCTGCTGGCGGTGATGCCCGGCATGTAGCGCACCGCGTCATCGAGGCTGTGCACGCTGCGGTCGTCCATTTGCTGACGGGTTGCCACCGAAATCGAACGCGGTGCTTCGACCAGCGCGGTGTCGGTCTTGGTGCCGGCGGCGGTGCGAGTCGCGGTGTAGCCTTCGACCGGGCCCCAGGCGCTTTCGAAGTTTTCCACGCCGATGACCGAAGTTTCCGGCAGGGCCAGCGTGCCTTCCGGCACGGCCACCAGGGTGTAAGTGCCGGCGCTGCTCTGTTCCAGCTGCAGACCGGTGCCGCGCAAAGCCGCGCGCAGGGCACCGGCGGCGTCGTACTGGCCGTTGACCGGCGCCGAGGTTTTGCCGGCGGCCAGCGCAGGATTGAGCGACAGGGCGAGGCCGCCCTGGCTGGCGATCTGGTTCAGGGTGGTCGACAGCGGCGCCGCCGGCAGGTTGTAGGCGCGCACGCTGGACGCTTGCTCAGCGGCGAGCAACGGGCAGCTGATCAGCGGCGTGCCGAAAGCGATGGCAAAAGCCAGCAGACTGGGGCGCAACAAGGTGTCTGGCGAACGGGACATACGGCGGCTCCTGAATGGAAATATTTCTCAATTGCCTGTGTGCCGGACGAGATTGGAAAAGTGATAGGGCTGGGTGGAAATTCTTTTTGGCAGGAAATGGTTGTGCGGCTGATGGCGCCTTCGCGAGCAGGCTCGCTCCCACATTGATCGTTCCCACGCTCCGCGTGGGAATGCCTCAATGGACGCTCTGCGTCCGCTTCGGCAGGGACGCAGAGCGTCCCGGGCTGCATTCCCACGCAGAGCGTGAGAACGATCATGTCAAGGGGCGGAGGGCTGCGCCTTCGCCACGGTGACCCAATACGGCGTATGCCGCTCGATCTGCACCGGCAAGGTCGGCAGCAAAGCGCTCAGGGCCTTGTCGGTGTCATGCAATGGAAAGCTGCCGGTAATGCGCAGATCGGCCACTTCCGGCGCCACGCCCAGATGGCCACGACGATAGCGCCCTAGCTCATGCACCAGATCGCCCAGCCGCGCGTTATCCACCACCAGCATGCCGCGCGTCCAGGCATCGGCGCCGGGGGCGAGGGCGGCAATCGAGCCCAGCCCGTCACTGCGCAGCAACACCTGCTGGCCTTCGCGCAGAATCTGTTCTTGCGGGTTGGCCTGGGCATGGGCCGCCACCGCAGACTGCAACACGCTCAGGCGTGTGCCATCGTCCTCGCGCTTGACCAGAAACCGCGTGCCCAGCGCGCGCATGCTGCCTTCGCGGGTTTCGACGATAAACGGCCGCGCGTCGCCATGCCCGGTCTCGACGAGAATTTCGCCTTCCTGCAACACGATCAAGCGGCGCTTGTCATCGAAGCGCACGTCGACCGCGCTGTGGGTATTTAGATTGAGCAGGGTGCCGTCGGACAGGCGCACGGTACGCTGTTCACCGGTGGCGGTGCGCTGATCGGCGAGCCAGTAATCCAGCGGCAGATAACGTTCACTGACAAACAGCCCCAGACCGATGATCACCACGACACTGGCCAGCCCGCTGCCGAGTTTGCGCACGCGCCGGCGAATGCCTTCGCGCGATTGCAGCAACGCGCTTCGGGCCGGGCCTTTGGCGACGCTGAAACGCTGATCGAGCATGCCCAACTGACGCCACGCGCGGGCGTGTTCTTCATGGGCGGCATGCCATTTAGCGAATTCTTCACGCTCCAGCGCGGTGCTCGAGTCGAGGGTCAATTGCCAGGCAATCGCCGCGTCCAGCACATGCGCCGGCACCGGGCGCGAACTGGCCGCCGTCATGTCGGCTCACCGTACAGGGCGATGTAGCACTGGCGCAGGCCTTGGGCCAGATACTGCCGCACGCGCGGTACCGAGACACCGAGTTTGTCTGCGATTTCGGCGTGGCTGAGGCCGTCGAGGCGGTTATACAGGAAGGCCGCGCGGGCCTTGGTCGACAACTTGCCGACCAGGCGATCAATGGCTTTGAGGTCGTCGAGGATCATTTGCTGTTCTTCCACCGACGGTTGTTCGTCTTCGGGGATCAGCATCAGTTCGGTGAGGTAGGCCTGTTCCAGCGCGGCGCGGCGGAAGTAGTCGAACAACAGGCCTTTGGCGATCGCCACCAGAAACGCCCGAGGTTCGCGCGGCGTCAGCAGTTCGTCGCGGTTGAGCAGGCGCACGAACGTGTCCTGGCTCAGGTCTTCGGCACGCTGCGGACACGCCACATTGCGCCGCAACCACGCCAGCAGCCAACCGCGATGGTCGCGATACATCGCACCGACGAGCTCACTGTGGGGGTTGGGCACTGACGACACCGGACATCACCGATTGGGAAATGTTAACTAACGAGAATAGTTCGCGATTCTGGCAGAGGTGGGAATGGTTAGCAATTGGCCACTGGTCAGGTGATGAATAAAGGGCAGCCCCTCACCCTAGCCCTCTCCCGGAGGGAGAGGGGACCGAATGGGGGATGCTGCAGAAATACATCGACCTGAATAAATCGCTGTGAATCCATAATCGACCCATTGTTTCAGGTCGATGTATGACGCAAGACACCACGATCGGCTCCCTCTCCCTCCGGGAGAGGGCTGGGGTGAGGGGCTTTTGATCTGAATGATTCTAAAAGGACGGCGCCTGCTGCCGCCGCTTCCACTGATTCAACCGCTGCTGCAACTGCAACGGACTGTAAATCTGCTGCGCCCGCGCCCGGCTGAACAGAATCAATGCCAACTCCGCCGTGGCCAGCGCATCGGCACTCGCGTTATGCCGCTCGAACACTTCAAGCCGGAACCATTCGATCCACTCATCCAGCCCGGCCTCGCGAATCTGCGCCTGCGGACATAACAACGGCGCGATGTCCGCCACATCCAGAAACACATGCTGCAGCTTATGCCCCAGATGTTCTTTCACTGCGCGCCCGAGCATGTGCTGATCGAACGGCGCATGAAACGCCAGCACCGGGCTGTCGCCGATGAACTCCAGCAACTCCAGCAACGCTTCCGCTGGGTCGCTGCCTGCGGCAATTGCACTAGGGCCGAGGCCATGAATCAGCACGCTGGGGCTGAGCTTCAATTCGCGGCATTGCAAGGTGCGTTCGAACTGCTGACTGAAATCGATCGCGCCGTCCTCGATCACCACCGCGCCGATCGACAGAACCCGATCCTTGCTCATATTCAGGCCGGTGGTTTCCAGGTCCAGCACCACCCAGCGCTGCTCGCGCAGGCTGCATTCGCTCAGCTCGGCAAGCGCCGGCAGCTTCGCCAGCCGCTGCTGCAAGTCCGCCGACACCACGGGGCTGGCCGGGCGTAGCCAGGAGAACAGGCTCATAGCTGATACCGCAAGGTCAGGCTGCTTTGCAGGCGCTGCGCCTGGCGCAGGGATTCGCGCAGGATGCGCCGGTCGAGATGATTGAGGCTGTCGGGATCGACGCGGTTGGAGTACGGCTGGTTCTCCCGGGTCTGCAACTGATGCTGCTGCATCCGCGTTTGTTGAATGAAGTGATAGGCCTCTTCATACGCCGCGCCGTCGAGCGGCTCGATGACCTCTTTATCGACCAGTTGGCGAAAGCGTTCGAGGGTGTTGTTGGCGTCAATGCCGTTGGCAAGCGCCAGCAAGCGGGCGCCGTCGACGAACGGCGTCAGGCCCTGGATTTTCAGATCCAGCGTGGCCTTCTCACCGTTCTTGCGGGCCAGCACGAATTCACGGAAGCGCCCAACGGGAGGGCGATTGCGCAGCGCATTTTCGGCGAGCATGCGCTGGAACAGACGATTGTCAGCGACTTGATCGAGGATGCCCCGGCGCAATTGCTCGCAGCCTTGCTCATCGCCCCAGACCACGCGCAGGTCGAAATAAATGCTCGAGCCCAGCAGGTTCTCCGGCGTGGCTTCGCGGATGAACGCCGCAAAGCGCCGCGCCCATTCGGCCCGCGACAGACACAGCTCGGGATTGCCGGCCATGATGTTGCCCTTGCACAAGGTAAAGCCGCACTGCGCCAGGCTCTGGTTGATCTGCTGGGCAATCGGCAGCAGCTTGCCGCGGATCTCCGCTGCGTGCGCGGCATCGCGCGCGTCGAAGAGAATGCCGTTGTCCTGATCGGTGTGCAGCGTCTGCTCGCGCCGGCCCTCGCTGCCGAAACACAGCCAGCTGAACGGCACGCCCGGGTCGCCCTTTTCGGCGAGGGTCAGTTCGATCACCCGACACACCGTGTGATCGTTGAGCAGGGTGATGATGTGAGTGATCTGCGTCGACGACGCGCCGTGGGCGAGCATGCGTTCGACCAGTTGGCCGATCTCGCCGCGCAAGGTCACCAGTTGTTCGACCCGCTGCGCGCTGCGGATGGTCCGGGCGAGGTGCACCAGATCGACCCGTTGCAGGGAGAACAGATCACGCTCGGACACCACGCCGCACAAGCGCTGATCCTTGACCAGGCAGACGTGAGCAATGTGCCGCTCGGTCATGGCGATCGCCGCATCGAAGGCACTGTGATCCGGCGACAGATAAAACGGTGATCGAGTCATGTGCTGTTCGATGGCGTCGCTGAAATCGCCGACACCTTCGGCGACCACATGGCGCAAATCGCGCAGGGTGAAAATCCCCAGCGGCGCCTTGTGCTCATCCACCGCGACGATGCTGCCGACCTGTTGCTCGTGCATCAGCTTCACCGCTTCACGCAGTGGCGTATCGGCGCTGCAAGTCACCGGATGGCGCATCGCAAGTTCACCGAGACGTGTGTTCAGCGAGTATTGGGTGCCGAGGGTCTCCACGGCTTTTTGCTGGACTTGCTGGTTGACCTGATCGAGCAGGCTGCTCACCCCACGCAAGGCGAAATCGCGGAAGGCGCTGGAGAGGGCGAACAGTTTGATGAACGCCAGTTTGTTCAGTTGCAGGCAGAAGGTGTCTTCGCCCGCCAGATGTTCGGTGCGCGTGGCGCGTTCACCGAGCAGAGCCGCCAGCGGAAAGCATTCGCCGGTGGTGATTTCGAAGGTGGTCTCGGTGCCGGGTTTGGTGATGTGCTGGCGTTCGCCGACCACCCGACCCTGTTTGACGATATGAAAGTGTTCCACCGGGCCGTCGGCCGGTTTGATGATGCTCTCGCCCTGGGCAAAAAAACGCAGCTGACATTGCTCCACCAGATAGGCGAGGTGGGCATGTTCCATCTGATTGAAGGGCGGGAAGCGCTGGAGGAATTGCAGGGTGCCCTGAATGTTCTGCAACACCGCGGTTTTCCCTGCCTGGGTGAAGGCGTCCGCTTTGCTCATAACCATTACCGCAGTCTTTTTCGAATTGTTGTTGTCGGATCGTTGCGACCATGGTCGGCCCCGGCGGGCAGGGTGCCCATTGGACGTAAGTCTAGGTTTTGCCACCATTGGCCGATTTTCGGAAATAACCTACGCAAAAGGTCGGAAAAGCTTGCGCTAGCCACTTGGAAAAAATTCCGACGAAGTGCACATTGAAGCGCTGTCCGGTGATGTCTGACGACTTGCCAGGGATTGTTTGAACATTTAGAGAGCGCCATGTCCGACCACGATATTTTGAGCGACGCCGAGCGGGAAGCGCTCAGCGCAGTGATGCTCGAACCTGATCTGCCGCCGCAGCGTGTCCTGATCGTCGACGACGACAAGGACGCCCGCGAGCTGTTGTCGGAGATTCTCGCGCTGGACGGCATTCGCTGCATGACCGCAGCCAGCGGTGAAACCGCGCTGAAAATGCTCGATGAAAAGCCTTCGATCGGTCTGGTCATTACCGACCTGCGCATGGGCAATGTCGATGGCCTCGAGCTGATTCGCCAGGTGCGTGAATCGGTACGGGCAGCGATGCCGATCATCATCGTCTCCGGCGATGCCGACGTGAAAGATGCGATCGAAGCGATGCACTTGAGCGTGGTGGATTTTCTGCTCAAGCCGATTGATACGGGGAAGTTGCTTGAGCTGGTGAAACACGAATTGGGCATAGAACCCTAAGACATATTTCGCCGCCCAGCAGATGATCGTTCCCACGCAGAGCGTGGGAACGATCAATCCACCTCAAAAACAAAAAGGCCCTGATCTCTCGATCAGGGCCTTTTTCATTCCAACCATCAACTCAAGTCACAGACCATTCTTGGCCTTGAACTCGCGACGACGACGGTGCAGCACCGGCTCGGTGTAGCCATTCGGCTGCTTGGTGCCTTCGATCACCAGTTCGACCGCCGCCTGGAAGGCGATGTTGCTGTCGAAGTCCGGTGCCAGCGGGCGATACAGCGGGTCGTTAGCGTTCTGGCGGTCAACCACTGGCGCCATGCGCTTGAGGCTTTCCATCACTTGCTCTTGGCTGACGATACCGTGGCGCAGCCAGTTGGCGATGTGCTGGCTGGAGATCCGCAGCGTCGCACGGTCTTCCATCAGGCCGACGTCGTTGATGTCCGGCACTTTCGAGCAACCGACACCCTGGTCGATCCAGCGCACCACGTAACCGAGAATGCCCTGGGCGTTGTTGTCCAGTTCGTTCTTGATCTGCTCTGGTGTCCAGCTTGGGTTCACTGCCAATGGAATGGTCAGGATGTCGTCCACCGAGGCGCGCGCACGTTTGGCCAGTTCAGCCTGACGCGCAAACACGTCAACCTTGTGGTAGTGCAGCGCGTGCAGCGCAGCGGCAGTCGGCGATGGCACCCAGGCAGTGTTGGCGCCGGCCAGCGGGTGAGCGATTTTCTGCTCAAGCATCGCGGCCATGAGGTCCGGCATCGCCCACATGCCTTTACCGATTTGCGCACGACCTTGCAGGCCAGTGCTCAGACCGATATCGACGTTCCAGTTCTCGTAGGCGCCGATCCACTTCTCGGTCTTCATGTCCGCCTTGCGCACGACAGGGCCGGCTTCCATGGAGGTGTGGATTTCGTCGCCTGTGCGGTCGAGGAAACCGGTGTTGATGAACACCACACGCTCGCTGGCCGCCTTGATGCAAGCCTTGAGGTTGACCGTGGTGCGGCGCTCCTCGTCCATGATCCCGACTTTCAGGGTGTTGCGCGGCAGGCGCAGGACGTCTTCGATGCGCCCGAACAGCTCGTTGGTGAACGCCGCTTCTTCCGGGCCGTGCATTTTCGGTTTGACGATGTACACCGAACCGGTGCGGGTATTGCGCCGCGAGGTGTTGCCGTTGAGGTTGTGCATTGCTGCCAGGCAAGTCACCAGACCGTCGAGAATGCCTTCCGGCACTTCGTTGCCTTGCCTGTCGAGGATCGCATCAATGGTCATCAGATGGCCGACGTTGCGCACGAACAACAGCGAACGACCGTGCAGGGTCACTTCACCGCCGTTGGGCGCGGTGTAGGTGCGATCCGGGTTCATGGTGCGGGTAAAGGTCTGGCCGCCCTTGGACACGGATTCCGCGAGGTCGCCCTTCATCAGGCCGAGCCAGTTGCGGTAGATCACCACTTTGTCGTCGGCATCAACGGCGGCCACGGAGTCTTCGCAGTCCATGATCGTGGTCAGCGCCGCTTCCATGAGGATGTCTTGGACGCCGGCGGCGTCGGTCTGGCCGACCGGGGTGCTGGCGTCGATCTGGATTTCGAAGTGCAGGCCGTTGTGCTTGAGCAGCACCGCGATCGGCGCGTTGGCGTCGCCCTGGAAGCCGATCAACTGAGCGTCATCGCGCAGGCCGCTGTTGCTGCCGCCCTTGAGCGTCACGACCAGTTTGCCGTCAGCGATCTTGTAGCCGGTCGAATCGACGTGGGAGCCTGCGGCCAATGGCGCGGCTTCGTCGAGGAAGGCGCGGGCGAAGGCGATGACTTTGTCGCCACGCACCTTGTTGTAGCCTTTGCCTTTTTCCGCACCACCGTCTTCGCTGATCGCGTCGGTGCCGTAGAGGGCGTCGTACAGCGAACCCCAGCGGGCGTTCGAGGCGTTGAGCGCGAAGCGCGCATTCATCACCGGCACGACCAGTTGCGGGCCGGCGGTGCGGGCGATTTCATCGTCGACGTTTTGCGTCGTCGCCTGGAAATCAGCCGCTTCTGGCAGCAGATAGCCGATCTCTTGCAGGAAAGCTTTGTAGGCCACGGCGTCGTGCGCCTGGCCGGCATGCTGCTGATGCCAGGCATCGATGCGCGCCTGGAAGTCATCGCGTTTGGCGAGTAGGGCTTTGTTCTTCGGCGCCAGGTCATGAATGACCTTGTCGGCACCTTCCCAGAATTGTTCGGCGGTGAGGCCGGTACCGGGAATGGCTTCGTTGTTCACGAAGTCGAACAGGACTTTGGCGACCTGCAGGCCACCGACTTGAACGTGTTCAGTCATTGCTTGCCTCACTCTGCTCAGCTATTTCGCTTTTCAGCTCGTCAATTTAACAATGAAGCCTCTGGCCATTTAAACCACAAACCTGCGGACCAGTACATGCCATTGCTGGCGGCTGGGCTAGGACCAATCAACGGCTTGGAGGCCTTGCTGACGGGGCTTTCAGGGTTGCGAAGGGCCTTGGGCAGACATCGATCCAGCGTTATGTAGTGCGCGCTGCGGCATACTACATGATGAGTTGCGCTTGTGAAAATCAGACTAATTACGTCGTTCTGCGACCTCATGACGCATTGCGGTCACGTCGCGGAACGGGATGTTCTCAAAAAAGCATTGGATTGTTCCAGCTAAATATCGAAAGTTGTACACATAATTACTGTGGGCCTGCTAAGGGGCAATTTGGGTGTAACGATTTGTGGCGAGGGGATTTATCCCCGTTGGGTGGCGAAGCCGCCCCCTGCGGTCCGGCTGGCAGACCCAATTGGCAGGACTCACGACTGCTGCGCAGCCGGACGGGGATAAATCCCCTCGCCACAGATTCTCAGCACAAGTTGCGATGACAGGCTGAATCAATCCGCTTGCCTATACTTGCCCTTCGATAACAAAAGTCATGACAAGAGGGCTGCGCCATGGACCATCTCGTACTCACCGTTTTCGCCCCGGACAAGCCCGGGCAGGTCGAGCGCATCGCCCAATGCATTGCCGAGCACGGCGGCAACTGGCTGGAAAGCCGCATGTCACGCATGGCCGGGCAGTTCGCCGGGATTCTGCGCGTGGGTGTGCCGGCGGAGGCTTACGACGAACTGGTCGATGCCCTGCAAGCGCTGTCGGCCCATGGCATTCGGGTACTGATTGCCGAAAGCGGAGTGGAGCAGTCCTGCACGTGGAAACCGATCGCTATGGAACTGGTCGGCAACGACCGACCGGGTATCGTCCGCGATATCACTCGGCTGTTGAGCGAGCAGGGTGTGAACCTGGAGCGACTGGTAACTGAGGTGCGCCCGGCGCCGATGAGCAGCGAGCCGCTGTTTCACGCCGAGGCAATTCTCGCGGTGCCGCTGACCTTGTCGCTCGACGTTCTGCAGGCGCGCCTGGAAACCCTGGCCGATGATCTGATGGTCGAATTGGTGTTACGCACAGAGGTTTAAACGTTCACAGGGTTATTCAGGTTTAACGTGCACCTGCCTGTGGATAACCTGTAGAGACAGAGCGCCACGCCACGCGGGCCGTGGCTTTGCGCAGGTTGATCAAAAAACCGCCAGCATTCAGTGACTTGCGCACAAACGGCGGGGATCACGCTGTGGATAAGCTTGGGAAGGAACGATGCAGGCCGCGAGAACCGTGGCCTGTAGAGGTTTGTGCGTTTTTTGATCAGGCGCGCCGGCGCAAACTTATCCACGCATCAACGCTATAGACCGCCAGACCGGCCCAGATAAACATGAACGCGACCAGCGTGCTGGACGACAAATGCTCGCCAAACAGCAGCACGGCTTGCAGCAACACCAGTGTCGGCGCGATGTATTGCAGGAAGCCGATGGTGGTGTAGGGCAAGTGGCGGGTGGCGGCGTTGAAACACACCAGCGGCACCAGCGTCACCGGGCCGGCGGCCACCAGCCACCAGGCTTCGGAGGTGGTCCAGAAGGCCGGCTGCACACTCGTTGCACTCTGATTGAACAGCAACCACCCGATCGCAATCGGCACCAGCATCCAGGTTTCCACCACCAGCCCCGGCAACGCCTTGACCGGCGCCTGCTTGCGGATCAGGCCGTAGAAACCGAAGGTCAGCGCCAGCGCCAGCGACACCCACGGCAGACTGCCGACCTGCCACACCTGCTGCGCCACACCGATGGCAGCCAGCCCGACCGCGACCCACTGCATGCGCCGCAGCCGCTCGCCGAGAAGCACCATGCCCAACAGCACGTTGACCAGCGGATTGATGTAGTAACCCAGACTCGCCTCGAGCATGCGGCCGTTGTTCACCGACCACACGTAGGTCAGCCAGTTGGCCGCGATCAACGTGCCGCTCAACGCAAGGATCGCCAGGCGCTTGGGATTGTCGAGCAACTCGCGCAGCCAGCCCGGGTGTTTCCACACCATCAGCAGCATCGCACCGAACAGCGCCGACCACAGCACCCGGTGGATGATGATCTCGACGGCCGGGACTTCGGCGATGGCTTTGAAATAGATCGGGAACAGGCCCCAGATGATGTAGGCGCTCAGGCCCAGAATGTACCCGCGACGCGGGTTGGCGGCTTGCATGCAGAATCCTTGCTCAGGCAGCTGACAAAGGAGGGATTGTAAGGAAGTTTGTCCGCGAATGTCGTAGACCAATGTTCATGGAATTGTGAACACCGATCTTGTGGGAGCGAGCCTGCTCGCGAAGGCGGTCTGACATTCAACATCGATGTTGCCTGAAATGACGTCTTCGCGAGCAGGCTCGCTCCCACAGGTTTCAGGTTTGAATCAGAAGAGTTTCAGCGGTTCTTCATTCAGTGCCGCCAACTGTTCACGCAACGCCAGCACCTGGTCGCCCCAATACCGCTCCGTGCCAAACCACGGAAAGCTGTGCGGGAATGCCGGGTCGTCCCAGCGTCGCGCCAGCCAGGCGCTGTAGTGCATCAGGCGCAAGGCGCGCAACGGTTCGATCAGCGCCAGCTCGCGCGGGTCGAAATCATGGAATTCGTTGTAGCCGTCCATCAATTCCGATAGCTGCCCCAGGCACTCCTGGCGATCGCCGGCGAGCATCATCCAGATGTCCTGCACCGCCGGGCCCATGCGGCAGTCGTCGAGGTCGACGATGTGGAACATCTCGTCGCGGCACATCATGTTGCCGGGGTGGCAGTCACCGTGCATGCGGATGTTCTGGTGCGGCGTGGCGGCGTAGACATCTTCGACGCGTTTGAGCAGGTCGCGGGCAACCGACTCGTAAGCCGGCAGCAGGCTCTTTGGAATGAAATTGCCTTCGAGCAGGGTGTTCAGCGAGGCATGGCCGAAGTTCTGCACGGCGAGGGCTTCGCGGTGCTCGAACGGCTTGGTGCCGCCCACCGCATGCATGCGCCCGAGCAACTGGCCGAGGCGATACAGTTGATCAAGATTGCCCGGCTCCGGCGCCCGACCACCACGACGCGGGAACAGGGTGAAGCGGAAGCCGGCGTGCTCATGCAGGGTTTCGCCGTTGTGGATCAGCGGCGCTACCACCGGAATGTCGATGTCGGCCAGTTCGAAAGTGAACTGGTGCTCTTCGATTATGGCCTCGTTGGTCCAGCGCTGCGGACGATAGAACTTGGCGATCAGCGGCTCGGAGTCTTCGATACCGACCTGATACACCCGGTTTTCGTAGCTGTTGAGCGCCAGAATGCGCGCGTCGCTGAGGAAACCGATGCTTTCAACGGCATCCAGGACGAGATCGGGGGTGAGGGTTTCAAACGGGTGGGCCATGCTGACTCCTGCGCGCAGCAGGCTGCTGCGTCCGGCTCGGCATGGTAGCGCAGATGGCGGCGCGAAGGGTGTTGGTGTCTGCCCGGGCCTCTTCGCGAGCAGGCTCGCTCCCACCTTGGAATACGATTCCCTGTGGGAGCGAGCCTGCTCGCGAAAGCGGTTTATCAGGCGCCGACAACCCCGCCGTCTTCGCGAGTAATCGCCATCACCGAAGACCTTGGCTTGCCGTTGGGCAGATGCTCGGGGAAGGTCGAACCGCCGTTCTCGCCTGGATGCTGAATCCCGACAAACAGGGTTTTTTGATCCGGCGAGAAGCTGATCCCGGTCACTTCGCAACCCACCGGCCCGACCATGAAACGGCGAATCTCACCGGTCGCAGGATCGGCGCAGAGCATCTGGTTGTTGCCCATCCCGGCGAAGTCGCCAGCGTTGCTCGAGTCGCCGTCGGTGAGAATCCACAGGCGTCCGGCCTTGTCGAACCCCAGACCGTCGGGGCTGTTGAACATGTTCTGCGGGGTGATGTTGGATGAGCCACCCTTCGGCGTCCCGGCATGCACGCCCGGGTTGCCGGCGACCACAAACAGATCCCAGGCAAACGTCTTCGAGGCGTGATCGTTGCGGTCGGTACGCCAGCGCAGAATCTGCCCGTAGACGTTCTTCTCGCGCGGGTTTGGACCGCCCACCGGTTGCCCGTCTTCACCGCGCTTGGCGTTGTTGGTCAGGGTGCAATAAACCTGGCCGTCCTTGGGGCTGACGACGATCCACTCCGGGCGGTCCATGCGTGTTGCGCCAACCACGCTGGCGGCAAGGCGCGCGTGGATCAGCACTTCTGCCTGATCGGCAAACCCGCTGCTGGCGTCGATGCCGTTCTTGCCGTGGGTCAGTTCGATCCACTGGCCCTGGCCTTTCGGGTGATCAGGGTTGCCGTCGCCGGCATCGAATTTGGCCACATACAACGTGCCGTGATCGAGGATGTCGCGGTTGGCTTTCTGATTGCGATGGTTGATGCGATCACGGCTGACGAATTTGTAAATGAACTCGCCACGCTCGTCGTCGCCCATGTACACCACAGCGCGACCATCGTCGGTCTCGGCCAGTGCGGCGTTTTCATGTTTGAAGCGGCCCAGCGCGGTGCGTTTGACCGGAGTCGATTGCGGATCGAATGGGTCGATCTCGACCACCCAGCCGTGACGGTTGAGCTCGTTAGGGTTCTTGGCCATGTCGAAGCGCGGGTCGTGCGGGTGCCAGTTGATGTCTTTGCTGCTGGCGACAACGCCGTAGCGCTTTTGCGCGGCATCGAACTGCTGCTGGGCGTTGCTGCTGCCGAAGCAGTCGGTGAAGTTTTCTTCGCAGGTCAGATAAGTGCCCCACGGCGTCTTGCCGTTGGCGCAGTTCTGGAAGGTGCCGAGGACTTTTTTGCCGTGCTTGTCGGCAGCGGTTTTCATCAAGTCGTGGCCGCGGGCCGGACCGCTGATGCGCAGCGGCGAGTTACCGTGAATCCGACGGTTGTAGCGCGAGCCCTGGACGAATTGCCACTGGCCGTTCTTGCGCTGCACTTCGATCACCGACACGCCTTCGCAGGCCAATGCCTTGCGCACGTCTTCAGCCGACTGCGGCATGCCGCCATGCGGATATAGATAGCGATAGTTGGTGTATTCGTTGTTGATCGCCATCAGCGCGCGGTTCTTGTCGTCCGGGAAGGCGAACAGGCTCATGCCGTCATTGTTGTCGCCGAACTGCACTTCCTGTGCGGCAGCGGTGCCGTTACCGCTCGGATCGAAGGCCGGGCCGTTCTTGTGCAACGGCTGGCCCCAACTGATCAGCACCGAAGATTTGTAGCCCTTGGGCAGGCTGATGGCGTCGGTGGTCGCCGCCGGAATGCTCTCGAAACCGAGCAGGCGGCTGTTGCCGGCGCTGACGCTGGCGGCCATGACGCTGCGGCTCAACAGGTTGCCGCCAAGGAACATCGCCGCGCCGCACAAGGCACCGGCGCTGATGAAACCGCGACGGCTGAGGCCGACCATTTTTTCCAGATCAGTGGATTGGTTTTCTTCTAATAGGCTCACATCAGGCTCCCTGCTTGGTTATGGGCAACACCTTAATGCGGGTCGATGACGCTTTTGTGGCAGGGACAAATCAGAGCGGCGTGCCGATCAGCACGTTGGACGGCGCGCATTGCACCTGCACCGCAGACCCCACGGCGAGTTGCTGGTTGCGCAAGTGCAGCGGTTCGGCCAAGGCGCAAAGTGTCTGGCCGTTGGGCAGGGAAATGCGCACCTCGCTGGGACCGTCCTCGGCATCGAGGATGGCTTCGATGGTGCCGCGCAGGACATTGTGTCCGGGCGTGGCCGGCTGATCGGTGCCGAGCAGTTCAAGCCAGCCAGCCTTGATCAGCGCCATGACTTCGGTACCGACCTGCAATTCCAGATGCACGGTGCTGTCGTGGGTGATCTGTGCCTCCAGAGCAATGCCTTCTGCCAGTTCGAGGCGGATCAGATCGTTGCGCCCCTGCGCCTGAATGGCCGCGACCGTGCCGTGCAGCTGATTGCGCGCGCTGGTCCTGAGCATCAACCGCCCGAGCAGGTCGAGATCACTGGCGTCTTCCGCCGCTTCCAGCACCTGCGCCTGCAATGCCTGCAATTTCTGATACAGGCGCAGCACCCGCTCGCCCTCGCTGGACAGTCTGGCGCCGCCACCACCCTTGCCACCCACCACGCGCTCGACCAAGGGTTTCTGCGCCAGGTTGTTCAACTCATCGATCGCATCCCATGCCGCCTTGTAACTGAGCCCCGCGCTTTTCGCCGCGCGGGTGATCGAGCCCTGCTCGGCAATGTGTTGCAGCAGGGCAATGCGCTGCGGGCGGCGGACGATGTGCTGGGACAGCAGGGTGGGCAGGGACATGGCAGAACGCTTCTGGCTCGGGCGATGAGAGGGACGTTGGCCACTTGCAACGCATGAGTCAAGCCTGACGCAAAGCCCCCTGTGGGAGCGAGCCTGCTCGCGAAAGCGGTCTGACCAACAACATGTTTGTTGAATGTGACACCGATTCGCGAGCAGGCTCGCTCCCTCAGGAGATCTGTATTCGCTTCAGGTACCGGGTTTCGGCGTACGGGCCAGGCAATACACATCGACCCGCGCCGCACCTGCATTCATCAGCAACCGCGCCAATGCCTCAGCGGTTGCTCCAGTAGTCAGTACGTCGTCCACCAGCGCGAAATGGCGGCCGCTTAGCTCTGCATCAGGCGTCAGCGCAAAGGCATTGCGCAAATTGCGCTTGCGCGCCTTGGCGTCGAGATCCTGTTGGGCGTCAGTGTCCATGACTCGCCGCAGCAGCTGTTCTTCACACGGCAAATCCAGCGACACACTCAGCCAGCGCGCGAGCATCGCCGCTTGATTGAATCCTCGCCGACGCAGTCGTTTATTCGCCAACGGCACCGGTAGCAACACATCGGGTCGCGGCAAGTCTTCGGCGAAGCGATGCTGCAGGTATTGGCCGAGAACGTCGGCGAGCAGGTGACCAAACGGCCATTTCGCGTTGTGTTTAAAGCGTGTAATCAGACTGTCCACGGGGAAGCCATAAACCCAGGGCACGGCGACCTGCTCGAAAGCCGGAGGCTCTAGCAGGCACTCGCCGCAAGTCAGGCCATCCGCCCCCAACGGCAAAGCGCAGCTCTGACAATGGCTGCCGAGCCAGGGCAATTCGGTTTCGCAGGCCTCGCACATTGGCATTTGTGCTTCTGCGGGCTCATCGCACAGCAAACAGGTCTGTACGTTTTTTAAACAGATGTAAACCTGCCCTTGGTATTGCGGTTGACAGCGCATCGCTCTTCCTTAAATATGCCGAACATCCGTGTAGCGCCTGTGGATATTCCATTTTCCCCGGCGCCAGCCAAGCATAACCAAGGAATTGCCCATGAGCGCGAGCACCACCGCCACCCTGCGTCACGATTGGTCTCTGGCCGAAGTCAAAGCACTCTTCGTACAGCCATTCAACGACTTGCTGTTCCAGGCGCAAACGGTGCACCGCGCACATTTCAACGCCAACCGCGTGCAGGTCTCGACACTGCTGTCGATCAAGACCGGCGCCTGCCCGGAAGACTGCAAGTACTGCCCGCAGTCCGGGCACTACAACACCGGTCTGGAAAAAGAAAAACTGATGGAAGTGCAGAAGGTCCTCGAAGAAGCGGCCCGCGCCAAAGCCATTGGTTCGACGCGATTCTGCATGGGCGCGGCGTGGAAACATCCGTCGGCCAAAGACATGCCGTATGTGTTGAAGATGGTTGAAGGGGTGAAAGCCTTGGGCCTGGAAACCTGCATGACCCTCGGACGTCTCGATCAGGAGCAGACCGAGGCGCTGGCCAAGGCCGGTCTCGATTACTACAACCACAACCTCGACACCTCGCCGGAGTTCTACGGCAGCATCATCACCACCCGCACTTACAGCGAACGTCTGCAGACGCTGGCTTACGTGCGTGAGTCGGGGATGAAAATCTGCTCCGGCGGCATTCTCGGCATGGGCGAATCCCTGGACGATCGCGCCAATCTGCTGATCCAGTTGGCCAACCTGCCGGAGCACCCGGAGTCGGTGCCGATCAACATGCTGGTGAAAGTCGCCGGCACGCCGCTGGAAAACGCCGAAGACATCGACCCGTTCGACTTTATTCGCATGCTCGCCGTGGCGCGCATCCTCATGCCGCAGTCCCATGTGCGCCTGTCCGCCGGCCGCGAGGCGATGAACGAGCAGATGCAGGCCCTGGCATTTTTCGCTGGCGCCAACTCGATTTTCTACGGCGACAAATTGCTCACCACCGCCAACCCGCAGGCGGACAAGGACATGCAGCTGTTCGCGCGCCTCGGTATCCAGCCGGAAGCTCGCGAAGAGCATTCCGATGAGGTTCATCAGGCTGCGATTGAGCAGGCACTGGTGGAGCAGAAGAGTAGCGAGCAGTTCTACAACGCTGCGGTGTAATAAACCGCGCGGATTGCCCTGAAGGAATGCAAAACCCCTGTGGGAGCGAGCCTGCTCGCGAAAGCGGTTTGGCCGCCAACATCCCTGTTGGATGTGACGCCCATTCGCGAGCAGGGGATCTGTGTCATTTGAAAATCGAGGCCTGCATGTCATTCGATCTCGCCGCACGCCTTGCTGCCCGCCGTGCCGACAACCTCTATCGGCAGCGCCCGCTGCTCGAATCGCCGCAAGGCCCGCAAGTCGTCGTCGACGGCCAACCGCTGCTCGCTTTCTGCAACAACGACTATCTGGGCCTGGCCAATCATCCGCAGGTGATCGAAGCCTGGCGCGCCGGTGCCGAGCGCTGGGGTGTCGGCGGTGGCGCGTCGCATCTGGTGATCGGCCACAGCAGCCCGCATCACGCGCTGGAAGAAGCGCTCGCCGATCTGACCGGGCGCCCACGTGCACTGCTGTTCACCACCGGCTACATGGCCAACCTCGGCGCGGTCACCGCGCTGGTCGGGCAGGGCGATACGGTGCTCGAAGACCGGCTCAATCACGCTTCGTTGCTGGACGCCGGCCTGTTGTCCGGCGCGCGTTTCAATCGCTATCTGCACAACGACGCCGAAAGCCTGGGCAAACGCCTGGAGAAAGCCATTGGCAACACACTGGTGGTGACCGATGGCGTATTCAGCATGGACGGTGACATCGCCGACCTGCCGGCGCTGGCCCGCGCGGCCAAGGCCAAAGGCGCGTGGCTGATGGTCGACGATGCCCACGGCTTCGGCCCGTTGGGCGCCAACGGTGGCGGCATCGTCGAGCATTTCGGCTTGAGTCAGGACGATGTGCCGGTGCTGGTCGGCACCCTCGGTAAAGCCTTCGGCACCGCCGGGGCCTTTGTCGCCGGCAGCGAAGAGTTGATCGAAAGCCTGATCCAGTTCGCCCGCCCGTATATCTACACCACCAGCCAACCACCGGCGCTGGCCTGCGCGACGCTGAAAAGCCTCGAGCTGTTGCGCAGCGAACACTGGCGCCGTGAATACTTGCAGACGCTGATTCGCCAGTTCCGCCACGGCGCCGAGCAGATCGGACTGGAGCTGATGGACAGCTTCACGCCGATCCAGCCGATCATGATCGGCGATGCTGGGCGCGCCGTGCGGTTGTCGCAGATGCTGCGCGAGCGCGGGCTGATGGTCACTGCGATTCGCCCTCCGACCGTGCCGGCCGGCAGCGCGCGACTGCGCGTCACGCTGACCGCCGCCCACAGCGAGGCGCAGGTGCAACAGTTGCTGGAAGGATTGGCAGATTGTTTCGCCCGATTGTCATTGGAGCCAGGCCATGCGTAATCGTCTGATCCTGCTGCCCGGCTGGGGCCTCGGCGTGTCGCCGCTGGAACCGCTGGCCGCAGCATTGCGTGGCCTCGACGAACATCTGCAAGTCGAGATCGAACCGCTGCCGGAGCTGGATTCCGCTGACCTTGAAGACTGGCTCGACGAACTCGATGCGCGCATTCCACAGGAAGTCTGGCTCGGTGGCTGGTCGATGGGCGGCATGCTCGCCTCTGAGTTGGCGGCACGACGCGGTGAGGCGTGCTGCGGGGTGCTGACGCTAGCGAGCAACCCTGCGTTTGTCGCCCATGAACAGTGGCCGAGCGCGATGCTTGGCGAGACGTTCGATGCGTTTCTTGCCGCTTGCCAAGCCGAGCCGCGTACTACGCTCAAGCGCTTCTCTCTTTTATGTGCGCAAGGTTCGCCAGATCCGCGTGGCTTGTCGCGCTTGCTGCTCGGTGGCGCGCCGGCCACCGCGCCGACCGCGCTGATGGCAGGGCTGGAGCTGCTCGCGCAGCTGGATACGCGCCAGGCGTTGCAGGCGTTTCGCGGGCCGCAGTTTCATCTGTTCGGCGGGCAGGACGCGCTGGTTCCGGCGGAAGCGGCCGGTGCATTGTTCGCGCTGTTGCCGGATATCGAAATTGGTCTGATCGAACAGGCCAGCCATGCTTTTCTGCTGGAAGACCCGCACGGAGTCGCGGGCGTGATCCAGGCGTTTCTACATGAGTGCGCTGATGACTGATCTGTCCCTTGTGCTGCCTGGGGGCTTGCCCGACAAGCGCCAGGTGGCGGCGTCTTTTTCTCGTGCTGCGGCCAGTTACGACAGCGTCGCCGAGTTTCAGCGTGACGTCGGCACGCAGCTGCTTGAGCGTTTGCCTGGGAGTTTCATGCCGTCGCGGTGGCTCGATCTCGGTTGCGGCACCGGCTATTTCACCCGGGCGCTGGCCTCGCGTTTCACCCAAGGCAGTGGTGTCGCGCTGGACATTGCCGAGGGCATGCTCAGTCACGCACGGCCGTTGGGTGGCGCTGAGCATTTCATTGCTGGCGATGCCGAACGGCTGCCGTTGCAGGATGCGAGCGTCGATCTGATTTTCTCCAGTCTCGCTGTGCAGTGGTGCGCCGACTTCGAGGCGGTGCTCAGCGAAGCCATGCGCGTGCTGAAACCGGGCGGGATTTTTGCCTTTGCTAGTCTATGTACAGGAACGCTGTTCGAGTTGCGTGAGAGTTGGCAGCAGGTCGACGGGTTGGTGCACGTCAATCGCTTCCGCGAGTTCGCCCGCTATGAACAGTTATGTGCCGGCAGTGGCATGCGTATTTTGGCGCTGGAGAATCAGCCGCACGTGTTGCATTACCCGGATGTGCGCAGCCTGACTCACGAGCTGAAGGCGCTGGGTGCACACAATCTGAATCCCGGCCGGCCGGGCGGTTTGACCGGGCGGGCGCGGATTCTCGGGCTGATCGAAGCGTACGAGCGGTTCCGTCAGGCGTCGGGGCTGCCGGCAACGTATCAGGTGGTGTACGCCGTGTTGGAGAAACCTCTATGAGCGCAGCCTATTTCATCACCGGTACCGACACCGATGTCGGCAAGACCACGGTTGCTGCCGGATTGCTCCATGCGGCGCGGTCGGCAGGCTTGAGTACGGCGGCGGGCAAACCGGTGGCTTCCGGGTGCGACGTCACGCCCAAAGGCTTGCGTAACTCCGACGCCTTGGCGCTGCTGGCCGAATGTTCGTTGCCGCTGACTTATCAACAGGTCAACCCGGTGGCGTTCGAGCCAGCGATCGCTCCGCATCTGGCGGCGCGCGAAGCAGGTGTGGCGCTGACAGTGCAATCGCTGCTGGCGCCGATGCGCGGGATTCTGGCGATGAACGCCGATTTCACCCTGATCGAAGGCGCGGGCGGCTGGCGGGTGCCGTTGGCGGATCAGGACAATCTCTCGGACCTGGCGATTACGCTGAAGCTGCCGGTGATTCTGGTGGTGGGCGTGAGGCTGGGGTGCATCAGTCATGCGTTGCTGACCGCCGAGGCGATTGCCCGCGATGGCCTGCAATTGGCGGGGTGGGTGGCCAATATTATCGATCCGAAAACTTCGCGGCTGGAGGAAAACCTTGCGACCCTGGCCGAGCGCATTCCCGCGCCGTGCCTGGGCCGGGTGCCTAAACTCAAGGCGTTGAGCGCCGAAGCGGTGGCCGAGCATTTGCAACTGGATTTGCTCGATTAAGTTTCTCGCTATGAACAGGCACTGTGCCATTAGTGTTTTTGACGGGTGTTTTGCTGGCGCGTCTGCTTCAATGGCGAGCATTGATCCTTTGCAGGGATGAGAGTGACTATGGAAATCTCCGGCAACACGGCTTTTTATGCGGGGCTGAGCTCGATTCAGTCCGGGCAGAACCGCGTCGATCAGGCCGCCAGCCAGATCGCCAACAACACTATCGAACGCTCGGTGACCAGCCAGTCGTCCGAAGTGCAGGTCAATCGCCTGCGCGGCGTGGATCGCGCACAAGAATCGGATCTGGCGAGCAATATCGTCGAGCTGTCGCAGGGCAAGATCCAGGCAGAGCTGGGTGTGAAGGTGGCCAAGGCGTCCGACGAAGTGCTCGGGACGATCATCGATACCTTCGCCTGATCGGATTTGTTGTAGACCCCGAAACGCCGCGCCCTGTCGCGGCGTTTTTCGTTTAAGTCCTTCTTGCTCAACTAATCTTTTTATAACGCCCGTGGCTTACGTGAAGTCGCGGCGATTTCTCGTTTCCGGCATTTGGAGAACGTGATGACGAACGGCAAAAGAACGATGCTTGACAAGATTTCGGCGTAAACGTATGTTTCAAACAACTGTTTGACCGTCACAACAACTCAACACGGTCGTTCATTCCCGGTTACATCAGCAGAGGTTTATCGCTATGCCTGACTACAAGGCCCCCTTGCGTGATATTCGCTTCGTTCGTGACGAGCTGCTCGGCTACGAAGCGCACTATCAGAGCCTGCCAGCGTGCGCAGACGCCACGCCGGACATGGTTGACGCCATCCTCGAGGAAGGCGCCAAGTTTTGTGAGCAGGTACTGGCGCCGCTGAACCGCGTGGGCGACATCGAAGGTTGCACCTGGAGCGAGTCCGGCGTGAAAACCCCGACTGGCTTCAAAGAGGCGTACAAGCAATTCGTCGAAGGCGGCTGGCCAAGCCTGGCCCACGACGTTGAGCACGGCGGCCAAGGTCTGCCTGAGTCGCTGGGCCTGGCGGTGAGCGAAATGGTCGGCGAAGCCAACTGGTCGTGGGGCATGTACCCAGGCCTGTCGCACGGTGCGATGAACACCATCTCCGAGCACGGCACCCCTGAGCAGCAGGAAGCCTATCTGACCAAACTGGTCTCCGGCGAATGGACCGGCACCATGTGCCTGACCGAACCGCACTGCGGCACCGACCTGGGCATGCTGCGTACCAAGGCCGAGCCTCAGGCCGACGGTTCCTACAAAGTTTCCGGCACCAAGATCTTCATCTCGGCCGGTGAACACGACATGGCGGACAACATCGTCCACATCGTATTGGCCCGCCTGCCGGATGCTCCGGCTGGCACCAAAGGCATCTCGCTGTTCATCGTTCCAAAGTTCCTGCCAAACGCCGATGGCACCATTGGCGCGCGCAACGCAGTGAGCTGCGGTTCGTTGGAACACAAGATGGGCATCCACGGCAACGCTACCTGCGTGATGAACTTCGACGGCGCCACTGGTTACCTGATCGGCCCGGCGAACAAGGGTCTGAACTGCATGTTCACCTTTATGAACACCGCTCGCCTCGGTACCGCACTGCAAGGACTGGCTCACGCCGAAATCGGCTTCCAGGGCGGTCTGAAATACGCTCGTGATCGCCTGCAAATGCGCTCGCTGACTGGCCCGAAAGCGCCGGACAAAGCCGCTGACCCGATCATCGTCCACCCGGACGTGCGCCGCATGCTGTTGACCATGAAGGCATTCGCCGAAGGCAACCGCGCGATGGTCTACTTCACTGCGAAGCAGGTCGACATCGTCAAATACGGCGTCGATGAAGAAGAGAAGAAGAAAGCTGACGCCCTGCTGGCGTTCATGACCCCGATCGCCAAAGCGTTCATGACCGAAGTCGGTTTCGAAGCCGCCAACCACGGCGTGCAGATCTACGGCGGCCACGGTTTCATCGCCGAGTGGGGCATGGAGCAGAACGTTCGCGACAGCCGCATTTCGATGCTGTACGAAGGCACCACCGGCATCCAGGCTCTCGACCTGCTCGGCCGTAAAGTGTTGATGACTCAAGGCGAAGCTTTGAAAGGCTTCACCAAGATCGTCCACAAGTTCTGCCAGACCAACGAAGGCAACGAAGCCGTTCAGGAATTCGTCGCGCCGCTGGCTGCACTGAACAAGGAATGGGGCGAGCTGACCATGAAGGTCGGTATGGCCGCCATGAAAGACCGCGAAGAAGTCGGCGCGGCCTCCGTGGACTACCTGATGTACTCCGGTTATGCCTGCCTGGCCTACTTCTGGGCGGACATGGCGCGTCTGGCTGCGGAAAAACTGGCTGCCGGCACCAGCGACGAGGCGTTCTACACCGCCAAGCTGCAAACCGCGCGCTTCTACTTCCAGCGCATCCTGCCGCGTACCCGTACCCACGTGGCCACTATGCTGTCGGGTGCTGGCAACCTGATGGACATGAAAGAAGAAGACTTCGCACTGGGCTACTAAGCCTTAACGCAGTCTGACGAAAACCGCTGCTCCCGTTAGGGGGCAGCGGTTTTTTTGTTTGCGGATCGCTCAGATAGTCGAGCTTCCGGCCGTTACAGAGACCGTGTGTGATCTGGATCACATTGTATGGGCTTGGCCGCACTTTGCAGGCACAATGCCATCTCTTTGCTATGACGGGTCGGAGCTTACCCTTGCCGCGTTCTTCCGCTGTGCGTTTCAGCCATTTCCTGCCATCACTGCTGTTATTGCTTGCGGGGCTGGCGGCTGCGTACGTCAAAGACCTCAGCGTATTCTTCACATCGCTGTTCAACGTCCTGCCGACATTGGTTCTGCTCCTCGGTGGCGCGTATTGCGCGGTGTACCGACGTCAGCGCGAACTGTTTCTGATGCTGACGGTGTACATCGCCTACTTTCTGCTGGACACCCAGACCGATTTCTACCGCGACAACGGCAAGGTCCGCGAAGACGCTGCGGTGGTGTTTCATCTGGTCTGCCTGCTGCTGCCGTTGTTGTTCGGATTATTCGCCGCATGGCAGGAACGTACCCATCTGTTTCAGGACATGGTCGCGCGCTTTGCCGTGCTGCTGGCATTTGGCAGCGTGGCGCTGGGACTGGAGCAAAGTTACCCACAGGCGCTGCTGCTGTGGTTGTCGGAGATCCGCTGGCCGGCGCTGCACGGGGCATGGATGAGCCTGATCCAGTTGTCCTATCCGGTGTTCATCTCGGCCTTCCTGCTCCTGGCCTGGCAATACTGGCGCAACCCGCGCCCGCTGCACGCGGCGCAACTGGTCGGCTTGCTCGGGGTGTTCTGGATGCTGCCGAAGACCTTCATTCTGCCGTTCACCCTGAACATCATGTGCAGCCAGGTGATGCTGATGATCGCCGCCGCCGTTGCGCATGAGGCCTATCAAATGGCCTTCCGCGACGAGCTCACCGGCCTGCCGGGACGACGTGCGCTCAACGAACGCATGCAGCGACTGGGGCGCAACTATGTCCTGGCGATGAGCGACGTCGATCACTTCAAGAAATTCAACGACACCCACGGCCACGATGTCGGTGATCAGGTGCTGCGGCTGGTCGCCAGCAAACTGTCGAAAATCAGCGGTGGCGGTAGGGCGTATCGCTACGGCGGTGAGGAATTTGCCTTGGTGTTTGCAGGCAAAACCCTTGAGGAGTGCATGCCGCACCTGGAAGTGATCCGTGAGTCGATTGCGTCTTACAGCATTCAGTTACGCAACCAGGAAAACCGCCCGCAGGATGATCAGCAAGGGCGCCAGCGCCGCAGCGGTGCCGGGGCTTCGGCGGTGTCGGTGACGGTAAGTATCGGCGTCGCCGAACGTGTCGAGCAGCGCACTCCTGAAGAAGTGCTCAAGTCCGCCGACCAGGCGTTGTACAGCGCCAAGGGCGCCGGGCGTAACTGCGTCATGGCGTTCGGGCAGAACCGCCGTGGCGCGGTGCGCATGGACGCTGCTGCGGGTTGAGTGATGACGGCGCATTCAGCGCCTGCACAGTGATTGTCGCGCGTGGTGGCCAGCAGTAGGTTGGAGGAATCTGCTGACGGAGAAGCCACCATGCCCGAGTACAAAGCTCCCCTGCGCGACATGCGCTTTCTGATCGATCACGTCTTCGACTTCCACTCCAGCTACGCCAGTCTCGGCGCGCATGACGCCAGCCCGGACATGATCAGCGCGATCCTCGAAGAAGGCGCGAAGTTCTGCGAGAACGTGCTGGCCCCGCTCAATCGCAGCGGCGATGAAGAGGGCTGCCATTTCGACAACGGCGTGGTGACAACGCCTACAGGCTTCAAGCAGGCCTTCGCACAATATGTCGAGGGCGGCTGGCACGGTTTGGCGGCTGATCCCGCTTACGGTGGCCAAGGGTTGCCGAGTTCGCTGGGACTGGTGATCAGCGAAATGGTCGGCTCCAGCAACACGTCCTGGGGCATGTACCCCGGCCTGACCCACGGCGCGATGTCGGCGATCCACGCCCACGGTACCGCCGAGCAGAAAGACACCTACCTGAGCAAACTCACCGCTGGCCAGTGGACCGGCACCATGTGCCTGACCGAAGCCCACTGCGGCACCGATCTGGGCATCATCAAGACCCGCGCGGTGCCACGGGCCGACGGCAGCTACGCGATCACTGGCAGCAAGATTTTCATTTCCGCCGGCGAGCATGACCTGAGCGACAACATCATCCATCTGGTCCTGGCCAAACTCCCGGACGCACCGGCCGGAACCAAGGGCATTTCCCTGTTTATCGTGCCCAAGTTTCTGCCCGATGCAGCAGGCGAAGCGGGAGAGCGCAATGGCGTTTCCTGCGGCTCGATCGAGCACAAGATGGGCATCAAGGCTTCAGCCACCTGCGTGCTGAACTTCGATGCCGCCACCGGTTACCTGATCGGCGAGCCGAACAAAGGCCTCAACTGCATGTTCACCATGATGAACCACGCGCGGCTCGGCACCGGCATGCAGGGGCTGTGTCTGGGCGAGGCGAGTTTTCAGGGTGCGATCAAGTACGCCAATGACCGCCTGCAGATGCGCGCGCTGACCGGCGCCAAGGCCCCGGAAAAACCTGCTGACCCGATCATCGTCCACCCCGATGTGCGGCGCATGTTGCTGACCATGAAAGCCTTCAACGAAGGCAACCGCGCGCTGACCTATTTCACCGCGCAGATGCTCGATGTCGCGCACCTGAGCAGCGACGCCGAGGCGTGTCAGGAAGCCGAAGACCTGTTGGCGTTCCTCACGCCGATCTGCAAGGCGTTCATGACCGACACCGGGCTGGAAGTGACCAATCACGGCATGCAGGTATTCGGCGGCCACGGCTTCATTCGTGAGTGGGGCATGGAGCAACTGGTGCGCGATTGCCGGATTGCGCCGATCTACGAAGGCACCAATGGCATTCAAGCGCTCGACCTGCTTGGGCGCAAGGTGCTGGGCAGTCAGGGCAAGCTGCTGCGCGGCTTTACCAAAATCGTCCACAAGTTCTGCGCAACGAACGCCGACCACGCGCAATTGGGCGGCTTCGTCGCGCAACTTGACGGGCTCAATCAACAGTGGGGCGACCTGACCATGAAGGTCGGCATGGCCGCCATGAAGAACCCGGACGAAGTCGGCGCCGCATCGGTGGATTACCTGATGTACAGCGGCTACATCATCCTGGGCTACCTGTGGCTGCGCATGGCGTTGGTTGCCCAGGCACAGCTGGAGGCGGGCGAGGGTGAGGCTGATTTTCTCAAGGGCAAACTGGCGACGTGCGAGTTCTACTTCAAGCGCTTGTTGCCGCGTACGGCTGCGCATCAGGCAGCGATCGAGGCGGGCAGTGATTGTTTGATGAATTTGCCGGCGCAGGCTTTTGCTTTGTAGGGCAGATCGAAAGATCGCAGCGATCTTTTGCCGGTGACCAAAAATAACAAATCAGTCACCGGCTGACCCTATGTGTCGCAAAAGTTGTTGAGGTACACTCGGGCTCAGAAAATATCATTCCACGAACCACCTGTTTAGATCTTGCGAGGTTTGCCATGGCTGACTACAAAGCGCCGCTGCGCGATATGCGCTTCGTCCTCAATGAAGTGTTCGAAGTCGCCAAACTCTGGGCCGAGCTGCCGGCGCTGGCCGAGACCGTCGACGCCGAAACCGTTGAAGCGATTCTCGAAGAGGCCGGCAAGGTCACCAGCAAAAGCATCGCGCCGCTGAGCCGTGCCGCTGACGAGGAAGGTTGCCATTGGGCGGACGGTGCCGTCACCACGCCGGCCGGTTTCCCACAGGCTTATCAGACTTATGCCGAAGGCGGCTGGGTCGGCGTCGGCGGTGACCCGGCCTACGGCGGCATGGGCATGCCCAAAGCCGTGTCGGCGCAGGTCGAAGAAATGGTCAACTCCGCCAGCCTGGCGTTCGGTCTGTATCCGATGCTGACCGCCGGCGCCTGCCTGTCGATCAATGCGCATGCCAGCGAAGAACTGAAAGCTGCGTACCTGCCGAACATGTACGCCGGCATCTGGGCCGGTTCCATGTGCCTGACCGAGCCGCACGCTGGCACCGATCTGGGGATCATTCGCACCAAAGCCGAACCTCAGGCCGACGGTTCCTACAAGGTCAGCGGCACCAAGATCTTCATCACCGGCGGTGAACACGACCTCACCGAGAACATCATTCATCTGGTACTGGCCAAGCTGCCTGATGCCCCGGCCGGTCCGAAAGGCATTTCGCTGTTCCTGGTGCCGAAGTTCATGGTCAATGCCGACGGCAGCCTAGGTGCGCGTAACCCGGCCAACTGCGGGTCCATCGAGCACAAGATGGGCATCCAGGCCTCGGCGACCTGCGTGATGAACTTCGACGAAGCCGTCGGCTATCTGGTCGGCGAGCCCAACAAAGGCCTGGCGGCGATGTTCACCATGATGAACTACGAGCGCTTGGGCGTTGGCATTCAAGGCCTGGCTACAGGCGAGCGCTCTTATCAGAACGCTGTTGAATATGCGCGCGATCGTCTGCAGAGCCGTTCGCCGACCGGCGCGCAGAACAAGGACAAAGTCGCTGACCCGATCATCGTCCACCCGGACGTGCGACGCATGCTGCTGACCATGAAAGCCTCGAACGAAGGCGGCCGTGCGTTCTCCACGTATGTGGCGATGCAACTGGACACCGCCAAGTTCAGTGAAGACGCGACCACCCGCAAGCGCGCGGAAGATCTGGTGGCGTTGCTGACGCCGGTAGCGAAAGCCTTTCTGACCGACCTGGGTCTGGAAACCACTGTCCACGGCCAGCAGATTTTCGGCGGCCACGGCTACATCCGCGAGTGGGGCCAGGAGCAACTGGTGCGTGACGTGCGCATCACCCAGATCTACGAAGGCACCAACGGCATTCAGGCGCTGGACCTGGTCGGGCGCAAGATCGTTGGCAGTGGCGGTGCGTTCTACCAACTGTTCGCTGACGAGATCCGCCATTTCACGGCAACCGCCAGTGCTGATCTGGGCGAGTTCACCAAGCCGTTGAACGATGCCGTCGACACCCTCGACGAGCTGACCGCGTGGCTGCTGGACCGGGCGAAAAACAATCCGAACGAAATCGGCGCGGCCTCGGTCGAATATTTGCAAGCGTTCGGATACACCGCTTACGCCTACATGTGGGCGTTGATGGCCAAAGCCTCGCTGGGCAAGGAAGCGCAAGATGATTTCTATGCGAGCAAGCTGGGCACCGCGCGCTTCTATTTCGCCCGCCTGCTGCCGCGTATCCACTCGTTGAGCGCGTCGGTCAAAGCCGGTAGCGAATCGCTGTTCCTGCTGGATGCGGCACAGTTTTGATCCTGTAGACGTCATGTAAGCATTTGCTTACGTGACGTGCTGCTGTTCTCCCATATCCGTATATTGGATCCACGGCTAATCTACATTTCATGGACGTCGCGCAGGAAGCGCAAAGTAAACAACACGGACACGTAGGATTCTGCCAGGGTGGCGGAGTGAAATGGATGTCAGGGAAACAGTCTGCAAAGCCCCGCTTCGGCGGGGTTTTCTTTTGCCTGAAGGAAAGTTTCAGGCAAGCGGATCGAGAGGCGGCTTCATTTCGCGATCGATCACCTCTTCAAGCAATGTCCGCAGCAATGCCAACGAGGCCTGCTGGCGTTGCACATCACGGCACACCAGGCCAACTTGCAACGGCACCCGTGGCTCGCTCAGCGGTTTCCACAGCAGATCTTCATCGTCGTATTCCTTTTGCGAACGTCCCGGTAGCACCGTTGCCAGCCTGGTGTGCGGCAGGCTATCGAGAATCCCCAACATATTGTTCAGCTCGGCCTGCACCTGCGGGCGTCGACCGAGGCTGGTCAGTTGTGCCTGCCAGATCTGCCGAATCTGAAACTCCTCACCGAGCAGCAGCATTGGCAGCTCAGCAGCTTGGCGCATCGAGACTTTCTTGAACTCGCGCAAGGGATGGTCTGCCGGGATCACCAGCGTCAGTTCATCTTCATACAGCAACACCCCGTGCAGACCGGGTTGGCGCGGTGGCAGATAGCTGATGCCGATGTCTAGCGAACCATTGAGCAGACGCCGTTCGATTTCCAGGCCCGTAAGTTCATAGATCTGCACCACCAGATGCGGCTGCGCCTTGCGCACACGCTCGAGCATTTGCGGCACGAGGCTGGTGTGCACCGTTTGCAACACACCGATCGCCAGGGTGCGCAACGCCTGCCCCTTGAAATTACCCAACGCCTCGCGCGCCCGCTGCAAGCCATCGAGCAACGGCAGCGCGTGGTTGTACAGCGTGTGCGCAGCGAGGGTCGGCAGCAGGCGTTTACTGCTGCGCTCGAACAGGGTGACGTCGAGATTCTGCTCCAACTGACGGATCTGTTGCGACAGCGCCGGTTGCGAGATCGACAAGCGCTCAGCCGCACGGCCGACATGGCCTTCTTCGTAGACCGCGACGAAATAACGCAGTTGTTTGAAATCCATAAGTAGCGCTTATCGAAATGGCTGAAAAATCGAAATGGCCTGAAGCCGTTTGCGCGCCTAGTCTAACCGCATTCACAAGGCTTGCAGGGCCAGAAAGCGTGACGAATTCCATTTGCTACGTTAGTGCTTACATAGGCAGTTCAAAAAACCTCAAGCGAGGTTTTTCCGCATGAATCTGTTCAGTTTGCGGCGCCAGACGCCGAGTCTGGATGACCTCTGCTTCGAGGCGGGGCCATCCGCTATGACCGACCAGCTCAATGCCCAACGCCTGATGCCCAGTGTCGAGCGGCCGCATCAAGTGTTCGTTCGCGGCCAGGGTTCCTGGCTGTGGGACAGCAATGATCGCGCCTACCTCGACTTTTCCCAGGCCGGCGGCGCCAACAGCCTTGGCCACAGCCCCACAGCGCTGGTCAAAGCCATCGCCAATCAGGCTCAGGCGCTGATCAATCCAGGCTGCAATCTGCATAGTCGCGGCATGTTCAGCCTCGCCGAACGTCTGTGCGCCAGCACGTCCAGCGATCAGGCATACCTGCTCAACAGTGGCAGCGAGGCTTGTGAGGCGGCGATCAAACTGGCGCGCAAATGGGGCCAACTGCATCGCGGTGGCGCTTCGCGGATCATCGTGGCGCAGCAGGGTTGCCATGGCCGCAGTCTGGCGACGGTCGATCGAGTGCCATTCAACGACCTGCCGGCGCTGCATGCGGCGGTTGATGCGCAGACCGTGGCAATCATGCTGGAGCCGATCCAGAGCGATGCCGGGGTTATTCCCGCGACCGAGCACTACCTCAAAGGGGTCGAGCGACTGTGTCGTGACCTGGGCATTCTGCTGATTCTCGACGAAGTGCAAACTGGTCTGGGCCGCTGCGGCAGCTTGCTTGCCGAACAGTCCTACGGGATTCGCGCCGATATCGTCGTGCTCGGCAAAGGCCTCGGCGGCGGCTTGCCGCTGGCGGCCTTGCTGGCGCGAGGCAAGGCCTGCTGCTTTGCCACCGGCGAGCTGAGCGGCACCCATCACGGCAACGCCTTGATCACGGCGGCCGGTCTGGTGGTGCTCGACAGCATCCATGACCGAAGCTTCCTTCAGCAGGTCAACGACAACGGCCAGCACCTGCGCGAAGGCCTGGCGCGACTGGCGCACCGCTACGGTCACGGCGAGTTGCGCGGCCAAGGCCTGTTCCATGGGCTGACGCTGTCCGACGAATGCGCCGACGCCGTCGTTCACGCTGCACTTCACGAAGGCCTGATATTGAACGCCGCGCAGCCTGACTGCCTGCGCTTCACCCCCGCCCTCACTGTCAGCAAAGCGAACATCGACGAAATGCTCCTGCGCCTGGGCCGCGCCTTCTCGCGAGTGCGCACCGCCCAATTGCAATGCCGCAAGGGCATTGCCGTCTGAGCTGAGGTGCCCCAACCGATTACCCGAACCGTCTCGCGGTATAACGCACGCCCCACGCCTGATTCTTTTGGCGTGGGGCGTTTTTTTGTGATGCTGGCGATCAAATAGCAAGCGTAATGAACCCTGACGAACGGCGCAGGTCGATTAGCTTGTATGGCTCAAGTGAGCCAACCCCCATTGAGGAGCTGCCCCATGGATTTCATTCGTATCATCATCGCTATTCTGTTGCCGCCACTGGGCGTGTTTCTGCAGGTCGGGTTTGGCGGGGCGTTCTGGCTGAACATTCTGCTGACGTTGTGCGGCTACATTCCGGGGATCGTGCATGCGGTGTATATCATCGCCAAGCGTTGAGTACGGCGGCGTCTGATCAATAGCTATCGCGGGCAAAAAGCCCGCTCCCACAGTGTTATGAGTGATCACAATTTTTGTGTACACCAAATAACCTGTGGGAGCGGGCTTGCCCGCGATTGGAGCGACGCAGTCTCAAAGTGAGGGCTCAGTCAACCAGTCCCATCACCCGCCGATAAAACGTCCACTCCTGCTCCAGTGCATGCGCCTGGTTGGCCGCGCGACGAAAGCCGTGACGTTCGTCAGGGTAGTAATGCGCTTCGACCGGGATGCCGTTGTGCTCCAGCGCCGCGACCATGTCGCGGGTCTGTTGCGGCACGACCACCGCGTCCAGTTCACCCTGGAAGAAAATCACCGGCACGCGAATATTGTCTGCGTGCAGCAATGGCGTGCGGGCGGCATAGCGTTCGGCATCTCCCTCGGGATCGCCGATCAGCCAGTCCAGATAATCGCCCTCGAACTTGTGCGTGGCCCGTGCCAAAGCCACCGGATCGCTGACGCCATAGAGGCTGGCGCCTGCGCGGAAAACCTGCCTGAACGCCAGTGCGCACAATGTGGTGTAACCACCTGCACTGCCACCGCGAATGAACGCGCGGTCACCATCGATCAGACCTTGGTCAGCGAGATAACTCACCACCGCGCAGGCATCCTCGACATCCACCTCGCCCCAGCGCAGATGCAGCGCTTGCCGATATTCGCGACCATAGCCACTGCTGCCGCGATAGTTGAGGTCGGCGACGGCAAAGCCGCGCTGCGTCCAGTACTGGATGCGCGGATCGAGGATCGGATAGCACGCCGACGTCGGGCCGCCGTGGATGAACACCACCAGCGGCGGTTTCGCTTCACCGCTCATGGCCGGGTAAAAGAAACCGTGCGCCTCGCCGGAGCCGCTCGGATAACGCAAGGTCTGCGGACGGCTGATGCGTTCGGCGGGCAATGGAGCCACGCCGCCAGCGAGGATTTTCACGGCATGCGAGACACGATCAATGGCAATCACTGCTGACGGGCTCACCGGCGTTGCGGCAATGCAATAGATGAACTGTTGATCCATCGCCAGGTGGCGGAAGCGGCTGTAGTCGCCGCTGAAATCTTCATCGCCAAGGGCCAGGCGACCGAAACCATCCTCGCTCCAGCTGGCTAAGAATTGATCACCGACAGGCAGCCACGTGCAGCCGCCCAGTTGCCAGGGCGCAGGCGCGTGATCGGCCTCGGCACTCGGTAGCGCGTGCAAGCCATCGGACGTTTCGACCCATGGCTGCCAGTAGCCGCCACGATCTGTCAGGCAGTAGAGCCGGCCGTCGGCGTCGAAACGCGGCTGCTGGATCGACTCCTCGATCTGCTCGCCGGCAATACAACGAGGCGCAGAAAAATCACCTTCCGCAATCATCAACCGCGTCGAGGTCCACGGCTGATGCGGTCGGCTCCACTCGATCCATGCCAACCGCTGGCCGTCGGGGCTCAGCGTTGGCGACGCGTAGAAATCAGCACCTTCGGCCAGCACCTTGCGCGTGCCGGTCGCCAGATCAATCGCCACCAGGCGATGTCGATCCTGCTGCTCTTCGACCGCCAACACCCGGCCAGCGGCGAATTGCAGATCGCCGTAGCGGCAGTCAGTCGACGTCAGCGCGACCGGCTCGCCATCCAGCGCCTGCTGATACATCTGCTGATCCGCTTCATTGACGAAAACCACCCCGTCAGGCGTCAGACAAAACGCACCACCGCCATATTCGTACACGCGGCTACGCACGCTGAAACCGTCCGGCGTCAGACGTTTCGCCATGCCATCGCGCCAATGCCAGATTCTGCACGCGGCGTCCTCGGGGCGATATTCATTCCACAACACGCCATGGGCGCCGAGCTGCAGTTCGGCGAAGTCGGTTCCGGCGGCGACGGCCTGGGCGGCGCTGAAAGGCTCAGCCCTTGGCGATGAGGCGTGAGTTTCGTTCATTGCGAAAGGCCAATTGTTCGATGGTTTGAGTGGCGCTCTCGGCTTCTTCGCGGGCCTTGAGGATCACGCCATGATGTTCGGACTTGCTGCACACCGGGTCGGCATTACTGGCATCACCGGTGAGCATGAACGCCTGGCAGCGGCAGCCGCCGAAGTCTTTTTCTTTCTCGTCGCAAGAGCGGCACGGCTCGGGCATCCAGTCGTAACCGCGAAAACGGTTGAAGCCGAACGAGTCATACCAGATGTGCTGCATGCTGTGCTCGCGCACGTTGGGAAACTGCACAGGCATCTGGCGGGCACCATGGCAGGGCAGGGCGGTGCCGTCCGGGGTGACGGTCAGGAAGATGCTGCCCCAGCCGTTCATGCAGGCTTTCGGGCGTTCTTCGTAATAGTCCGGAGTGACGAAAATCAGCTTGCACGGATGCCCTTCGGCTTCCAGCTTGGCCCGGTATTCGTTGGTGATGCGTTCGGCGCGCACCAGTTGCTCCCTGGTCGGCAAAAGACCGACACGGTTGAGCTGCGCCCAGCCATAGAACTGGCAAGTGGCGAGTTCGACGAAGTCAGCCTCCAGCGCAATGCACAGTTCGATAATGCGGTCGATCTTGTCGATGTTGTGCCGATGGGTGACGAAGTTCAGCACCATCGGATAGCCGTGGGCCTTCACTGCGCGAGCCATTTCCAGCTTTTGCGCAAAGGCCTTTTTCGAGCCCGCGAGCAGGTTGTTCACTTGCTCGTCGCTGGCCTGAAAACTGATCTGGATGTGATCAAGCCCGGCCTTTTTGAAGTCGCTGATTTTCTGCTCGGTCAGGCCAATGCCGGAGGTGATCAGGTTGGTGTAGAAACCCAACTGCCGCGCTTCACGGATAAGTTCGGCCAAGTCCTGACGCACCAGCGGTTCGCCGCCGGAAAAGCCCAATTGCGCCGCGCCCATCTCCCGCGCTTCGCGGAACACCTTGATCCATTGCTCGGTGGTCAGCTCTTTGCCCTGCTCGGCGAAATCCAGCGGATTGGAGCAGTACGGGCATTGCAGCGGGCAGCGGTAGGTCAGCTCGGCGAGCAGCCACAGCGGCAGGCCGACTTGCGGTTTGGCCGGCAGATCAGCCAAGGGTGAGCCAGTGTTGCTCACGGGCAACCTCCATGAATTGCTCGACGTCGTCACCGAGCTCGGGCACGCCGGGGAACTGCTTGTCGAGTTCGGCAATGATTGCCGCGACATCGCGCTCACCGTCAATCAGGCCGCCAATCAGCGCGGCCGTTTCGTTGAGCTTGATCATGCCTTCCGGGTACAGCAACACATGGCCCTTCTGCGCCGGTTCGTACTGGAAGCGATAGCCCGGGCGCCAGCTCGGCACTTTGCTGCGGTCGAAACTCATAAGATGATTCCTTTATGCCAGACCCGTTGTTCGGTCACGCTGTGATACGGCGGACGGTTCAGTTCATAGGCCATGCTCATGGCATCGAGCATGCTCCAAAGAATGTCCAGTTTGAACTGGAGAATTTCCAGCATGCGCTCCTGGCCTTCGCGGGTCTTGTAATGCTCAAGCGTGATCGCCAGCCCATGCTCGACGTCACGCCGCGCCTGACCGAGACGGGTGCGGAAGTATTCGTAACCGGCCGGGTCGATCCACGGATAATGCTGCGGCCAGCTGTCGAGGCGCGACTGGTGGATCTGCGGCGCGAACAGTTCGGTCAGCGAGCTGCTTGCCGCCTCCTGCCAACTGGCGCGACGGGCGAAGTTGACGTAGGCATCGACAGCGAAACGCACGCCGGGCAGCACCAGCTCCTGAGAACGCAATTGGTCTGGGTCGAGGCCAACAGCCTGGCCCAGACGCAGCCAGGCTTCGATGCCGCCATCTTCACCGGGTGCGCCGTCGTGGTCGAGCAAGCGCTGAATCCACTCGCGGCGGATTTCCCGATCCGGGCAATTGGCAAGGATCGCCGCGTCTTTCAGGGGAATGTTCACCTGATAGTAGAAGCGGTTGGCGACCCAGCCCTGAATCTGCTCGCGGGTCGCGCGGCCTTCGTACATCGCCAAGTGGTACGGGTGGTAGATGTGGTAATAGGCGCCTTTGGCGCGCAGGGCCGCTTCGAATTCGGTGGGGGACAGCGGGGTGTCGTTCATGTCTGTTCTCCGGGAACAACCCTGGAAATCTCTGGTGTCTGTGCTGGCCTCTTCGCGAGCAGGCTCGCTCCCACAGTTGATCGCATTCCAATGTGGGAGCGAGCCTGCTCGCGATAGACCGCGCAGCGGTCTCGATTGCTTAAAGCACGATACTCATGCCATCAAACGCCACTTCAACATTACGCCGCACCAGCTCGGCGCGCTCCGGGGAATCCTCGTCGAGGATCGGGTTGGTGTTGTTGATGTGGATAAGTACCTTGCGCTGCTCGGGCAACTGCTCCAGCACTTCGAGCATGCCGCCGGGGCCGTTCTGTGCCAGGTGGCCCATCTCGCGACCGGTGCGCGTGCCGACGCCACGGCGCTGCATTTCATCGTCATCCCACAGCGTGCCGTCGACCAGCAGGCAATCGCTGCCCGCCATGATTTCCAGCAGCGGCGCATCGACCTTGCCCAGCCCAGGCGCGTAGAACAGCTTGCCGCCGGTGTTGAGGTCTTCAACGATCAAACCGATGTTGTCGCCCGGATGCGGATCGAAACGGTGCGGCGAATACGGCGGCGCGGCGCTGCGCAATGGCAGCGGGGTGAAACGCAGGTTCGGGCAGGCCGCTACGGTGAAGCTCTGGTCGAGCTCGATACGGTTCCAGTCCAGCCCGCCGTTCCAGTGGGTGAGCATCTTGAACAGGGGAAAACCGGTGCTCAGGTCTTCGTGAACCATGTCCGTGCACCAGACCTGATGCGGGCAGCCTTCGCGCAGGCTGAGCAGGCCGGTGGTGTGGTCGATCTGGCTGTCCATCAGGATGATCGCGCTGATGCCGGTGTCGCGCAGGGCGCGGCCCGGTTGCATCGGGGCGAAGCTTTGCAGTTGCGCGCGGATGTCCGGCGAGGCATTGCACAGCACCCAGTTCACGCCGTCATCGGAAATGGCGATGGACGATTGGGTGCGGGCCTTGGCCTTCAGGCTGCCGTCGCGAAAGCCTGCGCAGTTGACGCAGTTGCAGTTCCACTGCGGAAAACCGCCACCGGCGGCCGAACCCAGAATCTGGACGAACATGAACGCTCCATCATTTCAACGCGGAAAATAAAACGCCTCGGCGAGCCGAGGCGTTGCACTGCGAATCTGCGTAAGCAGAACTCAGCGGCTGGCGAAGTACATGGTGACTTCGAAGCCGATACGCAGGTCGGTGTAAGCAGGTTTGGTCCAGGCCATGAGATGTCTCCTTCTGAGGGTTGGGATAGCGCTATCCATAGTTATAGTCCACGGCAGCGCGGTGATGTTCCAAATAGTTAGGCGGCTATGTTACTCAAAATTTCAACGCCGTGACCCGTGAATCTTTGAGAAAGCTCCTTGCAGCCTCGGTAATGATCAGTTTGTCGCTTGCCACGGTGTGCCCGGCATTGGTTCATTGGCCAGGCAATGCCAGCCGCCCTCGGCATTGATCAGACGCTGCGCAGCATCGAGCAAAGCCTGACGATTCAGCTGCTGGATCGCCGCGACCAACTGCTCACGGTAATCCGACGAATGGCCAGCGAGTTTGCCCTGCCACAGCAGCTCGGCGGCATCCTTGGTGGACAGCGTGGCATCGTCGAACTGATCGGCGAGGCTTTGGCGCTGCTGCTTGAGGCTTGCGTCATCGAGCGTTTCGATCAACGCGGAGATGTTTTTTAGGAACTCTTGAATGTATTCGAGCAACTCGGCGGCCGAAGTCGTCGGCGATTGCACGCCAAAGACAATCGCGGTCCTGCCGTGCAGTTGACGCAGCGCGCTGAACACGGCGTACCCCAATTGCAATTCGACGCGCAGGCGCTGGTAAAAAGGCGTCTGGCACAGCTGAGCCAGAAGGCGCCATGCAGCTTCATCAGCGATGTCGCGGCTGGCAGTTGGGCAGATCAGCAGCAAGGCGTGTTCGCTGGAGGCCGTGTTGATCTGGCACCAGTGGTACTGGGCTTGGGCGATCGGTGTCACCGCTAGCTGGTTGTCCGGTGTGCCGGGAATGCGGCTCAGCGCCAGGCCCAAGGCTGATTGGGTTTGTTGGTTGAGGCCTAGAGCGAGGCCGTCCCAGCGCGACGTTGTCCACAGCTGATTGGCGTCCTCGCTGGTTCCAATTGTGGGCAGGGATTTCTCTGGCAACGCTTCGAGTAGTTGGCGGATCGGCATCGACGGTATCTGCACCTCGTCGCGCGGCGAATCGACGTCGATCATCGTCAGACATTTCAGCGCATGCTCGAGGACACTGGGCATCGGTTCCTGAAGTCCGGTCATTTTCAGCAGCCATTGGTTACCTGCGGCGCCGATAGACAACTCCACGCCGGCTTCGGACGCGTCTTGCCGGGTTTGCTGCAGACTGCGCTGTAATCTTGAACGCAGATCGACGCTGGCTGCCGCCTCGACCTGCCAACGCAGGTAAATCGCGCCTTCATCGCTGTTGTCCGGCAGCGTCTGGCTGAACTGCATAGGCGACCGTTCACGACGGCTGCGCGAGCGATCCTGGGCGAACGTGCGCAGGCCACGGTGGGCGCTGGTCTGGCCGCGAATCAGCCCGGCGTTGGCCAGCGGTTCACTGGCGCGCAAGAAAGGATTGGCGGCGGGCAGATGCCAATGATCGCTGAAGTTATCCACAACGCCGATCTCGCGAAGGATGTGCTCAAGTGCGGTAGCGCCGGATTCGGACAGGCCGAATGCTTGCTGCTCGATGTCGGTTCGCGCCAGTTGCAATGCGCCGCTGACTTGCTGCTGGCGCTGAAGCAGGGCGGCGTATTCCTCGCGCATCGGTGTCCAGTCCTGACGGGCGAAGAAGCTCAGCCAATCCAGCAGGCGTTCGCGAATGGTATCCAGGCGGTCGCCGCCAGCATGGAATTGAAGATGCAGCAGCGCTTGGCCGGCGAACTGGTAAAGCGGCGTGGCTTTCAGGCTGTCAGCCAGATTCTGTTGATGCAGGTATGCGAGCAATCCACCAGGTTTTGCGCTATTCAACCAATGACAGAGAAAAGCCATCGCCTCGGCGGATGACTCGGGCAACGCGTCGAAAGCAAATAACAGGTTCGTGTGAGCGCCGACCTGTTGATAACTTTTCACTGCCAACGGTGGCGGTGCGGCCTGGGCAACTTTATCCCCAACCGGCAACACCGCTGCGAATTGCTGCGCCAGCTCCCGAAGCTCATCGATACTTTGTGGCCCGACCAGACTCAGGCTCATTTGCCCGGTTCGATAAAAGCGCTGATGGAAGTCTTGCAGCGCCGACTGAAACCCAGGCGATTCGACCTGCAAGCTGTCCCGATTGCCCGCATGAAACCCACGCAACGGATGCTCCGTTGGCAAACCTTCATACAAGGCAAACTGCTGCTGCGCTGTCGGATCCTGCGACCAGGCGACGAATTCGGCCTGCAGCACTTCTCGTTCACGCAGTTGATCGTCCAGATTCATACGTGGCCGGGCGAGCATGTCTGACAAACGCTCGAGCCCCGCGCTGAAGGACGACACAGGCAACTCGAAGAAAAAGTCCGTGGTGCGCTCGCGGGTGCTGGCATTCACCTGCCCGCCGTGACGTTGCACGTAGGCCATCAGCCCTTCGTCTGTGGGAAAACGCTCGGTGCCGAGGAACAGCAAGTGCTCGAGAAAATGCGCCAGCCCCGGCCATGCCACCGGCACGTCATGGCTGCCGGCCGCCACGCGCAACGCCGCAGCGCTGCGCTTGAGACCGGGCACGTGGCGCAGGGTCACGCGCAGGCCGTTGGCCAGGGTTTCAGAGTGGGGGCGGGGATGAGTCGGCGCGGGCATGGGCACTTCCAGAACAGTGAAGTGCCCATGCTAGCGGATTAGCGGCGGTTGAGCGCGCCGTAAAGCTCCGGGCGGCGATCGCTGAGATAGCGATTGGCCTGGCGTGAGTCGTTCATCAATTGGCGGTCCAGTTCACCGACGATCAGTGCCTCGTCCAGACCTGCCAGGGCGATGCGGCTGCCGTCCGGTGCGGCAACGCTGCTTTGCCCACAATACTGAATATCGCCTTCATGCCCGCAGTAATTGGCATAAGCCACGTAGCACTGGTTTTCGAAGGCGCGGGCACGCACGGTGACATCGGCGACGAAGTCGAACGGAATCATGTTCGCCGTCGGCACCACGATCAGCTCGGCGCCGGCCAAGGCCAGGCGCCGCGCGTTTTCCGGAAACTCCAGGTCGTAGCAGATCAGGAAGCCGAGCTTCCAGCCGTTCAATTCAACCACCGGCAAGTCGGAGTCACCGGGGCTGAACATCGACCGGTCGAGATCGCCAAACAGATGCGACTTTCGATAGTTGCACAGGCGCTCGCCGTGGGCGTCGATCAGTTGCACGGCGTTGTAGATCTGCCCGTCGGCGGTGCGCTCCGGATAACCGTAAACGATCGCCAGACCCGCAGCCTTGGCAATCCGGCCGATCTGCTGCGCCCATTCACCGTTGTAGACCTCGGCCAGCGTGCTCACCGCTTCGGCGCCGATGTTGTAGCCGGTCATGAACATCTCCGGCAGCACCAGCAGGTCGGCGCCCTTGGCCTCCATCGCTACCTGATGCAGGCGCTGCAGGTTGGCGGCGGGGTCCAGTGGCAGCGGTGGACATTGGTAAACGGCTACGCGCATCGGGGAATCCTCTTACTCGGGCAGGGCGATAGGGCCGATGTCTTTGAACACATCACCCGGGCCCGGGTTCTCTTTATGTGTCGAACCGCCGAAATGTTTCATGATGCCCCACACCGCGTTGAGCGAGGTCTGCACCGCGCCTTCAACCCACGCGGGCGTCCATGACACATCGTCGCCAGCGATGAAGATCCCGCGCTGCTCGGCCGGCATGTCGTCCTGCATGAAGTGCGCGTACATGCGCTGGTTGTAGCGGTAATGGCCGGGCAGGGCGCCCTTGAAGGCGCCGAGGAAGTACGGATCGGCTTCCCACGACACGGTGATCGGATCGCCGATGATCCGCGCGGCGATGTCGACTTTCGGGTAGATCTTTTTCAGCGCGTTCAATGCCAGCTCAACGCGTTTTTCTACCGGATGCGGGAGCATTTTCAGCGCGTCGCTCATCCACGAGTACGACAGGCAGATCACCCCCGGCTTGTCGTCACCATTGTCGAACAGATAGGTGCCGCGGGTCAGGCGATCGGTGAGGGTCATGCTCATCACATCGCGGCCGGTTTCTGGATCTTTGTCCTTCCAGAATGGCCGGTCGACCATCACGAAGGTTTTCGACGACTGCATGTAGCGTGTGCGGTCGAGGGCCATCCACATCTTCTGCGAGAACAGGGTTTCGTCGCATTCGATCTGAGTGGTCAGCAGCCAGCTCTGGCAGGTTGTCAGGACGGCGGCGTATTCGCGGGTGTCACCGTTGTTGTCGGTTACGGCGAAACGGCCTTGCGGTGCGTGAGCGATTTTCTTCACACCGGAACGCGGTGCGCCACGGTGCAGTGATTTCAGGCTGGTGCCCGCCGGCCAGTGCACGCAGCGCTCCGGCACATGGCGCCAGATGCCCTGCGGCACCTGCTCGACGCCACCGACCACCAGGTGCTGGTGATCGTCGCAATTGGTCATTACCACGCGGAAGATTTCCAGCATCGAATTGGGAAAGTCTGAATCCCAGCCGCCGGTGCCGAAACCGACCTGACCGAACACTTCGCGGTGCTGGAACGACAATTTGGCGAAGGCTTTCGAGGTGGCGACGAAGTCGTAAAAGGTCCGGTCGTCCCACAGCGGCACCAGCTTGTTCCACAGCTCTTTCAGGCGCGGCACATCGCGATCACGGATGGCTTGCTGGATGTCGGAGAACTGCGAACCGGCTTCCAGCGCATCTGCCCAGGCGTCAGCCACTTCCTGAAACAATGCAGGAAGATCCTTGAGGCTTTCGGCGTAATAGGTTTCGCCTTCCAGATCGATCACGGTGCTACCAGAAGCGCCGGTCAACGGGTTGGGAAAAGGCTTGGTTTCGAGGCCGAGCTTGTCGACGTAGTGATAGAACGCGGTGGAGGACACTGGAAAGCGCATGCCGCCAAGCTCGGCGACGATGGCGTCGGTGCCGTTGAAGGCTTGCGAGCGCAGACGACCGCCGAGTTTCGACGCCTCGTACACCACCGGCTTCAGACCGAGTTTCATCAGTTCATACGCAGCCACCAGACCGGCAATACCCGCGCCGACAATCGCCACCTCAGCGCCATGGTGCTGCTCGGGAATGCTCCCCAGGCCGGCGGGATGCTCGATCCAGTCGTCAAACGCGAACGGAAAGTCCGGACCGAAAATGGTGACTGGTTTTTTTCCGTCTGCAGGATGGCGATTGTTCTTGTTCATGGCTGACCTTATTGGCGACCCGACGCAGGATTCGCGTCTGAGTATAGGAAAAGATGCCAGCCATTCTAGGGAGCGTGGAGCGCGTTAATAAGACGCAATTTGTCGTCGTTTTGCCTGATTGTTGTGCAGAATGACGATTGCGGGCTGCATACCGACCAAAGAAGTGGGAGCGGGCCTGCTTGCGAAGCGGCTCAGCCAGAATGCCCGGCCAATGCTCAGACCGGCTGCCCGCGATCAATCTTGCTACTCAGAATGATCGAAGTCGTGGTTTTCTCCACCCCATCGACGCTGCCGATCTGATCCAGCAACTGATCCAACTGCTCCGGCGAATCGGTGCGCAACCACGCCACGTAATCAAACTCGCCACTCACCGCACACAGCTGCTGCACCTGCGCCATCGCACTCAAACGTCGCAGCACGTCCTTGCCGGAACGCGGCTGCACCTTGATTCCGACGTAGGCTTGCAAACCACCATCGACCACACGCTGACCGAGGCGCACACCGTAACCGGTGATCACTTTGGCCTTTTCCAGGCGGGCCAGACGCGACGTCACCGTCGTGCGAGCAATGCCTAGCTGACGGGCGAGCATGGCCACGCTTTCACGGGCGTTGATCTGCAGCGCGGCGATCAGCTGGCGGTCGATTTCGTCGAGGATGGGTTGGCGGGTGTCTGGCAAGGGGGACTCCGGAGGCATGGGACAATCAGGTTAAGGATGTTACAGGGACAATCGCGTTGGGGCTCTCAGCGTTCTCTCAAACGGATTTTCTTGCGCAGTTCCAGAACGTTGCGCCCGCCAAGACGAAACCCAACCACTCGCCCACAAAAAAGCCGCGCATTCAGCGCGGCTTTTCAATTTGGTGGGCCCACACGGACTCGAACCGTGGACCAAAGGATTATGAGTCCTCTGCTCTAACCAACTGAGCTATAGGCCCTCAGTAGGCCGCGGATTATAGCGACGGTTTCGCGGCTGTGCTATCCGAAAAATCCGATACGGTTATATGCAGAAACGTCGCGGCGAATTCCTCCGGTGGCAGCGGCAGGCTGACGATGTAGCCCTGTATCTGTTCGCACCCTTCAGCAGCGAGGAATTGTTGTTGCGCCTGGGTTTCCACGCCTTCGGCAATCACGGTGAATTGCATGCTGCGACCGAGCGCGATGATGGCGCGCACAATGGCTGCGTCGTGGGGGTCGTCAGGCAGTCCGCGGACGAAGGACTGGTCGATCTTGAGGATGTCCAGCGGCAGGCGTTTGAGGTAGCTGAGCGAGGAGTAGCCGGTGCCGAAGTCGTCGATCGCCAGTTGCACACCGAGGTGTTTGAGTTGGTGCAGCACCGCCAGCGCCTCTTCGGCCTGACTCATGATGAAATTCTCGGTAATTTCCAGTTGCAGTAAATCCGGCCTGAGGTGGTTGTCCTTGAGCAGTTGTTCGATGCGCACCAAGAGGTTGGGCTGACGCAATTGCGCACCGGCGAGGTTTACCGAAAGCGGCCCCAACGGTTGGTAGATCTCGTTCCACTCGAACATCTGCCGGCAAGCGGTCTCCAGCACCCAGTCACCGATCTGCAGGATCATGCCGTTTTCTTCCGCGAGCGGAATGAAATGCTCGGGCGGCACGTCGCCGAAGGTCGGGTGGCGCCAGCGAATCAGCGCCTCTGCGCCGACCAGACTGTGATCGACCAGGCTGATTTTCGGTTGGTAATAGAGAAACAGCTCATCGCGCTCGATGGCGCGGCGCAGTTCGTGTTCCAGCGCTATGCGCTCGCTGGCTTGGGCAGTGAGGTCGCGGGTGTAGCTTTCAACGCGGTTGCGTCCTTTGGCTTTGGAGCGGTACATCGCCGCGTCGGCGTTTTTCACCAGCGTGGCCACATCGCAACCGTCGCGGGGATAGAGGCTGGTGCCGATGCTGGCGCTGATAAAGAACTCGTGTTCGCCGGCCTGGAACGGCGCACCGAAGCAGTTGAGCAGTTTCGTCGCGATGTTGTCGGCGTCGCTGGCTTGCTGCAAGCCTGGCAACAGGATGATGAATTCGTCACCGCCCAATCGCGCGACCGTGTCGATATCGCGCAGTTGTTCTTTCAAGCGCACGGCGATGCCCTTGAGCAACAGGTCGCCGACCGGGTGGCCGAGGCTGTCGTTGATGTGTTTGAAACGGTCGAGATCGAGAAACAGCACCGCGCCCTGGCCGCCATTTTCCTGCTGGCTGGTCAGGGCCATTTGCAGGCGGCTCTCGAACAAGGTGCGGTTGGGCAAACCGGTGAGCGGGTCGTGGTGGGCCTGATAATCGAGTTTGGCCTGGGCGTGCTTGAGGCTGGAAATATCGGCGAACACCGCGACGAAGTGAGTGATGAACTTGTCGCGATTGCGCACCGCGCTGATGGTCAGCCAGCTCGGGTACAGCTCGCCGTTCTTGCGCCGGTTGGAAATCTCGCCTTGCCAGTGTCCCTCGTCGGTCAATTGATGCCACATCGCAGCGTAGAAAGCGCTGTCATGCAGCCCTGAGGCCAGCAAGCGTGGGGTGTGGCCCAGCGCTTCACTTTCGCTGTAACCGGTGATTTCGGTGAAAGCACGATTGACGGCGCTGATGTGTTGTTGAGTATCGGTGATCAATACGCCCTCGGCGGTGCTCTCGAAAACGGTCGCGGCCTGCTGCAGTTTTTCCTGCATGAGATGGCGTTCGGTGATGTCGCGGGCGATGGTCAGCATGCAATCCTCGTCGCCAATCGGCAGCGGTCGACTGGACACTTCGCACAGGCGAATCTGCCCGTCGCTGCGACGGATGTGGCATGTGAAGTCGCGGACGAAACCGTCGCGTTGCAGCAGGTCGAGCATCTGTTTGCGTTCGTTGAGGTTGACCCATATACCCAGATCCAGCGTCGAACGATCCACTGACATGGCGCTGTTGAAACCGGTGATGCGGCTGAAACCTTCGTTGACCTCCAGCAGCAGGCCGTCGCTCTGGCGCGACAGCAACAGGCCATCCGGCGACGCATGGAAAGCCTTGGCGAACTTCTCTTCAGAGGTTTGCAGTTGCTGTTGGGTTTCCTTGAGCTGGCTGATGTCGCGCACCACGACTACCAGCGCCGGCGTGGTATCGAGGTCGAAGGGTTCGGCGGAAATCAGCCCGGTGAACAATTGGCCGTTGTTGCGGCGAAAGGGCATTTCCAGATTACGGATACTGCCGGCCTGCAAACGCTGCAAAAGGCCCGGCCCGACGCCGGGAATGCCCCAGATATTGAGGTTGGTGGCGGTCTGCCCGATCACGTCCTCGGCCCTGAGGCCGATCTGCTCCTCGAAGGCCTCGTTGACCTCCAGCAGGCAGCCGTCGGACAGGCGTGCAATCACCAGAATGTCCGGGCATTGCTCGAACACTGACGCGAACTTCTGCTCGGACAGCCGCAGCGCTTCTTCGGTGCGTTTGATTTCGCTGATATCGATCATCAACCCGCGCATCACCGGTTCGTGGCCATGCTCGATCAGGCTGACAATGTCGCGCACCCACAGGCAGCGGCCGTCGGCGGTGATCACGCGATAGTCGACGATGTGATCACGGCCCTGGCGCAGCGCTTCCCTGCAATAGTTCTGCGTGCGGGTCAGGTCGGCCGGGTGAATGATGTTGTGCCAGAAGCCCGGAATCAGCCAGTGAGACTGTGGATAACCGAGCAGGTCTTCAGCATGGGGCGAAACATAGCTGTAGGTGAAGTCGCTCATCCGCGCTTCCCAGGCGATCGCCGACAAGCTCTCTACCAGGCCACGGTAGTGATATTCGCTACTGCGCAATTCCTGTTCGAGGTCGATGCGCCGGCTGATTTCCGAACTCAGGCGGCGGTTGATGCGAATCACCACGGCGAGGATCGTCATCAGCAGCAACAGACCGGGCAGGCCGTACATCAGCAGGTCCGACCAGAACGTGCGGTGGTCGAGCACATTGCCGACCCAATGTTCCTGGATGCTACTGATTTCCGCCGGAGTCATGTCGGCGAGGACTTTATCAAGTATCCCGACCAGCACCTTGTTGTCGCGGGGCACGGCCATCGCCAATTGATAGCGATATGGGGTTTCGCCGCTGACGTAGAGGCCGTCGAGCTTGAGTTGGCGCAGGCTCCACACGCTGGAAGCGAGATCGCCGACCACCGCGTCCACTTCATCGGTCGCCAAAGCTTGCAGCGCCGAGCTGACATTGGGCATGGCGACCAGATTCAGATCGGGGTGGTGAGTACGCAGCAGTTCGTGGGGGGCGTAGTTTTCCACCACGGCGATTTTCAGACCGTAGAGGTCGTCGAGTTTGCGCGGCTGGGCGCCGCCGACATGGGCAAGTATGACGATCGGGAAGTCGAGGTACGGCCGGGTAAATGACAAGTAACTCTGGCGCTCCGGCGTGGACATGATCCCCGGCAGCAAATCGATCTTGCCTTTTTTCACCTGCTCCAGCACCACCGTCCAGCTTGCCGGTTCGATCGGCGTCAGCTTGATCGCCAGGCGTTGGCGAATCACGTCGATATAGTCAGCGGCCAGACCCTGATAGCGGTTCTGATCGTCACGAAATTCGAAAGGCGGCCACGACGCGTCGACACCCAGGCGCAAGTCAGGGTGAGCCGCCAGCCAGCTGCGTTCTTCATCGGTGAGAGTCAGCGCGTCAGCCGTGGCGGTGCAGATCATCAATGACAGCAGAAAAATCACGGGCGCCAGTCTGGGCATAACGCTCTCGTCACGGCTTGGGGATGATTGTTTCGAGTGTAGACGGGGTACGCGGCGGGGAGGGCGGAGCTGGGAATTTAATCTGCCATAAAACAAAACCCCCGGCCTGGGCCGGGGGTTCTGGTATCACTCGTCGAGGAAGGAGCGCAGATGCTCGCTTCGCGTCGGATGGCGCAGCTTGCGCAGCGCCTTGGCTTCGATCTGACGGATCCGCTCACGCGTTACGTCAAACTGTTTGCCAACTTCTTCGAGCGTATGGTCGGTGTTCATGTCGATACCGAAACGCATGCGCAGTACCTTGGCTTCACGGGCAGTGAGGCCGGACAGCACTTCGCGAGTCGCTTCCTTCAGACTTTCCACCGTGGCGACATCGATTGGCGACTGCATGGTCGAGTCTTCGATGAAGTCGCCCAGATGGGAGTCTTCGTCATCACCGATCGGGGTTTCCATGGAGATCGGCTCTTTGGCGATCTTCAGTACCTTGCGGATCTTGTCCTCAGGCATTTCCATGCGTTCGCCCAGCTCTTCCGGAGTCGGTTCGCGACCCATTTCCTGCAGCATCTGCCGGGAAATACGGTTGAGCTTGTTGATCGTCTCGATCATGTGCACCGGAATACGGATGGTGCGGGCCTGGTCGGCGATCGAGCGAGTGATCGCCTGACGGATCCACCAGGTGGCATAAGTCGAGAACTTGTAACCACGACGGTATTCGAACTTGTCCACCGCCTTCATCAGACCGATGTTGCCTTCCTGGATCAGATCGAGGAATTGCAGGCCGCGGTTGGTGTACTTCTTGGCGATCGAGATCACCAGACGCAGGTTGGCTTCAACCATCTCTTTCTTCGCGCGGCGGGCCTTGGCCTCACCGATCGACATGCGACGGTTGATGTCCTTGATTTCAGCAATGGTCAGGCCGGTCTCGGTTTCCAGCGCAATCAGCTTCTGCTGGCAACGGATGATGTCCGGCTGCACGCGACCGATGGCTTCGGCGTACTTGCTCTTGCCTTTGACCAGGGCGTCGGACCAGCTTTCGTCGACTTCGTTACCCGGGAACTGACGCAGGAAATCGGCGCGCGGCATACGTGCATCACGTACGCACAACTGCATGATCGCGCGCTCTTGCTGACGCAGACGATCCAGGGCACTGCGCACACGCTCGACCAGGGCTTCGAATTGCTTCGGCACCAGTTTGATCGGCATGAACAGCTCGGCCAGGGCCAGCAACTCGGCAACCGCTGCCTTGTTGTGACGACCGTGCTTTTTCAGGGCCTTGCGGGTGATTTCCATCTGGTCGGCGACGGCGCCGAAGCGCTGCGCCGCGATGACCGGGTCCGGACCGCTTTCGGCTTCTTCTTCGTCATCGGAAGATTCGGCATCATCGTCATCGGTATCGTCGTCGGCCTTGACGGCTTTCGGGTCAACCGGCGGCGGCACTTCTGCCGCAGGCGGCGCGATGCCGTCGTCCGGGTCGATATAACCGCTCAGGACGTCGGACAGGCGACCACCTTCGGTGGTGACGCGGGTGTACTCGGAGAGAATGTGGTCAACCGTGCCAGGGAAGTGCGCAATTGCGCTCATCACTTCACGAATGCCTTCTTCGATCCGCTTGGCGATTTCGATTTCGCCTTCACGGGTCAGAAGCTCGACCGTACCCATTTCACGCATGTACATGCGCACCGGGTCAGTGGTGCGACCGATATCGGTCTCCACCGCCGCCAACGCAGCGGCTGCTTCTTCCGCAGCGGCCTCGTCGGTATCGGCGTCGGCCAACATAAGGGCGTCCGCATCCGGAGCACTCTCGTGTACGGGGATCCCCATGTCGTTAATCATGCGGATGATGTCTTCCACCTGCTCCGGATCTGAAATATCCTCGGGCAGGTGGTCGTTGACCTCGGCGTAAGTCAGATACTTCTGCTCACGACCCAGTTTGATCAACTCAATAATACGAGACTGCTGTTGCGCTTTTCCGGACATAACACCCTATCCACTGAAGGTCTTGGCGGGCAAAAAACAAGCCGAGGATTATACCTGAGCTATGACCTCACGCGCCAGTTGAGGTCGGGTTTGATGCGGAAACATTGCGACTTAAAAGGTCGCGCAGTTGATTTTTCTCTTCGACGCTCAGTTCGCTTTGCCGCGCTTTCCTGAGTAACTGTTCGAGATTTCGCTCGCGTTGGCGGGCGGACAAGCTAGTAATGGTGTCGAAAAACTGTTGTTCAAGGTTATCTCCGTCAATCAGCCATTCCTTTTCTGCCAGCGCCTTGAGCAAGCGACCCTGTTCAGTACCGTGCCATCGCGCGATCAACTGAAATGAGTTTAGCTTGGGATTCTTCTGTACGGCTTCGAGCAGCGCCACAAGCAACTGGGCGTTGGTCTGATTTTCATCGGCAATGTGCCCGGCGTCTTCGACGCGCTTGGCCAGTTGCGGATGATGGAGCAATGTTCTCAATGCCGTCAGGGTCGGCGATTCAACGCCAATCGGCGTACGCGGGCGCTGCGGTTCGCGATCGCCACCGCGCTTGCCGTTCTTGTCCCATGGTTTCTTGTCCCACTTCTTGCCGCCGGCGCCGGGTTTCTTCGGCGTCCATTCCTGCTGCGGCGCGTACATGTCCTGTGCCTGCGGCTGATGGTAGTCGCTGTAGTCCGGCATGGCGTCGTAATCGAAGCCCGGATCGTAGGCGGGCGGTGCTTCCTGCGGTGCGCTCTGAACCAATTGGCTGACGGTCTCGCTGCTCAGGCCGGTAATCTCGGTCAGGCGCTGACGCATGAGGATGCGCAGGTTCGCTCCCGGCACCTTGTCGATCAATGGTGCGGCGAGGGTGGCCATGTGCGCCTTGCCCTCAAGCGAGCGCGGGTCGGATTCTTCGGTCAGTTGCTGGAAAAAATAATCGGCCAGCGGCTGCGCGTGCTGATTGATGCGCGCTTTGAAAGCGTCGGTGCCTTCGGCGCGAACCAGGGTGTCCGGGTCTTCGCCTTCGGGCAAAAACAGGAACCGCGCGCGACGACCGTCTTGCAGACACGGCAGGGTCGCTTCCAGTGCGCGCCAAGCGGCGTTGCGGCCTGCCTGGTCGCCGTCGAAGCAGAACAATACGTTCGGCACGACGCGAAACAGGCGCTTGAGGTGTTCTTCGCTGGTCGCGGTACCCAGCGTGGCGACGGCATTGCGCAAGCCTTGCTGGGCGAGGGCGATGACGTCCATGTAACCCTCGACAACGATGATTTCATCGAGGTTGCGATTGTTCTTGCGCGCTTCATAGAGGCCGTAGAGTTCCTGGCCTTTATGAAATACCGGGGTTTCCGGTGAGTTCAGGTACTTGGGCTTGTCGTCGCCCAGTACGCGACCGCCGAAGGCGATGATCCGTCCACGGGTGTCGCGGATCGGGAACATCACGCGATCGCGGAAGCGATCATAGCGCTTGCCGGTTTCGGCGTTCTCGATCAGCAGGCCGGCTTCGATCATGGCCTTCTGTTGCAGCGTGTCGCTGCTCAGATGCTTGAGCAGGTTGTCCCAGCCCGGCGGTGCAAAACCGAGGCCGAAATCCCGAGCGATCTCGCCGGTCAGGCCGCGGCCCTTGAGGTAATCCACCGCAGCCTTGCGCGACGGATGACTCTTGAGTGCGTGCCGGTAAAAATCAGCGGCGGCGGTGAGCAGCTGGTACAGCGGCGAATCGGTCGGCTGACGCGGCTTGCGCTCGCGGCCGCTTTCTTCGCGGGGGATTTCCATGCCGGCGGCTTTGGCCAGATCTTCGACGGCCTGGGGGAAATCCAGATTGTCGTGATCCATGAGAAAGCCGAGGGCATTGCCGCCAGCGCCGCAGCCGAAACAGTAATAGAACTGCTTGTCGGGGCTGACGCTGAACGACGGGGTTTTCTCTTTGTGGAACGGGCAGCAGGCGGTGTAGTTCTTGCCGGCCTTCTTCAATTGCACGCGCGAGCTGACCACGTCGACGATGTCGGTGCGGTTCAGCAGGTCGTCAATGAAGCTCTGGGGTATCAGCCCGGCCATGGCGTTCTCGTCGTCTGCGCTGCAATAAATCCGTTGCGACAGGCTGTCGGACGCGGGCCATTGCTGGAAACGCACAAAAAGTGCGGCTCGACCGGTGTCGTCTGCGTGTCGCTGTCGGGAAGTGTATCTGCCGAAAATCCACTGACGTTAGTACCTATCAGTCTTCGACTATTTGAAAGTGTTGCGCTGAATCCGCTGACGGCCGGTTGTCGGCCTCGGATAGCTCAATAAAGCGGGCACGCATGCAGGTGCCTTGGGCTGATCGTCGTAAGAGGAATCAGTGGGTGTGCTCGTCAGTAGCCTTGAAAGGCTCGTCAGAAAAGACGTGCACCGCTGGCAAAAGAGCCAGGCCTGACGCGGTGAAGCAGATTTGTCTCGGTCGCATCGGCGGCGTCGACGGTGAAGCATCAAGCGTTTTACGCAAATGCCATTAGCCCGGCTGAGGGCCGGGCTTAGGCAAGAAGCTTGCTACGAACGTCTGTGGATTAGTACAGACGAACGGCGCGGCGCTGTTCGCGCTGAACTTTCTTGGCGTGACGCTTAACAGCGGCTGCTGCTTTGCGCTTACGCTCAGAAGTTGGCTTCTCGTAAAATTCGCGGCTACGAACTTCAGCCAGTACACCGGCTTTTTCGCAGGAGCGCTTGAAACGACGCAGAGCTACGTCGAAGGGTTCGTTCTCTTTTACTTTGACGGCTGGCATCCAGAGCTACCTTCATTCATTACCGGGGTCAACATCCTCGCGGCAAAAGAGCACTTGAAGACGTCGGTTTTTAAGGGTTGCGGATGTTAACCCCTCATCGCTCGGAATGCAAAGCCTCTGATCGAAAACCGCTGGTCGGGGCATCACGTGGCGACTATTATGCGCGCCTTCGAATTCAGCCTAAACAAGGCGCAAACCCATGCTAGTACTGGGATTAGAAACCTCCTGCGACGAAACCGGCGTCGCATTGTATGACAGTGAACGCGGTCTGCTGGCCGATGCGCTGTTCAGTCAGATCGACCTGCACCGCGTCTATGGCGGTGTGGTGCCGGAGCTGGCCTCGCGTGACCACGTCAAACGCATGCTGCCCTTGATCCGTCAGGTGTTGGCCGAGGCCGACTGCGTGCCGACCGAGATCGACGCAATCGCCTATACCGCAGGTCCTGGCCTGGTCGGCGCGCTGCTGGTGGGTGCATCCTGCGCGCAGGCGCTGGCGTTTGCCTGGGGTATTCCGGCGCTTGGCGTGCACCACATGGAGGGCCACTTGCTGGCTCCGATGCTGGAGCCGAAACCGCCGCAATTCCCGTTCGTCGCTTTGTTGGTTTCCGGTGGCCATACGCAGTTGGTTCAGGTCGACGGCATTGGCCAATACAGCCTGCTCGGCGAGACGCTCGACGATGCGGCCGGTGAAGCCTTCGACAAAACCGCAAAGATGATGGGCCTCAATTACCCCGGCGGGCCGGAAATCGCCAAACTGGCCGAGAAGGGCGTCGCAGGACGTTTCACTTTTCCGCGTCCGATGTGTGATCGCCCAGGTCTGGACTTCAGCTTCAGCGGCTTGAAAACCTTCGCCCTCAACACCTGGCAGCAATGCGTCAGCGCCGGGGACGACGGCGAGCAAGCCCGTTGCGACATCGCGCTGGCATTCCAGCAGGCCGTGGTGGAGACTTTGACCATCAAGTGCAAGCGCGCCCTGAAACAGGCAGGCATGAAGCGGCTGGTGATTGCCGGCGGCGTAAGCGCCAACAAGGCGTTGCGGGTTTCGCTGGAAAAGATGCTCGGCGATATGAAGGGCGATGTGTTCTATGCGCGCCCGGAGTTCTGCACCGACAATGGCGCGATGATCGCGTTTGCCGGTTGCCAGCGCCTGAAGGCCGGTCAGCAGGAAAGTCTGGCAATCACCGTGCACGCACGCTGGCCAATGGAGCAGTTGTCGGCGCTGTAATGAGCGACGCTCATGAACGGCAGTCAGAAATGCCGTTCGCGCCCGGCAAACAGGTCGCGTAGATTGCCGCGATGGCGCCAGACAATCAGCAAGGTCAGCGCGCTCATTGGCAGCAAGGCTTCCGGCTCCTGCCAGGCCAGCAATGGCAGGGTCAGTGGCGTGGCAATCAGCGCCGCCAGCGAGCTGGTGCGGGTCAGGTAGAACGTCAGCAGCCAGGCGCATACCGCCAGCAGCGCGGCGGGTGGATACAGGCCGAGCAGCATGCCGGCGGCAGTGGCAACGCCTTTGCCGCCGCGAAAGCGAAAGTACAAAGGGAACAGGTGACCGATCACGGCGCACACGCCAATCCAGGCCTGATCCTGCAGTGAGAGGCCCGCGCTCGAGGCGATCAGCACCGGCAGCAGGCCTTTGCACAGATCACCGAGCAGGGTCAGGATCGCCAGTTTGCGACCGGCCAGGCGCAGCATGTTGGTGGCGCCGGCATTACCCGAGCCACTCATTCGCGGATCCGGATTTCCGGTCAGGCGGCTGAGCAAAATGGCGAAGGACAGCGAGCCGAGCAGGTAGGCGAGAATCGCCAGTAACCAAAACATGCTAACTATTCCGGGCGAGGACGCCCTGATTCTAACGGCGCATCGCGCCCTTGTCGTGCAGCGGAGAGAAGTGCTTGGACAGAGTGTTTATCGAGGGCCTGGAAGTCGACACCGTGATCGGTGCCTACGACTGGGAGCGCGGCATCCGTCAGTGCCTGCGTCTTGATCTGAGCTTCGCCTGGGACAATCGCCCGGCTGCCGCCGGTGACGACCTGACCCTGGCGCTCGATTACGCCAGTGTTTCCACGCGCATTCAGGCCTTTGCCGAGCAGGCGCAGTTCCAACTGGTCGAAACCTTTGCCGAGCGTCTGGTTGAAGTGCTCATGGCCGAATTCAAGATCACCTGGGTGCGGCTGAAACTGACCAAACCGGGCGCGGTGCCGGCGGCCAAGGGCGGTGTGGGTGTGGAGATCGAGCGCGGATGTCGCTGACTCAGGTCTACCTCGGGCTCGGTAGCAATATCGAGCGCGAAACCCATTTGCGCGCCGGTCTCGATGCGCTGGCCACGTTCCTGGTGGATATCCGATGTTCGGCGGTGTTCGAGAGCCAGCCGGTGGGCATCAAGAGCGGGCCATTCTTCAATTTCGTGGTCTCGGCCTACACGGACCTGCCGTTGATGGAGCTCGATCGGCGCTTGAAATTCATCGAGGCGGACAACGGTCGTTATGCCCCGGATCGCAAGGGCTTGCCGCTGGATATCGACGTGCTGCTGTATGGCGATCTGGTGGGTAACTTCGACGGATTGGTACTGCCGCGTGCGGAAATTCTGAAAAATGCCTTTGTGCTGTGGCCGCTGTCGTTGATTGCGCCGGAGCGAGTGCATCCGGGGGTGGGCAAGAGCTTTGCGATGTTGTGGGCCGAGGCGCAAATTGATCAGGTGTTGGCGCCGGTTGCGTTCCAATGGCGGGGGGAGCAGCTCACGCCTTCGGATTTGCGGTGATATCAAATTCGCTTTCGCGAGCAGGCTCGCTCCCACATGGGATCGCGGTCTCCTGTGGGAGCGAGCCTGGGCGCGAAGTTTTTTCATCAGGCTGTCGCCGCCTCTTTGTAGGCTTTCAACGCCTTCAGTCGTTCCCGCTTCAGCGCTTCGCCCAGTTCAGGCCCCTTGAATCCCTGCTCCAGCAACGGCTGCACGGCCACTTCTCGTGCAGCTTTCGCCGCTCCGCGCAAATAATCCGCCTGTGGATAACTGCGCTGCTCCAGGCCCTTGCGGCCACGGGCATCCATCTCGCACGCGGCGATAAACTCTTCGAATCGCTGCGGCCGGCGATAAACATCGAAACTCTGCAGCAACTCCAGCAGCGTCGAGGCTTTCAGCTCCAGCGCCCGGTGCCCATGGGTGTGGTATTGCCCGACCAGCAGCGCCAGTTCCTGACAGTCTTTGGGGGCCTTGAAGCGCTCGTTGACCGCTTTGATCAGCTTCAGCCCGGTGTGCTCATGGGCGATATGCCTGGGCCATTCTTCTTCCGGCGTCAGGCCTTTGCCCAAGTCGTGCAGCAGGCAGGCCCAGCGCACTGTCAGTGGTTGTTTGTGCAGGGATGATTGCTCCAGCACGCTCAGAGTGTGCAGGCCTGTGTCGATTTCCGGGTGATGGGTCTCTGGCTGCGGCACGCCGAACAAGGCGTCGACCTCCTGCATTAGCACTTTGAGTGCGCCACAGTCGCGCAAGACCTGGATAAACACCTGTGGATGGTCTTCCATCAGTGCGCGGGAAATCTCTTTCCAGCTGCGCTCAGCGGTCAGCGCCTGCAATTCGCCGGACTCACTGAGCTGGCGCATCAAACCCATGGTCTCGTCGGCGACCGTGAAGCCCAGTCCTGCGTAACGCGCAGCAAAACGGGCAACACGCAGCACTCGCAACGGATCTTCGGCGAACGCCGGGGAAACATGGCGAAGGATTCGTGCTTCGAGGTCGCGTTGACCATGATACGGATCGGTCAGGTTGAGCTGATCGTCCTCGGCCATGGCATTGATCGTCAGGTCGCGTCGAATCAGGTCTTCTTCGAGCGTGACTTCGGGACTCGCGTAGAAAGTGAAACCGCCGTAACCGCGACCGCTTTTGCGCTCCGTGCGGGCGAGGGCATATTCCTCACCGGTTTTGGGGTGCAGAAACACCGGGAAATCTGCGCCGACCGGGCGGAATCCCTTGGCGAGCATTTCTTCAGTGGTCGCGCCGACCACGACCCGGTCGACATCAGTGACCGGCAACCCCAACAGGCGATCACGTACTGCGCCACCAACCTTGTAAACCTGCATAAAAAACCTCCGTCAGTCCGACAGGATAACCCTTGCGTCAGACTTTCGGAGGCCAGAACCGGATCAAAGATGAATCACGGCCAGATCGAGCCGGCCGTAATCGCCCTCGCTGTGTTCACTGCGGGGCGGCACGTGATGGGTTTTCATGATCTGGTCGCCTTGCAGGGTTTCCAGATGAATGTCGAAGCCCCAGAGCCGGTGCAGGTGCTTGAGCACTTCCTCGGTGGAGTCGCCCAATGGTTTGCGATCGTGTTGCTGATGGCGCAGGGTCAGCGAGCGATCGCCGCGCCGATCAATGCTGTAGATCTGCACGTTCGGCTCACGATTGCCGAGGTTGTACTGCGCGGCCAGGGTTTCCCGGATGATCCGGTAGCCGCCCTCATCATGGATGGCCGGCACCAGCAGGTCGTCTTTCTGGTCATCATCGAGAATGCTGAACAGCTTCAGATCGCGGATCACCTTGGGGGACAGGTACTGCAGGATGAAGCTCTCGTCCTTGAAACTGCTCATGGCGAACTTGATGGTCGACAGCCAGTCGGAACCGGCGATGTCCGGGAACCAGCGGCGATCCTCCTCGGTAGGCTCTTCGCACATGCGCCGAATGTCGCGGTACATGGCGAAACCCAACGCATAGGGGTTGATGCCGCTGTAGTACGGACTGTCGAAACCCGGTTGGAATACCACGCTGGTGTGCGAGGTGAGGAATTCCATCATGAAGCCGTCGGTGACCAGGCCTTCGTCGTACAAATCATTCATCAGCGTGTAATGCCAGAACGTTGCCCAGCCTTCGTTCATGACCTGGGTCTGGCGCTGCGGATAGAAATACTGGGCGATCTTGCGCACTATGCGCACGATCTCGCGCTGCCACGGCTCCAGCAGCGGTGCGTGTTTCTCGATGAAATAGAGGATGTTTTCCTGCGGCTCGGCCGGGAAGCGGGCGTTGTCCTTGTCGCTGTATTTGTCCGCGCCTTTGGGAATGGTGCGCCACAGATCATTGATCTGCTTCTGCATGTGCTCTTCGCGATCCTTTTGCCGCCGGCGCTCTTCCTCGGCGGAAATCGGATACGGGCGCTTGTAGCGGTCGACACCGTAGTTCATCAGGGCATGGCAAGAGTCGAGCAGATCTTCCACTGCGTCGATGCCGTGGCGCTCTTCGCACTGCATGATGTACTGCTTGGCGAACACCAGGTAATCAATGATCGAACTGGCATCAGTCCAGGTGCGGAACAGGTAGTTGCCCTTGAAGAAGCTGTTGTGGCCATAGCAGGCATGGGCCACCACCAGCGCCTGCATGCAGATGGTGTTTTCTTCCATCAGATAGGCGATGCACGGATCGGAGTTGATCACGATCTCGTAAGCCAGGCCCATCTGTCCGCGACTGTAGGATTTCTCTGTGCTGAGGAAGTGTTTGCCGTAGGACCAGTGGTGATAGCCCAGCGGCATGCCCACCGAGGCATAGGCGTCCATCATCTGCTCGGCGGTGATCACTTCGATCTGGTTGGGATAGGTGTCCAGAGCATAGCGGGCTGCGATCCGGGCGATTTCGCGGTCGTAGGTCTGGATCAGCTCGAATGTCCATTCGGAGCCGGTGGAAATGGGTTGGCGTTTCTGCTCTTTGGCGGTCATGTCACTAACCTGCGCTGGAAGAGTTCACGGAAGACCGGATAGATATCTCCGGCCGAGACCAGTTGCTGCTGGGCAAACGTGTCAGAGAAGGCTTCGGCGATGCGTTCGTACTCGTACCACAGGGCCTGATGTTCGCGCGGGGTGATCTCCACGTAAGTGTAGTACTGCACAAACGGCATGATCTGATTGATCAGGATGTCGCGGCAGATCGGCGAATCGTCGTTCCAGTTGTCGCCGTCGGAGGCCTGAGCGGCGTAGATGTTCCACTCATTGCTCGGATAGCGCTCGGCCATGATCTCCTGCATCAGCTTCAGGGCGCTGGAAACAATGGTGCCGCCGGTCTCACGAGAATAGAAAAACTCCTCTTCGTCCACTTCCCGGGCGCTGGTGTGGTGACGGATGAACACCACGTCGATCTTGTCGTAGTTACGCTTGAGGAAAAGGTACAGCAGGATGAAGAAGCGCTTGGCGATGTCCTTGGTCGCCTGCGTCATCGAACCGGAAACGTCCATCAGGCAAAACATCACTGCTTTGGAACTGGGATTGGGTTGCTTGACCAACAGGTTGTATTTCAAGTCGAAGGTATCTAGGAACGGCACGCGATGGATGCGTGCGCTGAGTTTTTCAATTTCAGCCTCGAGTTCCTGGATATCGCCGAAGTTGTCCGGTTCTTCGCGCTTGAGCCGTGCCAGCTCTTCCTTGGCTTCGCGCAATTTCGCGCGGCTGCTGCCAGACAGGGCAATACGACGCGCATGCGCTGAGCGCAGGGTGCGGATGATGTTGATCCGCGACGGATTGCCCTCGTTGCTGATCCCGGCGCGTACGGTTTTGAATGTGTCGGTGCCGGTCAGGTTGCGTTTGACCAGGTTCGGCAGTTCCAGGTCTTCGAACATGAATTCGAGAAACTCTTCCTGCGTGATCTGGAAGACGAACTCGTCCATGCCTTCGCCGGAATTACCCGCCTTGCCCGGACCGCGTCCACCGCCGCCTCCCGGTGGACGAGCGATATGTTCACCGGCCGTGAACTCTTTGTTACCGGGATGCACCACGGTCTGTTTGCCGCCGCGTCCGTGATGAAGCACCGGTTCGTCAATGTCGCGACCGGGAATGCTGATCTGCTCGCCGTGCTCCATATCCGTGATGGAGCGGCGACTGACTGCCTCTTCGACAGCCTTTTTGATGTGATCACGGTATCGCCGCAGAAAGCGCTGACGGTTCACCGTGCTCTTGTTCTTGCCATTGAGGCGTCGGTCGATCACATAGCTCATAAGGCCCCTCCGGGGAGCTTCAAGTTTTGAGCTGCAAGCTGCAAGTAGAAGCGAATGCCCCGTGTTTTCGGGTTCACGCGCTTAGTTCTTGCAGCTTGTGGCTTATAGCTTGCAGCTGCCTCACTGCGACTTGCGGACCCGCAGGTACCATTCGGACAGCAGGCGTACCTGTTTATCGGTGTAGCCACGTTCAACCATTCGCGTAACGAAGTCGTTGTGTTTCTGCTGATCCTCCTTGCTGGCCTTGGCGTTGAAGCTGATGACGGGCAGCAGGTCTTCGGTGTTGGAGAACATTTTCTTCTCGATGACCACCCGCAGTTTTTCGTAGCTGAGCCAGGTCGGGTTCTTGCCGTTGTTGTTGGCCCGGGCGCGCAGGACGAAGTTGACGATTTCGTTGCGGAAATCCTTCGGATTGCTGATGCCGGCCGGTTTCTCGATTTTTTCCAGCTCTTCGTTTAGGGCCACGCGGTTGAGAATCTCGCCGGTTTCCGGGTCGCGATACTCCTGATCCTGAATCCAGAAATCCGCGTACAGCACGTAGCGATCGAAGATGTTCTGGCCGTATTCGCTGTAGGACTCCAGATAAGCGGTCTGGATTTCCTTGCCGATGAACTCGATGTAGCGCGGCGCCAGGTATTCCTTCAGATAGCGCAGGTAGCGTTCGCGGGTTTCGGCCTGGAACTGTTCCTGTTCGATCTGCTGCTCCAGCACATAGAGCAGGTGCACCGGGTTGGCGGCGATTTCATGCGGATCAAAGTTGAATACCTTGGAGAGAATCTTGAAGGCGAAGCGGGTCGACAGACCGTTCATGCCTTCGTCGACACCGGCCGAATCGCGATACTCCTGAATCGACTTGGCCTTCGGATCGGTGTCCTTTAGATTCTCGCCGTCGTAGACGCGCATCTTCGAGTAGATGTTGGAGTTTTCCGGCTCCTTGAGGCGCGACAGCACGGTGAACTGCGCAAGCATTTTCAAGGTGTCCGGTGCGCAGTGCGCCTTGGACAAGGAACTGTTGAACAGAAGTTTGTCGTAGATCTTCACTTCATCGCTGACGCGCAGGCAGTACGGCACTTTGACGATGTAGATCCGGTCGATGAACGCCTCGTTGTTCTTGTTGTTGCGGAAGGTGTGCCACTCCGACTCGTTGGAGTGAGCCAGCAGGATGCCGGTGAAGGGAATCGCGCCGAGGCCTTCGGTACTGTTGTAGTTGCCCTCCTGAGTAGCGGTCAGCAATGGGTGCAGCACCTTGATCGGCGCCTTGAACATTTCGACGAATTCCATCAAGCCCTGGTTGGCTCGGCACAGCGCACCGGAGTAGCTGTAGGCGTCAGCGTCGTTCTGCGGGAATTCTTCGAGTTTGCGGATATCGACCTTGCCGACCAGCGCCGAGATGTCCTGGTTGTTCTCGTCACCGGGTTCGGTCTTGGCCACCGCAATCTGATTGAGGATCGACGGGTACAGCTTGACCACGCGGAACTGACTGATGTCGCCGCCGAATTCGGCCAGGCGTTTGGTCGCCCAAGGCGACATGATGGTGTTCAGGTAGCGTCGTGGAATGCCGAAATCTTCCTCAAGGATCGCGCCATCTTCAGTGGCGTTGAACAGACCCAGAGGTGATTCGAAGACCGGCGAGCCTTTGATGGCGTAGAAAGGTACCTTCTCCATCAGCTGTTTCAGCTTCTCGGCCAGGGACGATTTACCGCCACCGACGGGGCCGAGCAGATAAAGAATCTGTTTCTTCTCTTCCAGGCCTTGGGCAGCGTGGCGGAAATACGAGACGATCTGGTCGATGCATTCTTCCATCCCGTGGAAGTCTTCAAAGGCCGGATAGCGGCGGATCACCTTGTTGGAGAAGATGCGCGACAGCCTCGAATTGGTCGAAGTGTCGAGCAGTTCCGGTTCGCCGATCGCCATCAATAGACGCTCGGCGGCGGAAACGTAGGCGCTGCGATCGTTTTTGCATAGCTCCAGGTACTCCTGCAGAGAGAGTTCTTCCTGGCGTGTGGATTCGAAGCGTTGTTGGAAGTGGCTAAAGATACTCATGACGTCACCTCGCTCGATACGTGGAGCCGACGCCGGATCACTCAGTCGATGCTGGCAGCAGTCGCTGTGGCAGCTGCTGTTTACCCCCCAGAATTCTCCCACGGTCGACAAACCGCGAAAGCTACTCCCGATGATCCGCGCGCCGGTGTACCGGCTCTCCCCTGATTTGGATGGCCTGCGCTTAAGGATAGTTGGGAATTCGAGAGGTAAAGGCGAGATACGTAATTAGTTGTGGCAGACCGTTCGTCTGCCGCGCGCAGGCCCACGGCAGCCGGGGCCTGCGCTGCGCAAAAAAATTATTCGGCGGTGCCTTGCGCGGTTTCCGACGGATAAGTCGTACGCCACAGCTCAAAGCCCCCGTCCATGCTGTAAACGTCGGAGAAGCCTTGGCTGACCAGATAGGCGGCTGCGCCCTGACTGGAATTGCCGTGGTAGCAAACCACGACGGTCGGTGCATCAAGGTCGGCGCCTTGAATGAAAGCGTGCAGCGAATGGTTGTCGAGATGTTTGGAGCCGCTGATGTGCAGCGCGGCAAAGGTCGCTGGATCGCGTACGTCAACCACAACGGCGCCTTGTTCACGCAGGGCCTGCGCCTGTTCCGGGGGGATTCGTTTGAATTCGCTCATGGCGGGTTCCTGTAGCTCAACTGAAAGTGCAGTCTAACGCGGCGCGTCGACTGGCGAAGGTTCGGGGATAAGTGGTGCAATCGTGTGTGCAAGCCCGCCGTGCTCGTCGCATTTGCATGACAGGCGTTCGCCGCTGTCGACGTTCATCAGCGTCAGGCTGCCGCCCCAGACGCATCCGGTGTCCAGCGCGGAAATGCCCGGCTCGTGGATATTGCCCTCGAGCGCAGCCCAGTGACCGAAGATGATGCGTAGGCCTTTGGTCTTGCGCTCCTTGTGCTGGAACCACGGCTTGTAGCCGGGCGGGGCGCTGTCCAGGCCTTCCTTGCTCTTGAGGTCGAGCTTGCCCTCGGCGGTGCAAAAGCGCATGCGTGTGAAATAATTAGTGATCACCCGCAGGCGATCAATGCCTTTGAGGTCGTTGTCCCATTTCGCCGGTTCGTTGCCGTACATGCCGTCAAGGTAGGCGGGGAATACGTTGTCGTCATGCAGGGCGGTCTCGACTTCGGCGGCGCACTTCAACGCACGGCGCAGCGACCATTGCGGCGGGATGCCAGCATGGACCATCGCAACATCGCGTGTTTCGTCGTAATGCATCAGCTTCTGCTGGCGCAGCCATTCCATCAATTGCGGGCCGTCGGGGGCCTCGATGATTTCGCGCAAGGTGTCGCTTTTCTTCAAGCGCTCGATCTTTTTCGCGGCGGCCAGCAGATGCAGATCGTGATTGCCGAGGACACACACCAGCGACTCGCGCATCTCGTAGAGAAAGCGCAGGGTTTCCAGCGACTGCGGACCACGGTTGACCAGATCGCCGACCAGCCACAACCGGTCAAGCGCCGGATCGAAAGCGACTTGCTTGAGCAGGCACTTGAGCGGTTCGAGGCAGCCTTGCAGGTCACCGACGGCGTACGTCGTCATCAGTGCAGGGCTCCGGGTACGGCGAGGCGAAACGGTTTGATGGTCGCATCGAAACGTTTGCCGTCGTCGGCGAGCATCTGATAGGAGCCTTGCATGGTGCCGACCTTGGTGGTCATCACCGTGCCGCTGGTATACGTATGGCTCTTGCCTGCATCGATCAATGGTTGCTGGCCGACGACGCCTTCACCGCGCACGTGTTCGACATGGCCGTCACCATCGGTGATCACCCAGTGCCGGGACAGAAGCTTGGCCGCAATCTCGCCGTTGTTCTGCACGGTGATGGTGTAGGCGAAGGCGAAACGGTCGTGTTCGGGTTGCGATTGGTCTGCCAGATAATGGGTGACGACGCTGACATCGACCTGATAACGGGAATCGGACATGCAAGAAGGCCTTAACGAAGCGGAACGCGGGGCGTAGCTGATGGGGAATCAGTCTAGGCAAGTATCGGGCAGTAAACCAGAGTGGTGTGCTGCCCGATAGCGTTCATCGCGGGTCAGTCGGCGGCGGGAGCTGCCGGGACCTGTATCGCGAGCTGGTCGGCCAGGCGCACGAATGCGGCCAGATCCAGTTGCTCGGGACGCAGGCTGCCATCAACGCCAGCGGCTTCGATCTCGGCGTTGCTGAGCAATTGCTTGAGGGTATTGCGCAAGGTTTTGCGGCGCTGATTGAAGGCTTCGCGTACCACGCGCTCCAGTAGCTTGTGATCCTTGGCCGGGTGCGGCAGTACCGCGTGGGGCACGAGACGAACGATCGCCGAATCGACTTTCGGCGGCGGATTGAATGCGCCCGGGCCGACGTTGAACAGATGTTCCACGCGGCAATGGTACTGAACCATGATCGACAAACGACCCCAGTCACCGCCACCAGGGCCTGCTGCCAGACGCTCGACCACTTCTTTCTGCAACATGAAGTGCATGTCACGAATGATGCCGGCGTTGTTCAGCAGGTGAAAAATCAGCGGCGTGGAGATGTTGTACGGCAGATTGCCAACCACCCGCAGGCTGTTCGGCGCGGCATTCAGCGTATTGAAGTCGAACTTCAGCGCATCGCCCTGATGCAGGTTGAAATTGCTCATGCCGGCAAACTGCTGGTTGAGGATCGGGATCAGATCCTTGTCCAGCTCCACTACGTCGAGTTGCGCGCCGGAGCCCAGCAAACCTTGGGTCAGCGCACCCTGACCGGGGCCGATTTCCAGCAGGCGGTCGTCAGGCTTGGCGTGGATGGAGCGCAGAATGCGGTCGATAACGCCGGCATCGTGGAGGAAGTTCTGACCAAAGCGTTTGCGCGCCTTGTGTTGGTATTGCTCGTTCATAAACGGGTCTCGGCCATCTGGTAGGCGGTTTCCAGGGCGACTTGCAGGCTGCCGGTGTCGATCCTGCCGCTGCCGGCCAGATCCAGGGCGGTGCCATGGTCGACCGAGGTGCGGATGATCGGCAGGCCCAGCGTCACGTTGACGGCAGCGCCGAAGCCTTTGTACTTGAGCACGGGCAAGCCCTGGTCGTGGTACATCGCCAGCACTGCGTCGCAGTGCTCCAGATATTTGGGGGTAAACAGAGTGTCGGCAGGCAGCGGGCCACGAAGGTCCATGCCCTCGCCGCGCAGGCGCTCTAATGTCGGTTCGATGATGTCGATTTCTTCATGGCCCAGGTGGCCGCCTTCACCGGCGTGCGGGTTGAGGCCGCAGACCAGGATGCGTGGCCGGGCGATGCCAAATTTGTCTTGCAGGTCGGCGTGCAGGATTCGCGTGACGCGCTCCAGCCGCTCCGGGGTGATCGCGTCGGCAATCTCGCGCAGAGGCAGATGCGTGGTGACCAGCGCCACGCGCAAACCGCGAGTGGCCAGCATCATCACTACTTGCGCGGTGTGCGTCAGGTCGGCGAGAAACTCAGTGTGTCCAGAGAATGCGATGCCCGACTCGTTGATCACACCTTTGTGTACCGGCGCAGTGATCATCCCGGCGAAGTCGCCATTCAGGCAGCCGTTGCCGGCGCGGGTCAAGGTTTCGAGGACGAATGCCGCGTTGGCCTTGTCCAGTTGCCCGGCGATTACCGGTGCGCTGAGCGGCGTGTCCCAGACGTACAGGCTGTTGGCCGGCGCTGGAACATCTGGCCACTGCCCTGGCGCGACATCCAGCAGGTTGATGGCCAGCCCCAGTTGCGCGGCCCGCTCAAGGAGCAGGTCGCGGCTGGTGATGGCAATCAGGGGATGTGGCTGGGCTTGCGAGGCGAGCAGCAGGCACAGGTCGGGACCGATGCCGGCTGGTTCGCCGGGTGTCAGCGCGAAACGCTTGGGTTTCACTGCGCTGCCTGGTCTGCACCAGGAAGTTTGATCTCTACGTAGGCTTCGTCACGGATCTGACGCAGCCAGGTCTGCAGCTCTTCGTCGTATTTGCGGTTACGCAGTACGGTCATGGCTTGCTGCTCACGGGCCTGTTCGGTTCCGTCAGTGGCGCGACGGCCAAGGACTTCCAGCACGTGCCAGCCGTATTGGGTCTGGAATGGCTTGGACAGCTGACCTTGTGGGGTCGAAGCCATCACTTCGCGGAATTCCGGTACCAGCACGTTCGGGTCGATCCAGTTCAGGTCGCCACCGTTGAGAGCGGAACCCGGATCTTCCGAGTAGTTTTTCGCCAGTTCGGCAAAGTCTTCGCCGGCGGTGATGCGGTCATACAACGATTGCACCAGTGCCTTGGTCTTGGCTTCGTCGCGGATCGGGCTCGGCTTGACCAGGATGTGACGCACATGAACTTCGTCGCGCATCTGCGCTTCGCCGCCACGTTTGCCCAGCAGCTTCAGAATGATGAAGCCGCCCGGTGTACGCGCAGGCTGAGTAATGTCGCCTACGGCCATGCTGCTCAATTCACGATCGAACGGCGGTGGCAGTTGCGCGGCTTTACGCCAGCCCATCTCGCCGCCTTCCAGCGCGTTGTCGCTACCGGATTTGGCCACGGCCATCTGACCGAAGTCAGCGCCTTGCTTGAGCTGCTGGTAAACATCCATGGCCTGACGATAAGCGCTCTGAATCGCTTCAGAGTTGGCGCTTTCCGGGGTCGGAATCAGGATGTTGGCCAAGTGCAGTTCTTCGGACAGTTGCATCTTGCCGAGGTCAGAGGCGAGGAAGTTCTTCACTTCCTGCTCGGAAACCTGAATACGTTCTGCCACGCGACGCTGACGCACGCGGCTGATGATCATCTCGCGCTTGATCTGGTCACGGGCGTCGTCATAGTTCAGGCCATCGCGAGCCAGCGCAGCACGGAACTGATCAACAGTCATATTGTTGCGCTGGGCGATGGTGCCGACAGCCTGGTTCAGCTCTTCGTCAGTAATGCGGATGCCCGAACGTTCGCCGATCTGCAGTTGCAGGTTTTCGACGATCAGGCGCTCGAGCACTTGCTGATCGAGCACGCCCGGAGGCGGCAGACCGCCCCCGCGCTTGGCGATGGTCTGCTGAACTTCGTGAACGCGCTGGTCCAGTTGGCTCTGCATGACCACGTCGTTATCGACGATCGCCACCACTTTATCGATGGACTGTACGGCGGCGTTGGCCGCCGTACCCAGGAACAGCGCGCCCAGCATCAGCGGGCGCAGACAATCAGAAAGCTTGGTCTTCACGTTCACGATAACCTTGAATGCCTTTGTCGAGGAAGCTCTCTACCTTGGCGCCAGTCAGGCCGCCGAGTCCCTTCAGAACAATTTGGAGGAAGATGCCATGGTCGCCTTTTTCGTTTTCCGGGGCGTTCTGACTGTTTTCGTCATAAGCGACCCAGTAACGATTGATCAGGCGCAGTTTCCAGCAGCAGTTGTCGTATTCGAAACCACCGAAGGCTTCCAGCGTGCGATTGCGGTTGTAGTCGTACTGCCAGCGGCTGATGGCGTTCCACTGCGGAACGATCGGCCAGATGACCGAGAAATCATGCTGCTGGATCTTGTAGTAGTCCTTCACGTAGCCAGGCTGCCCCGGGGTGCCGTAGTCGCCACCGCCCACAGTCCAGCGACCGGTGTTCTGGTCGTAACGAATCTGGTCGTTGCGATAGCGATAACCAACGTTGACCACTTTGTTCGGGTTGTCTTCAGGCTGGTAGTGGAACATCGCACTGCCGGAACGTGGGCTGCGGCTGTCCGGATCCCAGTTGTAGTCAGCGGTGGTGCGCCAGTCGCGGTTCCAGCGGTATTCGTACTCCAATGCGTATGGCGAAACGCTGGATTTTGCATCCTCACGCGTTCTGGCATCGATTCCAGGCAGCTGTACGTTCCGATCCTTGAAATAAAATGCCTGACCAACACTAATGCGTTGCCGTTCGAAACCGTTTTCTTCGATCCAGCGGCTAGTCACACCCAGCGACAACTTGTTTTCGTCGCCAATGCGGTCAGAGCCGGAAAACCGATTGTCGCGGAACAGTGTTGAATAGTTGAAGGTGGACTCGCCAGTGTCGAAAACCGGGATGTCGGATTGGTCTTTTTCCGGAACGTATAGGTAGAACAGACGAGGCTCGAGGGTTTGGCGATAGTTTTTGCCAAACCATGAAGTGTCGCGATCAAAATACAGTCCACTGTCGATACTGACGATGGGCACTCCGCGACTCTGGTTGCGGCTGTAAGAACCGTTCAAGCGCTCTTGTTCTGCACTTTGCCCGGCAACATCGCGTTTACCCTGAGAATCGAGATCCAGGTCGTATTGGGTGTATTGATACTTTAACGACGGCTTCAGAAAACCGTATGTCCAGTTGAGTGGAAGGCTGACAGCAGGTTTCAGGTTCAATCGATTGCCGTTGGCACGTGCCAGACCAAATACGTTTGTATCCAGGCGACGCTCCACTTCACCGTCTTCATTGGTAAAGTCACCTTTGAGCAAGTCGCGCTCGAAACGAACGATCTCGGTCTCGTAGTCGAAATCCAGACCTTGCGGATGATAAGGCAATTTGCCGTTGAACGTGATCTGCGGCAGGCGGCCATACGGCGTGATGTTGGAAACGGTCGCCAATTGGTACTGTTGGGCATTCAAACGTGCAACATAGCTGTCGCCACGATAGCTGACGGCGCCTTGCTGATTGACGTAGTCGCTGGATTTCACGCCGATCTGGTCGGTTTCCAGATCCTGGAAGTAATACGGATCGCTGATCTTGGTGTAATCGACCTCGGTGAACACGCGGGAGTCAAGACCGCCCTTGTGCTGCCAGTTGTACATGTAGCGAGTCTTTTCGTAGTCGGTCTGTTTGCTGCGCTCGGTATCGTCATCATTCAGATACGCGGCACCGAACTGACCTTCACTCGACTTGGTCAGGTAACGGAATTCGCCTTCCACCAACATGCCGCGCTTGCTCATGTAGCGCGGGTACAACGTGGCGTCGTAGTTCGGCGCCAGGTTGAAGTAGTACGGGGTGACCAGCATGAAGCCGGTATCGGTGGTGCTGCCGATGGTCGGCGGCAGGAAGCCTGATTGGCGACGGTCGTCGATCGGGAAGTAGATGTACGGGGTGTACAGAATCGGGATGTCTTTGACGCGCAATGTCACGTTGGTTGCGGTACCGAAACCGGTCGCCGGGTTCAAGGTGATGTTGTTGCCCTTGAGCTGCCAGGCGTTGCTGTTCGGTTCGCACGTGGTGTACGTACCGTCCTTCAAGCGGATGATCGCGTTTTCGGCACGCTTGGCATACAGCGCGTTACCGCGGATGCGCGATTTGTGCATCACGTATTCGGCGTTGTCGACCTTGGCTTCGCCGGTGTCGAGCTGCACATCGGCGTGGTCGCCGACGATCAGCGCGCCGTTGTCACGGATGCGCACGTTGCCGGCCAGTTCGCCACGGCTCTCGGCCTGATACAGATTGGCCTCGTCAGCTTCGACCTGCATGCTGCCCTGACGCATGATCACGTCACCGGCGAGGCTGGCGACTTGTGTGTCCTGCTCGTAACGCGACGCTTTGGCACCGATGAAGGTCGGCGCGTCACTTTTATTCGTCTTGTCATTCATGCCAGGACGAATCGGTTCGATATAGGAACCAGAGCAGTAAGGACCGGTCTCGGCCAATTGGGCGGCGGTGAGCTTCTCGCGCGGAACCCAGTCGAGGTGACTGTAGTCTTCGCTACGGGATTTCAGGCCGCGGCCCTTGGACTCAGTGACCAGTGCGGTTTTTGCACCGGTCTCTGCGCCGGAACCGTTGTCGGCCGGGGCCTCGCCAGCAGAGCTGACGGCACTGCCGTCATGCACCGGGCGCGGCGGCAATGCCGCAGCGGGCGACTTGGGCGCACAGTCCCAGCCACCCGTAGCCGAGACGGAGCAGTCATACTGCTCGGCGGCAACAACGAATTGACTGGCCAGAGGTTGCATAGCCAGCAGACTGCCGGTTACCAACAACGGAAATTTTTTACGAAACGCGGGGGATTTCAATGCCATCTTATTAGTCCGGGCTTCCTGCGTGCCATCTGCCCGCGGTGTGGGCCGCACGCCTCTCGATGGTCTGAAAAAGATGCTGGATAATAAAGCATGACCCGCTTGACGGCTAGCGCCGTCGGAGACCCTTGCAATGCCTGACCAAGATGTACGCTTGCAACACCTGAAAGTTTGGCTCGATGAGCAGTTGGCAAAGCTGTTTGTCGAGCAGGGCTGGGGCACCGTGCCCCCGGCCACGTTGACCGCGGCCAGCAGCGACGCGAGTTTCCGCCGCTACTTCCGCTGGGAGGGCGATGGTCGCAGCTTCGTCGTGATGGACGCGCCGCCACCCCAGGAAAACTGCAAACCGTTCGTGGATATCGCTTTTTTGCTGGCGAAATCCGGAATTAATGTGCCGAAAATTTACGCCGAAGACCTCGAGCGCGGTTTTCTTTTGCTCAATGACCTGGGCAACAAGACCTATCTCGACGTCATCGATGGCGAAAATGCCGACGCGTTATTCCACGATGCCCTGCAAGCGCTGTTGGCTTTTCAACAGTTGCCGATGGTTGCGCCGTTGCCGAGTTACGACGTCGCCTTGTTGCGTCGTGAGCTGGAACTGTTCCCCGAGTGGTACGTCAAGCGCGAGCTGGGCGTCGAGTTCGATGCGGCCCAGCAGCAACAATGGCAACACATCAGCGAGTTGCTGATCGACAGCGCGCTGGCGCAGCCGAAAGTGCTGGTGCACCGTGACTACATGCCGCGCAACCTGATGCTCAGCGAGCCCAACCCCGGCGTGCTGGATTTCCAGGACGCGGTGTACGGCCCGGTGACCTACGACGTGACTTGCCTGTTCAAGGACGCCTTCCTCAGCTGGCCGGAAGAACGTGTTCGCGGCTGGCTGGAAAGTTATTGGCAGCAAGCCTCGGCATTGGACATCCCGGTGCAGGCGGACTTCGAAGAATTCCTGCGCGCCAGCGACCTGATGGGCGTGCAGCGTCACCTGAAAGTCATCGGCATCTTCGCGCGTATCTGCCATCGCGATGGCAAGCCGCGTTATCTGGCCGATGTGCCGCGCTTCTTCTCTTATATAGAAGCAGTGATCGCCCGCCGTCCTGAACTGGCGGAGCTGCAAGCGCTGTTCAGCAGCTTGCGTGCTGGAGCGACGGCATGAAGGCAATGATTCTGGCGGCGGGCAAAGGCGAGCGTATGCGCCCGCTGACCCTGACCACGCCGAAACCGCTGGTGCAGGCCGCTGGCGTGCCGCTGATCGAGTATCACCTGCACGCCCTCGCGGCCGCAGGCTTCAACGAAATCGTCATCAACCACGCCTGGCTCGGTCAGCAGATCGAGGATCATCTGGGCGACGGTTCGCGTTTCGGCCTGAGCATCCAGTACTCGCCGGAAGGCGAGCCGCTGGAAACCGGTGGCGGGATTTTCCGAGCGCTGCCGTTACTTGGTGACGATGCGTTTCTGGTGGTCAACGGCGACATCTGGACCGATTACGACTTCAGCGTGCTGCACCAGCCGATCAATGGCCTGGCGCATCTGGTGCTGGCGGACAATCCGCCGCATCACCCGAAAGGCGACTTCAGCCTGATCGACGGCAAAGTGCAGGACGGCGAGCCTGATGCGCAGACGCTGACGTACAGCGGTATCGCCGTGCTGCATCCGCAGTTGTTCGATGGTTGCAGCGATGGCGCGTTCAAGCTTGCACCGCTGCTACGCAACGCCATGGCCAACGGTGAAGTAACAGGCGAGCGGTTGAAGGGGCATTGGGTAGATGTTGGTACCTACGAGCGTCTGGCCGAAGCCGAAGCCTTGATAGAAGCGAGTCGCTGAGATGCTGTGGCCAGGGACTCTGATTGGAGCCGGAGTGGGGTACGCGATTGCCAGCATTCCGGGGGCCATGCTTGGGGCGTTGTTGGGGCAGGCGCTGGATCGGCGCTTGCACTTGCAGAGCTGGGGACATTTACGCGAAAAGCTCGGCGGCCGGCCGATGCTGCGCAACGATGAATTGCTGTTCGTTTTGCTCGGGCGTCTGGCCAAGAGCGACGGGCGCGTCACTGACGGGCATATCCAGCAGGCGCGCAACGAAATGCGCGCGCTGGAAATGAGCGAGCCGGCGACACGGCGGGCCATTGCTGCATTCAATCGCGGCAAGTCCGGCAGCGACAATCTGCGCGGCTATCTGCGTCGATTGAGTGCGCAACCGCATGCGGCTGAGGGCGTGTTGCGTGCCTGCTGGCGAATGGTCTGGGCTGATGGTCGCGCCGGGGTCAGCGAACGCGAGTTGCTGGCGCAGTGGGGCAAATGGCTCGGCTGGACGGCGCAGCAGGTGCAGGCATTGGCCAGCGATTACGAGCCGGGCAAGCGGCCGATCGTCAGTGCGGCAGTGAGTTACCAGGAGGCAATGAAGTTGCTTGGGGTGTCGGCGAGCAGCGAGCCGGCACAGATCAAGCGCGCTTACCGGCGATTGCTCAGTCGCCATCACCCGGACAAGATCGCCGGCAGTGGCGCGACCCCGGCACAGGTGCGTGAGGCGACCGAGCGGACGCGGGAATTGCATAACGCCTATACGTTGATTCGGGAGCGGCGGGATTTTCGCTAGGAATTAGATGGGTTTTGCTTGTGCTTGCCTCTTCGCGAGCAGGCTCGCTCCCACATTGAATTGTGCATAGATCCAATGTGGGAGCGAGCCTGCTCGCGAATTAAGGGCGACTCGGTGGAACAGTCAGTCAACAGCCTGAGGATTCAACCAGCCCCGCACCCGCCGAAACAATTGTTCCTGCTCAGCCTTCTTGTCCGGCAATACCTTCAGCGCCACCTGGCTGAACGCCGAGGTCTTCAGACGCTTGCTCGCCTGCATGCGCTCCAGCGCCGCGTTGCGATCCAGCGCTCTGTCCATGTAGAAAATATCCACCGTCGGCAGCTTCAGTGTCGGCGTCAGTTCGGCGAGTGGCGGCAGGGCTTTGGTCGGGACTTGCGCATCGACCATCACCAGTTTTTCCACCTGCGGCGTCTGCCGCTCGCTGAGAAAACGCGCCGCCCAATAAGCGCCGGTGCCGTGGCCGAGCACGACAATGCTGCGCGCGCTCTGCTGTTCGGCGTAGGCAATCGCTGCGTCGATGCGTCCGAAAATGCGCTCGGCGTCGGCCTTGGCCTGTTCTTCGCTGGTTTCGGCGACCACCTGTTCGGCGACCTCCGCTTCACCGCCAGCGGCCTGTTCGATCGGTTGTGCGGTGGCGGCATCCTTGCTTGTGGTTTCCGGGGCTTTCGGCGCCGCGGCCGGTTCGATCACGCGCGGAGCAATGGCGTCGCCTTGCAGATCCGGCAGGGTGATACTCAGGCTGCTCCACTCGACGTCCGGCAATTTGCGTCGCAACGGGCCGATTGCCTGCGGCCAGTCAGCGGTTTCGCCGGCACCGGGAACGATGATCACCGCGCCTTTGGGGTCGGCGCTGTTGGCCGGTTTCCACAGGGCGAGGAAGGTGTCGCTGCCAGCCTGCAGTTGTTGCTGCTCTTGCGCCGGCAGTTTACGTTGCAGTGCGGCGGCCTCTTCCTGACTACGCTCAAGCAGTGGCTGGCGCTCGGCCGGTTTTTCTTCGGCGGGTTTATCCGTGGCGGCAGGCGCCGGGTCGGCGGCTTCGACGGAAAACGCACAAGGCAGGATCAGCGACAGGCACAATGCTGGCAGTGCCAGGCGGTAGACAGAGGGCATTGGTTATTCCAGGCCAGAAAAGTATCCCGGCAGCCTAATGGGTTGGTCAGAATTTGTCAGTGTATGAGACTTCAATGAAGCGATTTTGCTGCCTGTGGGTTATCGGCTGTTTGTGGTTTCCCTTGATGGGCTGGGCGGCGCCTGCGCCACCGGATCATGCCGCGCAATTGTCGCCAGAGCAGCAGCAATGGCTGGCGCAGCACAACGAATTGCGCGTCGGCCTGGTCTTGCAGGCGCCCTACGCGACCTACGATCGGCGCCTGCAGCGATTGTCCGGGGCCAATGTCGAGTTGATGAAACTGCTGGCCAACACCCTCGGCGTGGAACTGAGCTGGCGCAACTTTCAGGATCTGGGGGCATTGGAAAACGCTTTGCGCGAGGGCGAGATCGACATCGCTCCGGGCCTCAGCCAGACCCCGAGCGCGCTGCGCCTCTGGCAGTTTTCCGACCCGTACATGCGCGTGCCGCAACTGGTGGTCAGCGACCAGAAAAGCAGCGGCGCGGTCGATCTGGAAAAGCTCGACAGCCAGACCCGCGTCGCCGTGCGCATGCCGAGCAGCACCGCCGATTACCTGCGCAGCAACTATCCGCACTTGAATTTGCAAGGCGTGCCGCTGGAACGGCAAGCGTTGCAACTGCTGTTGAGTCAGCAAGCCTCCTACGCGGTGGTCGACGAAGCACAGTTGGGCCGGCTGTCGGTGGAGCCGGAGTTTGCCGAACTGGTGGTGGTCGGCGATATCGGCCTGCCGCAACTGCTGCGTGTGGCCTCGCGGCGCGATTGGCCGGAACTGGCCGGCATCGTCCAGAGCGCCTTGCGCGCGATCCCGGCCAAGGATCTGGAACAATTGCACAACCAATGGCTGCAGCCGAAATATCCACGGCTGACCGAGTCGCCGGGGTTCTGGCAGAACCTCAGTCTGTTGTTCGCGGTGATGCTGCTCAGTTGCGCGGCGATCGTGGCGTGGCAGCGTCGCCAACAGCGCAGCCTCGAACAACGCCTGCTCAGCGCCCGCGAAGACATTGCGTTGCGCGCGGCCAGTGAAGAGGCGCTGCGACTGACGCAGTTTTCCATCGACCAAAGCACCGTCGGCATTCTCTGGGTCAATTGGGACAGCCATGTGCGTTACGCCAACCGCGCGGCGGAAAACATGCTTGGTTATACCTCGGGCGGGCTGATCGAACGGCCGCTGATCGATTTCGAGCCCGGCCTGCACATGGATCGCTGGCTCAATCTGTGGAAGCGTGCACGGGCCAGTGAAGAAGGGCCGCTGAGCTTCGAAACCAGCTGCCTGCGCGCAGATGGCAGTGTGCTGCCGGCGGACGTTTCCCTGAGCTTCCTGCGTTTTCGCGACAGTGAATATCTGGTGGTCTACCTCACCGACGTCACCGATCGCCGCCGCGCGCTCGCCGCTTTGCAGGAAAGCGAGGCGCGCCTGCAAGGCATCGCCGCCAACGTTCCGGGTCTGGTGTTCAGGCTGGAGCGGGCACCGGTCACCGGGCAGATCGACTTTGCCTACATCAGCGAGGGCAGCGAAAGTCTGGTCGGTTATGCGCCGGCAGCCATCGCTCATCGCGACATGGGCCTGCGCAGCCTGGTGCATCCCGACGACAAGGCCAGTTATCACCGCACCCAGGATCAGGCGCTGGACACTGACAGCGACTGGTCGTGGCAGGGCCGCATCGTCACGCGCCAGGGTGAGCAGCGCTGGGCCGAGATCAAAGCGATCACCCGCCAGCTGGAGGACGGCGCCTATGTGTGGGACGGCATCGTCTGGGACATCAGCGAAAGCAAACGCATCGAGCTGGAACTGGCGGCCTCGCGCGAGCAACTGCGCGAACTGTCGGCGCACCTGGAAAGCGTGCGCGAAGAAGAGAAGGCGCGCATCGCCCGGGAAGTCCATGATGAGTTGGGGCAGATGCTCACCGTGCTGAAACTGGAGACATCGATGTGCGAATTGGCCTACGCGCAGCTTGATCCGGGACTCAACGAGCGGCTCAACAGCATGAAACGCCTGATCGCGCAGTTGTTTCAGCTGGTACGCGATGTGGCGACGGCGTTGCGCCCGCCGATCCTTGATGCCGGGATTGCCTCGGCCATCGAGTGGCAGGCTCGGCGTTTCGAGGCGCGCACACAGATACCGTGTCTGGTGCAGGTGCCGGACAACCTGCCGGCACTCAGCGATGCCAAAGCGGTGGGGCTGTTCCGGATTTTGCAGGAGGCGCTGACCAATGTGATGCGCCATGCTCAGGCGCACACGGTGGAGCTGACGCTGGAGCTTGCGGGCGATGAATTGTGTCTGACCGTCAGCGATGATGGCGTAGGATTTGTCGCGGCCGAGGGTAGGCCGACGTCGTTTGGCCTGGTCGGCATGCGTGAGCGGGTGCTGATCATGGGCGGGCGGCTGGAGCTGGTGAGTGAGCCGGGGGAGGGCACCAGTCTGGTGGTGCGAGTGCCGGTGAGTGAGGTTTGACATGTTGCGGTGTCTGGACTGGCGCCTTCGCGAGCAAGCTCGCTCCCACAGGGATTGGTGTGTACCTGAAATCTGGAGAAGAACGTGATCCGTGTACTGGTAGCCGAAGACCACACCATCGTCCGTGAAGGCATCAAGCAATTGATCGGCCTGGCCAAGGATCTGCAAGTCGTGGGGGAGGCGAGCAATGGCGAGCAACTGCTCGAAACCCTGCGCAGCGTGCCGTGCGAGGTGGTGTTGCTGGACATCTCCATGCCCGGGGTCAATGGCCTGGAAGCGATCCCGCGCATACGGGCGCTGAACAATCCGCCGGCAATTCTGGTGCTGTCGATGCACGACGAAGCGCAAATGGCCGCGCGCGCGTTGAAGGTCGGCGCGGCCGGGTATGCGACCAAGGACAGCGATCCGGCGCTGCTGCTCACGGCGATCCGCAAAGTCGCGGCGGGCGGGCGCTACATTGACCCGGAACTGGCCGACCGCATGGTCTTCGAAGTCGGCCTGACCGATACCCGGCCGCTGCATTCGCTGTTGTCAGAACGCGAATTCTCGGTGTTCGAACGCCTGGCCCAGGGCGCCAACGTCAACGACATCGCCCAGCAACTGGCCCTGAGCAGCAAGACCATCAGCACCCACAAGGCGCGGCTGATGCAGAAGCTCAACATCACCTCGCTGGCCGAACTGGTGAAATATGCGATGGAGCACAAACTTCTCTGACCATCACTGCCCTCATGTGGGAGCGAGCCTGCTCGCGAAAGCGGCGTAACAGTCAGCCATTCAGTTTGATGACCCACCGCATTCGCGAGCAGGCTCGCTCCCACAGGTTCGGAGTTGGCATATCCATTAGCGACAGACGCTTTTGCCTTTACTAGCGGCTTGCAGCTTGCCCCTTGCCGCTGCGTTTGCCCAAACGCGCCATCCTTGTAGGGCAATCCCTACCCCCAACCTTCCATTGCACTTAAGCGATTCTCTCCTGCGCCCCGATTTGCGTGGGCGCCGCCAGCCACTAGGCTTGATGAACAAGCAGTCATCAACAACAAAGGTGTGGGTATGAGCCAGGTCGATACAAGCGCAGGGACCAGTGATGTGCTGGTCAGCTTTCGTGGTGTGCAGAAGAGCTACGACGGCGAGAACCTGATCGTCAAAGACCTCAACCTGGACATTCGCAAGGGCGAATTTCTTACCCTGCTCGGGCCGTCCGGTTCCGGCAAGACCACCAGCCTGATGATGCTCGCCGGGTTCGAAACGCCGACCGCCGGTGAAATCCTCCTGTCCGGGCGTTCGATCAACAACGTGCCGCCGCACAAGCGCGATATCGGCATGGTGTTCCAGAACTACGCACTGTTCCCGCACATGACTGTCGCGGAGAACCTTGCTTTCCCGTTGACCGTGCGCGGCTTGAACAAAAGCGATGTCAGCGAGCGGGTGAAGAAAGTCCTCAGCATGGTTCAGCTCGATGCCTTCGCTTCGCGCTATCCGGCGCAGTTGTCCGGTGGTCAGCAGCAACGTGTGGCACTGGCCCGCGCGCTGGTATTCGAGCCGCAACTGGTGCTGATGGACGAGCCGCTGGGCGCCCTCGACAAACAACTGCGTGAACACATGCAGATGGAGATCAAGCACCTGCACCAGCGCCTCGGCGTGACCGTGGTCTACGTGACCCACGACCAGGGCGAAGCACTGACCATGTCCGACCGCGTTGCGGTGTTCCATCAGGGCGAGATCCAGCAGATCGCGCCACCGCGCACCCTTTACGAAGAGCCGAAGAACACCTTTGTCGCCAACTTCATTGGCGAGAACAACCGCCTCAACGGCCGCCTGCTCAGCCAGAGTGGCGAGCGCTGCGTGGTCGAGTTGGGGCGTGGCGAAAAAGTCGAGGCGCTGGCCGTCAACGTCGGTCAGACCGGCGAACCGGTGACTCTGTCGATCCGACCGGAGCGCGTCAGCCTCAACGGTTCGAGCGATCAATGCGTCAACCGCTTCTCAGGGAGGGTGGCGGAATTCATCTATCTGGGCGACCACGTCCGGGTGCGCCTGGAAGTCTGCGGCAAGACCGACTTCTTCGTGAAACAACCGATTGCCGAGCTCGATCCTGCGCTCAGCGTCGGCGACGTGGTACCGCTTGGCTGGCAGGTCGAGCACGTTCGCGCGCTCGATCCGCTTTTAGAGGCGCACTAAGCGCCCCGGCAATACCAACACCAACCCTGCACGTGGAGAGAACAATAAATGTTGAGATCCCTGAAGTTCACCGCCCTGACTCTGGGCCTGATGGGTGCGACCGGCGCGATGGCTGCCGGCCCGGACTTGACCGTGGTGTCGTTTGGCGGGGCGAACAAGGCGGCGCAAGTCAAAGCCTTCTATGCACCGTGGGAAGCGGCGGGTAACGGCAAGATCGTTGCCGGCGAATACAACGGCGAGATGGCCAAGGTCAAAGCCATGGTCGATACCAAGAGCGTGTCGTGGGATCTGGTCGAAGTTGAATCGCCAGAGCTGTCCCGTGGTTGCGACGAAGACATGTTCGAACAACTCGACCCGGCACTGTTCGGCAAGACCGAAGACTACGTCAAAGGCGCGATTCAGCCGTGCGGCGTAGGTTTCTTTGTGTGGTCTACCGTGCTGGCCTACAACGCCGACAAACTGAAAACCGCACCGACCAGCTGGGCGGATTTCTGGGACACGAAGAAATTCCCGGGCAAGCGCGGCCTGCGCAAAGGCGCCAAGTACACCCTCGAATTCGCGCTGATGGCCGATGGTGTGGCGCCGAAAGACGTCTACAAAGAGCTCGCGAGCAAGGGCGGCCAGGATCGGGCGTTCAAGAAACTCGATGAGCTCAAGCCAAGCATTCAGTGGTGGGAAGCCGGTGCACAACCGCCGCAATACCTCGCTTCCGGCGACGTGGTGATGAGTTCGGCCTATAACGGTCGCATCGCGGCGGTGCAGAAAGAATCCAACCTGAAAGTGGTGTGGAACGGCGGCATCTACGACTTCGACGCCTGGGCAATCCCGAAAGGTCTGGACGCCAAGCGCGCCGAAGCGGCGAAGAAATTCATCGCCTTCTCGGTGCAGCCGCAGCAGCAGAAGACCTACTCGGAAAACATCGCCTACGGCCCGGCCAACACCCAAGCCGTGCCGCTGCTGGCCAAGGATGTCCTGAAAGACATGCCGACCACCCCGGAAAACATCGCCAACCAGGTGCAGATCGACGTCAGCTTCTGGGCTGATAACGGTGAGCAGTTGGAGCAGCGCTTCAATTCCTGGGCCGCCAAATAACCACTTATTTACCTGTATGGAGATGGCAAGGGGGCTTTTGCGGCGAGGGGATTTATCCCCGTTGGGTTGCGAAGCAGCCCCGAAGCCATACCCGCTCGGTGGGTCAGGTAAACCGCATTCTCAGGTTTTACGACTGCTGCGCAGCCGAACGGGGATAAATCCCCTCGCCACAAAGGTTCGCTGCCACAGGAAGGCTCGCTCCCACAGGTAGCAGTGTTTCAACGCAACAGAGGTGGTTCGCCACCTCTGTAACGATCAAAGATTTGCGGAGTACGTCATGGCCATCGCCGTTCCCCTGAACGAGGGCGCCAGCCCCACCTTGAAGCAGAAGCTCAAGCACGCCGAGCGGGTCAACCGCTGGAAGGCCCAGGCGCTGATTGCTCCGCTGGTGCTGTTTCTGCTGCTGGTGTTTCTGGTGCCGATCGTGGCGCTGCTCTATAAAAGCGTCGGCAACCCGGAAGTGGTTGGCGGCATGCCGCGCACTGTCACTGCCATCGCCAGTTGGGACGGCCGTGGTCTGCCCGCCGAACCGGTGTACAAGGCTGCCAGCGAAGACCTCGCCGAAGCCCGCAAAAACCAGGCGCTGGGCGATCTGTCCAAGCGCTTGAACATGGAGTTGGCCGGCTACCGCAGCCTGCTGACCAAAACCGCCCGGGCGCTGCCGTTCGCCAGCGAACCGGCCTCTTATAAAGAAGCGCTGGAAGCGCTCGACGAACGCTGGGGCGACCCGGCCTACTGGCAAGCGGTGAAACGCAACACCAGCAGCATCACTCCGTATTACCTGCTGGCGGCGGTCGATCACCGTATCGATGATCTCGGCGAACTGGCCCCGGCCACCCCGGATCAAGCGATCTACCTCGACATCTTCGCCCGCACCTTCTGGATGGGCCTGGTCATCACCGTGATCTGCCTGCTGCTCGCCTATCCACTGGCCTACCTGCTGGCGAACCTGCCTTCGCGGCAGAGCAACCTGCTGATGATCCTGGTGCTGCTGCCGTTCTGGACTTCGATTCTGGTGCGGGTCGCAGCGTGGATCGTGCTGCTGCAATCCGGCGGTCTGATCAACAGTGCGCTGCTGGCCATGGGCATCATCGATAAACCGCTGGAACTGGTGTTCAACCGCACCGGCGTATACATCTCGATGGTGCACATTCTGCTGCCGTTCATGATTCTGCCGATCTACAGCGTGATGAAAGGCATCTCGCCCACCTACATGCGCGCGGCGATTTCCCTCGGCTGTCATCCGTTCGCCAGTTTCTGGCGGGTGTACTTCCCGCAGACCTACGCTGGTGTCGGCGCCGGCTGCCTGTTGGTGTTCATCCTTGCGATTGGCTACTACATCACCCCGGCGCTGCTCGGCAGCCCGAACGACCAAATGGTCAGTTACTTCGTCGCCTTCTACACCAACACCAGCATCAACTGGGGCATGGCCACTGCGCTCGGCGGGCTGCTGTTGCTGGCGACCGTGGTGCTTTATCTGATCTACAGCTGGCTGGTCGGCGCCAGTCGCCTGCGCCTGAGCTAAGGGGAATTTGCGATGCTGAGTCCTTACATGTCGCCCATCGAACGGGTGTGGTTCTACAGCCTGCGGATTCTCTGCGGCCTGATTCTGTTGTTCCTGATCCTGCCGGTGCTGGTGATCATTCCGCTGTCGTTCAACTCGGGGAGTTTCCTGGTCTATCCGCTGCAAGGTTTCTCGCTGCAGTGGTACCACGACTTCTTCGCCTCGGCGGAATGGATGCGTGCGCTGAAGAACAGCATCATCGTCGCTCCGGCGGCGACGGTGCTGGCGATGATCTTCGGCACCCTGGCGGCGATCGGCCTGACCCGTGGCGACTTCCCTGGCAAGTCACTGGTGATGGCACTGGTGATTTCACCGATGGTGGTGCCGGTGGTGATCATCGGCGTGGCGAGTTATCTGTTCTTCGCGCCGCTGGGGCTGGGTAACAGCTTCTTCTCGCTGATCGTCGTGCATGCGGTATTGGGTGTGCCGTTTGTGATCATCACCGTGTCGGCGACGTTGCAGGGGTTTAATCACAACCTGGTGCGTGCTGCTGCGAGTCTCGGTGCATCGCCGCTGACTGCATTCCGCCGGGTGACCTTGCCGCTGATTGCGCCGGGAGTGATTTCCGGGGCGCTGTTTGCCTTTGCGACTTCTTTCGATGAAGTGGTGGTGACGCTGTTCCTTGCCGGGCCCGAGCAGGCGACATTGCCTCGGCAGATGTTCAGCGGGATTCGCGAAAACCTCAGCCCGACGATTGCCGCGGCGGCGACGTTGCTGATTGCCTTCTCGGTGATCTTGCTGCTGACGCTGGAATGGCTGCGCGGGCGCAGCGAGAAACTCCGCACCGCGCAAGTCTGACTTCGAAAGCGGTCAAAAATGTGGGAGCGAGCCTGCTCGCGAAGGCGGTGTGTCAGCTGGCATATCAGTTGAAAGGGCTACCGTATTCGCGAGCACGCTCGCTCCCACAGTTGATCGTGGTCTTCTCGATCTGGCCATTCATAGGGTGAATAGCAGACAACCCCAAATCCCCAGCTAATCTTGTGCCCAGCTCCCACATCTATAAGAGGCTGCGCACCATGAGTCTGTCCCAGTTCAAAATCGCTCACAAACTGATCACCGGCGCCGCAGCCATCGAGCAACTGGCCGCCGAACTCACCCGCCTCGACATCGACAACCCGCTGATCGTCACCGACGCCGCGCTGGTCAAGTCCGGTACTGTCGAGCTGGCGCTGGTGCAACTTGGCGGGCGCGAGTACGAGATTTTCGACCGTGTGCTGCCCGACCCGGAAATCGCCATCGTCGAAGATTGCATGCGTGCCTACCGTGAGGGCGGGCATGACGGTTTGATCGGCCTCGGGGGTGGCAGCGCCATCGATATTGCCAAAAGTGTCGCCGCCTACGCCGGTTACCACGGCGCGCTGGAAGATTTGTTCGGTGTCGATCAGGTGCCGCGCAAGGGTCCGCCGCTGATCGCCATTCCGACCACCGCCGGCACTGGCTCTGAAGTCACCAATGTGGCGATCCTCTCGGACAAGGTCGCGCAGTTGAAGAAAGGCATCGTCAGCGACTATCTGTTGCCCGATGTGGCGCTGGTCAGTCCGCAAATGACCCTGACCTGTCCGCGCAGCGTTACCGCCGCCAGTGGTGTCGATGCACTGGTGCACGCTATCGAATCCTATCTGTCGGTGAACGCCTCGCCGATCACCGACTCCCTCGCCATCGGCGCAATCAAGCTGATCGCCAGCGCTCTGCCCAAGGCCTACGCCAACGGCGCCAATCTGCAAGCGCGCGAAGACATGGCCACCGCCAGCCTCATGGCCGGCATGGCGTTCGGTAACGCCGGGGTCGGTGCGGTGCATGCGCTGGCGTATCCGCTGGGCGGTCGCTTCAACATTGCCCATGGTGTCAGCAACGCCTTGCTGCTGCCCTATGTGATGACCTGGAACAAAATGGCCTGCGTCGAACGCATGCAGGATATTGCCGAAGCCATGGGCGTGAAGACCGCTCATCTGAGCGCCAGCGAAGCTGCGGACAAAGCCGTGCAGGCCATGACCGACCTGTGCGCGGCGGTGGAAATCCCTGCCGGGCTGCGCAGTTTCGGCGTGCCGGAGGAAGCGATCCCTGCGATGGCCGTGGAAGCCGCCGGCATCGAGCGGCTGATGCGCAACAATCCGCGCAAACTCAGCGCCGGCGATATCGAGAAGATCTACCGCGCGGCTTACTGAGGCGCGGGCGCGAGGGCACATGGCACAACCCAATCATCGCGGTCCCGGTGCGCGCGTGGAAACTTGAGGTATACAATGCGCGCCATCGTGATTTAGCTCAGCACAGGTGCGTCATGCAGCCCTTCGTAATTGCTCCGTCGATCCTCTCCGCCGACTTCGCCCGCCTCGGCGAGGAAGTGGACAACGTTCTCGCCGCCGGCGCCGACTTCGTCCACTTCGATGTCATGGACAACCACTACGTACCGAACCTGACGATCGGCCCGATGGTCTGCGCGGCACTGCGCAAGTACGGCGTCACCGCGCCGATCGACGCGCACCTGATGGTCAGCCCGGTGGACCGCATCGTCGGCGACTTCATCGAAGCCGGCGCGACCTACATCACCTTCCACCCGGAAGCCACGCTGCACGTCGATCGCTCGCTGCAACTGATCCGCGAAGGCGGGTGCAAGTCCGGTCTGGTGTTCAATCCGGCGACTCCGCTGGACGTGCTCAAGTACGTGATCGACAAGGTCGACATGGTCCTGCTGATGAGCGTCAACCCGGGCTTCGGCGGGCAGAAGTTCATTCCCGGCACCCTCGACAAACTGCGTGAAGCGCGGGCGATCATCGACGCCTCGGGCCGCGACATCCGCCTGGAAATCGACGGCGGCGTCAACGTCAACAATATCCGCGAAATTGCCGCTGCTGGTGCTGACACCTTCGTCGCCGGCTCGGCCATTTTCAACGCGCCGAACTATCAGGAAGTCATCGACAAGATGCGTTCCGAACTGGCACTGGCACGCCCATGAGCGGTTTTGAGCAGTTGTTCCCGGGGCAGCTGCCACGGTTGGTGATGTTCGATCTGGATGGCACGCTGATCGATTCGGTTCCCGACCTGGCAGCGGCGGTGGACACCATGCTGCTCTCCCTCGGCCGTCCGCCGGCAGGTATCGAAGCGGTGCGCGAATGGGTCGGCAATGGCGCGCCGGTGCTGGTGCGTCGGGCCTTGGCGGGTGGTATCGATGACTCGGCAGTGGACGACGCTGAAGCCGAGCGCGCACTGGAGATTTTCATGGAGGCTTACGGCGCCAGCCATGAGCTGACCGTGGTCTATCCCGGTGTGCGCGACACGCTCAAGTGGCTGCACAAGCAAGGCGTGGCCATGGCGCTGATCACCAACAAGCCCGAGCGCTTCGTCGCGCCTCTGCTCGATCAGATGAAGATCGGCCGCTACTTCAAGTGGATCATCGGCGGCGATACCCTGCCGCAGAAGAAGCCTGACCCGGCGGCTCTGTTTTTCGTGATGAAAATGGCCAACATTCCGGCCTCGCAATCGTTGTTCGTCGGCGACTCGCGCAGCGATGTGCAGGCGGCGAAAGCAGCGGGGGTCAAGTGTGTCGCGCTGAGTTATGGCTACAACCATGGCCGGCCGATTGCCGAGGAATCCCCGGCACTGGTGATCGACGATTTGCGCAAACTAATTCCCGGTTGCCTGGATCTGGCCGGTGGGATAACGTTGCCCGACGCTGTTCAACCCCCTTCTGGAAACGCCATCGTGGTGGTCACCCGCAAACTCTGGATGAAAGTCATCAAGGCCCTGGCCCGCTGGCGTTGGCGCGCCTGACTGATTCTGGCCGGCCGTGCCGGCGCGTTTGCATACCTGACTGATTGCACCTCACACCACGAGGCACCTTATGAATCGCGAAGAATTCCTGCGTCTGGCCGCTGACGGCTATAACCGCATCCCGTTGGCTTGCGAAACCCTGGCCGACTTCGACACGCCGCTGTCGATCTACCTGAAACTGGCCGACCAGCCCAACTCCTACCTGCTCGAATCGGTGCAGGGCGGCGAGAAATGGGGCCGTTATTCGATCATCGGCTTGCCGTGCCGCACCGTGCTGCGGGTTCATGATCATCACGTCAGCATCAGCGTTGATGGCGTCGAGACCGAAAGCCACGAGGTTGAAGACCCGCTGGCCTTCGTTGAAACCTTCAAGGCGCGCTACAACGTACCGACCATCGCCGGCCTGCCGCGCTTCAACGGTGGACTGGTCGGTTACTTCGGTTACGACTGTGTGCGCTATGTCGAGAAGCGTCTGGGCAAATGCCCGAACCCGGATCCGCTGGGCGTGCCGGACATTCTGCTGATGGTTTCCGACGCCGTTGTGGTGTTCGACAACCTGGCCGGCAAGATGCACGCGATCGTCCTCGCCGACCCTGCGCAGGCCGATGCCTTCGAGCAAGGCCAGGCGCGGTTGCAGGAACTGCTCGAGCAACTGCGTCAGCCGATCACCCCGCGTCGTGGCCTGGATTTCAGCAAACAGCAATCGGCCGATCCGGTGTTTCGTTCCAGTTTCACTCAGGACGATTACGAAAAAGCCGTCGACACCATCAAGGAATACATCCTCGCCGGCGACTGCATGCAGGTGGTGCCATCGCAGCGCATGTCGATCGACTTCAAGGCAGCGCCAATCGATCTGTATCGCGCGCTGCGTTGCTTCAACCCGACGCCGTACATGTACTTCTTCAACTTCGGCGATTTCCACGTCGTTGGCAGTTCGCCGGAAGTGCTGGTGCGCGTCGAAGACAACCTGATCACCGTGCGCCCGATCGCCGGCACGCGCCCACGCGGTGCCACCGAAGAAGCCGATGTGGCGCTGGAGCAGGATCTGCTCTCGGATGACAAGGAGATCGCCGAGCACTTGATGCTGATCGATCTGGGCCGCAACGATACCGGGCGAGTCTCGGAAATCGGTTCGGTGAAGCTCACCGAGAAAATGGTCATCGAGCGTTATTCCAACGTAATGCACATCGTCTCCAACGTCACCGGCCAGTTGAAGTCGGGCCTGACCGCGATGGACGCACTGCGGGCGATTCTGCCGGCGGGTACGTTGTCGGGCGCGCCGAAGATTCGCGCGATGGAAATCATTGACGAGCTGGAGCCGGTCAAGCGCGGTGTGTACGGCGGCGCGGTCGGTTACTTCGCCTGGAACGGCAACATGGACACCGCCATTGCCATTCGCACGGCAGTGATCAAGAACGGCGAGCTGCACGTGCAGGCCGGCGGCGGCATCGTCGCCGACTCGGTGCCGGCGCTGGAATGGGAAGAAACCCTGAACAAACGCCGCGCGATGTTCCGCGCCGTTGCCCTGGCTGAGCAAACCCCGGACGCCTGAGCCACGCAATTTCCCGTGTGGGAGCGAGCCTGCTCGCGAACAGGGTGTGTCAGTCACCGTTGATGCTGACTGACCCAGCGCTTTCGCGAGCCGGCTCGCTCCCACATTGGGTTTTGTGTTGAGGCATAAAAAAAGCGGCGCCCTGACAGGCGCCGCTTTTTTGCATCTACGACTCAGAAATCCAGCACAACCCCGACATTCAGTCCCTGCTGCTTGAAGTCATCATCCTTGCGGAACGTATAACCGCCACGCAGCGCCAGATCCGCCGTGAGCTTGTGACTGACACCCAGGCTCAAGCGGTTCAGGTGACTTGCCGGTGTGTAGCCTTCAAGGGTGAAGTCATTGGCCGGCAGGGTGTTGAGGGCAATGTTGACCTTCTGCACGTCATCTTCGTACTCACGCTCGTGGGCGTATTCGCCGTACACCTGGGTTTGCGCGGTGAAGTTGTACTTGCCCTGGATGCCCAGGCCCAGGCGTTTCGAATCGCGGCTCTGGTCATCGAAGGTCAGCGCGGTGGCGCGGTTGCTCTTTTCCGAGTAACCGTCGACATCGACACTGGCGTAATCAGCGCTGACAAATGGCGACAGATGCCATTGGCTGCCCGGTTGCGCAATGTCATAGCCCAGGCGCGTGCTGAACGCCCACAGGCTGCCGTCGGTATCGCCTTTCTCTGCACCCTCGCTGGCGCCGAGGTCGAACTTGCGCTTGAGGTTGTCGTAGTCGAGTTTGCCGCCGGTCAACGCCGCGTCGGCCCACCAGCGGTTCTGCTGGAACTGGGCAAACGCGGTGGCCATGTAGCTGTTGAGTTTGTAGTCGGATTCGTTGTGCCCGGCCTCGAGATTCTGCCGGTACAAACCGGCCGCCACGCCCACGCGCCAGGCCTCGTTCAAGCGATAGCTGCCGCCGACGTTGAGGTTGTAACCGCTGCCATCGGCGCTGGCGCCGCTGCTTTGGCTGTCGACATCCAGACGCTGTCCGCCGGCCGAGACAATCGCACGCCATTGGCCGACCGCTTGCCAGTTCTCCCAGTCTGCCTGCCATTGGTTGCGTAATTCATCCTGATGCGCACGCACGGTGCCGTGGGCCATTTCAGGTAGCAGGCTCAATTCCCACGGCGCAGCCAACAGCGAATAGGCGTAATCGGCGATCAGTTTCTGCCCGGATTCGGTCGGGTGTACACCGTCGTTGTAGATCAGCTTGGTCGGATCCGGCGTGGCGCTGTTGATCCCGTAGCGGGCGTTTTCCGTGCAGCTATTGCCACTGAAGCAGGTCGCGGTGAGGTTCTGGTCGGTAGCCAGACCAAAGCGCCCCGGGTCGGCGAAGACTTCCGAGAGCAGCACCGGAATGTTCAGCGGAATGACTTCGGCGTTGATGCCTTGCAGGCGCGTCACCAACTGACTGTTGAACTGGTTGGCGAGGGTGCTGCTGAACGCTTGCAGCGGCGTGCCATTGAGGGCCGGGGTCAGGCCCACGTCGGGCAGCAGCCAGACCATCACGTATTTGGCGCCGGCGGTCTGCAGGGTCTGCACGCTGTCGGCCAGTCGATCGGCTGCGCCGTTGGCCTGGGGCAGGCTGAGAATGCGGCCCTGGAGGAAGTCGTTGCCGCCACCGGAAATGTAATACAGCGCATTCGGGTCGGCGCGGAAGCCGTTCGACGGCAGGTATCCGGCGCGGGTGCGTTCGCCGGTGGCCGATTGGGTGGTGATCGAGTCGAGAATCTGGTCGGTGCGATAGCCACCGACCGCCCAGTTGTTGCCGTCAGGCTGGCCGTTTTCCGCGCGCACTGCGGAGCTGGAAGAGGCTGTCTGGTCGGGTGAAAAGCCCAGGCGGCCGCCGAGCAACTGGGTGGAATTCAATGAAAAAACTTCGCCGCTGCCATCCTGATACACCGGCCCGGTACGGTTGGTGTAACGCTCGGTGGAGCCCGCCGGGCCGCCGGTGTCGGCGAAGGTGCCGGCATCGTTGAGGCTGTCGCCGAAGACGATGAAACTGGAATAAGGATTGGGCGCCGCATTGGCCTGGGCGCAGGCGAGTGCGAGCAAGCAGCTGGCCAGCGGTACAAACAACGTCTGTCTGATCATGAGCAAGTCCGTTTATTTATTGTTGTAGGTGAACGAAACGACAGTACCAAAAACTTTCGGCCTTTTGCCATCGGTCGCGAATCCCTCTGCCGTTTTATAACCCGCAGGCCCCGCCATATTGCACGCTCCGCCCAGCTAAGTTACTGTGCCGGAACGTATGAACGAGACCTTCCCCGTGTTGATCACCAGCAAACTCCTGGATCAAGTCATCAAGGCACACGCCCGCTGGCGTTGGCGCGCCTGAATCTTCTCTGCCGGCTCCGCCGGATCTGTATCGCTTTGCCTTCCTTGTCTGTTTGAAATGCCGCTGTGCTGGCGCCCTGTGCGCGTCCGACATCGCGCAGCGCCCTGCGGGCAAGTCATCTGAAGGCTGTCATCAAGTCGGAATTCAAGAGGTTCGAAACGCCATGTTGCTGATGATCGACAACTACGACTCCTTTACCTACAACGTTGTGCAATACCTCGGCGAGCTGGGTGCCGAGGTCAAAGTGGTGCGCAACGACGAACTGACCATCGCCGAAATCGAAGCGCTGAATCCCGAGCGCATCGTGGTTTCCCCGGGGCCGTGCACGCCCACCGAGGCGGGCGTTTCCATTGATGCGATCAAGCACTTCGCCGGCAAACTGCCGATCCTCGGCGTCTGCCTCGGCCACCAGTCCATCGGCCAGGCCTTCGGCGGTGATGTGGTGCGTGCCCGCCAGGTCATGCACGGTAAGACTAGCCCGGTATTCCACGAGGACAAGGGCGTGTTCGCCGGCCTCAATCATCCGCTCACTGTTACCCGCTATCACTCGCTGATCGTCAAGCATGACAGCCTGCCCGATTGCCTCGAGCTGACCGCATGGACCCAGCACGATGACGGTTCGGTCGACGAGATCATGGGCCTGCGTCACAAGACCCTGAACATCGAGGGCGTACAGTTCCACCCCGAGTCGATCCTCACCGAGCAGGGTCATGAACTGTTTGCCAATTTCCTCAAACAAACCGGCGGCACGCGCTAAGGACTTCCCATGAATATCAAGACAGCCCTCAGCCGTATCGTCGAACACCTCGACCTCAGCACCGATGAAATGCGCGATGTGATGCGCGAGATCATGACCGGCCAGTGCACCGAAGCGCAGATCGGCGCTTTCATGATGGCCATGCGCATGAAGAGTGAGAGCATCGACGAGATCGTCGGCGCGGTGTCGGTGATGCGCGAGCTGGCCGATCAGGTCGAGCTGAAAACCCTCGACGGCGTCGTCGATGTGGTAGGCACCGGCGGTGACGGTGCGAATATCTTCAACGTCTCGACCGCATCTTCCTTTGTTGTCGCAGCGGCCGGTTGCACCGTGGCCAAGCACGGCAACCGCGCGGTGTCCGGCAAGAGCGGCAGTGCCGATCTGCTGGAAGCTGCCGGCATTTATCTGAACCTGACCCCGGTGCAGGTCGCGCGCTGCATCGACAACGTCGGCATCGGTTTCATGTTCGCCCAGACCCACCACAAAGCGATGAAGTACGCCGCCGGCCCGCGCCGCGAACTCGGCCTGCGCACGCTGTTCAACATGCTCGGCCCGCTTACGAATCCGGCCGGTGTGAAACATCAGGTCGTCGGCGTATTCACCCAGACGCTGTGCCGGCCATTGGCCGAAGTCTTGCAGCGACTGGGCAGCAAACACGTGCTGGTCGTGCATTCGAAGGACGGTCTGGATGAGTTCAGCCTCGCCGCGCCGACCTTTGTTGCCGAGCTGAAGAACAACGAAATCACTGAGTATTGGGTCGAACCGGAAGACCTCGGCATGAAGAGCCAGAGCCTGCACGGTCTGTCGGTCGAAGGCCCGGAAGCGTCGCTGGCGCTGATCCGTGACGCCCTTGGCAAGCGCAAGACGGAAAACGGTCAGAAAGCTGCCGAGATGATTGTGCTCAATGCCGGTGCGGCGCTGTACGCCGCCGACCTGGCAAGCAGTCTGAAACAAGGTGTGGAGCTGGCGCACGACGCGCTGCACACCGGCCTCGCTCGGGAAAAGCTCGAGGAGCTGGGTGCCTTTACCGCGGTATTCAAAGTGGAGAATGAAGGATGAGTGTACCGACGGTTCTGGAAAACATTCTGGCGCGCAAGGTTGAGGAAGTCGCCGAGCGCAGCGCTCGGGTCAGCCTGAGCGAGCTGGAAAGTCTGGCCAAGGCGGCCGATGCACCCCGTGGTTTTGCCCAGGCGTTGCTGGCGCAAGCGAAGAAGAAACAACCGGCCGTGATTGCCGAAATCAAGAAGGCTTCGCCAAGCAAAGGCGTGATCCGCGAAGACTTCGTGCCGGCCGACATCGCCAAGAGCTACGAAAAGGGCGGGGCGACCTGTCTGTCGGTGCTGACCGACATCGATTACTTCCAGGGCGCCGATGCCTACCTGCAACAGGCGCGCGCCGCCTGCAAGCTGCCGGTGATCCGCAAGGATTTCATGATCGATCCGTACCAGATCGTTGAAGCCCGCGCGCTGGGCGCCGATTGCGTGCTGCTCATCGTCTCCGCACTGGACGACGTGAAAATGGCCGAGCTGGCCGCCGTGGCCAAAGGCGTCGGTCTCGACGTCCTGGTGGAAGTGCACGACGGTGACGAACTGGAGCGCGCGTTGAAAACTCTCGACACGCCGCTGGTCGGGGTCAACAACCGCAACCTGCACACATTCGACGTCAGCCTGGAAACCACCCTCGACCTGCTGCCGCGCATCCCGCGCGATCGTCTGGTGATCACCGAGAGCGGCATCCTCAATCGGGCCGACGTCGAGCTGATGGAAATCAGCGATGTGTACTCGTTCCTGGTCGGCGAAGCGTTCATGCGCGCGGAAAATCCGGGCATTGAATTGCAGCGCCTGTTCTTTCCGGAGCGTGGTGTGCCGATCAGCGGTTCGACCCTCGACTGACCGAGTCGACCTCATTCGCGAGCAGGCTCGCCCCCACAGAGGATTGCATTCCAGTGTGGGAGCGAGCCTGCTCGCGAAGGGGCCATCGAAACCGCTAAAGATTTTCATGTTGCCGGAGCCTGTTATGTCGCTGCCAACCCCGCTGACCATCGAATTTGGCCTGCAAGCCGAACAGGACTTGCTGGCCTCGGTCTGTGCTGGCGACGCCGACTTCGGCCTGCTGTTCTGGCAACCCACCGACCGCGCGCTGGTCATGCCGCGCCGCCTCAACCGTCTCGCGCAATTCGACCACGCCTGCGAAGTCTCCGCTGCCGCTGGCTGGCCGGTGCTGTTGCGTGAAACCGGTGGTGAGCCCGTCCCGCAATCCGCTGCGACCATCAACATTGCCTTGGTGTATGCCCCGCCTCGCAGCGAAGGCGATCTGAACCGCATCGAAACCGGCTACCGCCGCCTGTGCGATCCGATCTGTCAGTTGCTGGATGAATTGGGTGGCACCTCGTCGGTCGGGGAAATCGACGGCGCATTCTGTGATGGACGTTTCAACGTCAATCTCGACGGTCGCAAGATGGTCGGCACCGCCCAGCGCTGGCGCCAGAGCCAGGGCGGCCAGCGTCCGGTGGGCTTGGTGCACGGTGCGATGCTGATGGATGACGAGCGCGAAGCGATGGTTGCTTCGGTCAATCGCTTCAATGAAGCCTGCGGCCTGGAGCAGCGGGTGAGGGCGCAAAGCCACATCGCCCTGCATGAGAAATTCAAAGCGCCACAGGCGTTGGCGCGTCTCGATGAATTGTTTCGTTTGATGCTGGCGCAGATTTACGTCTAGCGCGTGCCGAAGACCACCATGGTCTTGCCCTTCACGTCGACCAGATTGCGTTCTTCCAGATCCTTGAGCACGCGGCCGACCATTTCTCGCGAACAACCGACAATCCGACCGATTTCCTGACGGGTGACTTTGATCTGCATGCCGTCCGGGTGGGTCATGGCGTCCGGCTGTTTGCACAGCTCCAGCAGGCAGCGGGCGACGCGGCCGGTGACGTCAAAAAATGCCAGGTCGCCGACTTTGCGCGTGGTGTTGCGCAGGCGTTGTGCGATTTGTCCGCTGAGGGCGTAAAGAATGTCTGGATCCTGCTGCGATAACTCGCGGAACTTGGCGTAACTGATTTCTGCGGTTTCACATTCAACCTTGGCACGCACCCAGGCGCTGCGTTCCTGCTCCTGACCTGCCTGCTCGAACAGACCCAGTTCGCCGAAGAAATCCCCGGCGTTGAGGTAAGCGATGATCATCTCGCGACCATCGTCGTCTTCGATGAGGATGGTGACCGAGCCTTTGATGATGAAAAACAGCGTGTCCGAGCGATCCCCGGCGCAGATTATATTGCTCTTGGCCGCATGACGCCGGCGCTGGCAATGCATCAACAGCTTGTCGATGTTCTTGATTTTGGGTGTGGGGGTAATAGCAACCATGGTTGTATCCCGAAAAGACTGCACGGTGATGTTTGAGTTTTTATGAGGCGCTGAAGGCGGTCGCTACAGAGCTGACGAATTGGCGCCAGCGAATTGGCGCCAGCTTACCAGACACTTCGTCGAGAATTCGAGAAATTACCTACAGCCAGAAAGCATTCGTCCTAGGACGTCGTTCCTGTCGGAACAAAGTGCTGTGCTAAGCTGGCGACCCTTTTTTTACAGTGGAGTCTGGGCGATGAAGGCACGCATCCAATGGGCTGGCGAAGCCATGTTCCTCGGCGAATCCGGCAGCGGTCATGTCGTGGTAATGGACGGCCCGCCAGATGCCGGTGGCCGTAACCTCGGGGTTCGCCCGATGGAAATGCTCTTGCTGGGTGTCGGCGGTTGCAGCAATTTCGATGTGGTCAGCATCCTGAAGAAGTCACGTCAGGCCGTTGAAAGCTGTGAAGCCTTCCTCGACGCCGAGCGTGCGACTGAAGATCCCAAGGTGTTTACCAAGATCCACATGCACTTCGTGGTCAAGGGCCGGGGCTTGAAAGAAGCTCAGGTCAAGCGCGCCATCGAACTGTCGGCCGAGAAATATTGCTCGGCGTCGATCATGCTCGGCGCGGCTGGCGTGGCAATCACCCACGATTATGAAATCGTCGAACTCGGCTGAACCGACATTCAACTATCATAAAAGCAGTGCAGACTCTGGCGATCCCCCGCTGACGTCTGCATAATGCGCCACTTTTTTCAGGGCAGTGATCGGTCAGCCGACGGGTCATCCGCCTGAACAGATAACCAAAATCGCCATCGCGAAGAGGTGTTAACCGTCCTACGCAGGTGCGTTGTTCGCACTTGACGGGCATGCTTGATCACGCGGCCGCGCCGCATACATAGAGAGTTTTTAACGGTGAAAAGCAAACTCAAGCTCCACGGGTTCAATAACCTGACAAAGACCTTGAGCTTCAACATCTATGACATCTGCTACGCGGAAACCCCGCAAGACCAGCAGGCTTACGTTGAGTACATCAATCAAGAGTACAACGCGAAACGCCTGACGCAGATTCTCACAGAAGTTGTCGAGATCATTGGTGCCAACATCCTGAACATCGCCAGTCAGGACTATGAACCCCAGGGCGCCAGCGTCACGATTCTGATTTCGGAAGAGCCGGTAACCCCGACTGACAGCCAGATCGAAGAATCGCCGGGCCCTTTGCCCGAAATTATTCTGGCCCACCTCGACAAGAGCCACATCACGGTGCACACCTATCCGGAAATCCATCCGGACGATGGTATTGCGACCTTCCGTGTGGATATCGACGTGTCGACCTGTGGTGTCATTTCACCGCTCAAAGCGCTCAACTTCCTCATTCACCAGTTCGATTCGGACATCGTGACCGTGGATTACCGTGTGCGCGGCTTCACCCGTGACGTTGAAGGCAACAAGCACTTCATCGACCACGAGATCAACTCGATCCAGAACTACCTCTCCGAAGACACTCGCGACGCGTACCAGATGACCGACGTGAACGTGTACCAGGAAAACCTGTTCCACACCAAAATGCTGCTGAAGAACTTCGAACTGGACAACTACCTGTTCGGCGATGCCACCAGCAACCTCTCGCCCGAGCAGCGTGCCCAGGTGACCGACCGTGTGAAACACGAAATGCTGGAAATCTTCTACGCGCGCAACATGCCGACCTAAGATTCCCGGACACAAAAAAGGCGACCTCCTGGTCGCCTTTTTCATGCCTCACACAAAACCTCTGTGGGAGCGAGCCTGCTCGCGAAGATGTCATCAGCACCGACACGGATCTCAGATCCGATAAGTACTCTTGGTCATCACCTTCGCCAACAAACTCATGCCGAACTTCACTGGCGCCGGAAAACGAAATCCGCCCGCATCCAACGCACTTTCCGCATGCTGTTCTTCATCGATGCGCATCTGTTCGAGAATCGCCCGGGACTTCTCGTCCTCGGCCGGCAATTGCTGCAGATGTTCGTTCAAGTGCTTGCACACCTGATGCTCGGTCGCCGCAACGAAACCAAGGCTGACTTTGTCGCTGATCAGTCCGGCGACCGCGCCGATACCGAACGACATGCCGTAAAACAGTGGATTCAGCACGCTGGTGTGGCTGCCCAGCTGATGGATGCGCTGTTCACACCAGACCAGATGATCGATCTCTTCTTCAGCCGCGTGCTCCATGGCTGCGCGTATCTGCGGCAACTTGGCGGTCAGCGCCTGCCCCTGATACAGCGCCTGGGCACAGACTTCGCCGGTGTGGTTGATGCGCATCAGACCGGCGACATGGCGGGTGTCTTCATCGCTCATCTGCGTATCCGGCTGCAGAATCGCTGGCGACGGGCGGTACGGCTGGCCACTGAAGGGCAACAGGGTGCGCATCGCGGTATCGGCTTGCAGTAGCAGACGGTCTATGGGCGAGTAGTGACGTTGGGTAGTCATGCTGACCTCCGGGAAGAATCTCGGCGGCCAGTTTAACCGAATCGGCCGGCGAGGGTTTGCGCTGGGTCACTTGCTGCGCGGTCAGGCTTTTTTGTGGGAGCGAGCCTGCTCGCGAAAGCGGATTATCGGCTACTGAAGTGTTGGATGTATCGGCGCCTTCGCGAGCAGGCTCGCTCCCACGGTTGGTTGTCGCCAATCAGCCCGGCGGCCAGTTCATCTGGCGCTGCCCCAGCACGTGCATATGGATGTGATAGACAGTCTGCCCGCCAAGTTCATTGCAGTTCATCACCACGCGGAAGCCTTCTTCGCAACCCAGTTCCAGCGCCAGACGCTGCGCGGTGAACAGGATGTGCCCGGCCAGTGCCTTGTCGTCTTCGGTCAGGTCGTTGAGCGTGCGCACCGGTTTTTTCGGGATCACCAGAAAGTGCACCGGAGCCTGTGGGGCGATGTCGTGGAAGGCCAGAACCTGGTCGTCCTCGTAGATGATATTGGCCGGGATTTCCCGGTTGATGATCTTGGTGAACAGAGTATCCACTGCTGTTTCTCCGTTGAGTTGGGCTGAATCGAGTGTACCGCTTCGAAGTAGTGTTCCTAGCGGGGGCAGTAAGCTTTATTGACCATGCCGACAATCGTCCGGTTAAGCCAGCGCGAACCCAGTCGCGGCAGGAACGCCAGCCAGCGGTTGCGCCGTCCCGGAATAATGATGGCGCGGTTTTTATCCAGTGCGCGTACGGCATGCAGTGCCACTTCTTCCGGACTCATCAGCGAGTGGCTGCTTTCGATCTTTTCGCGACTCATCTGTGCGGTTCGGAAGAACGGTGTGCGCGTCGGGCCGGGGCAAAGCACGGAGACTTTCACGCCGCTTTGTTTGAGCTCCACGCGCAGGGCTTCGGAAAAATGCAGCACGTAGGCTTTGCTGGCGTAGTAGGTGCTCATCCATGGGCCGGGGCTGTACGCAGCCACCGAGGCGACATTGAGGATCTGCCCGCCACCCAGCAGCGCCATGCTGTTACCCACCGCATGGCAGAGGCGGGTGAGGGCGAGAATGTTGACCTCGATGAGGTCCTGCTCAGTCATCCAATCCTGCGCGAGGAATGGCCCGCAGGTGCCGATGCCTGCGCAATTGACCAGCAGCTCGATCTGCCGGTCGCCTTCTTCCAGCTCCAGCAAAAAGCCCGACAGGCGCAACGGTTCGCCGAGATCGCAGGCACGAAACAATACTTCGACATCGAAACGCTGGGTCAGCTCGATGGCGATACTTTCCAGCTGATCACGCTGTCGTGCCACCAGAATCAGGCTGCGGCCGCGCCGGGCCAGCGCTTCGGCCATGGCCAGGCCGATGCCGCTGGAAGCACCGGTGATCAGAGCGTAACGGGTCATGCAGTTCTCCATCGCAACAGCTCCGCGCCGGCGACGCGGTTGTCGCGGCAGGGAGCGCTGTTCATTCTTGCGCAGAGTCTACAGGGGCCTGCGCCGGTTCGGCTGCCTCGTCAGCGGAAATCGCTGGCGGCTCGACAACTTCAACTTCGTCGGTGGTCACCGCGCCGCTGTCATAGCTGCTCTCCAGACTGCTTTCATATTCTTCCTGCACAGCCGAGAAGCCGCCAAGCAGGCCGCCGGCAAAAATCAGTGCGAAGAATACGATCCACAACGAGCACAGCACTTTGACCGCCGTGCTGTTGGGCGGTGGTGGCGGCCCATAGCGGTTGGCGCCGGCATTGCCGGGTACGACCATCATTACCAGCGGGAAAAAACTGCCGACGAACGGCACCAGATTCAACAACCACAGCCAGCCCGACCAGCCGATATCGTGCAGGCGCTGAACGCTGAACAGAATGCTGACGATCATGAAGCCGAGGAACAGGAAGACCGCCAGAATGCCGCCGAGGATCAGCCCGGTAGTCGAGTCGCCGCTGACCAAGCCCAACGCAATCAAAGCAAACACGCCGACGATGGGCAGGGTCACCAGGCTCAAGACCATGGTCCAGGCCAGAAAGCGCAGGCGACCGATCCGGCCTTCGACGCTGAATGGCTTGAGCGTGGCGAATGGCGGCAGAGCTTCACCGACATTGGCGCGCGGTGGGGCGTAAGGCGAGTCCGGTTCCACCACCGCTGCAGGGTTATCGTGGACGTCCGCGAGATTCAGCTCGATGGCTGTTTCCGCTTCGATCCGCGCATCGATCCCGGTTTTGTTCAACGCCTGCAGATACGTCTGCGCATCGCTGTGAGACAAATCACGTTTGAGGGCGACGGTGCGGCCATTGAACAGGCGCTCGATGGCGGCCACATCGCTTTTGAACAGATCCGCCAGATTCAGTTTGGCGGTGGTGAAGTCGACGCCGGGCTGCAGCGCGCCGTCGAAGACGATCTTGTAACGGGGGTCGCTCATGGCCGAGGCATCCTTGTCGCGATTCATTTGGCAGCCAGTCTGATCAGGACTGGCCAGATATGTTTTTCAGCGCGGCCAGCGTTGTGGCAACTGTGCAGCGCGCGCTTGGGCCTGACGATATTCAGCGTCGAGCCGCGCGATCAACTGATCCACGCTTGGCAGATCACCAATCTGGCCAACACCCTGACCCGCCGACCACACGGTCTTCCAGGCTTTGGCTTCATCGTTGATCGGCTTGAGCTTGTCGCCGAAATTGACCTCGCCCTTGCCTTGCAGGGCCGCCATGTCGAAACCGGCCGCCTCCAGGCTCTGGCGCATGAAACTGGCCGGCACTCCCGACACCGCTGGAGTATGAATGATGTCGGCAGCCTTGGCTGTCAGCAGCATTTCTTTATAAGCGTCAGGCGCGTGACTTTCGGTGGTGCCGATAAATCGCGTACCGAAGTAGGCCAAATCCGCGCCGAGCAGCTGCGCGGCGAGAATCTCATGGCCGTGGTTCAAACATCCTGCAAGCAACAGCGTCTTGTCGAAAAACTCACGGATCTCGGCAATCAGCGCAAACGGACTCCAGGTGCCGGCATGCCCGCCGGCGCCGGCCGCGACGGCAATCAGCCCGTCGACACCGGCTTCAGCGGCTTTCTCGGCATGGCGCCGCGTGGTCACGTCGTGAAACACCAGACCGCCGTAGCTGTGCACCGCGTCGACCAGTTCCTTCACCGCGCCGAGGCTGGTGATAACGATCGGCACCTTGTGCTCGACGCAAATGTCCAGATCCGCCTGCAGACGCGGGTTGCTGTGGTGAACAATCAGGTTCACCGCATAAGGAGCCGGATTAGCCAGCGTCGCCAGGCCCGCTCCGATCTGTTCCAGCCAGGCCTTGAACCCACTGCTTTCGCGTTGGTTCAGCGCCGGAAAGCTGCCGACCACGCCGTTGCGGCAGCAGGCGAGCACCAGTTCCGGATTGGAGATCAGGAACATCGGCGCTGCTACTACGGGCAGACGCAGACGTTGTTCGAGCAGAGCGGGCAGCGACATTGAGAACACCCCGAGGATCTGTATTGGTTGAAGTTAGAACGGCTTGACCACGACCAGAATTACGATAGCCAGCAATATCAGAACCGGCACTTCATTGAACCAGCGATAAAAGACATGGCTGCGGGTGTTTTCGCCACGGGCGAAGCGTTTTACCTGCGCGCCGCACATATGGTGGTAACCGATCAGCAGAACGACCAGAGTCAGTTTTGCGTGAATCCAGCCGCCCTGGCTGAAAAGGCTCGGGTTGAGGTAGATCAGCCAGCCACCGAAGATCAGCGTGGCGATCATCGCCGGGCCCATGATGCCGCGATACAGCTTGCGCTCCATGACGCTGAAGCGTTCCTGGCTGATCGTGTCGGTGCTTTGCGCGTGGTAAACGAACAGGCGCGGCAAGTAGAACAGCCCGGCAAACCAGCAGACGACGCTGACAATGTGAAACGCTTTGAGCCATAGATAGAGCATTTTTGGTTATTCCCTCATTCACGGTAGCCAGATAGTAGAGGCTTGAGCGTCCGCGCGTCACCTTGGCGGTTGTCGCAGGCGCGCGCGGCCCCTATTATCGACGGCTTTCCAGTGGGTTCGTTGAGGGCAGGTTTATGGTCAAGGTCGGTATCGTCGGCGGCACGGGTTACACCGGTGTCGAACTGCTGCGTCTGTTGGCACAGCATCCGCAGGCAGAAGTGGTCGTCATCACTTCCCGATCCGAGGCCGGTCTGGCCGTGGCTGACATGTACCCGAACCTGCGCGGTCACTATGACGGGCTGGCGTTCAGCGTGCCGGACGTGAAAACCCTTGGCGCCTGCGATGTGGTTTTCTTCGCCACGCCACACGGCGTGGCTCACGCCTTGGCAGGCGAGCTGCTGGCGGCGGGCACCAAGGTCATCGACCTGTCCGCTGATTTCCGTCTGCAAGATGCTGATGAATGGGCCAAGTGGTACGGCCAGCCACACGGCGCACCGCAATTGCTGGACGAAGCGGTCTATGGTCTGCCGGAAGTCAATCGCGAGCAGATCAAGAAAGCGCGCCTGATCGCGGTGCCGGGTTGCTATCCGACCGCAACGCAATTGGGTTTCCTGCCATTGCTGGAAGCAGGTCTGGCCGACGCATCGCGTTTGATCGCCGACTGCAAATCCGGTGTCAGTGGTGCCGGGCGTGGTGCCGCTGTAGGTTCTTTGTACTCCGAGACGTCGGAAAGCATGAAGGCCTATGCGGTAAAAGGTCATCGTCATCTGCCGGAAATTCGCCAGGGCCTGCGTCGCGCGGCGGGCAAGGACGTCGGCCTGACCTTCGTCCCGCACCTGACGCCGATGATTCGCGGTATTCACTCCACGCTCTACGCGACAGTAGTGGATCGCTCGGTTGATCTGCAGGCACTGTTCGAAAAGCGCTATGCCAACGAACCGTTCGTCGATGTCATGCCAGCCGGCAGCCACCCGGAAACCCGTAGCGTGCGCGGCGCCAACGTCTGCCGCATCGCCGTGCATCGTCCACAGGATGGCGATCTGGTGGTCGTGCTGTCGGTGATCGACAATCTGGTCAAGGGCGCCTCGGGCCAGGCGGTGCAGAACATGAACATCCTGTTCGGACTGGACGAGCGCTTCGGCCTGTCACACGCCGGCATGCTGCCTTAAAAGCAGCTACGAGCTTCAAGCCACAAGCTACAAGAGATCAGAGGCAAGCTTGAAGCTCACCGCTTGAAGCTTGCCGATGCTCCTCTAATAGTTGACCAATTTTCTAGGACAAGCGGATAATGCGCGTCATCACGCATTATGGCGGCGTAACGCCGGGAGATAGTCAGCATGAGCGTCGAATCCTTCACCCCCACGGCTTTGCAATTCACTCAAGGTGCTGCGCACAAGGTGAAGAGCCTGGTCGATGAAGAGGGGAATGATCGCTTGAAGCTGCGCGTATTTGTTACGGGCGGCGGTTGTTCAGGGTTTCAATACGGTTTCACCTTCGATGAAGACGTGGCCGATGACGACACCATCGTCGAGCGCGAAGGCGTGAGCCTGGTGGTCGATCCGATGAGCTTCCAGTACCTGGCCGGTGCCGAGGTGGATTATCAGGAAGGTCTGGAAGGTTCGCGCTTCGTGATCAAGAACCCGAATGCCACCACGACTTGTGGTTGCGGTTCGTCGTTCTCGATCTGATCGCGCTTCACCGCACACAACAAAACGCCGCAGAGCCTTTCGGTTCTGCGGCGTTTTTGTATCTGAAGTTTATGCCGGGTAGATGGCGCCAAGTACGCGCAGGCCGCGAGCGCCGGTGACGCTTGGCCGATTGGCGGCGATGCCTTCGAGGCAGCAATGAGCCAGCCAGGCGAAGGCCATGGCTTCTACCCAGTCAGGGTCAACGCCGTGAGTTGCGGTGCTGGCGACTTGGGTATTTGGCAGCAGATCCGCCAGACGTCTCATCAGCGTCGCGTTGTGCGCGCCGCCGCCACAAACCAGCAATTCCTGAGTGTCCGATTGAGCGCCTTGTAGCGACTCGACGATGGTCAGCGCCGTCAGTTCGAGCAGCGTGGCCTGAATGTCTTCGGCAGCGAAAGTCGGCAGACGCGATAGATGCTGTTCCAGCCATGGCAGATTGAAGACTTCCCGGCCGGTACTCTTCGGGCCTTTGGTGACGAAGAACGGGTCGCTCAGCAGTGCCGTGAGCAGGGCTGGTTCAACCTTGCCGGTCGCAGCCCATTTGCCGTCCCGGTCATAGTTTTCGCCACGTTGCCGGTGAATCCAGGCGTCCATCAGAACATTTCCCGGGCCGCAGTCGAAACCGGCCACAGGTTTGTTCGGCTCAATCAGGCTGAGATTGCTGAATCCGCCGACATTCAAGACTGCCTGGTTACCAGTACGCTCTTCAAACAACGCTTCGTGAAAGGCTGGCACCAGAGGCGCACCTTGGCCACCCGCTGCGACATCGCGACTGCGGAAATCGCTGACGACGGTAATACCGGTCAACTCAGTCAGCAGGGCTGGATTACCGATCTGCACGGTAAACCCGCGCGCCGGCTCATGGCGAATGGTCTGACCGTGGCTACCGATGGCACGAATGGCATCGGGCTTGAGTTGTTGTTGCGCGAGGAGGGTGTGAATGCCCGACGCGGCAAGTTCGACCCAGTGTTGCTGAGCAATCGCCGAGCGGGCGATCTCGTCGGGGCCGCTGGCGCACAAGCCAAGCAGCTCGGCGCGCAGGGAGTCAGGCATTGGCAGGTAATGGGTGGCGATCAGTTTGATCGCCGAGGTCTGCTCGATCAGGGCGATGTCCAGCCCGTCGAGACTGGTTCCGGACATCACACCGATATACAGGGCCATGGCTTAGCGCTTGCTCGAAGCCAGCATGGTAGCCTTCTCTTGATCCATGCGCGCCATCAACGGCTGGCTCTGCGCGAGGAAGCGCGCGCGTTCGGACTTGGCGATCGGATCGGCCATCGGCAGCTTCTGGCCCAGCGGATCGACGTGAACGCCGTTGACCTGGAACTCATAGTGCAAATGCGGGCCGGTGGAAAGGCCAGTTGTACCGATGTAGCCAATGACTTGACCTTGCTTGACGCTGCCACCGGTTTTCACGCCTTTGGCAAAGCCCTGCATATGGCCATAGAGCGTACGGTAAGTGTTGCCGTGCTGAATGATCACGGTGTTGCCGTAACCACCACGACGACCGGCCAGCAACACTTTGCCGTCACCGGCAGCCTTGATCGGCGTGCCTCGCGGCGCTGCATAGTCGACACCTTTGTGCGCGCGGATCTTGTTGAGGATAGGGTGCTTACGGCCCATGGAGAACTTCGAGCTGATGCGGGCGAAGTCAACCGGCGTACGGATGAAGGCCTTGCGCATGCTGTTGCCATCGGCAGTGTAATAGCTGCTGTTGCCTTGTTTGTTGGTGTAGCGAACAGCGGTGTAAGTCTTCCCGCGGTTGGTGAAACGCGCCGACAGGATCGGGCCGGTGCCGACCGCCTTACCGTTGATGACTTTCTGCTCGTAGATCACATCGAATTCGTCGCCTTGACGAATGTCCTGCGCGAAGTCGATGTCGTAGCCAAAGACGCTGGCCATATCCATGGTCATGCTGTGAGAAAGGCCGGCGCGGGCTGCGGACTGCGACAGTGAGCTGTTGATGACACCGTGGACGTAGGCAGTGCGAACGGTTGGCTTGGCAGTCACTCGGTTGAACGAATAGCCCTTATCGTTCTTGGTCAAAGTAATGGTTTCAACGTCGCTGACTTTGCTGTGCAGGCTGGTCAACTGGCCTTCCGGGCTGAGTTCGAATTCGAGTTTCTGACCGCGCTTGAGTTGGCTGAACTGCTTGGCTTGCTTGTCGCTAGCCAGTATTTCGTGCACGGAGGCTGCCGGTAGGCCGACTTTTTCAAACAGGGTAGACAGCGTATCGCCTTTGGAAACCACGACTTCACGGTGCCTAGGCTCTTTTGGTTTCTCAGCAGGGGCTACAGGTGCTGGCGCGGTTTCAGCGGTTTGCGCGGCGTTTTCGTCGCTGTTTTCGATTTGTGCGAACGGCGAAGCTACGGGCTCGTTTGTGGCTTGAGCCGCATCAGCAGCGTCTTGATCTTGTGTCAGTTGTTCAGCAGGACTTTCCAGTTCAAGACTCAGAGTCGTCTTTTTGGCTTCAACATCGCTGGAGGGAAATACCAGCAGCGCCAGGCTGAGAAGGGCGGCGATTCCACTTGCGGCGAGCAGGTGGGTCTTCGGGTAAAGCGGGGGCGCTTTAGACGGTTCTGTGGTCATAGGTAATTTTTGACTTTGAAATAGATGAATTGGAAAAGATGAATGACATGATGAAGATGAAATAACTGTATAAAATATAACCAAATCATCGCTGAAGCAAGTCTACAGACCTCGGGTCTGTGGATTGGTGTCCGTGCGCCGGGCAAAACTTGTAATTGGTGCGCGTTCTTGTATGGTTGGTTCCCTTTGAATCTGAGCCTTGCGGGTCTGTTATGAAGTCGGTTGAAGAGCAGCTAGCGCTGATTAAACGTGGTGCGGAAGAACTATTGGTCGAGTCCGAGCTGGTCGAGAAGCTCAAGCGCGGCCAACCGCTGCGTATCAAGGCTGGTTTCGACCCTACCGCTCCGGATCTGCATCTTGGTCATACCGTGCTTATTAATAAGCTGCGTCAGTTCCAGGAGCTGGGGCACCAGGTGATCTTCCTTATAGGTGACTTCACCGGGATGATCGGTGATCCGAGTGGCAAGAGCGCCACGCGTCCGCCACTGACGCGTGAGCAGGTTCTGGAGAATGCCGAGACCTACAAGACTCAGGTTTTCAAAATCCTTGATCCGGCGAAAACCGAAGTTGCCTTCAACTCCACTTGGATGGACAAGATGGGGCCGGCGGATTTCATTCGTCTGACCTCGCAATACACCGTCGCTCGCATGCTTGAGCGCGATGACTTCGACAAGCGCTACACCACCAACCAGCCGATCGCTATTCACGAGTTCCTCTATCCGCTGGTTCAGGGTTATGACTCGGTCGCGCTGCGCGCCGATGTCGAGCTGGGCGGTACCGATCAGAAATTCAACTTGCTGATGGGGCGTGAGTTGCAGCGTGGTTATGGCCAGGAGGCACAGTGCATTCTGACCATGCCATTGCTGGAAGGTCTGGATGGCGTGAAGAAGATGTCCAAGTCGCTGGGCAACTATGTCGGTATTCAGGAAGCACCAGGCGTTATGTACAGCAAGCTGGTTTCCATCCCGGATGCGCTGATGTGGCGTTACTTCGAGTTGCTCAGCTTTCGCTCGATGGATGAGATCAACGCCTTCCGGGCTGACGTCGAAGCTGGAGCGAATCCACGCGACATCAAAATCAAGCTGGCTGAAGAGATCGTTGCGCGCTTCCATGGTGAAGAAGCTGCGGCGAATGCTCACCGAGGCGCCGGCAACCGCATGAAGGATGGCGAGCTTCCAGATGACTTGCCTGAGATCGAACTGTCTTCGGTTGAGGATATGCCGATCGCTGCTGTCCTTAATAAGGCTGGCTTGGTGAAGAACTCAGCGGCGGCGCGAGATCTGTTGGCGGCTGGCGGCGTGCGTGTCGATGGTGAGGTGGTTGATCGCTCCTTTATATATGCACTGGGCGCGACTCACGTTTGCCAGGCCGGCAAGAAGGCTTTTGCACGTATTACGCTGAAATCTGAATAAAGTTGAAATTGGGG